>NZ_BAUJ01000010.1 GCF_000496695.1 Vibrio halioticoli NBRC 102217
AGTGTGATTGGTATCAGATATTGTTCGCTTTATATCAAACATTAAAAATCCCGTAACCTTAAGGTTTACGGGATTTATCTATTACGATGACAAGCATTATTACGTTATTGCTGAAAGCAAGCCTGTATTACGCTGCATCATCATCAACAGAGCGAACACCTGCTGGTTTTTGTGTGCGCACTTCGTCAAAATCATGGCTAAAGTGATCCACTTGTATTGCTCGATAACGCAATTTGTCGGCTTCTAACACTTTATTCACTTCTTCTTGAGTCAAAATGCCTAGCATCTTAGCTGTGCTGAGTTTTTCTTGCAGCGGCTGTTTTTTCTCAATGCGCTTATCTTTGATTGCTTGAGTGATCTTTTTCTCAATCGGCGCAACAGACAACATGGCGCTAAAGGCACGTTCCATAATTCCCACCGAATCGTCTTCTTTATCGCTGACATAACACAGTTTGGTCAAACGCTCACGATGCTCACCTTGCTCCATTAATAAACGCGCAACTTGTAAAGTGAGATCATCACTTGGCGGTGCAAAACGATTGCCTAATGGGAATATCAATCCCTTCATCACGTATTTTGCCCAACGCACAGGGAAGTTGTCATACGCTTCTTGCAAAGATTTTGCCCCCTGATACAAGCAATGCTCAACTGCATATCGTAAAAATGGCAGATCTTTCTCTTGCTCTCCTTCATCCTGATAACGTTTTAATGCCGCAGAGGCAAGATACAGATAACTTAATAAGTCGCCCAAACGTGCTGAGATTAATTCTTTTCTCTTTAACTCACCGCCTAGGGTTAACATAGCAAAATCTGAACTCACTGCTAACGCGCGACTCAAACGAGTCATATCTTTGTAATACGACTTAGTTTTTCCGGCTACCGGTGATGAGATAAACGCCGACCCTGTCAACGCCGCACCAAACGCACCTAAACTATTTTTGGTCGCATGCCCAATATGTTTAAACAATAAAGTATCAAACTTAGCGGCTGCGTTTTCTACATCAGGGTCTGATGCCAGTTCCATCTCACTTAACACATAAGGATGACATCGTGTTGCACCTTGACCAAAAATCATCAAGTTTCGAGTCAATATATTTGCGCCCTCTACGGTAATCGCGACGGGAATACCGCTATAAGGATGCGATAAATAGTTCATTGGGCCTTGTTGTATTGCGCGACCGGAGTGAATATCCATGGAATCATTTAAAATAGTACGTCCCATTTCCGTCATATGATATTTGGCAATCGCCGTCACTATGCCCGGTTTTTCACCGCTATCTAACGCAGTAGTGGTCAGTGTACGACTCGCCTCTAGAAGATAAGCTAAGCCACCAATACGACCTAAACTTTCAGCAACCCCCTCAAAGCGTCCAATCGATAAACCAAATTGTTTACGTACTAGCGAATAAGCGCCAGTGGTTTTGGCGGTTAAATGCCCAATAGATGTGCCTAATGCAGGCAATGAGATTCCGCGACCAGCAGAAAGACACTCGACCAACATGCGCCATCCTTTACCCGCGTAGTCCGCACCACCAATTAACCAGTCCATAGGAATAAACACGTTCTCGCCACGTGTGGGCCCATTCATAAACGCCAAGCCTAAAGGATCGTGACGCTCACCATTTTCAACACCGGAATGAGAAGTAGGGATTAAAGCGCAAGTAATACCTAATTCAGTGCCTTTACCTAATAGGTTCTCAGGGTCATTGAGTTTAAATGCCAAACCCAATACGGTCGCTACAGGGGCTAAAGTAATATAACGCTTGTTCCAACTCAGATTTATCCCTAATACTTTTTGCCCGTCATGCTCACCATAACAAACCGTACCTGTATCTGGGATCGCTCCCGCATCAGAGCCTGCTTCTGGCCCGGTAAGAGCGAAACATGGAATATCAGTACCTACCGCAAGTCGCGGTAACCAATAATCTTTTTGTTCTTGCGTACCATAGTGAGACAGTAATTCACCTGGGCCTAAGGAGTTTGGCACCATCACAGTCACCGCAGCACTAATACTACGAGAAGCAATTTTAGTCACCACAGTTGAATTGGCTAAAGAAGAAAATTCACGACCACCATATTGTTTAGAGATCATCAAAGAGAAGAAACGTTCTTTTTTGAGGTACTCCCAAACTTCACTCGGTAAGTCTCTGTCCTTTTGCACAATTTGATAATCATCAATCATGTCCAACAGGGTCTCAACCTGATTATCAATAAAGCTCTGCTCTTCGGCCGTCAGGGTTGGTTTTGGATAAGCGTGCAATTTTTCCCAATCGGGCGCACCTGAAAACAAATCCCCTTCCCACCAGACACTGCCCGCTTCCATGGCTTCGCGTTCGGTGTCAGATAAAGGTGGTAATACCTTTTTAAACATTTTAAATGCAGGGTCACTTACCCATTTTCTTCTGTAAGAAGTCATATCCTTTCCCTTCTCTTAATAAGACTTATTAATCCCAATCCTAGTCATTAACCGAGCATGTTAACTGGTTACAGTATTAAGATTGGTATCGCTTGCGCTCATCCCAGAGGCCAAAAACGGCACTATCTGTTCAACCATGGCTTCAATATCGGTATCAACATCAAACTCACTATTGGCAATGTCTAACAAGGCTTCACTGGAAGCCATCGTAAAGACGCAAGCACCTAACGTGAAATGCAATCGCCAAAATAACGTTTGCTGATCTAAATGTGGGTTTGCCTTACACACAGCATCACTGAATTTATCCAGTACATGCCCATAACGTGTGGTGATAAACCATCTAAGATGCCCTTGTACATCGCTATACCCGCGGCCAACTAGCAATAAAAAACGGCTAGCACCTTTATCAAACTCTTTATCGAGATTAATTAGCGGGGATTTAAGCGTGTAAAAAACATCGTACATAGACACATCATTACTTTGTTCTATACGCAACAATTCATGCTCTAACTGCGGCATAAACTCTTCCAGATATCGATTTAATACGGCTCGAATGAGGCTTTTCTTATCACCAAAATGATAATTCACTGAAGCAAGATTGACATTGGCTTGGCTAGTGATCGCGCGAAGAGAGGTATCTTTGAAGCCTTTCTGTGCAAACAAAGACTCTGCAACTTCAATAATCTTTTGTTTTGTCGCCAGTCCTGCGCCCATATCCAATCACCTGTATTAAACACTCGTTTGAATTTAACAATTAAATAACACAAGATCAACAATAAAATACAAACAGGTACGACCAGATCACTAAAGGAAATCTTAGAACGAAAAAGGGAAATAAATATCAAAAATTAAATTATTTAAAATCAGTCAGTTAACTAAATATCTCTATATCCTCGAAATAAAAATGGTTTTTTATTGAACTCTTTCTCAAACTTCCAGTCTTACTTATGTAAGCAACAAGTGAGATGAATTTACCTTGTAAACAATTTCAGTATTCATGTTGGTTACGTCCACTGTTATTTCTTTTTAACTCCTATGTTTGTATATGCCCAGTCCTTTTGATTGGGCTTTTTTTTACCTAAACAAATCGAATTCGTTGTTTTTAAACAATTGAGTCATACCACAACGCCAAAAATCAACGAGTTAAAACGAAAAAAGGAGAGCACATAGGCTCTCCTTCGTATCAATAAAATGTCAGTTTCGATTATTTAGCTTCTGCTTCAACCTGCGTGTTCATTAGCGTTTTTTTTGGAAGCGAAATGCTCAACAAGACGTAACCAACAATTGCTGCAATAGATGATCCCATCAAGATCCCTAAGCGCGCGTGAGTGTTGAAATCAGCGTTTGCACCAGTAAATGCCAGTGATGCAATAAACATCGACATGGTGAAACCTATACCACATAGCACCGATACTGCAAAGATATGGCGGAAATCAATCCCTGTCGGCAGTTTAGCAACGCCCGACTTCACCGCAAGCCAGCTGAAAGTGAAGATACCCAGTGGCTTACCTAGCAATAGACCTAATGCAATACCCATAGGTAATGTTGAACCTAGTGTAGATAATGAAATACCTTCTAAGGATACTCCGGCATTTGCAAAAGCAAAGATAGGTAAAATGAAGAACGCTGACCAAGGGTGTAGTGCATGTTCAAGGTGTTTCAAAGGAGAATGTTCGCCTTTCTTACCTTTCAATGGAATCGCAAAACCAATCACCACACCAGCTAACGTTGCATGTACACCAGATTTCAATACAGCAAACCATAAGATGGCACCGACTAGCGCATACCACTTTAGTGACGTCACTTTCTTGTGGTTGAGATAGAACAGCAAGCCAGTCATTGCAAAGCCAACCGCCAATGCCATAGTAGACAGATCGCTGCTGTAGAACAGCGCGATAATAACAACCACACCTAAGTCATCAATGATTGCCAGTGCCAATAGGAACACTTTTAGACTAACAGGAACGCGATTACCCAATAACGCCATGATACCCAGAGCAAATGCGATATCTGTTGCAGCAGGGATTGCCCATCCAGAAAGAGCCGCAGGGTCGCCCATATTGAACAGAACATAAACTAGAGCAGGTGCAACCATACCACCAACCGCTGCAATCGCAGGGAAGATAGCCGTTTCACGAGATTTTAGCGCGCCTTCTAAAAGCTCACGCTTAACTTCCAAACCAATCAGTAGGAAGAACAACGCCATTAGGCCATCGTTAACCCAGTGGCTAACAGACATACCTAAAACATAAGACTGTAGAGCGCCTTGATAAGCTTCATTAAGAGGGCTATTCGCAACGACCATAGCTAATGCAGCAGCGATCACAAGAATCACCCCACCGGCCGACTCCATCTTAAAAAAATCTTTCAACATTTGACTCATATTATAACCTTTACACTTGTGATTAGACTCACACAACTAAGTGCGGCAAAGTCTATAGTGAACAACTACTATATAAAATTCGATTGTTCAGACCTTAAAACTCGGAAATTCCGAAGTAAAATCGATGATGCTTATTATTACAGCAAAATAGGCGTATTGTGCGCTCAACATGTATCATTATGTGTATTACTACTAGTTTAGCATATTGAAAGTGACGCTATGTTGAGCGGCAAGTGTGCGTTAGCAATGTTACAAAGTTAGAGGTGGATCAAGTTTAGACTGATTCATTTGATAAGCTAAACTTATTAAAAGGGGTTAATACACTCTTTTTGCATTGCGTCCTGGATAGCCTAAGAAGAGAGCTGAACCTTTACTCAATATGAACAACACGTCATAGGAGTTATATGATTCAGCTTTCACTAAAGAAAAGTTACAAATAGAAGTGAACGACGGATGATCAGTAGCCTACCAACTGCAAATAGCCTTCAGCTTTAATATTCCCATTTGTTTGTATTCTGCCAGACCACGAAGGGATAGATAGATTGGCCCATTGATCATAACGATTACTATGAGCGGTCAAATGAATGTTGTATTTCGGTACGTTAATCACCCATTGTAGCGGCAATATTTTACCGTTACTTAGCGTGGTTGTTCCCACTGAACGTATTTCAACATCTTCATTCGTTAATGCTACATGCTGTCCATCAGGGGTATATAAATTGCCAAAACTGTACGGCTGAACTTCGTCTTGATGACGTGATTTTACCAACGAAAGTACTCGTCCATCTTGCAGCCTAAAGAGCATGTGGCTGTAGCCACTTTGTCCTTTACCAAGAATATCTGTACCCCAAATCTGGCTGAAGGAGGCTTGCCCTGCAACCTTAATATTTTTATTTCCCACCGTGATAACGCCAAATGTTCGGATATAAGGTGCGGTATAGCCATATAATGCTCTAGAAGCTAAGTCATGAGTCACTTGGTAACCGTTTTGCCCTAACGGGACATAAGGACGAATTAACTCGGTAGTGAGATTCACTTTAAATTGATCAGTGAATACCGAAATTCGACCCGGTATCGGTTGTTCAGAGAAAGAACGAATAGACCAATTATCAATAGAAAGTTGATAAGGGCGTTGTCGTATCCCCACTAAACCAATGCCACCTCTAGCAAAACGTTGATCAAGGAAAATCTGGTTTGGAGTAGTCACAATCGCTTGTGAGGTGTAAATTTGCGGCGATTCCCAACTCACACCTTGTATTTCAGACATGGCAATACGGAACAAAAACCATTGCACTAAATAAGGGTTACCCTGCTCATCTTTAACGGTTGCGATAAAACGCCAGACTTCCTGTTCGTAGGTTGGGTGCACAGTAAAATCTTGCGGAAATGACACTTTCTTATTCGGTAATACCGGCTCAAAAGTCGATTGCGCGTCTTCAGCTATCTTTTCCAATTGTTCAAGGTGAGCTTGTTTTTGACCCAGATGGTAACGGGTTATCAGTCCAGCGATCACCACTATTACCAATAAACCGGCTAACAAAAGAATAAGGCGTTTCTTAAAGACATTTCTCATTGGTTACTCTATAACGCGTCACGAAGCGACTTAATCGGAGTACGGCGTATCACTTGCAACACCGGAATGGCTCCCGCTAACATTAGTGCACTCACAGTAAGTGCCAATGTCCCTAAATAATCCCATGGCACGACATGCAGTTGCATGCTCCAACCAAATGTATTTTTCAAAATCAATTCGACCACATTACTGGCCAATACCATGCCTAAAGGAATAGCAACACACGCTGATACTAGACCAAAGGCAAACAGTTGCGCCCCTCCAACAAAGACCAACTCCTTACCCGAAACCCCAAGACAGCGCAGCAATGCAACGTTATGTAAACGTGAAGCTTCACCGGCAAGCGTGGCAAAGAAGATGCCAAATACGGCAACAATAAGCGTTAAATTACCCAGCGTGTCAGTGATGCCGAAAGTGCGATCAAAAATACGCAATGCTTGCGTATGAATAGTATGGTTATTCACCACCCTATCCGCCGGCGTACGGTAGATATCCACTAGTTTTGCTGTCAGGTTAGCGGATTGCGATTTGTCATTAAGCACCACCCCTAAGCCAACACTGCCTTGCCCGGGCAATAACAGTCGCCAACTATTTTCAGATAACAACACTTGATCATAAGGGTTACCATAATCGTAATACACCCCTACCACTCGCCACTGTTGTCCCACTGGGGCGGGAAGCGAGATATAATCCCCCACCCTAATATGGCGTTTTAAAGACATAGACTCACTGATCATGACACTGCGTGAGTGATGCAAATGGTGCCAATAATTTGGAATAGTGACTTTTTCTGATAACGAACTTTTCTCGCCATTGCTTTGACCACTGCTGACAAGGTTAATGTTACCGTCTAAGGTGGCCAGTTCTGTTTCTCTACGCTGCCATACTTCTTTCACTTCTGGTTGTTTCTCTAACCACTTAATCATTCGTGGCGCAGAGTTAGCCGTTGGATGCACGTACACATCAGCAGCCAAGCGCTGTGATAACCATTTATCAGTCGTATCTCTAAAGCTACCTACCATAGTTTCCACACCAACGTTGGCGGTAATCGCTAACATAAAGGCCATCAGAGCGACGCCACGATAGCTCATAGAAGCGGCTGCATCGGCGAAGAACCAACGCGCTTTAACCCAATGCAAACGATAAGAAAGACAAGTGAATAACTCAAAAATGATGTATGGCACCATCAAGCCAATACCAATCAGCATCAATGCCAAAATGGTAAATCCGGCGTAAATACCTTCACCAAATTGCAGAATAAATACAGCAAGGAACAGACAAATTGCCGCCAGTACTGCTTGCCAGAAGAACTCTTTTCCTGCAAAACGAATCAAAGATAGTCGCGCAGTTAAACGAATCGGTTGCGAGCGAATCAGGCGTAATAAAGGCCAAGTACAAGACAGTAACACCCCAACAAACGCCATTAACAAACTTTTCGCACTCCATGACCAGCGCCAATGAATCACTAAATCGATACTAGCGTTATAAATAGCGCCAATACTCATGGATACTGCAGGTAATAGCTTATTGGCCAGCATTAAGCCAAGTACGTTGCCCGAGATCCAACTGATGGTGACTAAAATAATCAGCTCTAATGCTAATGCTGCCATTAGTTGCCAACCTGACACCCCAATTTGGCGTAACACCCCGACTACGGTTTGTCTTTGTATAAAAGAAAGTGACATGGCTTGATAGAAAATAAATAAGCCAATCAAGAACGAAAGCATTCCCATCGCAGTAAGATTTAAGTGGAACGCTTCGGTAAGCGAAACCAATTCCGCGCGGGTGTTTTTACGTAATGTCACTCCCTTAGGAAGCATAGTGCGAATTTTATCGAGCTTATCTTGGCTCAGATTCCCACAACCAATTAATGAAAAACCAGTACCTTGGCGAAGTTTACGAGTAACCGCCATATCAACGACTAAGTTAGACCCTTTAACCAATTGCTGCTGATCAACGGCTAACGGCCCTAATACCTGTCCGTCAGAGAGCACCAGTTGTTGCCCTTCTTGCCAGCCCATGTACTTCATAAAGGTTTCATTTATCAATACAGGGTGCGGCTGTTGCATCAGCCTTAGCATTGGGTTTTCAAGAATATTACTTCTGAAGAAGACTTCTGCGGTGGCTAGGCTATCAATACCCAGCAATTGAATGTCCGCACCTTTTTTGGTTTGAGTACGATAAAGGTCGAACGGTAAACATTGACTAAAGCCTTCACGTCTAATTTGAACGTAAAAACCTTGAGGAATCGTGTTGGAGTTGTTTTTTGATTGAATGCGGTAAGGCATCGGGTTGGAAAAGAGACGCTCACCATGAGTGTACGACAGCTGTGCGTGCTGATTGATCGCCAAAACGCCGACCAATACAGAGATGCCCAGAGAGAGTCCTAGCCAAACTAAGATTATCTGCAAAGGGTGTCTTTTATAATGACCAAGTAGCGCTTTAGCTATGGGCCATAACATGCAGTTGCCCTCCTTGCAGACGCGCTGTCTTATCCATAAAAGAGGCCACTTTCTCACTGTGGGTAACCACCAGCAAGGTACAGTTAAATTCTTTGGTTAAAGAAGAAAGCAAGCGCATCACCGCTTCTGCGTTCTTTTCATCAAGGCTACCTGTTGGTTCATCGGCCAATAAAATAGAAGGTTCCATATACAGCGCACGCGCTATTGCCGCACGTTGTTGTTGACCCCCTGATAACTCTTCAGGGTATCGACCAAGCAGAGGCATAAGATCAAGCGTCGCTAAAATTTGACGCCACAGTTGACTGTTCTCGGGTAATCCCTTCAATTGACGGCAAAATCGAATGTTGTCCGCTACGTTAAGTGTGGTTAATAGGTTGTATTGTTGAAATACGTGCCCTATTTGATTGCGACGAAAACGAGTGCGATTATTTTCTTTAAAATTGTGCATGTCATATTTGTCAAACCAAATTTCGCCAGAGTCGACTCTATCTAGGCCGGCAATCAAGTTCAGCAAAGTACTTTTGCCTGCACCCGATTCTCCCATAAGAGCAATCTGTTCACCTCGGTTAATCGTAAAATTAGCACTCTGTAATACAGGATTAAATTCTCCACCGTCAACAAATCCCTTGCTAACATTTACCAGTCTCAACATTTATGATTACCTTTTAACCATTTTAAACTTATATAATTCGCGCATTTTCTATAATTTGGATTATCTTCAGTAAAATGTGATGTTCTTTTCAACAAGACCATGAAAAAGTGAGGGTTTTCTCTGATTAGTATACTCTTATCTATAGGATAGAACCAAGTAGGAATGAGAATGAAACAGAAAAAGGTATTAGTCGTTGGTGCCTCGGGTTATGTTGGATCGCAACTTGTGCCTCTATTATTGGAGCAAGGACATCAAGTCACCGCCAGCGCGCGAAACTCTACATTATTAAAATCTCGTATCAATTCTCACCCCAATCTTACATTTACGCAACTCGACTTAGCAAATAAACCGCAAACACTGCAAGTTGTTGATAATTTCGACACGGTTTTCTTCTTAGTGCATGGTATGAATCACGGCCATGATTTTTTGGATTATGAGCTTTCTTTGGCCCATCATTTTGCAGCTGCATTGACACAAAATACCATCGGCCAAGTGATCTATTTAAGTTCTTTGCAACCACAAACAGGTTACTCCGAACACCTTAACGCTCGCAAGGAAACAGGAAATATTCTGCGCAACACGCCTGTTCCTATTGTTGAGCTATGCGCTGGGGTCATTATTGGTCCGGGCTCGGCCGCTTTTGAAATCATGCGCGACTTTGTCTACAACCTACCCATTCTTATTACCCCCAAATGGGTCGACTCCAAAGCCAATCCTATCGCTTTGCAAAATCTTAATCATTATCTGCTGTCACTGGTGCAAGAAGCGGCCAGTGATAATCAATCCTATGAAGTGGGCGGCCCTGATACCTTAAGCTATCGACAACAATTTAAAGTATTGTGCCACGCTACCCACAATCGCTATCGCTTACTGGCGACTCCCCTGCTGACTCCGTCAATGGCATCTCGCTGGCTTGGCATGGTGACGTCTGTCCCAAGTAATGTTGGACGAGCACTGCTTGCTGGGCTCAGTCATGACTTTGTGGCCGACTCGCAAGCAATACGTGTGCGCTTTCCACAACATTTATACTCTTATCAAGAAATGATTAATCACACCTTAAGCCGCGAAGACGAATTTGCGCGTGGCAAAGTGTGGGGCTTTGATCCCGGCGCTCTGCAGCGTTGGCAACCTGGATATGGGTATTATCCCAAGCAGGCTGGCGCGAGCATTAAAACCGACAAAACTGCCGAAGAGTTATGGCAGATCGTCACTCAACTAGGCAGCCCACAACAAGGGTATTTCTTTGCTAATATTCTCTGGCGAACTCGTGAGTGGTTAGATGTGTTTTTTGGCGGAGGTCGTCCAAAACGCCAAGCGCCAGAAGGCCCTACATTAAAATTGGGCGATCACATTGATTCTTGGAAAGTAATACGCATCAAAGATCAGCAGTTTCTGTCGTTACTGTTTGGCATGAAAGGCCCAGGATTAGGACGACTTGAATGCACCATCATTGATCATGGCGATTATAGAGAGTTGGATGTACGGGCTTGGTGGCATCCTAAAGGATTTTTAGGGCTGCTTTATTGGTACGCTATGTTTCCTGCGCATCTTTTTATCTTTAAAGGTATGGTGAAAGCCATTTGCCGAAAGGCGTAACCCGGTGACAACAAATATCAGCATAGCTTGTACAAACTATGCTGATATTTCAGCTGCTTAAGACTGAGCTTGAGCTTGATATTCAGCTAAGGTAAATCCAAGGGGGATTTCCGCCAGTATCGGGCCCTGATTACTTGGGTAAATCAGGTACTCTCCGTGATATTTCACTTTCGATTTATAGTCCGTTTGCTTGTGCAGCATCATGCCACACTGCAATGCCTTTTCGATGAACTGGGTGTGATTACCACGCACATAAAAACTCATCGGGCGCATGAGCTCCTCACCGCCATCAAAACATGACTCACACTGATCCGCGCACAGCACAAATGAGCTTTCGCCGTCAGTAAATACCTGACTCTTTGCCGATTCAGTTAAATCATATTCGTTGGTCACGCTCCAACCGGCCTCTTCCATCACATCCATCAATTGCTCGATTTGCTTATCTAGCACAGGCTTGACGGTTTTATCTTTACCAAAGAAGATGCCATAAAATTCAGACAAGGTTTGAAAACGTTGATAGAGCGCCGTCTTACTGCCTTGACTGCGACCAAGCTTTTGCCACGCAATCAGATCTTTTGCCATTAAAGTCGCAAAACGCTTTTCTTTGATACTTTTAGTAATCCAGCGCAATAAAAAGTTAGTGTTGCTGACCGGCGTATCGGCTAATTTTCCAGATTGATGCTCTTGGTGGATGTCCAATAACGCAATATCTACAAGCTCTAACATTTGCTCTGCGTAGCTTCTCACTGTTTTACTTCTCCATATACTTTATAAATCACGATGGACGCGACGGCGCACAGTCCCATCATAGTCAACATTGGCCAACTCTTCTCGCCCGGTAACAAAGTGACGATAAAACTGATCAATCCGCCCAAACCAAAACGTAAAGTGCCTGCCATAGATGATGTTGTGCCTGCCATATTTGGGTATTTGTTTAGTAGCAATGCCATACCATTACTGCCAATTGTGGAGATGGTTCCGACATAAAACATCACACAAGGCACAATGAAAGCCAACCCAAGGTCGGCAATCCAACACACTACTAAGCCTAGCCCGGCAAGCAACTGAATGGTCAAACCAAACATGATCATCTTGTTAGAACCGTACTTTTTAACCACTTTGCCGTTTAACGTTGTAAACAGCACTAAAGTCAAAATGTTCAAACCAAATAAATAGCCAAAATCTTGCGGGGCAACGCCGTAGATATCAATATAGACAAACGAACCTGCGGTTAAAAATACAAACATGCCCGAAAACGAGAATGCGCCACACATGATAAGCCCCATGGCTTGGCGGTTTCTTAGCAGTTGTGCGTAGTTTCGTAACGAGGTGCGTAAACGAAACACTTGCCGATTTTCTTTGGCTAACGTCTCAGGGATCTTAATACTGATTGCAATTAACATAATGGCGGCGTAAATAGCCAAAATAGCAAATACCGCTCTCCAGCCCATTAATACCGAAACATGACCGCCAATTAACGGTGCCACCAAAGGTGCAACGGTCATGATTAAGGTAATAAACGACATAGTTCGAGCAAAGTCTTCCGCTTCAAACATATCTCGAACCACCGCTTGAATAACCAAAGCGGCGGCCGCACCAGCAAAGCCTTGTAACAAACGCACCCAAATCAAGACTTCAATTGATTGGGTAAAGGTGCAGGCAATCGCACCGAGTAAAAATAGACCTACACCACCGAGTAATACAGGTTTACGACCAATACTATCGGCTAACGGGCCATAAAATAGCTGGCCAATTGCAAAGCCCAGAGTGTAGATAGTAAGCGTGATTTGTACATCACCCAGCATAACGCCAAAGTCATCCGCAATAGCGGGCATGGCAGGTAAGTACATATCGATTGCCAGAGGCGTTAATGCTGATATCGCCCCTAACACCAGAAACATAGTGAAACTTAGCTGAACCGCTGACTGTTTTGTCATCATGCTTATCCTGCTGACTTATCAAAAATGGAGTTGATTTCCTGCTCTGTTAAGTCGCGATATTCACCCAGTTCTAAATTTTCATCTAACGTAATGTTACCAATACGCTCACGATGCAGGCCCACTACTTTATTGCCTAAAGCCGCAAACATGCGCTTCACTTGGTGGTACTTACCTTCATGTATAGTCAACAACACTTCATTTTCTGCTACGACTTCCATTTGCGCAGGTAGCGTTGGCTCGCGCTCATTGCGCAGTAAAATACCTTCGGCAATTTTTGATTGATAATCATCTTGAACAGGATCGGCAAGCCAAACACGGTAGGTTTTATCACATTTGTGTTTTGGCGAAGTAATGCGATGCGACCACTGTCCGTCATCGGTAATCAGCAATAGCCCTGTGGTATCCACATCTAAACGTCCAGCAAAATGCAAATCTTCATAGCGAACTTCGTCAATAAGAACAAACACTGTGTGATTAAAACCATCTTCATGGGAGCAAACTACGCCCTCTGGTTTATTCATCATTAAATAGCGAGGGCCGCGCAAAACAATGGGACGCTCTTGCCACGCCACGGTTTGGCCTTCTTTAACCTTTACCGAACCTGACTTGATCATCGCATCATCAAGCGTCACAGCGCCGCTTTTTAACAGTTTAGTCGCTTCTTTGCGGCTAATACCTAATCCATCACACAAGTATTTATCTATACGCATTTTTACCTAGGAGTCGTTATTTGAGTTGAGATTACACTCAATGCAACATAATACGTTGTCGTCGATTACGCTTGTTTGCGGTAAAAGAGAAAAGTTACACTGAGGAGGGATATTCCTTTTATAGGAAGTCCGTTAGTATACCTGTTTTGCACAGCTCAAACTTCAATTTTTTAGGAAAGACCCTCTTTTTATGTACCAACTTAGGCCCTACCAAGCGGATTCAGTTAAAGCCGTTGTACACTATTTTCGCAAGCGCAGTGAACCTGCAGTGATTGTACTGCCTACGGGAGCGGGTAAAAGCTTAGTGATTGCAGAACTGGCAAGACTGGCTCGCGGTAAGGTACTGGTCATGGCTCACGTTAAAGAACTCGTTGAGCAAAACCACGCTAAATATGAAAGCTACGGGCTGACAGGGGCCATTTTTGCAGCAGGATTAGGTCGTAAAGAGACAGAGCAACAAGTTGTCTTTGCCTCGGTTCAATCGGTCGCCAGAAATCTAGAGGCCTTTAATGAACCCTTCTCACTGTTGGTTATTGATGAATGTCACCGAGTACCTGAAGATAAAAACAGCAGCTATCAAAAAGTCATCAGCCATTTACAATCGCTTAATCCAAACTTAAAAATATTGGGGCTTACCGCCACGCCTTATCGCTTAGGATTAGGCTGGATTTATCAATATCACACTCGAGGACAAGTGCGCTCGGAAGAGCCGCGCTTTTTTAGAGACTGCGTGTTTGAGTTGCCTATTCGTTACTTGCTCGACCAAGAGTTTTTAACCCCCGCTAAAATTATTGATGCGCCGCTGTTTAGTTACGATTTTTCAGAAATATCCCCTACGCATATGGGTCGATATCGCGAATCGGATATGGATTTAGTCATAGAAAAATCCAAACGGGCTACCCCGCAGATACTCAATCAAATTATGACTTTAGGCAACAAACGCAAAGGCATCATGATTTTCGCGGCAACCGTAAAACACGCGCAAGAGGTGTTTTCATTATTACCGCAAGGGGACGCCGCCATAGTGATTGGTGATACCCATACCAAAGAGCGCGATCGCATCATCGACGAGTTCAAACAGCAAAAGTTTAAATATTTGGTCAATGTTTCAGTGCTCACCACAGGCTTTGATGCGCCGCACGTCGATTTAATTGCGGTGCTTCGTCCAACCGAATCCATCAGTTTATATCAACAAATCATAGGTCGAGGTTTACGTTTATCGGAAGGAAAAACTGAATGTTTGGTGTTGGAATATGCGGGCAACTGTTATGACCTATATCAACCCGAAGTCGGCGCTCCTAAGCCCGACCCTGATAGTGAAATCGTCACTGTGCCCTGTCCTGCTTGCGGTTTTAATAATAACTTTTGGGGTAAAACTGCGGATAATGGCTTTGTCATCGAGCACTATGGCAGAAAGTGCCAAGGGTATTTTGAAGATGAAGATGGCGAGCGAGAACACTGTGATTACCGCTTTCGAGCCAAGTATTGCCGCGAATGTGGCGCAGACAATGATATTGCGGCCCGAATCTGCCATGAGTGTGAAGCGGTATTGGTCGACCCTGATAAAAAGTTAAAAGAAGCATTAAGCTTAAAAGATGCACTGGTTTTTGAATGTACCGACCTGCAATTTGCGGTGGCAAAAGACAATAAAGGTAAGAATTATCTGAAAGTGGCTTACCTTGGGGAAAGTGGTAATAAGGTCAGCACTTTTTATTATCTTAATACCCCAGCGCAAAAGAAAAGCTTTCACGCTCGTTTTGTAAAATTGCATTTAGCAGACAAGCATCATCCGTTTGAAGGATTATCCCCTACCAAGGTCGTTAATCAGCAACATCGCTTTAAATTACCCAAATTTGTTATTGCTCGAAAAGACGGCCGTTTTTGGAAACTCAGAGATGTGATCTTTGACAATGAGTTTTCTGTGTAACTATTAGCGACGATTCTGCTAAAATACGCACGCAGACTATTGCTCATAGACCTATAGAGTGGTAGTATCCGCGCTCGTTTTAACGATTTCTCGTTATTAAACGAACGTCATCAATACTAGGTCGCTAAGTGATTGATGAAAATCCTTTTTATTTTACTAATTTGAGAGTAAATACTATGAAATTTGAAGCAGTAGTACGTACTGAACTAGGTAAGGGTGCGAGCCGCCGCCTACGTCACGCTGGCCAATTCCCAGCAATCGTTTACGGTGGTGAAGCAGCGCCAGTATCTATCGCGCTAGTTCATTCTGACGTAATCAACCAAATGGACAAACCAGAATTCTACGAAGAAATCACTCTTGTGATCGACGGCGCAGAAGTTAAGGTTAAGCCACAAGACGTTCAACGTCACGCGTTCAAGCCAAAAGTTGAGCACATGGACTTCATCCGCATCTAATTCCCTACCAAGGAATTAATCGGATAACATCCAACCTTTTGCGTATACCAAGAACTCGGTCTTACCAACTGTAGATTCTTAAAAATTAGAAAGCCCGATTGCTACCAACAATCGGGCTTTCGCTATTTTGTTTACTTGGTTTTGCTAACTTAAACCGAAGAAACACCAACTTTAAGTCAGAATAATGCCCTCTGCTGACTCTGCTCAGCCTCTTCTAGCGCATTCGCCGCTGAACTATTCTTCTTCACTTTACGCAAATATCGTTGCCGACATAATCGAATCACATGCTTTTTCTGGGCGCAAGACAGCGTCTGCCAAGCAAAGCGCTCATCCCTGTTGCGCATACACCCCCGACAATACCCTTTATCGTCCGAGCTACACACGCCAATACAAGGGCTAGGGACATCAAAAAAGTCTAACTGCTCCATTTTGTCTCCCTCATTCTGCCCAATCGATGTATTAGTATTTATCAAAGCCAAACATTATTCAAACCATGCCACTGAAACTTATCACCTATTACTGACATGCTTTCTGTTATTTGTTATACACTTAAAATAACTTATTCACCCTTTTGGAGCCAATTAATGTACAAAAAAGCAGTCGCTATTTCTTCAGCGCTACTCATCTCTGCATGTTCAACAATGGGAAGCAATGAATCAGCAACATCGGATAATTCAGACGCAAAAATGACGTCAACTGCACCAACAAACATTCAAGTCAGCGAAAGCACCCTACAACATCATCATTGGGTACTCACTAAAATAGACGGCAAGCCATTGCGAGTCGATGAGCACTTCAGTGCGCCAACGCTCGAGATAGGAGAAAAAATGGCTGCCAACGGCACCGCTGGCTGCAATAACTTTTTTGGCCAAAGTGAACTCGATGGCAATAATTTCCGCATTGAGCAAATCGGCGCCACAATGAAAATGTGCCCAGACAACATTATGCTTACTGAGATGTTATACCTAAAATCTCTTACACAATGGAACAAACTGACCTTAACCGAGAAAGAAATAGAGCTAAAAAATCCAGAGCATACCTTAACGTTTACGCTCAAAGATTGGGTTAATTAATTACTTTAGTGAAGAATCGCACTTGGTAGAGAGTCGCATTCATTATGTCATATTGAATGCGACTCTCTTTCATTCTCACACCAAAGATCTCACCGCTATAGACACATATGCGTTAAAGAACTCAGGAAGCGGATCTTACTGAAATATTCCAATCTGCAGCATTTACTAACGTCGAGTCTTTCACTGAATTTTCCTTGGAAGTTTCACACCTTGACTGGGGTAATACTCAGATATCCGCAAACAAGTTACGACAACTTGCGCAAAATAATGGTGATTACCTACCCGCAACACAGCAAACGATTTCAACCAACGACATGGAAGCGGTCATCAAGCAAGCCGCTTGGGATTCAATCACCCTAAATCGCCCTGATATATTACAAGCGGCTATTCGAGGTTATATCGAAGAATATGGGGTGCAAAAAGTGCAAGCCAAAACCAACCTTAAGAGCAGACCGAGTATTTATAAGGCTTTAAACCCAAAAACCTCACCAAAATTTGATACATTGGTTCAATTAGCTCATGGCGCATTCACTGTAAAAACCGATTCTGAGGCTCATCTTTAAAACGCAATACCCTAGTGTCCGCCGAGCATTTAGCGATCTAAAGTCCGAAGCCAAATGCTTGTTTTCATAGCAAACCTTGCGCAGTGCCACAAAAACCTCGACTTATCTCCAACAACGCACTATTTATTAAGATCTTACTGTTACATTTGACAAAAAATGAACCTGATGGCGTTCAATTTATAAAAGGGATACTTTACAATGCCTTTTCCCTTACGTGCCCTCTCCCAATAGCTAGGTTAAATAATGAATAACGATAAAAGACCGCTGTATATTCCACACGCAGGACCTGCATTATTAAGTACGCCTTTACTCAATAAAGGCAGCGCATTTACTGCGGCTGAACGCTCTTACTTTAATCTCGATGGCTTGTTGCCTGAGAATACTGAAACCATTGCTGAACAAGTCGAACGTGCTTATCAGCAATATCAGCAGTTTGATAACGATATGGATCGCCATATTTACCTGCGTAATATTCAAGATACTAACGAAACGCTCTTTTATCGCTTAGTGCAAAACCACATTACTGAGATGATGCCAATCATCTACACGCCAACGGTTGGCGCGGCTTGTGAAAAGTTCTCTAACATTTACCGTCGCGGACGTGGTCTGTTTATCTCTTACTCAAACAGAGAGCGTATTGACGATCTGCTTAACAACGCTTCAACGCACAATGTAAAAGTCATTGTTGTTACCGATGGCGAACGTATCTTAGGTCTGGGAGACCAAGGTATCGGCGGTATGGGCATTCCTATTGGTAAGCTCTCTTTATACACAGCATGTGGCGGTATCAGCCCTGCTTATACCTTACCGATAGTGTTAGATGTTGGCACCAACAACCCACAACGTCTTGCTGATCCTATGTATATGGGATGGCGTCATCCTCGTATTACTGGCGCAGAATACGACGAGTTTGTTGAAGAGTTTATCCAAGCGGTGCAACGTCGCTGGCCGGATGCGTTGATTCAGTTTGAAGACTTTGCGCAGAAAAACGCCATGCCACTGCTTAAACGCTACAAAAATCGCATCTGCTGTTTTAACGATGATATTCAAGGTACTGCAGCGGTAACTGTCGGCTCTTTGATGGCGGCATGTCACGCTGCTGGCAGTAAACTTTCAGAGCAGCGCGTCACTTTTGTTGGCGCAGGCTCTGCTGGTTGCGGCATTGCTGAGGCAATAGTGGCACAAATGAAACTTGAAGGGCTTGATGAAGACAAGGCGCGTGAGCGCGTCTATATGGTCGACCGTTGGGGCCTATTGCAAGATGGTATGCACAACCTATTAGACTTCCAAAAACCTTTGGCGCAAAAAGCTTCGCACCTAAGTCAATGGCAAGCTGAAGGTCCTGATTATTCACTATTGGATGTGGTTGAAAATGCTAAGCCGACTGTGCTAATTGGCGTATCGGGAGCGCCGGGGATATTCAGTCAGCAAGTGATAGAAGCGATGCATAAGCATTGCCCTCGCCCAATTGTATTCCCATTATCGAATCCAACCAGTCGCGTAGAAGCGGTGCCAAAAGACATTTTGGAATGGACACAAGGCCAAGCATTGGTCGCAACCGGTAGCCCATTTGCTCCTGTGATCCTTAACGGACAACGCATCGAGATAGCGCAGTGTAACAACAGCTACATCTTCCCTGGGATAGGACTTGGCGTGTTGGCGGTATCAGCATCACGCATCACCGATGAAATGTTAATGGAATCTAGCCGAGCATTATCCGAGTGTTCACCGCTGGCGATTACAGGCAGTGGCGCACTATTGCCACCGCTTGAGGAGATCCATTCCGTATCGAAGAAAATCGCCTTTATCGTCGCAAAACAAGCTATAAAACAAGGCGTAGCGTTAGAAATTACCGATCAGGCAATTAAAGAATCCATCGACAACCATTTCTGGCAACCAGTATACCGTCGCTATAAACGAACCGCGTTCTAGTGATAAAACGCACCCGAGATAGACTTACGCAATATTGGCGCCAAACCTCCCTTTGGCGCATTGTCGTGCACCTGATAAAAGTACTCGTACTCCTCGGAGGGGCGATTGGTTTGTCGATCATTTTACTGCTTAGCTCAGTGGATTTTTGGATGAGCTATCAGGCTAAAGGTCACATTTACAAACAGGTGAAATCGACGCCAGAAAAAGACATTGCCCTTATCTTAGGTACAAGCAAATACATTGGCAGAACACGCAATCCTTACTACACCTATCGCATTAATGCCGCCATCGAACTTTACAAACAAAATAAAGTGCGCGGATTTTTGTTAAGCGGTGATAACGCCCATCGTTCATACAATGAGCCTTGGACGATGAAGAGAGACTTACTTGCCGCAGGTATTCCTGAACAACAAATTTTCTTAGATTATGCTGGATTTCGAACCTTAGATTCGGTAGTACGCGCCAAGCAGATTTTTAATCTGGATGATTTTATTATCGTTACCCAGACTTTCCATTGTGACCGAGCACTGTTTATTGCCAACTATTACGATGTAGATGCGGTGTGTTTAGGGGTGCCTTCTCCTATGCCGTCGTCTTGGTTTAATGTGCGATTTAGAGAAGTGTTTGCTCGAACCAAAGCCATGCTCGACCTATACATTATCAACACACAACCTAAGTTTTTGGGCCCGCAACAGTCTATTTTGAACATGTTACCTACTTACGACTATGGGCCAATCATGCCTAGATTTGTACCAAAGAGTAATGATTCTGACGACAATGAGTCGAGTTAACGGACAATAATGGGGACTGTCCCACCGCACATATTAGGGTATTGTTTTTCACAAAACTTGACCCATCCTTGAGTTTTTAAAATTAGAACCAATATACCTATAATCAGCATATTCTATTCGTCTCATTAATTACCTACAATCGAGTCGGAATTAAAAAGGATCAAATACTTATGAGCAATGTTAAACACTGCAAACTTCTTATCTTGGGCTCTGGTCCTGCAGGATACACAGCGGCAATTTATGCGGCTCGCGCCAATCTTAATCCGGTGATCGTGACAGGTATGCAGCAAGGCGGACAGTTAACCACCACCACAGAGGTAGAAAACTGGCCCGGTGATGCAAGTGATTTAACAGGCCCAGCATTAATGGAGCGCATGCAAGCGCACGCCGAAAAATTTGAAACTGAAATCATTTTTGACCACATCAATAAAGTGGATCTTAGCCAAAAACCGTATCGCCTAATCGGTGATAGCCAAGAATTTACTTGTGACGCCTTAATTATTGCAACCGGTGCTTCGGCAAAATACATCGGTCTTGAATCAGAAGAAGCCTTTAAAGGCCGCGGCGTATCCGCCTGTGCCACCTGTGATGGTTTCTTCTATCGCAATCAAGAAGTCGCGGTTGTTGGGGGGGGTAATACCGCGGTCGAAGAAGCGCTTTATCTATCTAATATTGCGGCTAAAGTGCATCTTGTGCATCGCCGTGATTCATTCCGCGCGGAAAAGATTTTGATTAAGCGCCTAATGGACAAAGTAGAATCCGGCAACATTGTTTTGCACACTGATCGCACCTTAGATGAAGTGCTAGGCGATGATATGGGCGTAACAGGTGTGCGCCTCAAAGATACCAAATCTGACACCACGCAAGACATCGCGGTAATGGGCGCATTTATCGCCATTGGTCATCAGCCAAATACCGGTATTTTTAAAGGGGAACTAGAGATGAATCACGACTACATTGTGATCAACTCTGGCCTTGCAGGTAACGCCACTCAAACGAGTGTTGCCGGTGTCTTTGCCGCAGGTGATGTAATGGACAGTCACTACCGTCAAGCCATTACTTCAGCTGGTACCGGTTGTATGGCGGCACTTGATGCCGAACGCTATCTTGATGAAATTGATAGTTAAGTTAAATAATACCCTCTTGTATTGAAATCTTAGCGTCCACGAGTAACAACCGTGGACGTTTTTCGATATACTCTGCAAATCAAAATTATTCTCATTTAGTACCTAATTCATGGATAAGAAAACGCAAAGCGAGTTAAGCCGATGGCTAAAACAGCAAAGTAAACTGGCAAAGCGATGGCTAACCCTTACTGTGGTAGCCGGCGTTGCTTCGGCAATAACCTTGATTGTTCAAGCGTCATTGATTGCACAAATTCTGCATAGCTTGATCATCAGCCATCAAAATAAATCAGAGCTCATTCCCTTATTTGTTGGCCTTGGTGCAACCGTTGTGGTGCGCAGTCTATTGGCATGGGTACGAGAAATTGCAGGCTATCGCAGCGGTGAGCAAATTCGCGTTTATATCCGCGGACTGATCATTGATAAAATGCGCCGTTTAGGCCCTGCACACATTAAAGGCAAAACCGCTGGTGCTTGGGGTACTATGCTGATTGAGCAAGTGGAAGAGATGCAAGATTTCTTCGCTAAATACCTACCGCAAATGGCGCTGGCAACGCTAGTCCCGTTGATGATTTTGGTGGTGGTGTTCCCGCAAAACTGGCTTGCAGGCCTAATCTTCTTACTGACTGCGCCTCTTATTCCTTTTTTCATGGCTTTGGTGGGCAAACGCGCCGCTGACGCTAACCGCAAAAACTTCAAAGCCTTACAGCGCTTATCTGGGCATTTCTATGACCGACTGCAAGCAATGACTACCATTCGCTTGTTTGATAGAGCTGCTGACGAAAAAGAGCAGTTACACGCCGCATCGGAAGTCTTTCGAGAACGCACTATGAGCGTGTTAAAAATTGCCTTTTTATCGTCAGCGGTATTGGAATTTTTCACCTCAATTTCTATCGCCTTAACCGCGGTGTACTTTGGTTTTACCTTTATCGGTGAGCTTAACTTTGGTCACTACGGCACTAGCGTTACCTTGTTTACCGGTCTGTTTATCTTAATTCTGGCCCCTGAGTTTTATCAGCCACTGCGCGACTTAGGCACTTTCTATCATGCCAAACAACAAGCGATTGGCGCAGCTGAAAGCATTGTTGAGTTTTTGAATATCGAAGAGCCAGAGCAAAAGCAGAAGAACCAGCAAGCAATTGATAAAAAATCACACTGCGTTATTGAAGCGCGCGATCTAGTGGTGACGAGCGCTGAAGGCAAAGTATTAGTTGGCCCGATTAGCTTTACCTTACAA
Source organism: Vibrio halioticoli NBRC 102217 (assembly GCF_000496695.1). Classification (GTDB taxonomy): domain Bacteria; phylum Pseudomonadota; class Gammaproteobacteria; order Enterobacterales; family Vibrionaceae; genus Vibrio; species Vibrio halioticoli. The sequence continues at coordinate 22,835 of NZ_BAUJ01000010.1, forward strand.
AACGGTCAAAAAACGGCATTAGTTGGCCCAAGTGGCGCAGGTAAAACCTCGCTCATGAATGCCCTACTTGGCTTTTTACCTTACCAAGGCAGCTTACAAGTTAATGGCATTGAGCTTGCCGAAGCGGATTTGGATAGCTATCGCGGCTTAGTCAGCTGGGTGGGACAAAACCCATTGCTAGTACACGGCACCATTGCTGATAACCTAAATCTGGCGCAAAAACCGTTTACTGAGCAAGAACTGCAACAAAAAATCAAACAAGCGCATGCCGATGAGTTCATCGATAGATTGGGACTTGAACACCCTATATCGGATCGCTCAGGCGGATTGTCTGTGGGTCAAGCACAACGTATTGCCCTTGCCCGCGCATTGTTGCAAGACGGTCAATTCTGGCTTCTTGACGAGCCAACCGCCAGTTTAGATGCGCGCAGTGAATCACTGATTAACCAAAGTCTACAAAGCGCCTTGGTCGATAAAACAGCACTGATGGTGACTCACCAATTAAATAACTTACAAGTAATGGATCACATCTTCGTTTTAGAAAGTGGCAAGCTCACCCAGCAAGGCACTTTTGCAGAGTTACAACACCAAGGCACCTTCGAGAAAATGTTAAATCAGCAGCAACAAGGATTGGGAGGCGATATCGATGCGTGAGTTACTGCCCTACCTTAAACTTTATAAAAAACATTGGTTTGGCCTATCGTTAGGTATGATCTTGGGTTTTCTAACCCTATTTGCTTCCATTGGTCTATTAACACTATCTGGCTGGTTCTTATCGGCGGCGGCAGTGGCAGGACTGACAATCGCTCGCGAAACCTTTAACTATATGTTACCGGGCGGCGCCGTAAGAGGCTTTGCCATGGGACGCACCGCGGGTCGTTGGGGTGAACGTGTAGTCTCGCACAACGCGACCTTTAAATTGCTGACTGATTTGCGTGTGTATTTTTATCAAAAACTTACGCCATTGATCCCAGGCCGTATTGGCGTACTTCGAGACGCGGATCTGTTAAACCGTTTGATTGCAGACGTTTCAGCAATGGATCACGTTTACCTGCGCTTAGTGAGTCCAGTGATTCTGAGCATTTTGGGAATCTTCTGTTTATCAGGCTTTCTTATTTGGTTTGATCGCGATATTGGTTTAACGCTTGGCGTGATACTCATGACCTTAGTCTTGGTGTGGCCGGTATTGTTTTACAAGCTTGGTAAAGGCAATGGTCATAAACTGACGCAAAACCGCGCCGACCTACGTATTCGCGCCTTAGATTGGATTGAAGGACACAACGAACTGCTGTTATTTGGCGCAGAAAAACGTTACCGCGAGAAAATAGATCAAGCGCAAATGGCACTGATGAGTAATCAAGCCATCAATGCGCATATTACAGGTCTTGCCAATGCCCTACTATTAATGGCCAGTGGCTTTACCCTGATTTTGATCCTGTGGATGTCCGCTGATGGCGTTGGCGCTACAGGGCCAAGCCCATTAATTGCGTTAGTGGTATTTGCCACGCTGGCAAGCGTCGAATTGCTAATGCCTATTGCCGGTGCTTTCCAATACTTAGGGCAAACTCTTGCCTCAGCTAGACGCCTTAACGAAGTGATTGGCGCAGAGCCAGAAGTGCAGTTTGCCAACTACTCTGAGCCTCGCGCTCGCTTTGATCAAGACGATGCCATTCAATTTAACAACATCTCGTTTGGTTATAGCGATGAACAGCACTCTCCTTTAGCAGTGAAAGAGCTGTCTTTAAACATTGCCAAGGGCAATAAAGTAGCCATTTTAGGTAAAACTGGTAGCGGTAAATCAACGTTAATTCAACTACTTACCCGCTACTGGGATGTGAAGCAAGGGCAAATCAATGTTGCCGGACAGCCGTTAACTTCTCTATCAGAATCTGAATTACGCAGTCTTATCTCTGTAGTAAGTCAGCGGGTCGATATTTTGAACGGCACCTTGCGCGATAACCTATTAATCGCAAAACCTGATGCGACTGATGAAAAATTAGCAAGCACATTGTCAAACGTTGGACTTGAGTACTTAATGCAAGAGCCTGGGCTTGGACAATGGTTAGGTGATGGCGGTCGTCAACTGTCTGGCGGAGAGAAACGTCGCATTGGTATTGCGCGTGGCATATTACATAACGCCCCTATCCTACTGTTAGACGAACCCACAGAAGGCTTAGATCGCTCAACCGAATCACAAATCATGTCATTGTTAGAGAAGCACTACCAAGACAAAACCGTGATTTTTGTTACGCACCGTTTAGTCGGCCTAAGTCAAATGGATAACATAGTGATTCTTGAGCAAGGCGAAATTGTTGAACAAGGACAATATAACGCCCTGCTAAAACAGCAAGGTCGTTTTTATCAGTTACATCAGTCTCTATAAAATAGCGACTGACACAAACTAAAGCCCCGTCTACTTATCAACAGTAAACGGGGCTTTTTGTTTTTAATCACGTTGTAGCGCAGCAATAACGCAATACTTAGAAGCCCTCTAACACTATCTTGCCCCGCGCTTGTTGCGATTCTAAAAGTGCATGAGCTCGCTTTAAGTTCTGCGCATTGATAGTGCCAAAATGCTCACCGAGCGTGGTGGTGATCTGCTTATCATCTATCATTTTTGCCACATTGGCTAAGATATCATGCTGAGTCTGCATATCGCCGGTTTCAAACATCGAACGGGTGTACATAAACTCCCAATGCAATGAGATACTTTTTGCTTTTAAAGCGCGAATATCAAATGTCATAGGATCATCAATTAAACCAAACTTACCTTGCGGTTTAATTAGCGTCACCACCTCTGGCATATGTTGTTCGGTATTGTTCAAACTCACCACATAATCAATGCAATCTTTCATGCCTAATTGTTCACTCATTGATTTGTTGTGGTCGATGACTTGATCCGCGCCAAGTGACTGTAACCACTGCACAGATTCAGGGCGCGAAGCGGTAGCAATGACTTTAAGCTTGGTAAGCTTTTTCGCCAACTGCACCATAATCGAACCCACCCCACCTGCCGCACCGATAATCAATAAGGTTTTATTAGCACTGGTATCTACTTGTATGCGATCAAACAGCATTTCCCACGCGGTTAAACTGGTCAATGGTAAAGCCGCCGCTTGCGCCACACTCACCGAGGTCGGTGCTTTACTGACAATACGCTCATCCACCAGCTGATATTCTGCGTTGGTGCCAGAGCGATTCAGATCTCCGGCATACCACACCAAATCGCCAACCTTAAACAAAGAGACCTTATCACCCACTTCATCCACCACGCCAACAGCATCCCAACCGATGATCTTATAACCTGATTTAGGCGCAACATTGGCGCGAATTTTGGTATCTACCGGATTGACGGATACCGCTTGTACTTTTACTAAGATATCGCGTCCGGCTACAGATGGTTTATCTAATGTAATGTCTTGTAAGGACTGTTCTGCATCGATAGGTAAATTAACTTGATACCCAATTGCTTTCATCGTTATTTCTCCATGTACATATGATCAACTATACAACCAGTTTAATTGACACGTTAGAATTGAAAAACTAAGCTACATTCAAATTACTTTTTACTAAAAGTTAATAATGAAATCGTTACATGATATTCGAGTATTTTTAGAAACTGCCAAACTGGGTAGCCTTTCTGCTGCCGCGCGAAGCTTAGACCAAACTCCAGCGGCAATCAGTCGCACCATTCAACGGCTAGAAGCTGAGTTGGGCGTCCCCTTATTTATCCGCTCTACTCGCAAGCTTAGACTATCTTCGCAAGGAGAGTTATTTCTTCCACGTTGTCAGCAAGCTATGTTGATTTTTGAGCAAGGCATTGATGAGCTGACTGAAACCGATAAAGAACTGTCTGGCAATATCTCCCTATCCATGCCATCGGATACTGGGCGGGCGGTGATCATGCCGTTAATTGATGAATTTATTGCCCTACATCCCAAAGTGACCGTGCATGTACACTTATCGGACGATTACACCGACCTGTATGAGCAAAACGTGGATGTGGCACTGCGCATTGGTGAGCCAGAAGATTCGAATATGGTGGCGATTACCTTATACAAAGAGAACTACCGCATTTTGTGCGCCTCTCCGGATTACCTTGCCAGTCATAGCTCAATTACTCACCCTGACGATCTGCAAGATCATAACTGCTTATGCTTTACTCTAAATTATAAACTGCACAATCGTTGGCATTTTATTCACAGTGATAATCAGCAGCAGTGCATTGTGAATGTGACCGGCAATCGAAAAACCAGTGATGGACAGATGGTGCGTCAGTGGGCCGTAAATGGGCATGGCGTGGCGTATAAATCGCGCTTAGATGTACTGGATGATTTGCAACATGGTCGATTAGTGGCGCTAGCACAGCAGTGGCGCGGAGAGCACGCCCCGTTATACATGATATTCACCGACCGCAGTCAATACAGCAGCTTAGTGAAAGAGCTAAAAAGCTTTTTACAACAAAGACTTGCTGAAATATGTGACGCATAAAAAAGGCCACAGAGTGAATGCTCCATGGCCTATTTACAGTAATTTTTCGCAAGCTTGGGGCACGGCTTAAGCGGCGTGCTTAGCCTCAAACTCATGCATAAAGGCAACTAACGCCGCCACACCTTCTTCTGGCATAGCGTTGTAAATAGACGCACGCATGCCACCTACCGCGCGGTGTCCTTTTAATGCCACTAGGCCTTTTGCTTCTGCTTGCTCTAAGAAGATAGCGTCTAGCTCAGGTTTGGCTAATTGGAACGGCACATTCATCAATGAGCGGTTGTCTGGATGTACGTCATTTTTGTAAAAATCTGACTCATCAATGGCGGCATACAGCGCTTTTGCTTTATTGCGGTTGCGTTTTTCAATCTCAGCCACGCCACCGATTGATTTTAACCACTTAAACACCAAACCAGATAGGTACCAAGCGTAAGTTGGCGGGGTGTTGTACATAGAATCTTTTTCATCCAACAACTTGTAGCTCAAGGTGCTAGGTAAAATCTCGCTGGCCAAATCCAATAGATCGTCACGTACGATAACCAAAGTAATGCCCGCAGGACCGATGTTCTTTTGCGCGCCAGCATAGATAACGCCAAATTTGCTAACGTCGATTTTGCGAGACAAGATGGTCGAAGACATATCCGCTACAATCGGTTTGTCAGTAACTGGCAAATCATTGATTTCGATACCATCAATGGTTTCATTTGGACAGTAATGCACAAATGCAGCATCCGCATCTACCGACCAAGATGCCGCAGGAGTAATCGCAACTTTGCCATCAATTTCGGTTTTTGCATCAATCACTTGAACGTCACAATATTTGTTCGCTTCTGCAATCGCACTGTGTGCCCAATATCCGCCATCAACATAACAAGCTTTAGTGGATGTTCCGAGTAAGTTCATTGGTATAGCCGAAAATTGCGCGCGCGCCCCACCCTGACAAAACAATATCTTATAATTGCTCGGTACTTGAAGCAGTTCGCGTAAATTACTCTCTGCGGTATTGGCGACTTCAATAAACTCTTTACTGCGGTGACTGATTTCCATCACTGAGCGACCCATACCGTTCCAGTTTACAAGCTCTTGCTGAGCTAATTCCATCACAGCTTTTGGTAGGCCTGCAGGTCCGGCACTAAAATTATAAATGGCATCCATTTTGTTTACATACTCCAAGTGATTCGATCAATGTATCCTTTGACTATACCCCAGCTTAAAACAAGAATTAAGTCTCATCTTGATATAAAAAAGCCATAGCGAGAATAAAGTGCCTCGCTATGGCTTATTATTTAATGCCAAGCGCAGTAATTACCACGATTAGCACTATTATCTTATTGGTTTTATTGAACTTGATGCATTAGCATCGGAGCTAATAACGACACCACTGGAACCTCTTTGCCATTGGCAAACTTAATGTTTCCATCGTCAAGTTGCAGTGACAAGCTATAGCCATCATCGGTTTGTGTCGCCACTTCCATGATCAATAGTTCATCTAAGTTTTGCTGAATGAACGGATAAGCCATCACCAAATCGCTCGACACAAATGCATTCAAGTTGCCTTTAAATAGATTAAGTAATTGCAACATGTCTTTTGATGAATCTGCACTTCCAGCCGGCAAATCAAGTTTCCAGTTCGTTTCAAAATGCCCTTCATCAATATCCACATTGAACTTGCTCAGTGACAAAGTGAACCCTTTTGCCAGCAATGCATCCACTTTAGGCAATACTTTTTCAGTATCAGCGTGCGTCCATTGTGGCGTGCTTTGGTACATTTGAGTGATGTCTAGGAAAGAAGAACGATCAAAGCCTCCGGCGGTAAAGTTCAGGTTCAAATTCGCCGCTTCACCATCGTGGTTTTTAAAATCTTTTACCGCAAGCTGATATTCACCTTGCAAGGTATCAGCCGTTTCGTCTTCACTGGTTTGGAATTGGTAGTTAAAGCCGTTCACTTCCAGAAGATTTACACCTTCGTTATCATCAATCACAAAGCTATCAACAGACACCGTTTGCTCGCCAAGCCATAATTCTTGCTCAACTTTACCATCGCCTTTGCTGGCTAATCCGCTAAGGCGCACCATACTGCCAGATTGGTAATCTAGCTCCACAGAAGGCATGTTCAATTGATAATCAATTTGTCCTAGTACAGACACTGAGCCATTTAACGATAGAGACTCTAACAACACTTTCATTGGCGCAGCGCCGTTGACTTCAAACTGCTGATCTTTAACTTCAGTAGAAAACTCAGTATTGCCGTTCAGCTGAGTTTTAGTGTTCAACACCAATGCTGGATTTTGCGCGTAAGACGTTTCGCCAGTAATACTGACCAAGCCGTGATGAATGACATGCACAAATTCATATTGTGTTGGCCAGCCATACGCTTGTAACTGCGCTAAAGCTTGTGGGTCGGTCACTGTGACTAAGGTTTTTGCTTCTGAGGTAAAGTAACCTCTGTGATACTCTTCAAGCTCAACCTTCACATCTGAATTAGAAAAATTCTTCACACCATCGGTAAGAATGGTCTGTCCAATTTGTCCAACCGCAAGTGGCCAAATTCCGACAATAGCAATTGCACCGCCAGCTGCGGCCATAAGTTTTAATTGTTTCATTTTTTATGATATCTATTTCTGACGTTTAAATATGTTTATACAGAACTAATGGAGATAAATCAGCCTTTTCTGTATTTTTTATTGTTTACTGACCGTAACATTAACTGGCTCTCATTCAGCCGAAAATAACTCTGTTACAGTGCAATAAAAAACTGGGTTGATTATGGTCCAATATTGCGTTCTTTGTATTGAAGACTGTCCTTATTCGCTGTCAATGCTACAACTTGCCTTCAAACCTTTTGAGCGCAAGTTTACACTGCTGTTTGCAAAAGATGTACAGCAAGCACAGCAGCATATTGAATATATCAAACAAAATAAGGCTGAAATTGCCCTAGTGATGGCATCACAAAGCTTGCATCACGATAGCTCACAGCTGTTACCTGAGATTGGACGCAACTACCCTAACTGTCGTAAAATCCTCACCTGCGATCCTAATCAACTGCAAAGCCTTGTGGTAGCGATTAACGAAGGGCGTTTAGATCACTGCTTTACTTACCCTTTGCAGGCCGAAAATACCCATAGCGTGATTAAAAACGAGCTCACAGAATTTATTATTTCTCAAAGCAAGATTGATTGGCTTCCTTATGGTTCGGTATTAGACAGTCAAAAAATCATGCGCGCACACATAGAAAAGCGCATTCACGCCTACCGCAGTGATTTTATCCGTGATTATCACTCCATTAGCGATGATGAATTATCAGAAAAAGTGTGTGCCGAGCTAGACCGCTTTTTCACTAAACATAATAAAGACAACACTATACGTTATTATTCATCCTCACATTTACTCACCGAGGAAGGTTCCCCCAATCAGTATTTGTGGTTTATTCTGGACGGGAAAGTCGCATTATATAAACAAGATGAACATGGCAAGCGTCGAGAAGTTGCCCTACACGGTAAAGGCGGCATCATTGGCGGCATGTCGTTTGTCAGCGGTGAGCAGTCGTTTTCTACTGCTTTAACTTTAAGCCCAACTAAGGTCATCAAGCTAAGCAAAACCACCTTTACTAAAGTCATGCATTCCAACAGTAGCTTATTGCCGCTGTTTACCAACTTATTATTGCGCCACTTTAACCGCCGATTACAAGGCAGCATCCATACCAAGCTTCAGCTTGAGCATACGTTTGAATCACTCAAGGCCGCACAATCACAATTGGTCGAAAATGAAAAAATGGTGGTACTGGGGCAACTGGTTGCTGGGGTGGCACATGAGCTCAACAACCCCATTTCGGCGATATTGCGCAGCTCTGATACTTTAATTCACGAAATCACCCGTGATACTGAATACTTCAACCCAAGTAGTAAACGCCTAAGTAAAAGCGTGCTCCAAAGAGCCTTGGTATCAAATCCTCTGCCCACTGCGGTGCTTAGGCAAAAATCCAGTGCCATTACCCATCTTGTGGAGAGTAAACAACAAGCTAAGATGGTGATAATGATGGGATTGGAATCTGAAATAGAAAAGCTCAGTCATGATCCGCAACTTAGCACTATTTTGACCGAGCTCGAGCATTACTACACCGCAGGCACTACCCTTCGTTCCATTAACGTTTGTTCAAGCCGCATCGCCGACATGGTAAAAAGTCTGAAAAGCTATGCGCGCTCTGATGAAGAGTCGATTAAGAAAGTAGATATCCACGAAGGCATTGAAGACACCTTAGTCATTTTTGAAAATCGCTTAAAAAGCATCGATGTGGAGCGAAATTACCATAATATCGGGCCGACTTTATGCCAACCCAATGCGCTGCAACAAGTGTGGACCAATTTGGTGTCCAACGCATTAGATGCCATGGGTAGCGATGGCAAGCTCATTATTCACAGCAGACTTATCGACGATGTCATAGAAGTGATCGTTGAAGATAACGGACAAGGCATTGATCCGTTACAATTGGAGCACATATTTGAGCTCAATTTCACCACCAAAAAACAAGGGGACTTTGGGCTAGGTATTGGATTATCGGTATGTAACCAGATCATCCATCAGCATCAAGGAAGCATAAGCGTAAAATCTGAAATCGGTAAAGGCACGCAGATGATTGTGCGTCTGCCGTTTACGCCATAAATGGTCAATTAAGGAGGCAATGGATGAACAAATTATTAATTTTATGCGTCGATGATGAAAGAGATGTTCTCGATAGCGTTGTGCGTGATTTACAACACTTCGGCGAATTTTGCGATATTGAAGCGGCAGAATCTGTAGCGGAAGCAAGGGACGTTATTGCGCAATATCAGGCTGAAAATACACCTTTAGCCATGATTTTATGTGACCACATTATGCCAAAAGAAACAGGTGTGAACTTTTTAATTGAACTGCACGACAATCCAAAAACACTCAGCAGTAAAAAGATCCTGCTCACCGGTCAAGCCGATCTCAATGATACGGTTAATGCGATTAATCATCACTGCCTTGATTTTTATATCGCTAAGCCTTGGCAAAAAGACGAGTTGATCAACATTGTCACCTCGCACCTAACTCGTTATGTGCTAGACACACAATCCGACCCCATGCCGTGGGCAAAATACTTGGATACAGCAAAAATATTGCAAGCAATGTCAGAAAAGCGCATTCAATTTGGCGAATAAGTGTGCGAAACCCGTTAATTTGCAAATTTTAACAGAAAATTAGCCTAGATAAGCCTCTGTTTTAGTGGAGGTAATAGCTAGCTTCTATTAATATATTTGAACGACTTAAGGCGCATCATTTCACATGTATGATGATGGGATCACTCCCGTAAGCCAAGGACACACAATTACACCAAGTAGGTTATCAAGAATTATGCGTAAACTAGCCTGTGCTGCACTCGCTGTAGCAGCTACTTTTTCCGGCACAGCCTTTGCTGAAAGCCCAGCAGTAATGAGCAACTTCAACTACGACTACGTCGATGCCCGTATCGGTATGGCTCCGTTGACCTTTGGCGCTGGTTTCAGTAAGTCAATTCACCCGAACGCACACTTCGTGACCACCATAGATTCTGAATTCGAAGATGACTACAACCTTCGTGCAGGTTTAGGTTTCCACGCTCCAGCGACTAACTGGGCCGACATTACTGGTGAAATGCTACTGCGCGTTGTGGATAACCATAAGTACAACAACGAAGTGGGTATGGAAGTTAACCTAGGCTGGCGTCAATGGTTAGGTCCACAATTTGAAGTGGGCGGTCATGTTGGCTACGTGACTATCGACAGTAACGACGATTGGATGGGTGGCGTATATGGTCGATTCCACGCGACCGAACTGTTCTCTCTAGGCTTAGAAGGCAAAATTAATGACTTCTACGGCGATCAGTTAATGCTGACTACACGCTTTGTGTTTTAATCATTAGACAAATTATTCGATATAAAAATGGCTACCTGTTGGGTAGCCATTTTTTTGTCTGTATTAAGCCTTAACTGAACGGTTAAAACTCATGAGATTTAAACTGGTTGGTTAAAGGATCGTATTGATAACCCACCCCAGCCAGTTTATCGGCTAAACCGCTGGCATCAATTTCATATACACTTGCTAGCTCTTCGATACTGTCACACTCAAGACGAAGTTTCTCATTGACGATACCCAACAAAATGTTGCCATCCCAACGTTTAATGTTACTTAAATCCATCGTTCCACCTCTGCGCTGCCCAAAATCCTTACCATAAGATTAGTTGTTCAGCGCTGTTTTGACAGTGATCGCAGGCAAAATTTTAATAAAATAACGGTAACAGTAAGTAACTTCCTAACATGCAGCACAGCCATGCCACGCCCACTTGCAGTATATGAGCGGTTGATGAACGAAACAGATGCCAACACCAAACAAACACCGCCAAAATTAAGGCTGGAAAAGCACTGATAATCGCGTTGAGTACCCATTTTGTATCAGTAGGCCATGCCCAATACGCCTGAATCAATACCGATAGCACCACCAGCATTAACGATACGACTCCCGCAACCGGCAACAAAGTATGGAAGGCTTGTAAACGTGTTTTCGCTCTAATCATCAATAGATGCGCCAAAACGGCGCCTAAGAAGATAAGTTCTGAAATGGCCAAGCATAGAGAGCCGGCTAAGAATAAGCTTTGATTGCTGACAATGGAGGCCAGCCATAGCATTAACGATGACAGCAGGGCTAACCACAACAAAAATATCGGGCCGCTGTCTCGAGTTTTACCGGTTTTGGTTTGTACAGAAAAATACACCAGCAGAGCGGCCGGAATAACAAAGACAGGCATAGCACCAGCACTGATAAAAAACAAACAGGCAATAATAGGGATTTGGCGATGCAATCGCCCTCTTTGCCCTGGGCAAATTTCACCTTTGAGTAGCGCGATAATCAATACCGCCAACGCACCTATGGTCATGGGCAGTAGAATGTGAGTCGATAATTGAGCGTAAATGTGCATAAAACCGTTGTTCAAGAGTGTTGTAGATGAAGTAGTTTAACTGTCATCATCTCGATTACAATCCTGTTCCAACATTAAAGTAAAAAGCGCTATCCTCTTCACTAAATGCGATGTCTATTCCGCCATGTATGCCATATCTACGAGCAATGAGATAACGAAAACCCGTGCCATATGCCCAGTGCATATCATCAAACATACTGCTCGCGCCTTCATTGGCATCGCCAATGCCGCTATTACCACCTGCACCGCCAAATAAAGACACGCTCCAACGAGGGGTAAACTGCCACATCAATTGACTTTGATAAGAGCTAGTATGGTTTCCTTGATATCGATTCGCCGCAATACCACGCAAATCAACATCAGGGTAGGCTAAAGGTGGCAAGCGGGATTCGTTGGTGGTTAATGCGTTATACTCAGCGGCGAAGGCTAACGTCCAGTTAGTCGCAATAGGCAGATACACACGGCTAGAAGCTAAAAACGTCTCATAATTATTGTCACTGCCAAACCCTTCTCGAAACCACAAATACTCGGCATTAAAATCCCAACCACGGGTCGGATAAAACAGACTGTTTTTGGCATCATATTCAAGATTGAATCCTAGCCCTGAGCTCTTAGTTTTGCCTAAACTGTAAGAATTACCATTACCAAGACCGCTATTTAACGTCACTTCACTGTCGGCATAAAACTGCTGTACACCGACGAACAGTGAGGTCTCTGGCAGGCGAAATTGTAACTTCTGTATCCCGCCGAAACCTTCTGTTTCTAGCTCTACCCCTTTGTCTTTTAACGCAGCAGACGAAAATGGGTAAAACTGCATAATAGCGGAACCAAATCCTATCCCACCCAAATAACGGATAGAATCTTCTTTCCACACTCGGCGATGCCCAAGTAAAGCAAACCAAGTGCCGTTTTCCGTCATCGCCCCCCCAGCTACGGTCACGGCAGGTGGAATGAGTTGCGCTCCGCCATCGACAGATTGTAACGCCACTTTGCGTCGCTGCTCTTTTTGCGCTTCAGTTTCGTGTAAAAACATCCCCACAACACCAAAACCATAGCCAACAGCAGGTTCGGTAATGATCACAGGAATGGGTAAGAAACCATAAGCATTTTCGGCAAGATACTCTCCCATATCAAACTGACCATCTAAAGGATCAGTAAAATTGGTTGCATGAGAATACGGGGTACACAAACTGGCTAACGCAAGCCCTAACGTACTTCGACACAAAGTTCTCGGCATATTCAATAAATCTTATATATATGAAATTAAAGGAGTATTAATTCAGTATATATATAATTTGGGCTTCTGCTAGCTAACATTTACACGAATAGATATAATGCAGCGCTTGCTGACAGAGGCTAACAATGCACAACTCTATACCCCCTATCTACGAACATAAAAAATACTGGGCCGAGTGCTACGGAATTGCACCCTTTTTACCCACCAGCCGTCAAGAAATGGACGCATTAGGTTGGGATAGTTGCGACATTATCATCATTACCGGTGACGCCTATGTGGATCACCCTAGCTTTGGGATGGCGATTATTGGCCGCCTTTTAGAAGCGCAAGGCTTTCGTGTCGGCATCATTGCCCAGCCCCGTTGGAGCAACAAAGACGATTTCATGACATTGGGTGAACCCAACCTGTTTTTTGGCATCACCGCCGGCAACATGGACTCAATGATCAACCGCTACACCTCAGACCGAAAACTGCGTCACGACGATGCGTACACTCCCAACAATGAAGGGGGGAAACGTCCAGATCGCGCAACTTTAGTTTATTCTCAGCGCTGTCGTGAAGCATACAAGCACGTCCCTATTGTGTTAGGTGGTATAGAAGCAAGTCTGCGTCGTATTGCCCACTACGATTACTGGTCTGATAAAGTGCGTCGTTCGGTATTGTTAGATGCCAAAGCGGATTTATTACTGTTTGGTAACGCTGAGCGCGCTTTAATTGAAGTAGCGCATCGCCTTGCCGATGGTGAAGACATTAGCGAACTGACCAATATTCGTGGTACAGCGGTTAACCTTGTTGAACCTCCGGCAGGCTACAGCATCATTGATTCCTCTCGAATTGAAAAGCCGGGTAAAGCCTTTGTGCCCACTAACCCGTACGAGGTGGAAAGCAACTGTAGCGACAAAACGGATGAGCCGAGCGAGAGCAAACCAGAACCTGTAATAGTACGCCCCACTCGTCACGACGCCGAAACCACAGCGGTGCGTCTGCCTGCATTTGAAAAACTGCACAATGATCGTATTTTATACGCACATGCCAGTCGCATCATGCACTTAGAAACTAACCCTCATTCAGGACGTGCGCTTATTCAGCGTCACGGCAATCGTGAATTGTGGGTAAACCGTCCGCCGTTTCCTCTTTCGACTGAAGAGATGGATTATGTGTTCGGTTTGTATTTTGCTCGTGTCCCGCACCCTATGTACGGTAAAGCCAAAATTCCGGCTTATGACATGATCAAAACCTCAGTCAATATTATGCGTGGCTGTTTTGGCGGCTGTTCATTCTGTTCTATTACTGAGCATGAAGGGCGCATCATTCAAAACCGCTCTCAAGAATCCATAATCAGCGAATTAGAAGACATTCGCGACAAAGTACCCGGATTTACTGGCACAATTTCCGATCTTGGTGGCCCAACTGCAAACATGTATCGCTTAGGCTGTAGCATTCCTAAAGCAGAAGCCTCCTGTCGTCGCCCATCGTGTGTATTCCCCGGCATTTGTAATAAACTCAATACCGATCATAAACACACCATTGATCTATACCGTGCAGCTCGAAACGTTGATGGCGTGAAGAAAATCATGATTGCCTCCGGCGTGCGTTACGACTTGGCTATTGAGTCTCCAGAATACGTCAAAGAATTGGTCACTCACCATGTAGGTGGTTATCTAAAAATTGCCCCAGAGCATACCGAAAAAGGCCCTTTGGACAAAATGATGAAACCGGGCATGGGCGCCTATGACCGTTTCAAAGAGATGTTCGAAAAATACAGTAAAGAAGCGGGTAAGAAACAGTATCTGATCCCCTACTTCATTTCTGCCCACCCCGGCACTGAAGATGAAGATATGGTTAACTTAGCATTGTGGTTAAAAGCCAATAGCTACGAGTGTGATCAGGTGCAAAACTTCTATCCATCGCCTATGTGTAACGCCACTGCTATGTATTACTCAGAGACTAACCCTCTTAAGCGTGTTAAATACAAAAAGCGTGAAGATGTACCCGTAGCCAAAGGCGAGCGTCAGCGTCGCTTACACAAAGCACTGCTTCGCTATCACGATCCTGCTAACTGGCCATTGATTCGTGAAGCCTTGATCAACTTAGGCAAAAAACACCTCATTGGCGACAAGCCTACCTGCTTGGTGCCAGAAGAAGATCTGGATAAACAAACGCCTGCACAGCGTCGTAAATCGGGACGCCATGGCGCACACCGCTTTGCCACTAAACATACTGACAGCCAACCGGATATCCGTAAGCCAAACTCCAATGGCAAGCCAAAACCGGGACAACAAAAGTCTCGCAATGGCAATAGCTCTTCAACAGGAACGGGCAAAGGTCGTCATCCACAGGGACAGAACGCTCAAGAGAACAAGACTCAAGGGCGCGATGGTCAACGAAGTTCAGGACAAAACAAAGGGGGTCAGCAAACTCGGCCACATGCGGGCAAACCTAAGGCCGGTAAAAAGCCGACACGTCGCCGCTAATTTGTCTCTGCAATAAAGAATAAAAAGGCCGTTATATATTCCTATATAACGGCCTTTTTGTTGTCTGGATAATACCAATCACACTAAGTCAGTGATCAGAACTAGCGCAGGAAAAATTCTAGAGAACAAGGCACGATTTTTTGATAAATCGTTATTCTACAATCAAAAATTCTAACACCGTTATCGAGCATTTTAACAAGCTAGCATGACCCGTTATTTAGTACGATTGATATAAACACTAGTTCGGTTCAAATCTATGCAAGAAGGCTGGCAAAATGAGCAAGCTAAAGCACAGTATCGCGCTCAAAGCGATACTCAATAGCACCCCTATCGAATGCATCCCTTGATGATCAGATAAGGTTAATGCACCAAAGGTAGCAATGGTGGTCAGGCAACTAATGAGGGTTGCTTTAGGAGTAGACGCGGCAAAAAATCGAGTGATCGTTTGCTCGTGTCTAAAGCGCTTCACTATATGAATACCGTTATCAACACCTAAACCAAAAATAAGCGGTATCACAATAATATTTGCCATGTTTAATGACTGACCAAACCAATGCGCAATCGCCAGTGTGGTGCTTGTGGTCAGCAATAGCGGAATAAAAATAAAGATGATGTCTCGTTTATGTTCCACCGTTAAAAATAGAATAAACGTAATACTGACAATAGAAATCCCTATCGCGATATAAAACGCTTTGACTACAATATCACCCACGTTTTGCTCAGCTACTGCGCGACCGGTCGCCAGTGGCGCAATTTGCTGCACCGCACTGACAAATGCATTTACCGCCGTTACATCACGCATATTTCCTGACGGGAGTACCGACACTAACCATTCACCATCATCAGACACATACTTAGAGCGAATATCATCAGGTAACATGGCAACCCTTGGTTCAGTAACTTGTCCGCCTTGGGTCAATAACGTCGACAAAGGTTGCAATTCAGCAGTTAAGTGGCGCTTTAGAGCAAGGATACTGGCGTTTGTAATGTCACCTCTTGTGATATTGATGCCGTTCTTCACAAGTAAATCGGCATGTTTATCGAAAAACGCATTCCAACTCATTGCTTGAGCATGACCAATACTCGGCAAGTCGGCGATTTTTTGCAATTGCGCAACTCGGTTTGAAAAGTCATTGGGTAAATACGACAGTGCGCTTACCGTCGTCGCCACTTCTGGCTTGTTAGCCAACTGCTGTTGCCACTGGCGAGCTTGCTGTTTATCTTTTGCTACAGCAAAAAGTTGATAATTTGAGCTTAATTTATGGTCTTGCAGCCATTGTAAGGTTTCGACCGACTCAGAGTTTTTGTTCTTTAACACAAGCGTCGAAAAGTCGAATTTAAACTGCATTGCGCCAAAAACCGTAATGCAAGCACCAACAAAAGTCAGCTTAATAATGCGTCTATGATAGGTGATGATCCACTGTCCTAAATTCATAAACGCCTTGGAGCGTTTGGTATGACTGCGTTTCACTTCAGGGTAACCAAAAAATTGAAAGAACAAAGGAATCACTAAAAACGTAGCCAATAACCCTAAGATCATACCAGCGGCTGAAATAATACCAAGTTCACCTAGCCCAGCATAAGCCGTTGGATAGAAACTTAAAAAACCAATTGCCGACGATAACGCACATAAACCCAATGGATAAATGCTGTGCTGTATAGAAAACAATAAGCTCTGATCATTATCATGGCCTTTAAGACGCTGTTCATAGATATGCAAACTCAAATGAACCGCAAAATCGACGCCTAAGCCGATAAAAATCACCATAAATACGATCGAAATCGTATTAAACGCCCCGACCAACAACAAGCCTGCACTAAACGTCCAAATTAAGCCTACTAGCACTGCCAGATAACTAGCTGCAATGATTCTCAGCGAGCGAATACCCACCGCTAAAATCAGAATCAACGCAATCAAAGAGACCACGCCCGCTAATTTGACGCTGCTATTGGCATCTTGCACTTCATCAAAGTCTAACGCTGTTTGTCCTGTGACGCGCACCATAACATCAGCCGGCATTCCCACACTCGAGATAACATTACGTACCGCGCTCATGGTCAATTTATTTGAGTCAGCCTGCTGCGCATCAAATAAAGCATTTAACGTAATCACATAGCCATTTTTTGGCGCAATATTGGCAAACAGCAATCCACGCCAATCTACGTCTTTATCATTGGAAGCCTGAATTATAGGTTGCAGCAGTGTTGATAATTCTTGTTCTGACTTCGGCTCGCTAAGAGCGCTATCTAGCGCTCCCAAATAGCCAGAAAGATGCTGGGTTTTCATCAATGCCGTGGCATCTGGCATCAACAAAGAAACCTTGTCTTGAAAGGCCGCAAACTCAGTTTTATTCAAAAAGCCAACGGCATAGTGCTCAAACCAAGGTAGCGTTGAAAGCGCAAGCACATCCGTAAATTGCTTGTCGCTTTTAAATGCATGGAATAACCGCTGGGTGGCCATTTTGGCTTGTCGATCATCTTTAGATGACACTACAACCACAATATTACCTGTATCAGGAAACTTGGCTTCTACCTCATCCAGATTGTCACGCCACGGTCCCTTTTGGACCACTAGCTCACTCAGATCGGCATTGATTGAAAAATGTTTAACGCCATAAAAAGCGGCCGCCATAGTGACGGAAACGAGCAGCAATAACAGCAATTTTGGAAAGCGAATTATGAGGGTAGTAAAACGTTGCACTGTTGTTGCCTCTAACGAACAAGGGTCAAAAAATAACCAAAAAAATAGCCAAAAAAACCAAGACAGCAATATACCTTGGTAAAAAATTAATACGATATTAAATCTCAAAAAGTCACAAAAACGTCACTTTCGGGCGACACAATATCATTTTAAGTTAAAGATAGTCAGTCCTTGAAAAGTCTTAAACGTTATCAATATGAACGCTATGCGGTATTGTGCCGACTGGCCTATCCTCGCATCTTTAAGCAAACCGCATTTGGTTTTGATCCTAATGGTCAAAGGATCATACGTAATGCCGAACAAAAAATTATGGCTCGGGTGCTATGGAACAAAAAACGTCAAGAGGTCGTTTTGGTCATCAAAGGCTCTCATAGCGTGAAAGACTGGCTACTCAATCTTGCCTTTTGGCATCGAAGTTGCCATCGCTTTGGTTTGAATTATTCTATTCATGCCGGCTTTCACTATCTATTATCTCAAGAAAGTCCGCCGTCACATAGAGATGATCGCTTAGGATTGTCAGTATTTGAGAGAGTGCTCGATATTGTGGGACCTTTGTTAGACAAAGGCATGCGTCTTGTGATCACAGGCCACTCTTCTGGTGGTGCTATTGGATGTGTGATTGGTGATTATATCGAGCATCATTACCCAAAAGCCATCAAACGTATCGTCACCTTTGGTCAACCTGCTACGGGATGTTGGCGCTTTAAAAAACGCTACAAACTGCCGCATAAAACCTACCGAGTCTGTTGCGACCTCGACGTTGTCACCTTCATGCCTCTCATCCCTTTCGCCTATTGGCATGTCGGAAAAATGCTCTGGCTGTACAACGGCCGCATCTATGAAAACACCCCCACCATCATGCGCCTAGCCCGCTCCCTCATCAGCTGGATAATCCGCCCCTTCTCCTACCACCTAATGAGCAAATACATCCGCAACAAAGACTTCTTCGATGAACATTAATTGCGGGGTCAGGTCTTGAAATTTGCACGCTTGCCATTTTTTACTCTCTCACGGCGTTGCACATTTCACATTGTGCGTTGCTAAATTTAAGGCGCTAGATTTAAGGGGGTAGATTGAAAGGGTCAGGTTTAAGATGCTCAGTTCAAGATGCTCAGTTCAAGATGCTCAGTTCAAGATCCTAAAGATTCAGACTATCAGGGAAATGATGCAGCGCGACACACTGCATCATTAATCACTATTTACATCTTCTTGATATACAAATCTTTTGAGTAAATACGACCTTCAGCATTGTGTTTTGGTACGCCAACCACGTTTGGTCGCACTAAACGGGCTTGCATAAAGTAATAGATTGGCGCAATTGGCATGTCTGCCGACAAGATAGATTCAGCTTGATCGTACAATTTATTCCGTTGTGCTTGATCCGTTTCCGCTTGCGCTTTATCCATCACCGCATCGTAATTTGCGTTGGAATAAAAGGCAAAGTTACGGTCATTATTTGAAGTAAATAAGCTCAAGAAAGTAGACGCTTCGTTATAATCGCCGCACCAAGATGCACGCAAAACATCAAACTGTCCTTCTTTTCTGGATTCAAGATACGACTTCCATTCTTGGTTTTCTAAAGTCACATCGACGCCCAAAGTTTTACTCCACATTGAAGCAATACCCACAGCAATCGCCTTATGACTCTCTGAAGTGTTATACAGCAAATTTAACGACAATGGATGCTGTGCGTTATAACCCGCCTCTTCTAGCAATGCTTTGGCTTTTTGATCACGCTGTTTTTGTGTGAGCTTAGCGTATTCTGGCTGCGTAGCATGAAATCCTGCCACATCTTGATGGGCAAAGGTATAAGCAGGTAGATGCCCACTGTCAGTAATGCCGTGCGTCACCACATCACGCATAATGGTATACGAAAGCGCCTTGCGCACTCTCGGGTCTTTTAGCTCCTCACGCTGAGTATTAAACGCATAGTAATAAGTACATAGCATTGGCGATATTTGATACGCATCGGGCAAATCTGTTTTCAGTTTTTGCGCCATTTGCGCTGGCACATCTGAGGTAATATCAACTTCACCACTACGATAGCGGTTATAGGCCGCCATTTGATTTTCAAATGGGATATAAGTGACTTTATTTAAGTGCGTATCTTTACTGTCCCAATACAGCGGGTTTTTCTTAAGAGTGATGCTTTCATTCACTACCCAAGCATCTAGACTAAACGCGCCATTAGACACAAGGTTACCCGGCCTTGCCCAAGTATCAGGGTGTGCTTCAACACTTTTTCGGTTTATCGGCATCATTACCGTATGCCCTGTCATGGCCAAAAAATAAGGAACTGGCTTAGACAATGTAAAACGCAAGGTATGTTCATCAATAGCTTGCACACCAAGATCCGTTACCGGCTTTTTACCCTCAATAATATCTTCAGCATTTTGTATTTCAGTAAGTTTTAAATACCATGCATTCGGAGAAGCCGTTTTGGGATTGACCGCTCGACGTAGGCTGTACACAAAATCCTGCGCGGTAACGGGTTCGCCGTTAGACCATTTTGCGTCTTTACGCAGATAAAAGGTAAACACCTTATTATTCTGATTGTCCCAACGCTCTGCGGTGCCAGGAATCACATTACCGTCGCCATCTTGAATCACCAAACCTTCAAATAAGTCACGCACCACATGTATTTCTGGCATGCCTTCAGCATTTAGTGGGTTTAACGTGGCTACCTCAGCATCGTTGGCTCGCACCAATTCTTGCTTAGCGGCCAACTCACCGGCTTGCGGCAATGGATTGGCTTGTGCTTGAGGCAAAATTTGAGTAGCTAATAGCACTGAAGTTGCAATCATGCTTAGTGATGGCAATGTCATGAAATGTCCTTATCGACGATAATTTTACGTGGCGTTAATTGTCGCATAACGAATTAAAAAAACGAGATGAAACTGTATATTAGCAAAGAATAAATTGCGATTTAAGTAAGAAAAAACAGCGCAAAAATGCTGATAACTCTAATCTAAGCCATTTCCCTTTATAAACAGCTCAACACAACTTTGAATATACACCTTACGTTGTTCATCACTTTCTTGGCAATTTTCACCAAGGTTGGCAAAGTACACCGCCCGACCATGGAACAACAACAACAGCTGCATTGCCGCGTCTTCCACAGGAGTCATTAACGTCAAAGATTGTTGTGCTAACTTTTTCGTAAGGTAATGACTTAGCGTTGTGATGGTCGTTTTCGGCCCTGATTCTAGATACATCGATGCAAGATCGGGGTGCGTGTCTAATTGACTGATCGCATTGCGATACGTCTGTTTAACGCCATCTTCCAACAACATATTTTGAAAGCGCATCCCAAATTCCACCAGCATCTGTTGCAATGGAAGCTGATAATCAAACTCACTGTCGTTAATACGATGGGTAATACACTTTGACTGAATGCAAGTTTCAAACAGCGCATCTTTGGTACCAAAGTGAGCGTAAACGGTTTGTTTAGACACATTAGCCGCCTTTGATATCGCGTCCATGCTGACCCGATAGCCGTGTTCGGCAAACAATTGCCCTGCTGCCAATAAGATCTGTTGTTTCTTATGTTCGTGTCTATTCACTGTTTTTCCTCACAAACCTTCACTTTCGTTAAACTTTATAACAATCAAACTGGACAGTCTAGTTTGATTGTTGTTTAATTGCACAATAATAACCTTAATGCATATCAGGGATGTCAATGCTACCCACATCACACTTAAAAACTGCGCTACTACTGAGCATGACAGCCTCACTCAGCGGCTGTTTTGACTCATCAACCCAATCCACTGAACCAGCCGAATCAACGCAACATCTAAGCGTGCAAACCTATTCCCTTCACCAAAGCGATCACTATCAAGTGCAACGAGAATATGTGGGCACCATCAAGGCATCACAGCAGTCTCGTCTTGGGTTTGAGTTTCCCGGAAAAGTATCGGCTATTTTGGTCGATGTCGGAGACAAAGTGGCAAAAGATGCCCCGCTAATCCGTTTAGATACTCAACTATTGGAAACCGAAGCGAAGCAATTACATGCCCAGCGCAACGAAATTAAAGCGCAGTTACAACTGGTTGACGCTAACTTAAAGCGCCAAAGATCGCTTAAATCAAAAGGATTTAGCGCCGAAGCAGAAATGGATGCACTCACCAGTGAAAAAGCGGTGTTACAAGCCAATACCGTACGCCTTAATGCCAGTATTCAAGCCAACTCACTCAAGCAAAATAAATCGACCATTAAAGCGCCCTATGCTGGTATTGTCAGCCAGCGTCATGTGTCCCTTGGTGATGTTGTTAATGCCGGTGCACCTACCTTAACCTTGCTAGCGCAAGACAATAAAGAAGCTTTTGTTGGCATACCCACAGCGCAACTGGCTAATATTAGTCAACTCAAGCAACCGCAAATCCGCATCGCCGATAACACCTATGCCGTGAAACTTCTTAACCCCGGCGCACAGGTGGACTTAAACTCAAGAAGTGTTGGTCTTCGTTACCTATTGCCCGACAGTGCACAAGTTATCGATGGACAACTGGCGTATCTTAACTACCAAGAAAGCATGTCGGAAAGTGGGTATTGGATCCCAAATACGGCTTTAACCGACGGTATTCGTGGGGTATGGAATGTGTTTGTCATCACGGATGACGAGCTAGTCGAGCGCCGTAGCGTACAAGTGTTGTTTGCCGATAGCCAAAACGCCTATGTGCAAGGGGCTATTTCCGAAAACGAACGCATTATTAAAAATGGCCTACACCGCATTGTTCCCGGACAAAAAGTGACGCCTATTTCGAGCGGGGAATAAACGATGAAAATCATCAACATCGTCTCTAACACTCGCTTATTAATATTGATGACGGCGTTTTTATTGGTCAGTGGCTTCTCTTCTTTTAACACTTTGCCACGCGCTGAAGATCCTGTTATCAGCAACCGTTTTGCCACAGTCACCACCAGTTATCCCGGTGCCAGTGCCGAGCGTGTCGAGGCACTCGTCACTGAAGTCGTCGAAAATAAACTGCGCGAACTCAGTGAAATCAAACTGATTTCATCCACCTCTCGTCCTGGCGTGTCTATCATCAATATCGAACTCAATGATGAAATCACCCACCCAGATCCTGTGTGGTCTAAAGCGCGCGATAAGCTCTCCGATACTCCGCCGCTACTGCCTGTCGGCACATTTGCTCCGGAGTTTGATAGTGACCATACTTACGCATTCACCCTTATTACTGCCCTCATATGGCAAGGAAGCAGTGACAGCGATTTATTAACTCTTGGGCGCTATGCAAAAGAGCTTTCGTCTCAGCTGCGTGCGTTATCAGGCACTGAGTTTGTTGATAGTTACGGTATGCCAAAAGAGGAAATATTAGTTAGCCTTGATACGAGCTCAGCGGTAGCACTAGGCAATTCCAGTGCCAGTATTGCGCAGAGCTTAGATGGCGCAGATGCTAAAAACTCAGCCGGTGAACTGGTTAACGGACATTCAAGATTTGGCTTAGAAATTGCCTCAGATTTAAACTCCCTAGAGCGCATCCGCCAAGTGCCGATTGCAATAGACGCACAAGGCCATCGCATACGCTTAGAAGACGTCGCCACAGTCACTCGCACGCAAAAAACACCCGCAGGCGAGATTGCCATTATTGACGGTAAGCCCGGCGTCATTGTGGCCGCGCGCATGCAATCTAACTTGCGAGTGGATAAATGGACGCCTCGCGCTAGAGCCTTAATTGAGCACTATCAACAGCAGCTTCCTAGCAATATCAAAGTCGAAACGCTTTTTAGTCAGCAAGGCTATACCCAAACTCGCCTATCCGATCTGAGCGACAGTTTGTTGCTTGGCTTTAGCATTATCTTGGTTGTGCTACTGCTTACCTTAGGTTTTCGCGCCGCTATTATGGTGGCGGTCGCCTTGCCACTGACCTCTATGCTGACCCTAATGCTAATGAAGTTCACCGGCATTCCAATTAACCAGATGTCGGTGACCGGTCTTATTGTCGCCTTAGGCATAATGGTTGATAACGCTGTGGTCATGGTGGATACCATTCAAACCTACCGTTTAAAAGGCAAAGCCAAACTTGAATCTGCACTGATGGCAATTGAGCATCTTTGGGTACCTCTGTTGGGCTCTACTTTAACCACAATTTTGGCCTTTGCCCCTATCTTCCTAATGCCTGGAGCCAGCGGTGAGTTTGTCGGCGCAATTGCTATCACTGTTTCATTCTCACTGATTGGCTCATATATCATTTCACACACCATCATCGCAGGTTTTGCGGTGCACTTTTTGCCTAGCCATTCGTCTTCTAACCGCTGGTATCACACAGGTGTCCGCATTCCCCCTGTTACGCGAGCTTTCTCCAAAACCGTGTCATTGGCAATACGCCGTCCGCTGATTGCAATTGCATTGGTCGTCAGTGTACCAGTGGCAGGCTATGTCAGCCTGTCACAATTGACCGAACAGTTTTTTCCGCCGTCAGACAGAGACATGTTTGAAGTTCAGGTCTACCTGTCACCACAAGCCAGTATTTATGCTACCGAAAATGTGGCTGAAGAGGTTGATAAGATCATTCGACAATATCAAGGCGTTGAACAAGTTAACTGGTTAGTCGGCGGTAACTTTCCATCCTTTTACTACAATTTACAGGCCTCACAAAGCCGAGCGCCTTACTTTGCGCAAGCAATGGTGAAAACCGATACCTTCCAATCGGCCAATGACATGATCGTCAGGTTACAGCGTCACTTAAATCAAGCCATTCCCAACGCACAAATACTCGTCAGAAAGCTCGAACAAGGCCCTCCATTTAAAGCCCCTATCGAACTGCGCATTTATGGGGATAATCTTGACCAGCTAAAAAGCATAGGTGAAGACATTCGCTTGATCTTAGCCAACACTCAACACGTAACCCATACCCGAGAAACACTGCAACCGGGTACACCTAAAGTGTGGCTAGACATTGACGAAGATGCGGCAAAACTCAATAACATGACGTTAACCGATGTGGCGAATTTACTGCAATCATCGCTAGTAGGACGAGAAAGCGGCAGCATTATTGAAGCCAGCGAGTCGATTCCGGTACGAGTGCGAGTGGGCGACAGTGAAAGAGAAAATATGAGTCACCTTAGCAACTTGCGCTTACCGATTGCCTCAGAGGCTTACAGTACGGGCATGAGTATTTCCACCATTGCCAAGCTGAGCCTCACTCCAAGTCGAGGAGCCATTCCGCGCCGCAATGGACAACGTGTAAATACTATCGAAGGGTATATAGAAGCCGGCGTGTTACCCCAAACCGTATTAAACGACTTCCAATCTTCTTTAGAGCGCTACTCACTGCCAACGGGCTACCGCGTAGAATTTGGCGGGGAATCAGCAGAGCGAGATGAGTCAGTAAACAGCTTAATGGCCAATCTGGCTATGGTGATTACCTTAATGATTCTAGTGGTTGTACTGTCGTTCAACTCCTTTAGATTGAGCAACATCATATTCTCAGTAGCGTGGTTATCTGCGGGTCTGGGGATTTTGTCAGTGTATCTGTTTGGCTATCCGTTTGGTTTTACGGTCATTATCGCCATGCTCGGCATTGTCGGTTTGGCCATTAATGCCGCCATCGTGATTTTAGCCGAATTAAAAGCTAGCCCAAAGGCTTGCCAAGGTGATGAAAACGCCATTCTTGAAGCGGTGATGAGTTGTACCCGTCACATCACCTCCACCACGATCACCACTGTGGGAGGGTTTTTGCCATTGATTATTGCCGGAGGTGGTTTTTGGCCACCATTTGCCATTGCAATAGCGGGAGGGACAACCCTAACCACTTTAATCTCATTTTATTTTGTGCCGGCTCTATTTAAGTTGTTAATGAGAAAAGATAAACCTAAGAACAACTTATAAGATCACTGAATATCTGGGGAGTGTACTCCCCTTTTCCTACCCAATGTTTTAACCTATTTTCATGGTTATTGTGAAATAAGCGACACTCAACAGAGTTCGCTTTGAAAATGAATATTTAAGCCATTATCTACTAGACTTTCTAGTTATTCCTTTTATGCTAGATGGCGACTTCCTTTAATTACAACATTATTTAAAGGGTCAAAAGTTCATTAATTACGCTTAAGTCGGCGTCTAATACTAATAAATCATTTGGGAGAGACTTTTTACTCCCACTTATATGGATGTACTATGTTAAACACACTCATTGCACGCATAGCCAAGGGCAACCTTGTTATGCAAATCTTAGTCGGTATCGTTGCCGGCGCTATCCTTGCTACCGTTTCTCCTTCTACTGCTACTAGTGTTGGTCTGCTAGGTAGCCTATTTGTTGGTGCTCTTAAAGCCGTTGCACCTATTTTGGTATTCATTTTGGTGGCAGCCTCAATTGCCAACCAAAAGAAAAACCAACACTCTTACATGCGTCCGATCGTCATTCTGTATTTAATTGGTACCTTTTTAGCTGCGATCACCGCTGTTGTATTAAGCTTTGCTTTCCCGACAACATTAACCTTAGTAGAAAGCACAACTAGCGTAACGCCTCCACAAGGTATTGCTGAAGTACTGCATACTTTGCTGTTTAAACTAGTTGATAACCCAGTTCATGCTCTAATGGATGCCAACTACATTGGTATTCTTGCTTGGGGTATCGGTCTTGGTCTTGCACTGCACCACGCATCAGACACCACTAAATCAGTGTTTGAAGATCTAAGCCACGGCGTTTCTCAAATTGTTCGCTTTATTATCCGTCTAGCACCATTGGGTATCTTTGGTCTTGTTGCTGCTACGTTTGCAAGCACAGGCTTTAGCGCTCTACTAGGCTACGCGAACCTACTGTTTGTACTACTAAGCGCAATGCTAGTGATTGCATTGGTAGTTAACCCAATCATTGTTTGGGTTAAAACCAAACAAAACCCATACCCATTGGTTCTACAATGTCTGCGTGAAAGTGGCGTAACTGCGTTCTTCACTCGCTCAAGTGCAGCAAACATTCCAGTGAACATGGCGTTGTGTGAAAAACTAAAACTGGATGAAGATACTTACTCTGTCTCTATCCCTCTAGGTGCAACCATCAACATGGGCGGCGCGGCAATT
This sequence comes from Vibrio halioticoli NBRC 102217, assembly GCF_000496695.1. Lineage (GTDB taxonomy): Bacteria > Pseudomonadota > Gammaproteobacteria > Enterobacterales > Vibrionaceae > Vibrio > Vibrio halioticoli. The sequence goes on from NZ_BAUJ01000010.1 coordinate 49,749, forward strand.
ACGATTACCGTACTGACTCTAGCGGCGGTGCATACTCTAGGTATTCAAGTTGATTTCTTGTCAGCAGTACTGCTTAGCTTAATTGCTGCTATCTCAGCATGTGGCGCATCTGGTGTTGCGGGCGGTTCTCTACTGCTTATCCCACTAGCGTGTAGCTTGTTTGGTATTCCAAACGAAGTAGCGATGCAAGTGGTCGGTGTTGGCTTCATCATCGGTGTTATCCAAGATTCTGCTGAAACAGCACTAAATAGCTCAACTGACGTTGTATTTACTGCGGCGGCTTGTCGCGCTGAACAAGCAAAATAATAATCAGAGTTACTCGCTAAAATCACGTTAATTATAAAGGTCGGGCAACCGACCTTTATTTTGCCTACAAAACAGCCCAAGCGTACAATAAACAAACCACTCGACTATATTTCACCCAAATCCAGTATAATATTCACCCATCACATCAAAACCGCAATATTAGTTTCCACTAGCCATCAATATGACTAATTACCCATTACTTGATCTTATAAAACAATAAGTTAAGTATTAAAAATGAATATTTATAGTGATTTTTAGGCATTGCCGTAATCGATACTGCGCTGTATATCTAGTTCTGTTCATACTAAAAATATTATAGACAGACACAACAATGACTAATCAAAAAACTATCTTGGGCCACCCACGTGGTCTTTTTCTGCTGTTTAGCACCGAGCTTTGGGAACGTTTCTCATATTACGCTATGCGTGCCATTCTGGTTTTATATCTCACAGACACAACCATTAACGGTGGCTTAGGCTGGAGCACAAAAGACGCTCTGGATTTATACGGTATTTATACCGGACTGGTATACGTCACACCGCTTATCGGTGGTTGGATTGCCGATAACTACTTAGGTCAACGTAAATCCGTTCTTATCGGCGGTATCTTAATGGCTATCGGTCAATTCTCTCTAGCACTTCCTGCTGGCGCGTTTGGCATTGATGCTTACACCTCTTTCTACCTAGGCTTAACACTGCTTATTTTAGGTAACGGTTTATTCAAGCCAAACATCTCAACTATGGTTGGCGACCTGTATGAAGAAGGTGACAACCGTCGTGACGGCGCATTTACCATTTTCTACATGGGTATCAACCTAGGCGCACTGATTGCGGGTATCGTGGCAGGTAGTGCGGCTAACGCCTACGGCTGGAATGCCGGTTTCCTTGTTGCCGGTATCGGTATGATGCTCAGTGTTGTGCTACAGCTGAGCTTAAGCCACTCTTGGTTAGGTAAAATTGGTACGGTTCCTGCGGCTAAATTAGGCCACAAGAACGGCGTTAAAACCAAAACTCCACTCACTAAAGAAGAAGTAGACCGTTTAAAAGTTATCTTAGTGATGGGCTTATTCGTGATCATTTTCTGGGCAGGCTTTGAACAAGCTGGCGGCCTAATGAATATCTACACTCAGCAATACACTGACCGTATGCTAGGTGGCTTTGAAGTGCCTGCAGCTTGGTTCCAATCATTAAACCCATTATTCATCATGCTACTAGCGCCTATCTTGGCTGCAGTATGGGTGAAACTGGGCAAACGTGAACCGACCTCTCCGGTTAAATTTGCTTTCGCTCTATTCTTCTTGTCGGTCGGTTTCTTGTGCATGGTTGGCGCGGTTCTACAACAAGGTGGCGATGAAAGCGTTAAAACTTCAATGATCTGGCTAGTTGGTGCGTACTTCTTCCATACTTTGGGTGAACTATGTATCTCTCCTATCGGTCTATCTATGGTGACAAAACTGGCTCCACTTCGCCTAGCATCATTAATGATGGGTGCATGGTTTGGCTTTAACGCTATCGCAAACTACGTTGCAGGCCTTATCGGCTCACATGTAGGCGACTTTGGCGCTATGGCTATCTTTGGTGGTATCGCTGTTGCGGCAACCATCTCAGGTATCATCTTGCTGTTCATGTCCAACACTTTGGTGTACTGGATGCATGGCGCAGAAAACAAACCTACAATGAAAGAAGATCAAGAGCTAGATCACGCCGTAATCTAACGCGCGATACAGCTTTAAACAGCGGTAAAACGTTACTAAAAGAAATGGGTCGCATATTGCGACCCATTTTATTACCAGCCCAGTTATTTAAAAACCCAACGTGAACTCAGTAAGTAGTTGCCTATTAGCCCTGCCCCTACCCCACACACAAAAGCCAAAGCATGAGTAACGTAATTCTCCCCTAGGCACAGCAATATTCCTTTGAACACCAATAGATTTGGCAACATTGATAAGCAGGCTGAAATAAAAAACCGCTTCCACTGCGCAAAGTGTCGCGCACTACTTTTAAAAGTATAAACACGGTTTCCTAGCCAAGTTGTTGTCGCCGCAACCACAAAAGACAACACTCTCGCCAACATTGTAGGCAACCCTAACCAATACACCAGTAAGGAAAAAACACTGATATCGACAATAAAACCAACAGCTCCCACCTTAGCAAAACGAACAAAACGGTGGTTTCTCATTCCATCCCCTTATAAAAGATCACCTTCATGTGAATAAATCATCTTGGTTTGACGAATAAATAGGTCTAAGATGAGCGCCTTTTCTATTTTGACTCGTCTTATAATAAACACGAAACAGTCCTTATGAAACTCAATACTAGTCCAGTAACACAGCATATTTTTCGTAATCACAATTTTTATCTAAAACGTGATGAACAGCTGCATCAACATTTTTCGGGTAACAAAGCGCGAAAATTCATGCGTTTGTTGCAAGAAGACTACTCTGGTATTGATACCCTTATCGGTTACGGCTCAATTCAAGCGAATTCTTTATACTCGTTAGCGGCGCTGTGCAAAATCAAAAAATGGAAACTGGAATTCTATGTACAAAGAATACCAAACTGGTTAAAAGAAAAGCCTAGTGGTAACTATCGCGGCGCACTGGATTTGGGCGCGCAAATCATAGAGTGCAGTAATGCGTTCGGTGATGAAATGACGCCAGCACAATACATAAAAGAAATCCGAAATCCCCAAGCGAACTGTTTAGTGATTCCCGAAGGTGGTCGAAGCTATTTAGCAGAAAAAGGCATTCAAGGGCTTGCGACTGAGCTGTTAGATTGGACTCGCTATAAACCCAATCAACAATTTGCTATTGCCCTACCCTCAGGTACTGGCACGACCGCATTGTACTTACACAAGCACCTCAAAGAGCACAACCTACCCGTGTTGACTTGCGCTTGCGTAGGAGGCGAAAGCTACCTGCGTGAACAGTGGCAAGAACTAGGCGAAGACGATACCCCTACGATTTTGCATGCAGATTACAAACATCATTTCGGTAAGCTGTACAAAGACGAGTTTAAAATTTGGCAAGATTTAGAAAAAAACACCAATGTTGAATTTGATTTGTTGTACGACCCATACATGTGGCAATGCTTACTGCCATGGATGGATGCAAACCCTGATGTGTGCATTCTTTATATCCATCAAGGCGGTATATTAGGGAACGAAACCATGCTATCAAGATACCAGCGTAAATTTGAACCTGACACCTCTAACTCCAACACTCAAATTATCGCTCGTTAATTTCGAGCGAAATTTAAGCAAAACTCACCCAATAGTACGATTAACCCTACTAAACCTGATTTATCGCAACTCATCCTCCGTGCGCTCGCTAGATACTAAGGGGATTAAGAATAAATAAGGTCTATACAAATGGATAAGTTAGTTGAACGCTTCCTTCGTTACGTCAGTTTTGATACTCAGTCCGATGGCGCAATATCGCACTGCCCAAGTACCGAAGGTCAACGTGTCTTAGCCAAGCAGTTGTACCAAGAGTTGCTAGCGCTGGAACTTACCGATGTGACTTTAGATGATAACGGCTATATTTCGGCAAAACTTCCAGCTAACGTCGAGCATGCAGTACCTGCGATTGGCTTTATTGCGCACATGGACACCGCGCCAGATGCTTCTGGTAAAAATGTCCAACCGCAAATTATCGAAAACTATCAAGGTGGCGAGATAGCGCTAGGTGGATCTGGCGAAGTGTTATCACCAGCGCAATATCCAGACCTGAATGCATTACACGGCCAAAGCCTCATCACCACCGATGGCACCACCTTATTAGGCGCAGACAACAAAGCCGGCATCGCCGAAATCATCACCGCTGTTGCTTACCTAAAAGCAAATCCAAACATCAAACATGGTGACATCTGCATTGGCTTTACTCCCGATGAAGAGATTGGACGAGGCGCTAACCTGTTTGACGTCGAGAAATTTTCCGCCGAGTGGGCTTACACCATCGATGGCGGCCCAGTGGGTGAACTTGAATACGAAAATTTCAACGCCACTACTGCAACCGTAATTTGTCATGGCGTGAACGTTCATCCAGGCACGGCCAAAGACAAGATGATCAACGCCATGAACATCGCAGCCCAATTTCAATTGCTTATGCCAATGCAACAAACCCCAGAAACCACGGAAGGTTATGAAGGCTTCTATCATCTAAAATCCATGCTACCTAGTGTTGCCCGCACCGAGCTTTCTTACATTTTGCGCGACTTTGACCGCCAACAGTTGCAAGAGCGTAAAGCCTTCATGCAACAGAAAGTAGATGAACTAAACAGCCAACTAAGCAAAGGCCATGTAGAGCTTGAACTTACTGACAGTTACTTCAACATGCGAGAAATGGTAGAGCCGCACCCTCATATTATTGAACTGGCAAAACAAGCCATGCTTGAGTGCGGTGTACAGCCAAACATCAAACCTATCCGCGGCGGTACTGACGGTGCGCGTCTTTCATTCATGGGGCTGCCTTGTCCGAACATCTTTACTGGCGGCTATAACTTCCATGGCATCCATGAGTTCATCAGCATTGATGGCATGCAGCAAGCTGTACAAGTAATTGTGAAACTGGCGGAGAATACGGCGAAAAACGCCCAATAACTGGCGCCCAACTATTGGGGTCAATTCCGCCGCTGATTTTTAATAAACACAAGATACTCAGTTAACACTAAGTATCTTGTTTGAGCAATTTATCAAAACAAACTAAGGATTCAGTAACAAAAAACGGATAAATGAAAGCCCATTCTTAGCCCATCGCATTGCAGAACTATCAGCACGCAATCGGCTTTATCATCCTCAAAAAATCCATTTATTACTCTTTAGAATGATAAACAGGATTTAATAGATTCATTTCTTTTTTCACTTCTATTAATAAGCTTTAAATGTGATGTGGCGCATAATGATAAGTATTCCTGTGACCCATTGGATAAAATACAATCATACACAGTGTTAATCTATTTATGATTTTATCAATTATTAATCCAAATAATCACAGAGAGGAATATGATGTTTTCCGTTACTTTAATGCCAAGCGATAATAACTCTCAGCTTTGTTCTCACCTAAAGAATACGCTGTCTGAAAATATCTATGACTATTTTGATGCATCGTCAGTTCAGTTTTGGGAATCAGATGAAGATCAAATCATCTTCGTCGATAACAAAATCCAAGAGCCTAAATGGGGTATTACTATCAATGCAGAAAACCGTGTTGTACTAGAGGAATTTCTTGAGAATATGGAAACTCCTGTACCACTAGAGGTGGTTGGTGCGTAATCAAGGCAAATTAACAACTACAAGGGTGACATGATTTAGATTATGTCATCCTTTTAAGGTATAAAGTGATACTTACTATAGACGAACTAATAAAAAAGACGATACATTGCTAGTAAGGCGCACTTAAACAAAGAGATATACAGCTCCATGGATGCAGCACTGTTTAAAAAACTTGTAGCAAAAGTAAAAGTAGGCAAACACCTACCTGACGCAATTTACCTTCACAAAGATGCGCTCCATAGCCTACCAGAAACATTGACAAAGTTTATTCCTGCTGTCGCCAATGCTTTACAACTAGATGACTCCGACTGGAACCTAATTAAGTTGTTTAAAAGAGACTTTCGCATGTCTTTACTAAACTACCCTACTTTTTATCAGGATTCCTACCCTGCCCTCAAACAAAGCCTAAACGTAAACCTTTCAAAACTTACACATAAAATCGTCACCTACTCAGAATCAGATAATCCACCGATACTGCATCGAAAAGAAACGATGATTTTGCCAGATAATGAGTGTTATCAGCATTTTGTTGACATCACTCAAGAAGGTGAAAATGCAGGTCTTTATGAAAACTCTCGTCTAATTGGTTTTAAACGTTCTTGGGAAAACCTCATACATCGGAGCGGATACGAACTTATAGATGGTCGTTTATTTCGATCTTCGGTGATACTAGATACGGAACAAGGGAAAGGAATAGATCGTCATCGTACCGCGCTTGTTCGTCACGAACTATCATCACCGATGAAGTCGCTAATCAAGTATGGCTATCTAGAGGGTGTTCACTCGATCTTTGATTATGGATGTGGACGAGGCGATGACCTGAGGGAACTCGAAGCACATGGCATAGATGCTATTGGCTGGGATCCTAACTTTAGCCCAGACTCAGAAAAAATATCATCTGACATAGTTAACCTTGGGTTTGTCTTAAATGTAATCGAAGATCAAGACGAACGATTAGAGGCACTACTTGGGGCATGGGATCTGGCTGACAAGTTTCTTGTTGTCTCCGTTATGCTAGCTAATGACAACTATATTGCTCAATTCAAGCCGTACAAAGATGGTGTAATCACATCACGAAATACATTCCAAAAGTACTACGCTCAATCTGAAATCAAATCCTACATTGAGAGAAGTCTAGCCGAAGAAGCAATACCCGTTGCACCTGGCATTTTCTATGTTTTTAAAGACAAAATTGAAGAACAGATATATTTGCAAGGTAAATACAAAAGACATCATAAGTGGAAACAGTTAACCACTCCAGAATTACCAGATTCAAAAGATAAATCAAAGCTAGTTATTGCGCAAAATGAAGACCTATTTAAAGATTTTTGGAATACCTGTTTGGAGCTAGGACGTATTCCTGCAAACGATGAGTTCGAACATTCAGAACAAGTCAAAGAGCTGATTGGATCGCACAAAAAAGTATTTAATTTGGTCGCAGAGTTATATAGCGAAGACGACTTTAAACTAGCAGAAAAAGAGCACAAAGAGGACCTTCTTCTTTACTTTGCTATGGGCCTGTTTGAAAAAAGAAAGCCTTATACACAGCAACCAGAGAGCCTAAAACGTGATATCAAAGCTTTGTTCATAGACTATAAGTCTGCACTAGAACTAGCTGCAGAGTTGCTATTTGCTATCGCGGACAACGAACTAATCAATACTCAATGTATTAAAGCTAATGATACTCTCCCGGCTAGTCTTTTAAATGAAGGGCATTCTCTTATATTCCACAAACAATACATACAAGAACTTCCTCTGCTTTTGAGAGCATATGTTGGTGCTGGCCTACAAATGTATGGCGAACTAGATGAAAGCATTGACCTTGTAAAAATACATATCACATCAGGTAAACTTACCCTCATGGGCTATGATGATTTTAACAATTCTGTGCCCTTTCTAGTCGAAAGAATCAAGATCAAAATGGCTGATCAAGATATCGATTTTTTTGATTATGTTGATGAAAGACGTAGACCACCTTTAGTCAACAAACACTTATTGCTAGCCTCAACTACCGATATTTTCGAAAAGCAAAAGAGCTTTGATAAACGCTTATCAAAGCTCTTAGATATCAACTGGAATGAAGAAGTGATTCTACATAGAGCAGAGTTTAAGATTCTTCTTGAGAAAAATAAAAAGAAGATTTCGAACTTTAAATTAATATCTATCGCCTAAGTGCCATGATATGGAGGGAGACTAATACGATATGTACGTCTAGCCTCGGATTCATTTAACCCTATTGCAGTAAGAACATGGGAAGGAGTATTCGACATGGCATTACAAGCAGAGCCTTGTGAAACTAACCACGGATGCTCAGAGAAAAACTTATTAACCTCACTATCTGAATCAAAAGTAATGTTCCAAGTTGTATCAAGTAGGCTATTCCCACCGTTCCTTACCACAGAATAATTACGAATTATACGCTCAAACTCTTGATGTTGTTCCGACTTTGTTTTCGGAAAATGATTTACCGCAGCGCCTAATCCTATAATCAAAGGAGTTGGTGATGTTCCCCCTCTAAGCCCATTCTCTTGACCTCCCCCGTGTATTAGGGGGACTAGACCAGAATTCCGAGCATCCCTAACATAAAGTGCTCCAACACCTTTAGGTCCATAAATTTTATGACCAGATAGGGACAACATATCAATATCCATGTCATCAACATCTATATCAACCTTACAAAAACTCTGAGCTGCATCGGTATGAAATGGAATATTATTGTCAAAAGCTATCGCACCAAACTCTTCAATAGTTTGTATAGTGCCTAGCTCATTATTAATATGATGGATTGTAATCAAAATAGTATTGTTTTGTATTGCAGCATATAAAGAATCCGGCTTAATTATGCCATCACTTGTCGGTTGCAAATAAGTAACTTCAAAACCAAGTTTTTCTAAATAAGAACATGTATTGAGTATACATTTGTGTTCAATACTTGAAGTTATAATATGTCCCTTGGATTCTAGATGTTGAAACGCAACCCCCTTAATAGCAAGGTTATTAGATTCGCTTGCACCACTAGTAAAAATAATCTCGCTAGGCATTGCTCCTAGTTTGTTTGCAATTACTTCTCTTGTCTTTTGGATAGCCTTTGAAGCGTTAACTCCGTCTTTATGGGATGCTGACGGATTTGCAAAATTATCATTACTCCAGAACTCAATAGCCTTAAGAACCGGAGTTGAAACTGGAGTTGATGCAGCATAATCAAAGTAGTTATTCATTATCAACCAAATACTCTAATGTATGATTGAATAATATATTGGTCATTAAAGGCTCCCCTATATTACTCATAATCCAACTATCTATGTAGCTCAAACCACTATTGCAATATCCTTCAAAAATACTAATGGCAAACCTCAAGTTCTCATCTTTTAACGTATTTAATGATGGTTCTTTAGCGAGAGCTATCAGATAGATATAAGCATCATGTCCAGTGGTTGCATAAGTTTCCAGCAGAATAGGTGTCGTACTAACTTTAGATTCCAAAGGCTTGTAGTCATCTAACTGATATCCAATCAAAGCAGCAAAAACCATCAGCTCTTTTATAGTACTGAAAACTCGAACATCACTTTTTGCTCCTTTCGTGGAACAAAATTTTTCTTCTAACATTTCGAATCTTGCATCTCTACGTACAGGAAGTTTTCGCCAATCAAAACTATCAGGCATTAGTTGGGATCTCCTCTATCGTTACCTTGTCAAAATCACTACCAAAGTGTACAACATTATAATTATGCCCTTGCACCGTCAGGCGCGTCGGATACTGTCCACCAAAGTCATCTTCAGCGAGCACAGTATGCTGAACAAGGTTATACTCTTTGCCAATATGATGACGGATACCTTTATCTGTATGACTCTCAGTCCATTGAGCTTGAGAAAACATAAATATTGATTGATCCACTTTATTTGCAATGTAACGCACTAATTCGCGACCATTATCCGGTCCAATAAAAGCAAGAATCGAATCAGCAATAAACGGAGCTGTTGTGCCAGGGGTAAGTAGATGCTGTTTGTTGTAGCTTCGATCCTTTGAGAGCTCAATCAATGCAACAATAAAAGAAATTGCTAACATAGCTTGATAACCATTCCCAGCAGCTACGCGCTTACCTTCTTTATCAACAATTGCCCATGTAAAACTGCCGCTATTAGCGTTAGTGTCTTTTTTTACTGTGTAACCATTAAACGCAACCTGATTAAACAAAGACTGCATTTTATTGAGAAGTATTTGGTCAACACCTTCTTTGGAAGAATTTATAGCATCTTCGTATAATCTCATTATTTTTTCAGTAGCTAAAATCAAACGTTTAACTTTTTGTGCTTTTGGTTGAGTCGAAGACAAACTACTAATTTGCTTATCAATATCTTTAATATCGATATCCTTCCTACGAACTTTCTGTCTTAGGTCTGGAATTTCTTTATTTAGCTGATCACATTTAGATTTAGCTACATCTTTGGCTTTCTCGATCACTTTTATATCGTCGATATCAGAGTCAATAATAGTATGACTTATTTCCTGAATACTAACCTCTAATTGTTGCATTTGATCTTCACAATCATCAATATCAGCTAGTAGTTTTTCCATAGCCGCTTTCGATAAAGCATTCTTACGCAATTTATCTTGCAGATTTATTGCAGAATCCCAACGCCGCTTAAGACTTGGATCGACAGCATGTTTACCCAACTCTTCAAGAAAATACTTTGCTGTACTACTATCTTCTATATTAGCACCACAAATACATTCTTTATTTTCAATAATCTCGCGTAATAACTGCTTGTCTACTGTATAACGTAAAGACTTATTAAGTTCTTCCGTATTAATACCAGAAATATTGATTAAAGCAAGTTTTTGACAATATGTATTTAGTGCCCAACCTGGGGTTTTTGAAATTTTGTCAGCTAGTAATTGATTATGTTGTCTTTTATAATTATTAAGTAGTTGAATCTGCTTCGAACGTAGTTTTATTTTTTCTTCAATAATAGTCTTATCAAATCGAGTAAGCTTTGCAATTTGCGATTCATATTCTTTTTCTGCATTTTGCAATTCAGCCTTCTTTCTCGTTAGAATTTTTTCTTCTCGCGCTAAGCTTGCAACTAGTTCATCTTTTCTTGTCAAAATGTCGTTTATCTTATTACCAGTATCATACTGCTTTAGATCTTTCTGATAGCTTGTTTTTATGCTATTCAAATGCTTGACTGTGGTTTTTGCCACAGTCAGCCCCAGAACCTTTTCAATAGCATCCTTGATATGGGAAAAATCATTCTGACTACTTAAAGTGCCAGTACCTTCTCCTTGATAAAAGAAATACTTAGACATTTCTTTTGGCAAAAATTGATTTATCAAAGTATTAGGATTACTTTCAGGCCTATCAGCATAGCAACCATCATTGATCTCATACACATGAAGATTACTCTTGTGGCTATTTTGAGCCTTAACTCGCCGAACCTCAAGCAATCGATTTTCATGCTCTAACTGAAGACAAACGCTGAATGTGCTCTTACCTTGTCTTGCCGCATGTTTATTCAATAAATTCTGGGCATCTAATAAATTTTCTGTCGTTTCCTCGTAGAGACACCAACGAAGTGCATTCAGAAGTGCCGTCTTACCACCATTATTCTCACCGTGGATCAAAGTAACCGGACGCTTTGGATCTACAGCAAAATCTATAGATTGCTTACCATAGAACTGACGAAAATTATTGATTTCAAGTCTTATTAATTTCATTTACGATATCTTCCGCATTTACTTCAATAATATCTTTAATCTTCTGAATATGACGACTTTGCACCAAATCCCCATAATATAACTCTTTTTCAAATAACATTACCTGTAATGCAGCCTTATGAGCTGCTGACTTCTTCGAGTAATCCTGGTGAGCAACCTTTGTATCTTTATCAACTTCCTTCAACAAAGCTTTAAATGCATTAAGATCCATTAATAAATCCCCAATTCGGTAATTCTTTTTTCTATATCTTCAGGATTAATTGCTGTTAACTTAAAATCCTCTATCCTTTCTAACTCTGCGCGGCATAAACTTTGACTAAAATGATTAACTACTCCTGGCAAAGGAAGTACGATAAAATCAACAATCAAAGCTTCTTTTTTTCCTTGCGCTTTCCTTAACACCCTTCCTCTTCTTTGTACATATTGCCTCGGATTACGTGTACTTGCTAGAATAAACGCACTTTGACAAACTGGCACATCAATTCCTTCATCCAGCACCTTCATGGCTACAAGGGAGTCAATATTTTGTTCTTTGAAACTATCCATGATCTTACACCTATCAGAGGATGTTTCTTTAGATGTAAATTTTGCAACCTTACATCCATATTCATGTAGGCTATTCGTCACCTTAGTTATATATGGTGTATCATCTCCAGGTGCCGAACCTTCGCCTACATAAATCAAAGAATGTACGAGCGACAACTCAGGATGTGTTTTCAAATAAGCTAATAATGCAGGAAGTTTACCGGAACTTGTAGCTAGTAACCTTGATCTAGCTCCACACAAGTTAGTAAGCATTGATTGTTCATCAATTGTTAGTTTTTTAGATTTAGCTGTCAAAATGAACTTTTGAATTTTTGCCGAATAATTTTCGAAAGACTCTTGCTCATATTCGTCTAGATAGACAGGTACAAGATCGTACTTATATGGTGTTAATATTCCGTCTCTTATCGCATCACTTAGTGAATATTCACTTATGATTCCTTTGAAATAAGAAAGTAAATTCTGCCTCACCGTATCAGGGAATGGCGAGCCTTCCATCTCATCATCATCAGTACGAAAAGGTGTGGCTGATAAACCAATTCGAAAGCGAGCTGAAGGTAAAGCTTCAAAATAGCCTTGGCTTCCAAGATGGTGACACTCATCACCGATTAATAGCATATTTTCAGGAGGAACTTTGGCGATTTTCGACTGGAATAAACTAGAAGAGAGAGTCTTATTAACGACAACAACACATATGAAATCCAAAGTCCCAGTCCGGAAGCGTAATAATTTTTTGTCGAAAGTTGCCGACCATTTATTAGATGCTCCGTAGCATTGTATTGGTACTACATTGAAAGGGGCTAGCTCTTTCACCCATTGATTGGCTAATTCAATATAAGGGACACTAATGATAACAAAAGTAGCTTCACGGTTTCTTCGCCGCTCTTCATAAAGTTCAATCATTGCAGAAATCGACGTAAATGTTTTACCGGAGCCTGTAGCTAACTTGAATAACCCATTGTAATGGGCTTTACGCCAACTAGCGATTGCATCAACTTGATGTGAAAACAATTCAAAAGGCTTTCCATTTATCGTCAATGGCTTATGAGGTATCTTCGTTTCAATATTTAATTTTTCTAACCGTTGTTCAGACTTAGGAAAACTGTAAGTGAAAAATACCTGACTAGTTTCAGACTTAACATGACAGGCAAACAACTCCTTATGGAGTTTTTCAACATCTAAACCTAATTGAATTTTTTGATAAGCTTCTGAATCAATAGCTACAACTCTTGCTCGTTTTTTTGAATTACTCCAAAGGGCGTTAAAATTATCAACTTCTACTTGTCCATAATCAACAAATGATTCCCGCCAACTAAAAAATAAAGATACCTCTTCAGAGTTATACTTAGACAGTCCAGCCAACGTTTCATTGGCCGATCCACTAAAAACTACTGTCTGGTCTTTTTGATAAAAGATACCTATTTTTTTATGAAACATCCCTTGGTGAGTAAATGCAAATTTGATCTCTAACTGCTCCTTAGCCACCATATAGGCCAATAGTTTGAGATTTATATCTTTAGCTTCAATTAATAACTCTGCAAGTTGAAGTGATTTAGATTTACAAGGGTGTAACACCCCTTCCATAACTGCTTCATATTCATCATCAGAAAGGGGATCACCAATGATAAGGCGCATTTTTCCATCAGCATGAATAAACTTTTCTAACCCTTTAGCAGCAGAAGCTAAGACAGACGAAGAGAAATACCCCACCGCACGATCATAACGATTTGCATTTGTAAGCAAAGGGATATGGACACAGTTCAAAATATCATCATCATCTGTATCATATTTCGCTTTAAGTTTAAGATCAGAAAAATGCATTGATATTCTCAATTAAGCCATTCAGTAAGGTTACGCCATGCGTTACTTAATAATAGTATGGTTCTCTCATCGATCTGTTGTTTTGTCCATTCATCTGCAAAAGTAATATCTACAAACTTGGTCTCTAACATTAAGATTGATGCATTTCGCATAGCTTCGGTTGAAACCACTCCGTCAGCGGATAATATATCCTCTATATTGCTGATTGAATCATTTGACAATGCTTGGAGCAGATGTTGCTTCAAATTATACCAAGAAGGTGGATTTGTAGTAGAGACCCCATTTCGAACATCAATGAGGACATTACCTATCTTATTAAACTCCTCAGGGTTTGCAATTATGTCTTCACCCCACCCCTCAGTAGAACCACCGTTAAACACTTTCTTAATTACATCCTTACTTGAAAGTAATTCCCACATCATCGGGGAAAGAAATTGCGCACTAGCTCTATCTGAAAGTTCATAAGCTAAATCATTCAATTCGATACCATGCATTCCAGCTAAAAGTAGTAACTTAATACTTTTAGCTTTAGTTAGGATCTGCTGTTTAGAACAAATATCAAGCCACTTTTCCTCAATAGTTTCTTTTGGAGAGCCTTTTGAGTTAATTTTAATTTCTAGTTCATCCTTAAAAAAACGTTTAATCGCATCAGCATCAAACTTCTCAGAGGTTAAGTTCCCGTTACTTAACTGATAACCTTCTTCATGTGCAGTTATTCCACGTTCGTATAGTTTTTTATATACACCGTCTATCCCATCAGCACCGCCACTCATAGCACGCCAAAGAACACTAAATGCGGTCACAGCCTTGAGCACTTTTACAAAGCTAGAATATTCAGTTCCTACAGTTTCATATTTCTCATCAAGCAATATAAATTGAACGAGTAAGCTTTGAACAATGTCATGCTTCATATCAACAAGGTAACGCAAGCAAAGATTACCAATGTCTTGCTCTTCCGATTCAACAAGACTCCCTACATCAGGTATTGTTGCTTGCCAATGGTCAAACAAAAAATCTGCTGTTTTGGAAAGTTGTACTAAATACTCATCCTTGTCGTTATAGTGACAATTTTCATAACTTTTAAGCATTGCATCACGCTGATCTCTTAAGCTAGTAACTTTAACTTTACCCTGATAAGCTCGGACAAATGCCAGTATTAACGCTTTAGTTTTATCATTTTTCTCTTTGCTCTTAATGATACTCTCAAAGCGTTCAGTAATAGAATTAAGAAGATCCATAGATGCTTCCAGCTCATCTTCTAATACCCCATCTCTTCGTTTATTGCCAATATGCTCAATGACTTTAGGTACAAATGTTTCTATTGCAGTCAGTGGCTCTCCTGTCGTATTTAGAGCTTCAAACATATCAAATGCATATGATTCATTGTTTACCTCTACATAAGTAAGACACACTCGATGCAGTAAGAATTTAGCGAATGCCGTAATATAGATTATATCAGCAACCTTGGGATGATTTTCGGACGCTTTTTGAAGATCTTCATCAATAGGAAAGTCTAAGCATATATCTAATGTTTCTACACCAACAAGATCACTTATATTGACTTTTTCTTCTACATCACCACCAGGCAACTTAAATTCAAACCCTTTTTGAACACAATCAAGCTGCTTTCGAATCTCTTTTATATTGTTAACAACTCGCTTAGCAGAAGAGCTCATTAAAGATAAATCTAATGCTTTAAATACTGTGCTATCACGTTGATTTACTATATGGCGTTGGTAAGCCGATAGTACCTCAGAAATAGGGCTATCATATCGGGCTTTCTTTTCATTTCTTCCCCAACAGTCTATTTGTGAACGCACAATTTTGGGAAGAAATTTATACACTTCATGCTCAGCAGTTGTTTCTACAACCGTATTTGAAGTATCGATCATCAGTTGAGCCACAACTTGACGTAACTCATCAAGTACATCCTTAATGTCATCATCTTCTTCTGATTTAATGGCTTTTTTAAGAGTAGCCAAGAGAAGTCTTAATCTTTCATTAAGGCAAAGAATAATCAATATTAAAGTTGAAAGACGTTGTTGCCCATCAATGATCAGTTTTATATGTGTTGGTGGGTGTCTTTTTACCAAGGGATAAATTGTTAACGCGGAACTATCATCAACACTAAGTATTGAGCCAAGGAAAATAATCGCATCTGGAGATTCAAGAAGATTTCTGAACACATTCTCACAGTCAGAAAACAAATCCTTTATATGACTTTCTTCCCACGAATATGGACGTTGATAAGCTGGCATATAGAAACCTGTATTTTTACGTTCACAAATTACGTCAAATACTGACTGTGGCTCAGCTTTAAAAATATCTAATGATTTCTGCATACCTTATTGTTCTCTTTTAATAATTTTCAAATGCTTTAGGTGGATATTTTAATTAAAAATAATACTTTTTTCATTATTATTAGTTAAAAATATATCCTACGGCACGCATCCAAATTTGTCTTACCATTTCACGACAGCACCCGCTCAAAAAACATACAGACTTAATGTTGTATTTTCTCAATATTCAATAATTCTAATTACTCGGTTATAGATTGATTCTGAGAATTTAGTTACAATCAGCGCGTGGATAAAACCTCCAAACAGCAAAGGTACGCAAATTGTCAATCGAGTCTAGTAGTCTGAAGTTTTCAGGTCATCAAACCTTCCCTGTCCGTTATGGATGGATCTACAAAATAATTCAAGAAGTTCAAACTAACGTTTCGATTTCTAGTAAAGAGACTATTGAACAACAAATGGTTTCTATGGGAATGGGTAAAAATATGGTTTTGTCCGTTAGACACTGGATCAAAACTCTCAAGCTTGTACAACCTAATCAGAACAAGCTACTCGATTTTGAACTTACCGATTTAGCTAAAAACCTTTTCGTTAACACTGAAGAGCAAAAAGCATGGGATGAATTCTTAGATAAGATCGGTACGATTTGGCTACTGCATTGGTTAACTCAATCAATCCCTGCAAGCAACGCAGAGTTAAACACTGCTAGATGGTTTTTCAACTATTTTAATGGTGTTCGTTTAGATAAACAACAACTTGCTAGAGATATAAACCTGTCTTTGGGTAATCATGAAAAAGAGCTTACTGAAGCAACACTTCGTAAAGATATTGATTGTTTTTTTCAAACCTACTCAACTAAATATTCCGTTAACAAAAAGTTAAGCGAAGATAGCTTCACCTCTCCTTTTACCGAGTTAGGGCTCCTAGTTCAACTTGATGGAAAAACCTATTTATCAGAATTATCAAGTAGGAAATCTTTACCCGATGAGGTGTTTACCTTCGCACTGGTTGATTTTATGCAGAAACAGCAAATTGATAAGTCAGGAAAAGTCATCAGTAACGAGAATACATTCTCCTTTGATAAACTTTTAAATGAAATTGGTTCACCTGGGCGTATCTTCAGACTCACATCAAACGGACTAAGTGAAAAACTAGATTCTGTTGAAAGAATTACTAACGGTCAAGTGGCCTGGACAGACACTCAAGGGCTACGACAAGTGCAACATTCATTTAATAATTTGCACGCTATTGACCCATCTGAATACCTAACTAGTTACTACAAGAGATAAACATGACATTAGCAAATCAATACTCTATTTCAGTTAGGCATCAACGCTCTACGCGCATTGATAGTGACTTAAGCCCTAAATTTTTCCCTGGTCTTGTTTATCACGGTACAGCTCAAAACGCTTTAGAAACTCTTGTTCGCCAGTATTCTCAAGCGGGACAAAGTGCTTACACATTAACAGGTCCTTATGGCTCTGGTAAATCTACGGTTGCTTTGTTATTAGCTGGCATGTTGCACTTCGATAAACAAGTGCACAACGCTGCGCGATCTGTCCTAAACAACGAATCGAAAAGTTATTTTGATTCTAATTTTGTTGTTGTCAAAGGTTGGCTACAAATCCGCTCTGTTGGCGGAGTAAACGCACCCATTGATACATTTTGGAATGCTACCCTAGAGTCTTTAAAAGAGCACCCCAATACTCAGCCTCTATTTAAAGAGTACTCTAAAACCATACCTAAAAGTGAAGCTGAACTTATCACATTGTGGGAGAAGCTATTTACCGAAGTTCGTAATTTCGTTGATGGTGTTTTAATTCTCGGTGATGAGATGGGCAAGTCTCTTGAGTTTATAAATAAAAATAAGGGTGAACTCCACCTATACCAGGATTTAGCTGAAGTTTTAGGTCGTTTAGACACTCCCGTCCTATTTCTAGGTTTACTTCATCAATCGTTTAGTGAGTACGCAAAAGAGCGTGGAACTAAGCTTCAAGAAGAATGGGCAAAAATCCAAGGTCGCTACACTGATATTTTATACAATGTTTCAACCGATGAGACAGTATCACTGATAGCTAAATCTATTGAACCTGCTAAAGGCACCGCCCCCGATCAAACTCGATTTATTGAACTAGTACTAAATGCTCTTGAAGATACCGAACAACGCAAAAAACAATTAAAAAGTCGTCTAGAGAATGTAGCTCCTTTGCATCCACTCGTAGCGTTAATACTAGGGCCACTTTCTAAGCGTCGCTTTAGCCAAAATGAACGAAGCACTTTTGGGTTTTTGAATTCTCATGAACCAAGCAGTTTCCAGCTATTTCTACAACATACAGTAGACACAAATATAAGATATTCACTTAGCGATCTATGGGACTATCTTGAGACCAATTTAGAACACGCGATTCTTAGCTCTCCTGATGGTCATGGATGGGCAGAAGCTTCAGAAGCAATTAATAAAGTCGATGTTCCTCAAGATACATTGAATATTTTAAAATCTATTGCCCTTCTAAATTTATTTGGTAAACCAGCCAAACTTTATGCGACAGAGCCAATGCTTCAAGCTGCTAGCGGTATTGAGGATAGGAATAAGCTTAAAAGACATCTAGAACTTCTAAAAAAAGCATCATCAATCATTTTTCGGAAACATCAATCTTCTTGGGTAATATTCGAAGGTAGTGATATTGATATTCCTACGCTTTTAGAAGAAAAAATTGAGCAACTAACGTCTAGTACCGAAGCCATTGAGCATATTGCATACTCGCAACAAACTATGGCAAAAGGCCATTATCATCTAACTGGTTCATTACGCTGGGTTGAGCAGACTCTTTGTCAAAATGTTGGCATGCTTAACCTAAGCCAACTCTCCCTATCAAAAATTGGAGAATTCGCTCACTTCGTACTACTAATGGAAGGAGTAAGTAGTGATGAGCTCATTAAAAAATCTCAAGAGTATCCTAATATTGCTTTTGCTGTAGCAAGCAACTCAGACGATATCATCGCATACGCAAATGAAGTATATGCACTAAACCTAATCAGAGCTGATAAAGAAGTAGGTGCAGCAATTCAGCACGATAAAGTCGCTCAAAAAGAGTTTGATAGCCGTTTATCTGATGCTCAGAAACTGCTTTGGTCTTCAATTGAAGAAGGCTTTAGTAGTTCATTCTGGACTGTCAGAGGGATACCTAGCGACAGAGCATACCCATTAAGTGAACTTGCCAGTGAATTAGCCGATCATATCTATTGTGATAGCCCTAAAATATTAAACGAACTAGTTAACCGTAATAAAATATCTGGCACTGCTGTATCTGCGCGTAAAAAATTGTTAGAAGCAATGTTAGATTTTGATGATGAAGAAAATTTAGATATAGATGGCTTCCCTCCTGAAAAGTCCATGTATATCAGTTGCTTGAAGAACACAAACTTACATATCAATAACGGAACAGATTGGGAGTGGTCACTAGAAAATGTTGCTCCTGAATTTAAAAAACTCTTTGAATTTACTAGTAAATATCTAAAAGATAACGCTGGTGAGCAAGTTAACTTAGCTACTATCGAAAAATTGTGGGCTGATGCACCTTTCGGTATCAGTGCTGGAGTATTCCCAATACTGTTACTTGCCTATCTAAAAACATTAGGGCAAGACATTGCGTACTATGAAAAAGCACTTTCAGGTGACTTTGAATTTCTCGCTGAGCCAGACATAGACTATGTACATAAACTACAAAAAGCGCCAAAAGAGCTCGCTATTAAGTTTATTGTACTAGAAGAGAAAGATAAACAGTGGCTTCAACAGTTGGCAGTTTACGTGTCTATCTTGACGGGGCAGTCAACGCAAACAAATTTACTCTCTATAGCTACCCCACTTGTAACCACTATGCACACTCTGCCTCACTGGGTTAGAAATGCTAGTAATCTAGTGGAGGATGACCGTTTACTGAATAAGAAAGTACTGCGTTTACGTGATATTTTCTTACAAGCAAACGATCCTCATGCACTATTAATTCAACAGTTAAATGAAGTTCTAGATCCTAACTCAGACCTAACAGAAACAAATAAGATTGATGGTTTAGAGCAGTGTATTTCTGTGCTACGTGCCGCACATGGCAAGATGCTGAGTAAAATGCATTCAACAGTAGACCAGTTTATTCCTGAATCAGGAGAATTACTCCTAAAAATGTGTCAAACCGTTGAACGTAAATCTGGTGACTTACGACTAAAATCATTTGCCCGAGAACTAGGTCGAAGTACAGAAAGCGAGTCTGGCTGGCTGGAGTCACTTGTTGCCGTTGTAGCTGGTAGAGGAATGACTAATTGGAACGAAAGCAATCTGCTGGTTGCTGAACAGAAAATTAGCGATTTCTCCCAAGATTTCTTGCGTGTATACAAGGCATCCTCACAGCGCGACTTAGAAACAGAAGATACGGCATTGTCCACACGGAGTGTATCCCTCGTTCTTGAAAATGAAGATGGCAAGTTCGTTAACTTTAGCAAAGAGATTAAAGTTAGTGATGATGCTATCATCGCCCCTATCAAGAGTAATTTATCTAAAGAACTCGATAAATTAAGTGAATTTGAAAAGATCGATGTACTAAAGCAATTGTTGCAAGATGCATTACAAACTCAAGGTTAATGAAGTAGGTAACAATCATGAGTAATGATAGAAAAGTAAAACATGTCTTAGGTTTATCTGGTGGTAAAGACAGTGCTGCTTTAGCCATTTATATGGCTCGTGAGTACCCAGAGTTAGATATCGACTACTTTTTCACCGACACTGGCTATGAATTGCCTGAGGTTTATGAGTTTATCGAGCAGTTAGAAAGTATTCTTGGCAAAGAAATATTAAGACTTAATCACAATGAACGAGCAGTTAACAATGATGTTAAAGTCTTCGATAAACTCTTAGCGGAACATAACAACTTCCTTCCTTCTGGTCGTCAACGATGGTGCACCATTCGTATGAAACTAGAACCATTTGAAAAATGGATTAAGCCATATTTAAATGATGGCTATGAGGTTGTTTCTTATGTAGGTATTCGAGCTGATGAACCTTGGCGCGACGGATATACTCCTAATGAATCTCAAAAATACCTCAAGATAAAAATGCCATTTGCCGATGATGGTATAAAAAGAGCCGGTGTTATCTCTCTATTGGAAAGCTCTGGTATCGGTTTACCAAAATACTATGAGTGGCGCTCTCGCTCCGGTTGTACCTTTTGTTTTTTCCAAAGAAAAATTGAGTGGGTTAGGCTAATGGAACGATATCCAGAAGCTTTTGAAGAAGCAAAAGCTTATGAAAAAAGAGCTGAAACTAGCGCAAATGGCGAGACATTCTATTGGATGGGACCAAACGAACCCCTTACCACTTTAGAAAACCCAGAACGAATTGCTCAAATTAAAGCAAACCATGAAAAATCGTTAAAGCGATTTGAAAAAAAGAAAGCTAGAGAACGAAAACGTAAACTAGGTCTTCATGCTATGGTCAACGAAGAACAACTTATCGACACAATGTTTATGGACGAGATCTATGACGATGTCGAAGGTGGTGGTGCTTGTGTTACATGCTACAAATAAATTAAATGGATAATTATCCTCTAAAATCACACTCGTGGACTGTTATTGGTCCACGTTTGGGAGTAAAAGTCGTAGATAAAACATTACTTAACGACTACCAAACAGGTATCCCACAAGATATTTGGCCTCACTTATTTCCAAATTTAACTCTAAACGCTAGTGATAAAATAAGCTGGAATGCACTTTCTATACTTAATAGCTCAAACACCATAAATATAGAAATGACTAAAACTGGTAGAGCTAGAATTAATCATTTGCCTATAGATGGAAATCTGAAAATCGGTGACAATCTTTGTTTTTACTTTGGAGAAGGCGCCATCAAACTCTTCGCATGGCAACAAGAATGCTAAAAATCTCCAACACCGTCACCCTAGCCGACTGGGAAATTGAAATGACTGCCATTCGCGCGCAAGGTGCGGGTGGGCAGAATGTGAATAAAACCTCATCAGCCATCCATCTTCGATTTGATATTAGTCGTTCCACCTTGCCGCAAGTGTATAAAGAACGATTGCTGGCTTTGTCGGATAGCCGTATTACCAGTGATGGCGTGATTGTGATTAAAGCGCAGGCGCATAGGACGCAGGAATTGAATCGACAAGATGCGTTAGATCGTCTGTTAATCTTGATTAAAAGCGTAACGATTGTGCCAAAGATACGTCGTGCGACTAAGCCGACGCGCGCCTCACAAAGACGACGAGTGGATGCGAAAAAGAAAAAGGGACAAACTAAATCAATGCGAGGCCGAGTGGTTTAACCCGACCCCGTAGTTAACTCGACCCCGTAGTATACGAGTATTTTTACTCTAGCGGCGTGAGCGAGAGTTACGCTCTTGCGCTTTTCTCGCTTTAAAGGCAGAAGCGGCTTTGGCTTGCGAGGCTAAAATTGAATCGACAGTCAATTCCATAGGCTCTTTGGGTTCAATGCCGTTAGCAAAAGTGCGCATTCTTGGTGGAATTTCTCTTTCTTCTTCTGTTGGACGTGGCATACGTTTAAAGCGAGACAAATAAAAGGCTTCTAGTTTCTCTCTTGCCCAGTCACTTTTACGTAAGTATTTAACGCTACTTGCCACTGATGGATTGGTGTGAAAACAGTTAAAACGCATTGCTGTGTCGAGAATATCCCAGCCGTAATGGTCAACAAGTTCTTTCACCATATCTTCAAGCTTTAGGCCGTGTAATGGGTTGTTTTGTAATTCTTCTCTATTAATGCTCATTGTACGTTCACTGTTGTGTATTTGGGTGAAGTATAACAATCCAAGAGCCTAACAGGTAACAGAAATGTCATTCTAAGCTCTTTCAAGTGCTTCGTTTGGCCCTGCGCCTATCAATTAGGGCACAAAAGGGACTCAAATCTGATAATTACTTTTTTTACCGATATCAAAATGCAAAGGCATACGCCATTTTTTAAGGGCTAAGAAGGCAAAGATAGCGCCACTGATACTGCTAAGTATGGCAAGTAAGGCGGCATCTTTCATCCAAATCACCAGTACCGATAAGATCAGCAACATAGGCACAAGCGTTAACCCTTTAATCTTAAAGCAGTATGACTCTTTTAATGCCACCCCAGAAAAAGTCACAAAAAAGAAGCCGATAAACAGCCAATCATGGCTAGGTAATGCAATAAAAGTCACTAACCCCAACCACCCAGACCACACAATAAGGGTGCGGATCTTTTTATCGTAGATATGAATTGTCGCCGCACACATAGCAGCAGAAATCGCCACAACATGAATACTTAAATGGCGCATGAAACCCGCTTTATCACTTTCGATCACGCACAGTATTTCGGCAAATGCGAGCATCAATAGTGCTACCGATACTAGGCTAATCCCTATTCTGTATATCACTACACTAATTTTATCTAATCCATCTAGCGATTCTTTATGCTCAGGATTGGCCATGAGTTTAATCTACCTTAATCACTTCTTTATTAAAAAAGACATTACCCGTTATCGCATTTGCTGTGGCGATAAAGACACTGTTGCTATCGGACTCTCGTTTGAACTGAAATTTAAATTGCTCTACCGGCGCTAATATCGGCAAGTCACTTCGCTCAGATAGTTGATAGCCGCCGTCTTGATAGAGGTCGCTATTCACCACCAATTTATGCGCTATGGCTTTGCCTGACTTACGATTAAAAATAGGCTCACTGGTCGCATCAAAAGGATAGTTTTGTCCGTCGTAGCGAAGCAAACGCAGTGAATTACCGCTAGCAACCACAATGTTCTTCCATTGATAATTGCCCGTACGTGAAAGCAAGATCGGGCGTTTTATGGATGTAAACGTGGCTAGCAATTGTTTTGATGAATCAAACAGATAGCCAGTACAACCCTCTGCTTCACAAAAATGAGCGTCTTGCATTAGCACAAATAACTCGTCTTCATTATCGCCGTTAAGATCAGCATAAGCGTAAACAAAAGCGTCTGATTTAGCCGTAAATCCTTCAGGAAATGTGACTTGGTCGAACAATATTTTGAGTATTGGATCGTTAGGAGGGTCAATAGGAGCAGCAGGAGTAGAACTCGTCTGACATCCTGTGAGCAAAACGAGTATTGAGAGTAGAAAAGCGTAACTAAACTTGGTCTTTCTATCCATATTAAACATAGTGACTCCTCCCTAATCAAAGCTAGGACAAGTCACTATATTGTTCAATGATGTGCGGTAATTTACACGGGTTGTACGTAGTAATAGATGGCTAAAAAGTGACATGCCGCACCCGCCAACACAAAACAGTGCCAAATAGCGTGATTAAACGGGATACGCTTACCAACATAAAAAATAATGCCCAGTGAATACAACAAACCACCAGCGGCTAAAAATACTAGCCCTCCAGTATGCATTGTCATCGCCAGTTGATACACCATGACCAAAGATAACCAGCCCATAACGATATAGCTAATCAAGGAGAATCGTTTAAAGCGATACACAAATACCACTTTCATGACAATGCCAACTAAGGCAATGGACCAAATCACAATCATCAGCCCTATCGCTAATGGCGTGCGTAACGTGACCAATAAAAAGGGCGTATAGCTACCTGCAATCAGCAAATAAATAGCGCTGTGATCGAAGGTCTTTAATAAACGCTTGGTTTTTTCGTAAGGAACGGCGTGATAAAGCGTGGAGGCTAAAAATAGCAATATCATGCTGCTACCGTAAATGGCCATGCTGGTTATCGTAAGTAGGTCCGCATCATACGATAGGGCTTTACGCACTAATAAAACCAAAGCAAAAACACCAAAAATCATCCCAATCCCGTGGGTCAGTGAATTCGCTATCTCTTCATTTTTACTGTATTGATTGTTACTTGCTGTCGACATGGACACTACTTTCGTTAACTGGCTTAAACTGAGTATGACACGCTTTGCTATTTATTCGTAACTGGTATTTCGTCGCTATAAACTCTTCAACTAATAGATGTGCACTCTTGGGAATATACGCCCAGATCCTAAACCTTTGTTTTCATATGTAGTGGATAACAAAGATTGGTCTATCCTTAACTCAGATCTTAAACTCAGTTTTCATTTTAAATACGGAATACATGCACATGAAAAAACCTCTTGTTATCGTTGCAGTTGTCGCCATTGCTTGGCTATTTATCTGGAACAACAACACCGCATTCTCAAAAGTTTGTTCTTCAGTTAGTGCTGTACAACACCAATTTCCTAGCAAATGTATGAAAGCAAGCGCGCTTTCCGTATTTGAATAAATCGTAAACCGAATACCAATCGTCATAATTAAGTGCTCAAAGATAGCTTTAACAAGCTAGAACGCTACATTCATTATTTCGATTGGCGTAACATCTCAGGTCTAGCTTCTGAGATCCTAGTCCTCTAGGATCTCGTCCCTAATTCGTGCATACATGCAAATTTCAAGACCTGACCCCGCACTTTTTTGGTACATATCGTGATTACAAGATTACCTCGATGGGTTGAATATGGCGCTTTGTTGCTTGCCTTTATTGCCGGATCCATCAATGCTATTGGTTTGTTGGGGCTAGACCATCAGTCTGTGTCTCACCTGTCTGGGACTGCTACCCTATTTGGTACAGAGTTATTTACTTCTTCCATTGGGCAAAGTCTGCACCTTGCGGGCGTTATGGGGTCGTTTTTCTTGGGTGCGGCCATATCGGGTTTTGTACTTAAATCATCCTCTTTAAAACTTAAACGTCACTATGAAGTTCCGCTCCTTTTAGAAGCGTCACTTTTGTTGCTGACCATCTATTTGCTGTTTAACGGTAGCGATTATGGTGACTTTACGGCTGCTGCGGCGTGTGGATTGCAAAATGCAATGGTAACGACCTACAGTGGCGCGATTGTTCGCACCACCCATTTGACGGGGATCATTACCGACCTTGGTTTGATGCTGGGTCATTATTTGCGTGGTGAAGAAGTCAACTCCAGAAAGCTGATGCTATTTATCTACATTACGCTTGGCTTTATTTTAGGCGGCAGTGTGGGGGCTTATCTTTATCTATACAATTCGTTTTATGCTTTATTTATGCCATCGATTTTGTGTGTGGTTATTGCTTTTTACTATCGAATCTATATTAAAAATCACCCTGAAATCGAATAAAGCCTATCAAAAAACAAGAAAGGTACTGAGCCTTAATCGGTCTCAGTACCTTTGTTCATTCACAGTAATTTCATACTAGATCAGTGCATGGCGAGCTTTTGCCGATATCCACTCAGAAATAACCACGGTCACCAGAATCGAGCAAAAGATCACTGTCACTTGTGGCCAAGCTAACACTGCCATTGATTCTTGAAGCTTCAAACCAATGCCACCCGCTCCTACTAAGCCCAACACGGTAGATTCACGAATATTAATGTCCCAACGGAACAAGCTTGTGCCGATGAAACTTGGCATTACCTGTGGCAATACACCGTAGTCCAACACTTGCAGTGGCGATGCGCCCGTGGCGCGAATGGCCGATACTTGAGTAACGTTCACCTCTTCAATGGCTTCGTACATCAGCTTTGAGATAAAACCGATTGAACGTAGGGCAATCGCGATGATACCTGCCAGCAAACCAGGGCCTAAAATAGCAACTAATAACAGCGCCCAAATTAAAGAGTTGATAGAACGACTTGCCGCAATAATAAACAGCGCAATCGGTCGAATAAATACCGCACTTGGAGTGGTGTTTTGTGCCGCAAGAAACGCCACTGGAAACGCCATCACAATCCCGAGCAATGTCCCTAAAGTGGCGATATTTAGTGTATCCCAAAGCGGTAACCATAAATGCTCAAGATAGCTCCAACGTGGCGGCCACATACGAGAGCCAATATCAGCAATCTGATTTGGCGCATCGGTGACGAAGTACCAAATGGTGTCTTGGTTCATCAATTGCCATGCGTATACCAACAGGGTAATAAAAGCTAGCCATACACTCCAGCGAAGCAGAGTCTGTTTTTCGTCGTACTTTCGCCAAACAGTAAGCGAAGAATTGAATTGGGTCATTATTGTACTCGCTTACGAATCAAGGTTGAGGTGTATTCACACAACATAACAATAGCGATGATGATCAGTAGAATGGCCGCTGCTGCGCTGTATTCATAACGATCCATAGCCGTATTCAATGTGCCGCCAATACCACCAGCGCCAACAATGCCGATCACGGCTGATTCACGAAAGTTAATGTCCAAACGGTACATAGATAAACCAATAAATCGCGGCATGACTTGTGCTTGCACCGCATAGTTCACTTGTTGTAACCATGACGCGCCCGTGGCCTTCATCGCCGTTAATGGCGCAGGATCTATGGTTTCAATTTCATCGGCGAACAGCTTGGCCAAAAAGCCAATCGTGGCAAAGGTTAAAGTGACAAAACCGGCAAAAGTACCAAATCCAAACAGCGCTACACATAAAATAGCGATGATGATCTCTTGAAAACTTCTTGCGATAGAAATGAACCCGCGACAGAACAAATAAATAGGTTTAGGCGCTAAGTTTTTGGCTGCGCCCAGTCCAAAAGGTACCGAAAGAATCACGCCTGCCACAGTTGATGTCAGAGTCATGGTTAAACTTTCTATCAAACCTTGCGAGATGTTCTCCCAACGCCCTGTGAAATCAGGATTAAAGAACGCCGATACAAAGCGCCATCCGCGCTCACTGCCTTCGTAGATTCGAGTCCAGTTGATCTCAACCGATTGTGTCGCCAGGTATAAATAGACCACCACCGATAACGTAATGCCCCAGCGTAACCATGCACTGCTGATCAGTGCTGGCTTTTTCCAGTACGTTGGATAGTTGCCACTCATGCCAATGCCTCAGTAAATGGTGCGGCAATGATCTCTTCTTCTTCATCGCTGTCAGTCGTCGACGCACTCCAATCTTCTTGACCGTAGATTTGGGTTAACGCATCTTCGTTAAGCTCACTTGGCTTACCGTCAAAGACCACTTCACCGGCTTGCAGGCCGACAATGCGTTGTACAAATTGTTTTGCCAATTCAACATCGTGGATGTTGATGATGGCAGGAAGCTGATGCTCTTCACAGATTTCACTGATCAGACGCATAATTTGACGAGCCGTTCTCGGATCAAGTGCCGCTGTTGGCTCATCAATCAATAATAATTTGGGTTGTTGCGCGAGCGCTCGTGCAATACCTACACGTTGACGCTGACCACCAGAAAGCGCATCCGCGCGTTTATTCGCGTGCTCTAGTAGCCCTACTCTATCAAGCAAAGCGTACGCCGCTTGCACATCTTGCTCCGGATAACGACGAGCAAAGCTGCGCCAAAAACCCACATAACCAAGACGGCCAGATAATACATTCTCCATCACAGTTAAACGCTCAATCAACGCATATTCTTGGAAGATCATCCCAATCTCTCGGCGAGCATGTCGCAGATTAGATTTGGATAATTGGACAAGATATTTATCTGAAAAAATGACCTGACCACTTGTTGGCTCGGTAAGACGATTGATGCAACGTATTAGCGTCGATTTTCCCGCGCCAGACGGGCCAATTAAACCAACGACCTCACCGGGTTCGACAGTAAAGCTCACATCGGTCAGTGCTTTGTCCGATGCTGAATAGTGCTTGGTTAAACCCTTAAGAATTAGAGTAGACATAACTTCCATTTGGAGAATTTAGAAGGCTTGATAAACCTGTTGAAACAAATTCTGGATAGGTCGTTTTTATTAAAATCCGGACCTATCCAGAGTGATTAAATAACGATGCGCATCACCCGTTAGCTCTGTATTAGCTACAAGTGTAAGAAACGTTATTTGCTGTATCGATAGTGCGGATCACTTCCCAATGCTCTTGGTAAGTAATTGGAATAAATTGTGCTTCACCGTTACGACCGAACTCTTCTTCAAGCTTGGTGCCTTCCCAGTTAAAGGTGAAGAATGCTTGTTGAATCTTCTCTTGTAACTCAGGCGCTAGGTTGTGCGCTGTGCCGTAAGCAGAAGTTGGGAATGTTTGTGACTTGTAGATAGAAGTAAATTGTTCTGGCTTCACAACATCACGCGCAAGCATGCGGTTTAGTACAGAGTTAGCAATTGCCGCTGCATCGTAATCTTGGTGAGCAACACCTAAGATAGAGTTATCGTGCGCGCCAGAGAATGCCGGTTTGAAATCCGCTTCAGGTTTTAGACCATACTCAGCTTTTAAGATAGCTGAAGGTGCTTTGAAACCAGAGTTAGACGTTTGAGAAGTAAATGCTAGGTTCTTGCCTTTCAGATCTTCAACTGCTTTGATACCAGAATCCGGGTGAGTAATGATTTCCATTTCGTACCCGAAAGAACCATCTTTACCTGCCATCATAGTAAATGGTGCAAAACCTGCACAGTTTACTGCTAGTGGCGTAGAGCCTGTGTTAAATGCTGCAATGTGTAGGCGACCTGAACGCATCGCTTCGATTTGAGCGGCGTTGTTTTGCACTGGGAAGAAACGAACGTTCTTACCGGTTTCTTTTTCAAGGTGTGCTAAGAACTCACTCCATACATCAGCATATACTGCTGGGTCTTCAACAGGAGTGTAAGCAAAAATAAGAGTTGATGGGTTAGCCCATTCAGCTTCATTTTGCGGAACATCAGCCACTAGGTTGCCAGTACGGTCTTGGTAGCGAACATCCATAGCTGAAACGGCTGCAGAGAACATTAATGCAGTAGCAACTGCAGTCTTAACTAACTTCATTGTCTTTTCCTAAACGGGTTTAAGTTGGAAGGTAAGTTAGTTGAGTTTAATGACAGTAAAGTTTAAAGTTTGTGAATTAATTATGTATATCAATCATTTGGATGCCCAGAAAAAATAAATGTAAATAGTTATTATTAATAACTGGATAGAATAGATATTTGCGCTGACCACAGCTAATATGCATATGAACATCATTAGCTACGCAATAAGTAGCACAAGAAAGGTTTGCATAAAACATGAACGTTATTTGCCAATTTATGCTTGGCCAGCAACTCGATCACAAAAACAGAAGCATTGAGCAGATATGGGCTCTGGATGATTTTTGGCTACAGTATGATCGAGAATACCTACAATGGTTATTCCCCATAGACACCTCTAATAAACTTCAATCCCACACCCCTTTAGTGTGTCAGTCCACCCGTGATTATTTTTTCACCTGTAAAGCCTTAAGAGAAGCTCAACGTCGCTCGTTAAACATGATGTTAAATTTTTATGACATGCAATTGATCGATGGTGTTGTGCTTCCGCAAACCAATTTCAGCGTAAATGAGCATAGTTGGCTCAAGTATGACGACTACAGTCATCAATGTATTACCCAAATGATTCGAAGTTTAGCCCTTCTAGGACAAAAAGAATTAAGCCAAGCCTTTCAAAAGGGAATGATTGATGCGGCCGTACAATATGGTGAAGTCGGTCAGGAGTCACTCACCCATTGGCGAAACGCTCATCTGCTATAGAATTCAATCCAACACATCCCACACGCTATAAATTAATCAACAATGAGGGCCCCGTGTTCTCATTGATCAAAAAACACACGCCCCCCTATTCAGCATGTATCTAAAGCATCGTCCTTTTACCTCTTTGGTATTAGTGATCAAGAGCACAAATACACCTTAATTATATTGACTTACCTGTTTGTTTTTTCCCGTTTTATTCACCTTACAAAGCGTAATTTTTCGTACCAAAAACTGAGAATTATTTTCCACCGAAATATTTTGAGTAATGAACTTAAAACCGTTAATTTTCGGCGCTAAATCAAAAAAAACATCAGGGTTATTATATGTTCAAAAACTTCTTTGCGAGCCTTTCAAAGGTTGGTAAAGCATTGATGCTACCAATTGCATCTATGCCTGCCGCCGGTATTTTGTTAGGTATCGGTTCCGCTAACTTTGGGTTTATCCCACCTATCGTGTCACAACTTATGGCTGAAGCCGGTGGCGCTGTATTTGGTAACTTGCCACTTATTTTCGCACTTGGTGTCGCAATTTCCTTTACTGACAATGACGGCGTGGGGGCCGTTGCTGCAGGTATCGGTTATTACGTACTGATTGCAACCTTAAAGGTTATGGCAGGCGTACTAGGCGTTGATCACATCGATATGGGGGTACTCGGTGGTATCATTTCTGGTGCGGTAGGCGCATACATGTTCAACCGTTTCTACACCATCAAGATGCCAGCTTACTTAGGCTTCTTTGCGGGTAAACGATTTGTACCGATTGTCACTTCATTTGCTATGTTGCTATTGGGTATCGCACTTGCCTTTATTTGGCAACCTATTGGTTTAGGTATCGATGCGTTTGGTCACTGGGCTACAGAACAAAATCCAGTCATGGCATTTTGGGCTTACGGCACCGCGGAGCGTGCATTAATTCCATTTGGCTTACACCACGTTATTAACGTAATCATTCAGCTTCAAGCCGGTGACTTTACTAACGCAGCAGGTCAAGTATTCCATGGTGAAATTCCTCGCTTCTTCGCAGGCGATCCAAACTCAGGCAACCTAGCAGGCGGCTATCTGTTCAAGATGTTTGGTTTACCAGCAGCGGCTATTGCAATGGGTCGCGCAGCAAAACCTGAAAATAGAGTCAAAGTGATGGGGATCATGGTTTCGGCGGCTCTTACTTCATTCTTAACAGGTATTACTGAACCAGTAGAGTTCGCATTCCTATTTATTTCACCAGCGCTATACGCAATCCACGCTATCATGGCAGGTCTTGCTTATCCGCTATGTATTATTTTGGGTGTGAAACACGGTTACAGCTTTAGCGCCGGTCTTATTGACTACTTAACCTTCTATGGTATTTCGACTAAAGGTTGGATGATCATTCCACTTGGCCTAGCGTATGCAGCGATTTACTACGCTGTATTTACTTGGTTTATCAAGTTCTTCAACTTGAAAACACCAGGCCGTGAAGATGGAGAGCAAGACACCTCTGAAAAACTAGAAGGTGACGAGTTCACTAAAGAACTCGTTGCTGCGTTTGGTGGTAAAGGAAACATTGTTTCTGTCGACGCTTGTATTACTCGTTTGAGAATGCAGGTTAAAGACCAAGACCAAGTAGATAATGATCGACTAAAAGCTCTAGGGGCAGCAGGCGTAGTACGTGTAGGTACTGGCGTACAAGCTATCTTTGGCGGCAATAGTGATGTTTATAAAACACAAATGCTCGATCATATGAAAAACAACTAAACTCAATTAAGTTTAATACTGTCTATTAAGAGTGGCTCCCGTTAAGGGTGCCACTCTTTTTTTGTTTAAACGATTTATCACCTGCGCAGCTAAGCTCCCCTGTTCTCGCTTCTCGCTTCTCGCTTCTCGCTTTGCAATAAAGTTGTGACACGCCACTCATTCCAAATCAGCAAAATCTCACCCACCCACCTTAGTTAACAAAATCGCAATAACTTCGTTTCATACACACACAAATAATGTGACTATTTAGTAACCATATAGTGGTACACCCTACATTAAGCGAATTAATAAAAATAACATCGTCAAAGGCTACAAAGAGGAGAAATAAAATGCATAAAAATGACACTGTCCCCCTCCCTAGCAACACCAAAGAATGGCTAATGCATAAAAACAGTTTGATAGTCCTTGCTGATATCGCACTGTTTATTGCCCTATATAATCTGTTGCCGTTTGAACCGCAGGTCGTGCTTGGCTTTAGTATATTAGTGTTTATTGCAGTGCTTTGGTTAACCGAGGCATTGCACGTAACTATCACCGCCATCTTAGTGCCTATTTTGGCGGTCGCCTTTGATATTTTTAATACCCAAACTGCCCTCAACAACTTTTCTAACCCTATTATCTTTCTCTTTTTAGGGGGCTTTGCGCTTGCTGCGGCTATGCATGTACAAGGGCTTGATAAAGTCATTGCCGATAAAGTGCTGATCATGGCAAAAGGCAAAATGAGCACCGCGGTATTTATGCTGTTTGGTGTGACTGCAGGCTTATCTATGTGGATCAGTAACACAGCCACAGCCGCTATGATGCTTCCGTTGGTATTAGGGGTGCTCAGTAAAGTGGATGCAGGCAAAGAGCGCAAAACCTATGTCTTTGTACTGCTTGGCGTAGCTTACAGTGCCAGTATCGGCGGTATCGCCACCATAGTAGGCTCACCGCCGAACGCCATTGCCGCAGCCGAAGTGGGACTGACCTTTAGCGAATGGATGGCATTTGGCGTACCTGCCACTATCATCTTATTGCCACTTGCCGTAACCACTCTTTATTTGGTACTCAAGCCAAACTTGAAAGGCACATTTGAGCTAAACCGTGAGCCGGTAGTGTGGGACAAAGGTAAGATTGTGACTTTGTCTATCTTTGCTTTGACCGTATCTTGCTGGATATTCAGTAAGCCGATCAACGCCATGTTAGGCGGAATTTCACGCTTTGATACCATTGTCGCCTTGTGCGCAATTGTCTTGGTCAGCTTTGCGCGAGTCGTACACTGGAAAGACATAGAAAAAACCGCGGATTGGGGCGTATTGATCTTGTTTGGCGGCGGCATTTGTTTAAGTAATGTTCTAAAAGCCACCGGCACCAGTGTTTTCTTGGCAAATACACTAAGTAGCCTGATCTCAGATTTTGGCATCTTATTCATTATCGCCATCATTGCTCTGTTTGTGGTTTTCTTAACCGAATTTGCCAGCAACACCGCCAGTGCGGCGCTACTGATTCCCATCTTTGCGACAGTGGCAGAAGTATTTGGCATGTCGCCAGTCATTCTGTCTGTATTGATTGCCGTCGCTGCTTCTTGTGCCTTTATGCTTCCAGTAGCCACTCCGCCAAATGCAATTGTGTTTGGCTCAGGGCACATCAAGCAGCAAGAAATGATGCGAGTGGGCATTGTCTTGAATATTGCGTGCATTATCGCTCTTACCTTTATTGCCACCGTATTCTGGTAAGCGATTTTTCACCGACCACTTAAATAAAGAGGCAGCGTGTTACTGCCTCTTTTTTCATCACTTGAACGCACAAAACAAACTCATTGCACAACATGCAGTTTCTTATCTTTTCCTGAACGTTTTTTATTTGTATCATCATTAACGGACGTTAATTAACGGGAGCAGGATGCTCATATCTCACTGATGAATAAACAAAAACAACACTCTAGTTCTTCCCTTAGTAAAATCTCCTGTAGCAGTGTGCTATTGTCCACTTTGGCTTTATCATTTTGTGTTGAGGCTGCCACTCCCGTGGGTATGAAATACACCATTACTCGCGCCGAAAATGCTAACGATACTAAAAACGCCATGGCACTGCCGTATCTGTTTTCTACTGAAACGATGGGCTTAAATGTGGGTGTCGGTGGTGTAGTACAAGGCATTGGGCAAGAGCAGTTGGTGATTGGCGGAACCGCATGGGGAGGCGAAGAAAGCTACGGCATTTCCGCGGGGCTTTGGAACTATCGCCCTTGGTTTGCCAATCGCGCTTTTATTTCCGTATCTGGCATGTACGCCTATTTTCCTGATCAGCGCGCTTATACCATAGGCGCAGGTTCGTGGCCAAACGACAGTCCAAGGCCAGGCAGTTCAGGCTCAAGCCAAGATGATTATATCCAAGGGGACGGATTTTCAAACTGGCTAGATTTTAAAATAGAATACGTGCTACCCCTTGGCTCGGCCAAGCACTCTCCTACAGCCCATTATCACCTGCGCAATGGTTTATTAACCGATGGGCCAACTAGCACCTACTGGAACCCACTGGAAACCGGTTCTACCATATTATTGTTGCGTCAGTTTAATCGTTACCAATCGTATACCAACCCAGGCGAAGCCAAACAAGACGGCGATATGAACGCTTTTGAGCTTGGCATTCAATATGATAATACTGATTTTTCTCCCAACCCATCTATGGGTAGCCGCCAATATATCGGCTACACCTATGAAGGCACGCTTATCTCTCAAGACAGCAAATGGGATTTTGTCGAACTGGATATGAGTAAATACATCTCTATTGGTGAGAGCAACTGGGCACTGCAACGCATTATTGCCTTAAACTTTTGGACAGGTTATTCACCTTCTTGGAAAGTCACCGCGGTTGATTCACAAAATAGCCAAGTTGAAAACGCGCCGCCGTATAACGAGGGTGCATCGCTCGGTGGTTTATATAGAATGCGCGGATTTGATTCGAACCGCTTTCATGACAAAGCCAGTTTGTACGCCACCGCAGAATACCGATATACCTTACGCCACAATCCAATTAAAGACGTCTCTTGGCTGAAATTTCTAAATATTGATTGGTTCCAGTTAGTCGCCTTTGCCGAAGCGGGACAAGTTGCGCCAAGTTATGATTTGGGCGAGCTCACCTCAGACATGAAATTGGATGGTGGCTTTGCGGTGCGAGCACTAGCAGCAGGCTTAATTGTACGCTTAGATTATGCCATGTCCGAGGAAGGCTCTTACATGTGGTTTATGGTCAATCAGCCCTTTTAACTGCAAATTGACGCCAAGTTAACCAAAATAATGGCAGTAGATAGATAAGAGTAGAGCTCATATCTAAATAGGTATGATAGTGCTGATGATGCATTAACTGCAGATAAGCTAATAATGAGCCGATGGCGAGTATTCGTGCTCGCCACGCACTTTTAATGATAATGTGCACGACAAACACTAAAGCAATGCCGCTATGGGTGCTGTAATCTGCGCCAAACGCCGGCCAAATGCTGAAATAATCATCCAAAAACATTGAAATGTACACGACTGCGGTTGTGGCTAACAATGCTTTTATTTCAGCTTTTCTTGGATCTCCTGACGATAAATAAAGCAACTTCAAGCTAATAACAACTAGCACTGGTGTATAGATATCGGCAATCAGAGCCCACTGCTCAAAGCTAAGTTCGGGGATACTCACTACTCTTCACTCACCAAGCTCGACTATTGCAAAGGTTCAAGTTTAACGATCTTGGTGCGATCAAAGGTCACTCGATAACGTGCGGTGCGCTCTTTGATACCACCCGGCTCGGTTTTCTTTTCATGAATTTTCACTTCAATTCGACCACGACGAGAAATGCTCACTTTACGCGACTTATTGGATGTGGAGTACACATACATATCGCGATTTTCACTCGGGAAACAGCGCATAATAGGGCTAAGATCGACGGTGGTGCTGGTTTTTATCTTTTTAAAACCGTTGTATTCAAAGTTCTTTAAATTAACGATCTCTTTGAAAAACAGCGAGATATTCTCACGGTTTGCAATCGCCAATTTAGAGTTAGGTTGCGAGTTAAACCACGTCTCTCCCGAACCAATATCGGTTTTTTTATCCGGCTTACTAAAGGTAGACACCACACGCGGTTTTTTACGAATGATCTTATCAAACACCCAAGATTTAATGCTCTCTTTAAACACATCCCGCACCACATACAAGGCGGCGAATGCCAATACAAACTGCAAGTCAGTATCCAGCCCCATTAAACGAAACTGAAAAATCACCACACTGAAACCTAACATAATCAGGCCCGTGGCAATGGCAAGAGACAGATAACGCTCTTTCTCTCCCACTCGCTTACTGCTGCTGTGTACCCGAAGGGGCAACTCTAGCAATTTCTTTTGTAGGTCAGTTTGGTTAAAGATTCGAGTAAGCTTTTCTTGGTCTTCCGCTTCAATGCTTTTTACCGAGTAGATCCCTTCGTACATTTGCGTGATGCGATATTCATCTTCGGCTATGGAGAGTTGTGACAAATAATCACGGGCCACCGTTGCCCCTTTGATGTTTTGCACATACGCGGTTTGTCTTAGCAAATATTGCTCAAATTCATAAGAGAGAATGGCGTCTACTTTACGAAAGCGTTCAAACTTTTGGTCATCTTCTAATTTAAAACGACGGAATGAGGTCAAAATATTAGAGTGACCTTTTGCCTTGGCAATGATCTCTTCTACTGCTTGCTCTTCTTTTTCTTGGGTGGTCTTAAAAGAGCGTATCTCATTGATAAAGAGATACGCAAATAAGCTGATAGAGGTTTTGTACGACTCGTAAGGAAGCTGTTCTTTTTCCAGTATTTTGATGTACAACAGCATTAAGCTGATGCTTTTTCCTTTATGAAAGCGGCGCGTTTGAGTAAATGCGTTATCAAAGAAATCACCCGCAGAAAAAGTATCCCCAAGATCAATACTGCTTGGGATAACAAACTCAACCGTGGTTTCCGATTGTGAAGCGGCCGAGAGAGTTTGTTGTAACTCAATACTCTTTTTTGCCGTTATCTTCAAATCTAACATTTACTCAGCCATCCTTAATACCACTCACAAGACGTTACAGGGTTATAGTAACACCCTTCTAATTATATAGCGTAAGTCAATTTGCGGTATATAGATATTTGAATTACCTAATAAAAACGAAACTGATATTAACAGGTGTTTACAAGTACGCCGTTACTTCAGCCAAAACCACCACACGATAAACCCAATCAGTGCTATGCCTATTAGATTAACCATTAGCCTGATCTCCTTGTGTTATTGCTTGTGCTATCCCTTGTGAAGGCTCCTGTGTTTTCGGTGTAAACAACCTCAATCGATTGGCATTGCTGACCACAGTAATTGACGATAGCGACATCGCGACCCCTGCCACTATTGGGCTTAATAACACGCCAAACAGCGGATACAACACGCCCGCGGCAATAGGAATGCCCACCGAATTGTAGATAAATGCGCCCCATAGGTTTTGTTTGATATTACGCATAGTGGCTTTACTCACTTCAATAACCTGAGAGACGCCAAACAGCGAACCACGTATTAAGGTGATATCAGCGCTTTCAATGGCCACATCAGTGCCTTGCCCTATTGCAAATCCAACATTGGCCTTAGCCAGTGCTGGTGCATCATTAATGCCATCCCCCACCATTGCCACCACTAAACCTCGCTGTTGCAGGGTTTCAACCCATTGCAGTTTATCTTGCGGTAGCAGTTCGCCATGAAATTCATCTACGCCCGTTTGCTGCGCTACGGCTTTGGCGGTGTGCTCGTTATCACCGGTTAACATCATCACTTTAATGCCAAGCTGAGTTAATGCGGCAATCGCCGAAGCAGATTCACTTTTTATTGGGTCGCTAATCGAGAGTAAAGTGTGTAATTGCTTATCTATGGCAAAGTAAATCACAGTATGCGCCATGGCTTCCCACTGCTCGGCCTTTGTTGCAACATCGGAAATATCAACGCCTTGCTCTCGCATCAGTCTTTGATTGCCCAATAACAAACTGTGACCATCGATATTAGCGGTGACACCTCGCCCTGTTAGATTGACAAAATCAGCCACAGCTAAAGGCGCAATTTGCGATTTATGTTGCGCGCAATAGCTGACCACAGCGCTTGCTAATGGGTGGGTAGAGCCTTGCTCAAGCGCAGTCAGGTAGTCCAGAGTAAAGGGGGTTTCACGCACGTGCTCAACATTGGCAACACTGGGTTTGCCTTGGGTGATAGTGCCGGTTTTATCCAAAATCACCACATCTATGTTACTTGCCATTTGCAAAGCGTCGCCATTACGAATCAAACCGCCAAACTCGGCTGATTTACCAATGCCAATCATGGTTGAGATTGGCGTGGCAAGGCCAAGGGCGCACGGGCAAGCAATGATAAGTACCGAAGTAGCCGTGACCAACATGTTGATCACCGTTGGCGCAGGGCCAAAGTTGTACCACATGAGCGCAGTAATGATGGATAAGATCATCACCGTCGGTACAAACACGCTCGATACTTTATCCGCTAAATGACTGATAGCAGGTTTGGAGTTTTGCGCATTCGACACCATCTCGATAATTTGTGCCAACATAGTGTCGCTGCCCACTTTTGACGCTTGAATAGTCAGATTTTGCTCGCCATTAATAGTGCCTGCCGATACCGTATCTTTGATGGATTTCAGCACCGGAATCGGCTCACCGGTTAACATGGATTCATCGATTAAAGACTCGCCCTCAATAACCTGACCATCCACTGGAATTTTTTCGCCGGCGCGAATCAATACCAAATCGCCGATTTGCACCTCCTCCACGGGCAAGGTAATGGCTTTACCGTTTTTTATCACCAGCGCCGTTTTAGTGCGTAAATCCAGCAGACGTTTAATGGCTTGTGAGGTTCTGCCGCGCGCCTTTAATTCCAGCGCTTGCCCAAGATTAATCAAACCTATGATCATGGCCGAGGCTTCAAAATACAGATGACGGGCACTGTCAGGCAATAACGCAGGCATGAGCACTACCACAATGGAATACAGCCACGCGGAGCCTGTGCCTAAGGCAATTAAGGTATCCATGTTTGCGTTGCGATTTTTAAATGCCTTGCTTGCGCCAATAAAATAGTGTCGACCGCTAAACCAAAGCACCGCCAACGTCAGCAAACCTACCACGCCCCATGCCAGTTGTTGCTGCGTGGTATTCACAGTCATCGAACCGCCCAGCATGCCATACAGCATCAGAGGGACACCTAAGCTTAAACCGCCTATGGTGTGCCTGATTTTGTGTTGATATTCTTGTTGCTGCCTTTGCTCACGCTCAGATTCAGCGGCCGTTTCATCCACAATCACAGAGGCGCCATAGCCTGCGTTTTCTATAGTTTGTACAAGTTGAGACTCAGTTAATGAGGAATAAACGCTTGCGGTGCGGTTGGCAAAGTTAATGGTTACGGATTCATGCGCAGATTCAGTTGCAATAGCCGCATTCACCGCCTTTTCGATGCTTGCAACACAACTTGCGCAAGTCACGCCAAATAAGTTTAAACGCACTAACTGCGCGCTACTGTTCACCTGTTGCGGTGCAGCGCTGTTGCTATTGCCTTGTTCAATAGAAGTCTGCGTTTCATTGTGATTAGGCGCGTAACCGAGCTCAGTTAAGCTCGATGTAATTTGCTGAGGCGATAACAAACCGACCACTTCGATGCTTTGCTTGTCTAAATCAATGCTGACTTCAGCCAGTTCATCTAGCTCACGCAGCGCACCGGTAATTTTGCCTACGCATTTTTGACACGACACGTTTTGCACAGCGCCAACATAGGATGGCAATGTCCCTTGCTCAGCGGTAAAGCCTAGCGATTCAATGAGATTTATCGTTTCATCTAACGAAAGAGCGGTGCTCACTCGCGCTGATATATAGTCGGTATTGTGCTCGGTTTTATTGGCAACGGTGCTTGCAATGGCAAAGGTTTCATCGAGTGATTGTCCCTTTTTCGCTATTTTATTGATGCACCCTTGGCACGACACGCCAGCAAGACGCAGACTAAAATGACTCATGCGTTGTCGTCCTTAGTCCAAGACTCAATCAGGCAACAAATTGACTCTCCGGTCGGCGTGCCATCACTTAAACTTTCCCAACTAGCAAAGGTGGTTTTCAACATGCTGACATGTTGTTGCAGCCTTAAGATCTGCTGTTCGGTTTCAGTGATTTTTTCGGTCATCATTTGCCTTACTTGGGGGCAAGGAGAAGTTCCTTCCTCCGCTGACGCTAAAATAGCTTCAATCTCTTTTAACGCAAAACCTATCTCACGAGCTTGATGAATAAACTTTAAACGTTGCAAAGCGGCGCGGTCATATTCTTTGTAACCATTGTCGGGGTTTCGCGTCGCCACAATCAAACCTCGTTTGGTGTAGTAACGCACCGTATCCGGTGACACATTGGCTAATTTGGCAAGTTTTGAAGTAATCATTTTTCGTCTCTCATTGTTACTTTAAGCTTAGTGTAAAACCTAGGAGCAACACATAGGTCAAGCGATTATTTTGTTACGAGTGCGATCACGAAAATAATCACAAATATTGCGGCTACCAACTTCAAAAATAGTGACAATGAACGAGTACCGCCCGATGGCGCTTTATTACAACAACCCATAATCTGTTTCCTTTGTTTATGATTTCCCGTCACAGTCTAAAACCTGTGTGCTAGGCATAGGTCAAACAGTTTAACTCGCTGATTTGCTGTTATTTAATTTACATCACGACAAATGATATTAACCTTGACCAAAAAAGACCGTCTAAGCTATAACCAAAGGACAAGGTTTAGAGTAGTACAATGATTAAACGACATTATCACATCAATTTTTACGCCATTTTGGGGATGCTAGCTCTGCTAGTAGCCAGCATGACGCCGTCGTTTAATTCCCTTTCTCAGCACGCAATGCCGGCAAATGCAATAACGCAAGCGAATGTTGAAAGCGTACAATCGAGTCATGCTGCGCATTCAGCACAAGCTCACTGCGCCAACCATACCCATGTGAAGATGGGGCATGACTGTGTTGAGCACCTTTGCTCAGGACAAAGCTGTGGCACTGTGATCGATTTGAGCGCATCCCCTCTATTAGCTTTAACTTCTATTGCAAGTACCGACCCCTTGATGCGCAATAAATCGCAACTATTAAGTGCGCACCTGCAACAACCTATTCGTCCTCCTATTGTTTAGCGTTATCAATCAACACCAACCAAATAATGCTTAAAAAGCTGTTCTTAAACACAGCACATCTTAAACAAAACGTATCACCCGCCTATCTTGCGAGTAATACCACTGGAGTACACAATGAATACCTTTTTAAAAACAATGCGCACCACTTCCGTGCTTTCTGCCTCACTATTATTTACTGGCCTAAGCTACGCCAGCACTCAGTTCCAAATGTATAAATCCCCGAACTGCGGATGCTGTACCGAGTGGGCTGAAATCATGCAAAGCAAAGGCTATCAGGTGGAGGTTCATGAACAAAATCAATGGCATGAAATCAAGCAGCAACATTCGCTACCAAGCAAGTTGCAATCTTGTCATAGCGCTATTATCGACGGCTACTTAATTGAAGGTCATGTGCCAGAAAAAGAGATTACCAAGCTGCTCAAAGAGCGCCCAGCAGGCGTAAAAGGTTTAAGCGCTCCGGGGATGCCGATGCACTCACCGGGTATGGCAAAAGAAGGTGAAGCCTATAAAGATTTTCAGGTGATTGCCTTTTTAGAGGATGGCAGTACTCGCGTTTATGCTCAGTATTAACAAGCAACCTTAATGACTCTTCCCTCGAAATAATAAAGGCTCCTACTAAGGAGCCTTTACTGGGCAATCGCCACAAGTAGCCAAGCAATCACATTACAACGACGCTTTATAACCTAACATGTAGTTC
Organism: Vibrio halioticoli NBRC 102217; assembly: GCF_000496695.1. Taxonomy (GTDB): domain Bacteria; phylum Pseudomonadota; class Gammaproteobacteria; order Enterobacterales; family Vibrionaceae; genus Vibrio; species Vibrio halioticoli. The sequence goes on from NZ_BAUJ01000010.1 coordinate 91,771, forward strand.
AGCTTGCTAGTCTTGCGGGTCATTTTTTTGAATTCTTTATTATCAAAGCGATCAAATTGTCCCATTTCTTTAGCGCTTAGACCTGAACCACCTAGGTTGGTGGTATCTAGCGCTAGAATCACGTCAGCGGCTTGTTTTACCGCTTCCATGTAGCCTGTTTCAGTAGTGAGATCAAAGCGGTTGATGTCAAATACTGGCTTTAGCTCTTTTGCCCAGTAGAACTCTAGGAAAGGAACCGGTTGCTTAGGCTTGTTCCAGCTCACGTCACGTGAGTAGTACATTAGAGCGCGGTATGGGTCGTTAGCAAAGTTGCTCATGCCGAGTTGCTGTGGCAAGTCTGTGTGTGCAACTGGCTTGTTGTTAAGATCAAACAGCCATGCGTTTTTGTCGTTTTCTAGCTCTGCCCAAAACTCATCCATAGATTTTAGGTGGCGATAATCTTTTTCTACGATAACGTGCACTTTAAAATCACTACCGCCGCCAGACATATGAGTGAAGGTATTGAAAGTATGATGTCCATCCGTTAGGTAGATAGCGTTGTTTGGCGCAACTACGATGGTTTTCATGTCTTTACGCACATCACCAACGTTCTTTTCACATTCAAATGTGCTTGGGTCTGAAGGCTTAGAATTAGTATCAAAAGAAACCAGCCCTTTTTGACCATTTGCCTCACAGATTTCATCGAACTGCTTTTTAACGTCGTGTTGGTAACGCCCAAGCTTGTAATACACCTGATCATAACCAATTGATGGCTGAGTTGGCTTTAACTCGGAAAGTACAGCTTGATACACATCACCCTGCTTTACTTGTGAAATATCCTGTGCAAATACCGAGTGCATGCTGACAAGTGCGGTCAAAGCGATTAAAGACTTATTCAAACAATTCATTTTCTATCCATAACAATTGATCATTGAAAATACGTATAAGGCTAAATGCCTCAGCGCTAGTTATGGATATCTTAGGAACACTGCGTGACTGGCATATGACGAAGATATGTCACTTTTAATATGAACTTTTATTTATAACCACAAGTTAGGACTGATAATGAATTGTATTTTATGCCTCATCAGCCCTATGTTACCTTGATCACTCTTAAGCTAAAGCAGCGGTTACTCGCGGTATAAGGAAATAATGATTAGCACTTCAAAAGACACTCACAACGCAAAAAACGTTATCGACAAATTGATTACCACTTTCTCATTTGGTGCATTTTCACTTGATTACGTTGGTGCTTATTGATGCGCATTTTATTGTTAACAGGCCTTGCGATGATTGCCTTTGCCGCCAACTCATTGCTGTCTCGACTGGCTCTTATTGACGGCGCAGCGTCAGCGCAAGTCTTTACCTTAGTTCGCATCATGTCTGGCGCTGTGACCTTGAGTGTAATATTACTCTGCACTCAAGGCGTTAAAGGGTTTTATCAACAGTGGTCCTTGGGAATATGGTCTGGGGTGTGCTTATTTCTTTACGCTTTGCTGTTTTCTGTAGCGTATACCTCTCTCACTACAGGTACCGGAGCTTTAATTTTATTTGGCGCGGTGCAGTTTTCGTTATTAGGCGCACATTTATTTCGCGGACATCGCTTTAGCTCAATAGAATGGCTTGGAATTTTGCTCTCTTTTTCTGGGTTCGTATGGTTAGTTAACCCTTCTGCAGTAGGCTTTAGTTTTTGGCCGGTATTGAGCATGTTGTTGTCAGGGGTAAGTTGGGCTGGATTCACCTTATTAGGTCAACGTGCAAATGCAGCGCTCCCTGCGACTACCAAAGGGTTCATTATTGCATCAATCATCTCTCTTAGCCTGATTCCTTGGCTACTTTCACCCGATAATCTAATCCCACAAGGTCTACTGTATGGAGTGATATCTGGTGCACTCACCTCTGGCGTCGGCTATGTACTCTGGTACGCCGTAGTGCCGAAAATGAGCTTACTGAATGCCTCGTTATCTCAATTAACGGTACCGGCAATTGCTTTGCTAATGGGGGTCGTTTTTCTTAATGAAACACTCACATTGAGCGGACTGATGAGTATGATGCTAATCCTTGGCGGAATCGCACTGACTTTATATAAAAAATCCGCAAAGACAAATAACGCCAGCAGTTAAGGATGCAATGAGGTAACTGATAAACCTATAAAACAGCTTATAAAACATTCTATTTGAGTTGTGATGTATAATTTTCTAAACGGAGTGTATGTATTTATTGACACTTGTTTAATGTGTGATATTTATAAGTGATATTTAAAAATATTCACTAGGTAAATAAGCAAATGGAAAACACTACTCTTCCGTCTAGTTCTCCTTCTCGATTAGGAACGCTAGCCCGCTCGTTGGGTCCCGGTATCATGGCCGCCGCCGCTGCTGTCGGCGGTTCTCACTTAGTTGCATCCACCAAAGCCGGTGCGATTTACGGCTGGCAACTGGCTATTTTGATCTTGCTTGTTAACCTTTTAAAATACCCATTTTTTAAAGCAGGCGTTCAATATACCGTTGGCACAAAGACTAGCTTAGTTGAAGGCTATTTTAATTTGGGCAAACCTTACCTTATTTTATTTGCCCTATTGAGTGTGATCTCTTCTGTGGTCAACACCGCCGCTCTGCTAATGTTTAGCGCCAGTTTATTGGCCTATTTCATTCCATTTGACCTGTCGATGACCACATTGTCGATCATAGTGTTAGTCACTTGTTTAAGCATTTTATTTGTCGGGCACTACAAAGCATTAGACGCTTTATCAAAAATCATCATGGTGGTATTAACCATCACCACATTAATTGCAGTGGCGATAGCGTTTGGTAACCCTGTAACGCCAGAACCTGATTTTGTATCACCCTCACCTTGGACGCTTGCCGCAATTGGTTTTATTGTCGTGACTATGGGTTGGATGCCCGCCCCTATCGAAATATCGAGCCTAACGTCAATGTGGCTAAAAAGTCAGTGCAGAGATCAAGAGGTGACGCCAAAATCGGCACTGTTTGACTTTAACGTGGGTTATATTGGAACAGCAATCTTAGCCTTAGTATTTGTCTCTTTGGGCGCGCTATTGCTACATGGATCAGGTGTTGAACTGCAAGCCTCTGGGGTTGGTTTTTCTCATCAGCTAATTGGCCTATACGCGTCTACCATTGGCGAATGGTCACGCTACTTAGTGGCAGTCATTGCCTTCTTCTGCATCTTTGGTAGTACCATCACCGTGATTGATGGCTATTCACGCGTTATTACTGAATCTCAACGATTACTGCGTAAAGACCAAACCATTCATCCAATGACCAATCAAATTTGGATGCTAGTGGTGTCACTATCGGCTCTATTTATCGTAGTATTTTTGGCCAAAGCACTGCTACCAATGCTGAACTTTGCAATGGTACTGGCCTTTATTACAACGCCATTTTTCGCCCTGCTGAACTTTATTTTAGTTACGCGCACTCCGCTACCTGCCGAGCTTGCAGTAGGGCCAAAACTGAAAGCACTGTCCATTGTTGGACTTATCTATTTGTTTGGTTTCTTGGCTCTATTTGTGTGGTGGAAGTGGTTTATGTAAACCATTCTGCTGATAGCAAAAAAGGAATCATCACGATCAAGGCATAGCGCTTTGGTGGTAGTAATACTAAAGGGGTGCATTGAGCCCCTTTTTTATGCGAGTTAGGTTTTAAATTTGTGCTTTTTGTTTGTAATCAGGGAGTGTTGGTGAACTTATTGATGCCCCTCTCCTTGCTAGGGTAAAATATTATGCAAAAACAAAGACCTGACCCCGTAGATATTATGGCTTCCTTTAATCTTAGCGCTGAGCCAAATAGGATGGCACCAATTAAATAGTGATAGCCTAAGAAATTGTTCAATCAAAGTGTGGGTTATATAAGCGCCATGACGAATATTGCAATGTCAAATGAAATAGCGGTTCCAATAGAGGTAGGATTTTTCTGTTTGATAGCTGTAATGGCTTACCCTGATCTCTGTCTGTATAGACTCCCAAAATGTTAATTGCTCCACAACCGTTACCTTACCAATGCACTGTATTTATACACCGTTATGGCTCAAGTTAAGATAATTACTATGGAAAAGATGCATAAATCGTTTGTAATATATATAAAAGTGCTATACAGACCTCGTAAACACTTATGCATCTTTTGTATCTGCTAAGTTGTTATGTTTAACCCGTGCTTTTATTAAAAAACACATTTACAACAAACACTTACAAGTGATATTTTGAGGAAGAGGCTTACAAGAAAGTAGGAGGTTATCCTACTGCTAATTAATAAGCTGTTATGTTTCATCGAATTGGAAAGCTCTGCCACGAATAATCGACTTACGCCAATAAGGCGGACTCGTGACGGAAGACTATCCCGAAGTGTTGGCAAACACTCCGTAAGGTGGCCAATAGATGTGAATGGACTCGTTTTGTCGAACGAATACTCACACACAAAATCTAGTAACCACCAAAGAGCGATCACGTTATTAACGTAGTCACTCAGCGCTGATGTGGCTGCATTTTTAAGGCTCATGCCATGAAAAAGCAAACCACAGTTAAAGTAACTTTTAATGTTGCTTTGGTTATCCTAGCTGTTTCCGAACTTCTAGATACCTTGCACTTTATCGGTTTACTGTAAACCAAGTCCCCGGTGTTCATGCACCGGGGCAATTAAAACATAACAAGAAATTAAACAAGGACAAAAAACAGTTGGCTTTGTTCGTTCCTCACAAATTGTAGCTAACATAATTTTAGTCGCTTAAAACGACGTTACTTTCCCATGCCTAAGCTAATCCGCTATATACCAATTTAGTCATATAACTTACAAAGTTTTGTCCAGAAACGTGTTTCAACGGATGATGAAGACAACCAGTATGGTACTTTAATACTCAGTGGTAGCCCGATTCAGACTCGGTTGTAGAAATTAGTATGAATCCTTTTTGGGCTACGTATCACTTAGAACAGTACGAACAGGGTTACTTGACTGCTTTAGTAACTAACTTTATTACTCTCTCATAGTTGCGATGATTTTAAAGATACGCTAATAGAAGGTTAGTCAGAGGCACCCCCTCAAACCTAAATATCACAAGCAGTCTGGATAAGGACCGTCATTCTTGCCTATACCTGCAGACCGATTCATATTACCTATAAACGTCATTAATGACCTACCTAAAGTTTGCTTTATTCATCGAGACCGACGATTCGGTTAAAATGCGTACAGTTTAAATTACCCAAGGTCTTTTTAATGAACATTCTTAGCAAAGCTTCGCTGGGCTCATTAGCGCTCGGTGCATCAATGATATCTGTCATCGCAAACGCATCAACGTGGCGAACGGACGAGGGGGTATACGCCTCTACCTTTGCCAACCTCACTGACACCAAATATGACCGTGAGTTAAGTATTCATTTCATGCACTTTTATGATGATAACAGCATCATCGCATCTATAATGGTGCCGCAAAACGATATGGCAACACAGCAAATCTGCGGTCGTCATAGTCAACTTAGCGCCAATGAATATAAAGAGGTGAATGTTGGTCTCTCTAACGTGAACGGGCAAAGCATTAATATGGTGGCGGTGTGTAATGGTGCGCTACAGAGTGATTACAACCAAGAGAGCAAGACGACTAACTACGTCTATCGTTGGAACGTAGAGCTTCAACCTGAAACCCAAACTGGTATGAACTATATCACGCTTCAATTAGCGGAAGGGAAGGATCTGGATATAGCTATCGACATCATGGGTAGTGGTCGATTTACTGTGGCCAACGATAACTTTGTTGAGGCGTTCATACCGGTATGGGAAAAGACAAAAGCCCTTTAATTAAAAGAACGATCAATGTATCGCCCCTTTGGAAATATGAGTGAAACATCTATTAGAATATCCAGCAACTCGTTTTCAACGTGAAGTAAAAACCGATTATTCATTCACCGCACTGATCTTCGGATCCTGGTGTGATGCTCTACATGGTAACTTCAAGTGTGTCGCCGTTCGTTTAAGGTTGACGTTTTTGTATGTCATACTCGTCTGGCTATCAGGGTATGCAATTCCCAGGCTTCTTGCTGCCATACTTATCGTATGTAGTGATATAGCTGAACCTACGTAACAAGATCTTAATTACCTACTATGTCGTTCAGGGATGGCAATTGAGATGCGCCACTGCGTTTTCCTTTGCTGGATGTACTATCTGAATAGATAAAACGCCATTATATTGCTAGAGCTCCATTTGAAACACTTAGTTTAATGGTAATTTAGGTTCCGCGAATAAGTACGGATAGTGGTACGCCTCCTTCCATAGGCCCATCAGAGATGATGTTTGGCTTTGCCTAAGTAGAAGTGTTGGTATTTCAAATTTTTAATCCCTAATCGGTTTACCCCATAAAAAACGCCTCAATGAGTCTGCGTGACTATGCATTGAGGCGTTTGAGTGCATTTACAAGGCTAAAACGCAATGGCTTGCATCACAATTTTTTCTGTCCCATCCCAAATAAGATAACAAAAACCTATCTAGATACCTTTATGGTACTGCTGATTAACCGTTGGTGTTAACACGCTATGGACATTCCCCACCGCACCCTCTTCACCTTGCTTGAGTGCCTCTAAGAAGAGTTCGATTAACTGCCCTTTTGACACTGCCACTTGCGTTTCAGTTTGAATGTCTCGAAGATCAATCATCACATCGGTCAGCAAGTTAGGGAAATCTGCAAGTATTTCTAAGTTCAGCACATTGTGCTCACTGTAGATGCTATTGTGGCTACCTTTATGCTTTTGAATGACATACGGATTATCTTTGAGGTTGATAATAGACGTGCGTTTTTCACAGCGTTTTAAACAGCCTTTATTGACTTTGATTTTCTTACAGCCTTCGGTTTGTTGGAACAAACACTGACGACTGGTTAGCAAAGTATTCGGGTGATAAATGCTGTAGAAGGTTCTGAAGTTTTGTGGACGCTTTAACTGACGGATTTGCACTTTGCTCAATTCGTTAGAGATGAAGGCACCACTTGCGCCAAATTCTTGTTGCTGACAATGCATCGCAAATGAGTTTGAGGTATTCATGTGCGGGCCTGCCACCCATGCTAAATTCATCTGCTGCGCTTGATACGCTACACCTGCATTGTTGGTGATTAACATTTCAGGGCGCACAGCGGCTAAAAACTCTATTGATGCGGAGAAATCATCACCAATCAAAATGGCAGGGAAACAAGGTTTAAGCTGTGGGTGCTCAGTAAAGAGTGTGATCAGTTTCGCCAGCTCGGCCTTTACGCCCATTGGCATTTGGTAATACACGTCCACATCTGAATGAGACAGTAGGCTCACATCTTCTGACGATGAAATCAGCACTGAAAGATTTGCTACTGAATTTTCTGGTTGATGATGAGATAAAGTTAAAATCTTCGAGGTATCAATACCACTTTTTAACGTTGAACCATGTCCAGTTTCGGCGGTCACATCAAAGTCAGCGATTGCCTTAGCCACATGCTCAATGATTTGCGTTTTATCGTCGTAAAGCTTGGTTTTAACGCTGTTGACCTGCTCTTCTGAGGTGCATTGATACACTTTAGAGAAATGCGTAACCGCATTATCTCTTGGGTTATCAATGAACATGTTTTTGCCAAAGTTACCCTGCAAAAAGCCGTTCGAGAAATCGCGGTTAAATACGGTATACAGTTCAGTTTTATCGGTTAATAACGGCTCACCATCGCAAAATCTGTCTATCTGCTTGCGCCAATTATCCACCACAGTAAACACATAGTGAGATTTTTTAATGCGCCCTTCTACTTTCAATGAATACACACCAGCGTCAACCAGTGCTTCGAGATCGCCAAAGGCAGAGTTGTCTTTTAAGTTTAACGGGTAATGGCTGCCCATTTCTGTCGTTTGATACTGATCGCGACAAGGCTGACTGCATCGACCTCGGTTGCCAGATGCGCCGTTTCTTGCAGAACTGATGTAACACAGGCCAGAAAAACCAATGCAGTAAGAGCCGTGCACAAACACTTCCATCAATACATCGTGCTGCAAACCAAATTGCGCAAGATGTTTGATTTCTTGAATATTAAGCTCACGCGACAAATTCACGCGACTGGTGCCTAATTGATTCAGAAACAGTATTTGGCCTTCGTTGTGCGTGTTCAACTGCGTAGAAGCATGCACATCTAACTCAGGGAAGTGATGTTTAAGCAGGTAGGCTAAGCCTAAATCTTGTACGATAACGCCATCCACTTTTGTGGTATTCAGCTGACTGAGCAAACGCACAATAGCAGGCAATTCGCTCTCTAATATCAATACGTTAAGCGTGACAAAGATTTTACATTGATGCTGATGCGCCAGTTCAATTACACCATTTAGGTTATCTAAAGTCAGGTTTGTGGCTCTATTACGAGCGTTAAATCTGTCTAAACCACAATAAATTGCGTCTGCGCCGGCTGCGATTGCCGCTTTAATTGAATCTAGATCACCGCCAGGTGCCAATAGCTCGAACTGTTCTCTTTTCACAATGTATCCCCGAGAAAATTAGGCGCACATCTTACGTCATAAAATGGTAAAAGTAACCTTAGGTCACAGATTTCCAATTCACAATTGTGTCGAGTTAGCCCTCAAATGTCTGAATGACTTTTACAAGCATGTGATAATCATGGCATTATATGTACCTTGCTCATTTGTAGTACAAAAGTACAACTATGCGCTTTTTCCCGTCACACTTAACATTTTGCAGGCATTTATGGGACTTTTAGATCAGCTCGCTTTTTCCATCTCGGTAACTGGGCCTATCTGTTTAATCTTGGTTATGGGCGTTGTCCTAAAAAAGACATCCGTAATTAATGACGTATTTATACAGAGCGCATCCAACCTCGTCTTTAAAGTCACCTTACCGACCATGCTGTTTCTTAGCCTTGTGGAAGCTGATCATGACTTTGCCACCAGCGCCTCGTTAGTGGGCTTTACTGTGGGCAGTAGCTTGCTGTTTTTCGCTTTTTGTACTGCGTTAGTTGGCGTGATATTGAAAGGAAACAAAGACAACGGCGTTACCATACAAGGGGCATTTCGCTCGAATACAGGTATTATTGCCCTTGCCTACGTCGCTAATATTTACGGTAGCGATGGCGTTGCTACCGCAGCAATATACGTGGCGGCAACGACTCTACTTTATAACGTATTGGCGGTTATATCGTTAACACCGAAAGGTGAACAGTCAGGCAGTAGCGCAATAAAAGCCATGAGCAAAAGCATTACTAGCAACCCTTTGATCATCTCAATTATTGCAGGACTGCTCTACTCTGCTATTGGTTTGCCGATACCAAAGATTGCCTCAGACGCCGGTCACTACTTTGCTAGCATGACCTTACCTCTTGCCCTGCTTTGTACGGGCGGCTCATTGGATCTTAAATCACTACGAGCAGAAACCTTCGCCACTTGGCTTGCAACGGTAGTTAAACTGGTTGTTGCACCGATATTCAGCTGTTTGCTGGCTTACGCGCTAGGATTTCGCGCCGAAGCACTAGGCATCATCTTCTTTATGACCGCAGCGCCAACCGCCGCCGCCAGCTATATTATGGCTCGCTCAATGGGCGGAAATTCAACTCTGGCAGCCAATATTATTGCTCTAACCACTATCTTGTCGGTTATTACCACCACTATTGGTTTAGTGATTCTAAATAGCATGAATTTACTGTATTAATAGCGATACTTCACAGTAGAACTTAAATGAATAAAGGTCGCAGCTTATGCGGCCTTTGTTTCTTTCCCAACCAATAAAACTCTCATTGCTCATCACTTTCAGTTTGATTAATAGCATTAATCACTTTGCGCTTATTGCTGCGCCTTTAAACCCTTTTTCAAACTCTGCATAAACGTCTTAAAGTGCGGCATGAACTCAGAAAACAACGTATGTTTTCGATTCACCATCATTACAGGCCCAAGCAATCTCAGCGCCACACCCACTCTTGTCGCCTCCTCTAGAGTTAAGTCTGTACCCTTATTCATCATCGCCACCACATTAAACATATCTTCACGATCTTCGAATTCAAATTGCAATTTTTGCACTTCACCTTCTGCGGTAGTTTCTTCAATAGTTACGCTGTAGTGATGATCTTTTCTTGCTTTGCGAATCATAGATGACTTCCTTTAATTAAGTTGATAATGACAACTATAGTGATGTTAGTTGATTTAGTCAACCATTAATTAAACAGACAATAAAAAACCCCGACCAAATGATCGAGGTTCAAAATTAAATGGGGTTTTACCCTAGGATTTATTTTTTGTTATGAGAACGCCATTGTAAAGCTGCTATTGCCACAATAATTAAGCCCCCAATAATGCCTGTATTATAAAAATTCAATAAAAGCAATGGGATAGCAACTGCCGATGCTAAACGTTCGAGTTTACTTAACGAGTTAAACAAGTAACCTTCGATGGTGATTGCAATAGCGACAATTATCGCTAATGTCTGCGCTACGGATATAAATAAGGCAACTACACCCTCACCAGGGTTAACCAAATTTGTATAGGCCATCATAATAGGGATAACAAACAGACCGCCTGCCAGTTTAAATGCCTCAACTGACGACTTCATTGGATTGGCATTCGCTACCCCGGCCCCTGCAAATGCAGCTAAGGCAATAGGCGGCGTGACATTGGATGTTTGTGATAACCAAAATACGATCAAGTGCGCAGTTAAAATGGGTAATCCGAAATCTGTCAGCATAGGGACTGCCATCACTGCAAGAACAATATAAGCGGCGGTAACAGGCAAGCCCATTCCCAGAATCAAAGCCACGATACTGATTAATCCCAAGGCGATAATCATATAACCGCCCGAGAAATCCATCACAAATTGGGTAAATTGCAATCCAATCCCAGTTTGCCCTACAACGCCGACAATGATGCCTGCTGCGCCACAAGCCGCAGAAATAGGTAAAGCTAAAAGCGCACCGTTTTTCATGCCTTCAAAAAACTTTTTAAAACCAATCCGGCTATGCTTTCGCGTACTTGCCACCACTAGAATGGCAGCACAACCTGCCACGCCGACCAATAGCGGGGAATATGCCATCATCAACAAAGCAGTAATCAATACCAAAGGAATTAAATGATGCGCCCCATGCTTCATTACAGCGATGACTGCTTCTGTCTTACTTACCGCTTGTAAATTTAATTTACAGGCCATTAAGTGCACGTACAGCAATGTACAGAAGAAATACAGTATTGCAGGTGCAATCGAGGCGAACATAATGTCGCTATATGGCACACCCGTAAACTGGGCCATAACAAATGCGCCAGCGCCCATAATCGGAGGCATAATTTGCCCACCCGTTGAAGCCGCCGCTTCGATCCCCGCAGCTTGCTCTGGCTTGTATCCCAACTTCTTCATCATGGGAATAGTAATAGAGCCTGTGGTTACCGTATTAGCAATAGCGGAGCCCGAAATAGAACCTAAGCCTGCCGATGCAAGCACTGCCGCCTTTGCTGGGCCTCCTCGATATTTGCCCGCAATGGCAAATGCCAGATCGATAAAGAATTTACCCGCCCCTGTGACTTCAAGAAAAGCGCCAAATAATACAAAAATAAAGACTGTGGTTGCGGCAATACCCAATGCAGAGCCAAACACGCCATTAGCTGAAAATATCTGAAATTGAATCAGCTCTTGTAAGGTATAAGCCTTTATTGAAACAGCACTGGGCAACAGATCGCCAAACATGCTGTAACTTAAAAATGCTAGGGCAATAAAGACCATCACCCAGCCCACAGTTCGGCGACACCCTTCCATGAGCAGTGCAATTAACACCCCGCCGGCAAACATATCTGCGGCTTGCAACCCATAAAATAAGTAGTTGATGTCGTTGTAATCAAACACAGACATCCGATATCCCGCAAACACGACCAGCAAGCAGAGGATGACATCTATGGTTCGCCCTACTAGATAAAACTTATTACGGCGATTTGAAATAAGCGGAAAATGTAAGAATATCAGCACTAACACCCAACATAGGTGTATCGGTCTAAAATAGGTAGCGGAAATCGTTGAGCTTATTCCTTGCCAAATTTGAAAGATCGAAAGTGATACCGCAAACAACAAAATGGAATAGCCAAAAAATGTCGTCACTCTTTCGTAAGGTAAATTGGCAGCAAGATCTTGCGTCTTTTTATTATCAGTTACATTCATAACAACACCTGAAATATGAACGAAAAATGTGAAGCACAAAAAAAGCAAGCATGAAACTATGCTTGCCTTCTAGTTAAGTAGTTCTATTTAGAAATAGAATCTAAGTATTTTTTAGCACCTGGATGCAAAGGTACACCTTGTAGGCGAGCAGCGTTTTCAGGCGTGGTCATTTCCGCCATTTTCACCACTTTTCTAATATCTCCAATGTGTTCATAAGCAGATTTAGTTAAGTTATACGCCATATCGTCACTCATATTGGCATTCACCACTAATACATTCCAAACGCTTAATGTCGACACTGCACCTACATTGTTATAAACGTCTGCAGGGATACTGTAAGCGCTATAAGCCGGATTTGCCTCAATGAAAGCTTTACTTTCATCAGCAGTAATCGAAAGGATCTTGATCTTATGCGTCAACGCAACCTGCGTAACTGCGCCAACACCTTGCCCACCGACAATGAATCCAGCATCAATTTGACCATTGGCGAGCGCGTTCGTTGTCTCTGAATAGTTTAAATACACCGCTTTGATGTCTTTTTTAACATCAATTCCAATAGACTCAAGTAACGCAGCAGAGGTTACCGCTGTACCACTGCCAGGCGCACCTAGAGAGATACGTTTGCCTTTCAAATCCGCTAAAGAATTGATACCCGATTTTTCTAAGGTCAATGTGTGCACAAGGTTTGGGTATAATGCGAACAGCGTGTTCACTGGCATTTTCGCAGGGAACTTGCCTTGACCATTGTAGGCATCAAGTACAACGTTACCCATCGCAATACCGGCAATCATATCGCCACGAACCACTTTAATGGTGTTTTCAACAGAAGCGGCTGTGACTTCTGCTTTAGCATTCACTTCCGGTACGTTTTCTGACCATACTTTCGCCAAAGCACCGCCAAATGGGTAATAAATACCACTTTGACCGCCGGTGCCAATTGAATAGTTTGCTGCATTTACCGATAACGATAATAAGCATGCCATAACCAATATTAAGCTACGATTTATCACATCTATCTCCTTGATTATTAATCTAGATGGCTGGGTGGATTTGACACAAAACCACCAAACTAGATGCACAAGCATTACTAGTAGTCTTAAACAAGTCAAAGTAATGTTCGGCTGATTGTGATGTCAGTGTTACAAATGCGTGATTAAATTTGATATTTTAGAAGCATGCGATTTTATTCGTAACTCGCATTTCTTTTGTTCAATGCCTAATAAAAATGCACAGCTTGCTTAAAGCAGACCAACGTATAACGACCTGTATCAACCCAGAATATCCAACTAATATTTATATTCCCCCTAGGGTCTGTGTTAAGGTGCACGCTCACTCACACTTAGTAACCCACTCCATTAGGAATTATTTTGACTAATAACGATATTTTACGCCGTATTCGCTATACCTTTGACCTTAAAGACGCTGACATGATTAATGTGTTTGCTGCCGCTGATCTTGAGGTTACACGATCTCAAGTGAGTAACTGGCTAAAGAGAGAGGAAGACGAACAGTTTTGTAAGATCATCGACAAAGAATTGGCTATTTTCCTAAACGGATTTATCAATATCAAACGTGGTAAACGTGAAGGTGAGCAACCTAAGCCTGAGTCTCGCTTAACCAATAATATGGTTTTCATGAAACTACGTATTGCGTTAAACATGAAGGCAGATGATATTTTAGACACACTAAAAGTGGCGGACTTGAATGTGAGCAAGCACGAGCTAAGCGCGTTTTTCCGTAAACCTGAAAACAAGCATTACCGCGAGTGCAAAGACCAAATCCTACGCAACTTTTTAACGGGCGTGCAACTGCAACTTCGCCCAACAGATACCGAAAACGATTAATTGATACAGACCGATAAGATAATGACTATGCCGTACTCCAATTTGCCACTTTGTTCTGAGATTAGCACTCTTTTAGCCGCTAACTTTAAGACGTTAACCGAAGTTCAACAACTTGCTATCCCCTCTCTATTGGAAAAACAAGATGTATTAGCGATAGCGCAAACAGGCAGTGGTAAAACGTTAGCGTACGGTATCGCCTTACTTGAGCAAGTGCGTTTGAGCCCTTGTACGACCCAAGCCATTGTATTAGTGCCAACACGCGAGCTTGCCCAGCAGGTCAGTGAATCTTTATTGCCGTATGCTAATGCTACAGACGTCAGCGCTATCTCTCTTTGTGGTGGCATAGACAAAGACATTCAGAAGCAGCAGTTATTGCTATCACCGGAGATTTTGGTGGCAACCCCAGGTCGTCTGCTTGATTTGTTGCTTGATAAAGCCATCGATGTGAGCCGTTTACACACTTTAGTGTTAGATGAAGCTGACCGATTATTGGATATGGGGTTTTGGCCTGATATTCAAAAAATCATTGAATTGCTACCGTCAAAACATCAAACCGCCATGTTCTCAGCGACTTTCTCTAGCGAGTTGCAAACACAAGCGGCGCCATTATTGAGCGAACCAAAACGCATTCAAACCACAGTGACCAATAGTTTGGTAGAAGGCATTGAAGAAACCTTATATTTGGTCAATAAAGGCAGCAAAGCCAACGCGCTTATTTCTGAATTAAAGAAAAACAATTGGCCGCAAGTGCTGGTGTTTATTGACGCTAAAGATAACGCCGATGCGCTTTGCAAAAAGCTCAATAAAGCCGGCATTGTCGCTGCGGCTTTGCATGGCAATAAATCTCAGCAAGAGCGTGAAGCAACTCTAGAACAGTTTAAACAAAAACAAGTGAACGTCCTTATTGCGACCGACTTACTGGCGCGTGGCATTCATATCGAGCACTTACCTGTGGTTATTAATGTTGAACTGCCGTCACATGCTGAAGCTTATGTACATCGCATTGGGCGTACTGCGCGAGCTGGCGAGCAAGGCACTGCAATTTCATTGGTGTGTCATGGTGAAACTGAGTATTTAAGCGCGATTCGTCAACTTACCCAGCGAGAGTTGGCACTGCAAGAGCTTGAAGGTTTCCCTGTTACGGATAAGCCCTCTTCAGGTCAGAGCAAGCGAGCGCCTAGAGATAAAAAAGCGAACCGCCGTACTCAAGCAAAGAAAAGCATCAAGCAGTTTAAAAGTAATACCCATCACACT
>NZ_BAUJ01000009.1 GCF_000496695.1 Vibrio halioticoli NBRC 102217
CCTTGTCGTTAACATCAGTAATAATTAATGATTCAAGGGTTGTGTTGCCTTCGCCAAGGTAGCCTGTGATCGTGCCCGTTTCACCCTCACCGTTGATCACTTCTTCGCCGTTGTTATCGGTTAACGACACTTCCGACTCTGTTACACCGTCACCATTAAAATCATCGCCATAGGTAAAGTCTTTCTCAACCGAATCACTAACTTCAACAATGTTTCCGTTCCCGTCAGTGCTGATAGCAATAACCGTTAATTCACCATCCTCTAGCATGCCAACATCAACACCTTCAATTGTGTATTGCCCGTTTTCATCAATCCTTATCAATGATGCATCGATGATAATTTGCGTATCGTTAACATCGGAAATAATTAATGAATCCAAACCAGTGGCACCACCTGCGACAACGCCATTAATGGTCGCAGTTTCACCTTCTCCATTTATCACTTCTTCGCCGTTATTATCAGAAATCGATACACTACCTTGCGATAAAACTGTAACGACTTGCTCAACAAACTGAGCGATCGCATCAGCTTGTTCAAAAGTAAATGAGGAGGGAAATACACCTTCGGTTTGAAAGTCAGTTACGGCAATAGTTTGTGCTCCATCTCTGGCAACAGCACCTGTGGTTGTCAAGCTTGAACCATCTTCTTCTTCGGAGAGTAACTCATCTTGCGGGTTAGTATCGCTGTCTTGATTTAATGCATTTACTACACCTTGAATACCTGCTTGAGCATTCACTGAGTCTACACTGCCCTGATTGGCAATAGAGACACGCAACTCACTCACAATATCTTCGGGAACAATCAGTGGATTACTGCCAACAGAAACAATGATATCTCCGTCTTGTGGAATATAACCTTGCGCTGCAACTTTAAGGTTGCCTTGTGCATCGATGATTAGCCAGGCGTCACCAAATACAACGTCGTTAGCAAATGAGATACTGTCCATGTGTACTCCTTGGCCCAATTTATATTGTGGCCTGTATTTATCAGTTAGATCTTCCTTTCTATGGTTAAATTTTACACTACTTTTCAAGTTAGCAAGGTGTTAAAAATAAACACCAAACTAATCATCAATTTATAAACATTTCAGCAACGAATGCATTGTAATTATTTTGTTATTAACTATTATATACTTAGCAACCAAAGTGACATATTGATGCATCATGATGAGCTCAAGTTTGGTTAAAAAGTAACGGAATACTAGGGAGCATACCTTGAAAAGGATTAAGCTAAGCGCCATCGCTCTAGCTAGCATGCTGTGCAATCCAGCCTCAGCCCAGTCGTTAGAGCAAGCCATTTCGCACACTCTGAAAACGAATCCGACCGTAAAAAGTTCGTATAACGATTTCATGTCTTATTTGTATGAAAATAAAGCCGCTGTACGAGAATATTACCCGAAGGTTGATCTCACCGCTGGTATTGGTTGGGAAAACTATCAAAACGATCAAAGTAGAGACGACGATTACACCGCTGTAGATGCGTCTATTCGGTTAACTCAACTGTTGTGGGACGGTTCAAACACCCTACACAACATGGATAGAACCGCAGCAGAAGCTGAATCATTACGCTACAAAGTATTAAGCGATGCGTCGGACACGGCATTAGAGGTATCTAAAGTCTATTTAGATGCACTAAAAGCGTATGAAATTCTTGCACTTTCTGAAAGCAATCTTGCGACCCATAAGAAAATATTTAAAGACATTAAAAAACGTACCGAATCAGGAATCGGCTCCACTGCGGACTTATCGCAAGTCGAAGCCCGTATTGCTAAAGCACATGGCAACCTGCTCGCGGCGCAAAACAATTTGTTTGATACGCACACTCAGTTTACTCGCTTAGTTGGACAATCTCCGCAAGGGTTAGTATTCCCTAGAGCGGATATCACGCGCATTCCGTTAACCATCACCGATGCCATTGATATTGCGTTGGTTAAACACCCTGTCATTAAAACCGCTAAAGTGGATGTAGACGCTGCTAAATTTCAATATAAACAATCAAATAGCCCTAACCTGCCTACCTTTACTATAGATGCGGGTTACGATTATTTTGACGATGCAGAAGGTGTTGCCGGTCGCCGTGACGAAATGAATGCAACATTGAGAATGCGTTACAACTTATTCAATGGTGGTGTTGATAGCGCTAATAAAGACCGAGCTGCTTATCAAATTAATAAAGCCAAAGATTTAAGAGACCGAGCCTATCGAAATGTAGAAGAAAGCCTTCGTCTATCTTGGAGCGCGCTAGATCTCACCCTGCAACAAAAAGAATTTTTAGCCGATCACGTCGATGCGGCATCCGATACTGTGGTTGCCTACGACAAACAATACAAAATTGGTAAGCGAACCCTACTGGATCTATTAAACACCGAAAATGAACTGTTTGAATCTCGTAAAGGCTATGTTGATGCGCTATATGCTGAGCAATATGCTAAATTCCGCGTACTAAACGCTACCGGTACTTTACTTGAATCCCTATTGGTCGACATTCCAGAACAGTGGAATACAGCGGTGGAGTACTAGAATGAAAAAATTAATTTTAGCTTCCGTCATCTCTTTCACTATGCTTGGATGCGCAAATGATACCGATGAATATATCGATACCCCATTGCCAGACCAACAAGCAGATCTACGTGATTTTGACCGTGATGGCGTGATAAATGCTCGAGATAAATGCCCAGGAACACCAGTCTCAGCGAGAGTCAATAACGATGGTTGTGAAGAACTTATCGAAGTATCACAAGAACAAAGCCTTAAAATTTTATTTGAAAACGATTCTGCCGAGATAAACCCTGTGTTTGCCGGGCAAATTGAAGGTATGGCTGAATTTTTAAAACAATACCCGGAAACTTCCATTGAAATTCAAGGGTTTGCCAGTAATCCTGGAGACAGAGAATACAACCTAAACTTGTCTCGCAATCGAGCGCTCTTTGTCCAAGATAAACTGATAGGATTTGGCGTCGAACCCAGTCGCGTAACCATCATCGGCTACGGTGAAGATGACGTCGAGGACAACAGTCCGACCGATGAAGCGCTAGAGCGACGAGTTGAAGCCACGGTTATTGGTTTTAAAGGTGACTTTGTTCGCGAATGGACAATATTTACTAAGCTTCCTAAGTAACCATTATCGAACAGTCGTTGAATATAAAGCTGAGTAAAAACTCAGCTTTTTTGTGTCTATCTTGCTAAAAAATGCCATGCAACCTCTAAGCGTGCTAAAATACCCGACATATCACACTGTTAGGAAAAAACAATGAGCCAATTAAACAACGATATTCAACAGAATCTAGACCTGTTCATCGAGCAGAGTAAAACAGAGAATCTTGTTTGGGGTCTTAAAAATGAAGATGGCTGGTTAGCCTGCGATTCAAGTGAGTTTGAAGAATGTGAAGTAATGCCATTTTGGTCTAATCGTGCTGATGCTGAGTATCATAATGTTGAAGAGTGGGCTGATTTTGAAGTCACTGAAATCCCTCTTGATATTTTTGTAGAAGATTGGCTAATCACCCTATCAGAAGATGGTGTATTAATCGGCACAAACTGGAATGCTGAGCTAGAAGGTAAAGAAGTAGAACCAGAAGCACTGGCTAAACTTTACCTATAATAATTCTATAACCCCTGCGATTGCTGCAGGGGTTTTCTTTTTTTACTGGGTCTAATAATGTACAAGCTAATTGCTATCGATATGGATGGCACCTTACTCAATACCGATAAAGTTATTTCAAACCGAAATAAACAAGCTATCTTGGACGCAAAAGCAAAAGGCGTAACTGTGGTGTTGGCTTCTGGGCGCCCATTAGAAGGTATGCTTGATAGCCTACATCAACTGGAAATGGACAGTAATGAAGATTATGTGCTGTGTTATAACTCCGCGATTATTAGAAATATAGGAACAGGCGAAGTTATTAGCGAACGCTTGATCTCAGGTGCTGATGCAAAACGCATTTACCAACTGGCTAAAGAGCGCAATTGTAACTGTCAGGCATTTAGTAAAGAGCACGGATTAATTACCCCAAAAAACAGTTACTACACGCAACATGAAGCTAATATTAACGGCTTAACGATAACAGAAATGGATTTTGATACCTTAGAAGATTCACACCCAATCATCAAAACCATGTTAATTGATCCCGTTGAAGTACTGCAACCGATAGCGGATACCCTTCCCGAAATCCTAAAACAAGATTATTCTGTGGTACGCAGTGCACCTTTCTTCTTAGAGTTTTGCAATCCATTGAGCAATAAAGGCACCGGCGTACAAACCCTTGCGCAACATTTGGGTATCAAACAAAGTGAAGTGATGTGTATCGGAGATGCGGGTAACGATCACGATATGCTGAAATACGCAGGTCTTGCGGTGGCAATGCAAAATGCCGATGATGAAACCAAATCACTCGCCGACCATATTACCGATAGTAATAACGAATCCGGAGTCGCGATTGCTATTGAGAAATTTGTACTCTAAGTAATTGATTCCGTTTTAAATAAACAACTAGTCAATTACACGATTGTTTTTGTCATACAGTGAATGTGCGTTTGAAAGCCATGCTTACGGTAAACACCAAGCGCACTTTCATTAAATCCCCACACCTCAGCGTTGACTCGCATCGCCCCATAATTCAAAAATTCAGTTTCTAAACGACTAAGAAGCGCGATTCCCCCACCAATCTGTCGATAACTATCATTAACAAACCAGTGGTCTATGCTTCCTACCATTTGTGATTTTAACAGTGGCGATTGCAATTGACACAACTGCCCTGTGATAAACCCAACGATATGCTCTTCCACTTCTAACACGAAGATAAAACAGTCTAGTGTCGATAAATAACTGTCAAGCTCTGCGTCAAGCTCATTGATACATGGCGGTTTTATCATTTCTTCACAGTGCAAATGATGCCACTCATATAATGCGCGCCACACATTTAATAAAGTGTCTTTATCTTCAAGCTGTGCTCGCCTTACTTTAAAAATATCCGACATTTTGCCACACTACTCGACAAGCTAGCGCAATTAACACTATGCCTGAAAGCTGATCAATGAGTTTGCCCTTGGCTTTTAATCTTTCAAATAGCATTGGGCTTGAGAGAATTAAAGCGATAAAGGTATACCACAAACCATCAACTAGCATAGGTGTGACAACCACTACTGCCTTTGAACCTAGGCTATTACCTTCGGCAACAAACTGGCTAAATAGAGCGATAAAAAACAATGCTATTTTAGGATTGAGCAAAGAAATTAATAGCCCTTCTTTGGCGGAATCCTTAATACTCATGGGTTTACCTGCTTCAAGAGTACTGGCAATGCCACCATTAGAGGTTAACGATTTCCATCCTAAATAAGCAAGATAAGCAGCGCCTAACAATGAAATAGAAACAAACAACAGCTCTGATTTATGCAATACAACCGCAAGACCAATTACCGTAATAAAAGCGTAAAATGCGATACCGCACGAGTGTGCCCAAGCAGCTGCTATTCCATTGAGCCTTCCCCCCGCTAACGTATGCTTACTAACAGTGGCAAGACTCGGGCCTGGAGACATAGCGCCAAGTAGGCAAATTAAAAACAAAGATAACCATAAGTGGAGGGACATAACATAGTGCTCGATATAAAACGCAATACACTATGTTAAGCTTTTTTTTAGCTAGGTAAAGATCAGATAAACAGATTTATTAAATCCTTTACTTCACCGCTGAATCTGCGCTATCCAATTGTGCCTGCTTTGCATTGATACTCTTGTCTAATGCTTTTAACCGATCGGAGGCTTTTTGTTTTCTGTCACAGGAATCTGACTTTGCATCCCAGCTTTTGCCTTCGGTAAATACCTGACACTCTTTAGTCAGATTATTAAAAGTCACAATCAATTTTTCGCGCTGTACATTTAACTCATGCACTTCTTGTTGCAGCTTTAACTGACCTTGAAAAAATTCCTTGGACTGTATAAGGATGGCATTTTTCTTATCAATAGAGGCTTGTAAGACTTGATTTTGTTTCTGTAGGTCGAGAGCCTGATTTTGTTGTTCTTTTAGCTGCGTTTTTAAATTTGCTACTTCAACACTTAATGTCTGGTTTTGTTTTTTCAGCTGTGTGTTGGTCTTTTTCGACGCGGCTACCGTTTGCTCAAGGGTACTTTGCTTCTGCTTTTCTATGTTGCTATCTTCTTTGAACGTCTGTAATTGTGATTTGATTTCATCATTTTCAGCAATCAAGGCCGCATGTTCCTCTGTTAATTGCTGCTGAGCAACTTGCTTTCCCTTACTCACGTTTTCTGCGTGATGTGAAACAAACGCACCACCACCTATCGCGCCTAATGCAAGGCAGAAAACCCCGGTAATAAAGTGTGTTTTTGTCAATCCAATCTGACGTACTCGTACAAGTTTACAATTCAACACAAACTACTCCACTAACGGATTAACTCAGATATCATCAAAACACCAGTATAGGTAGCAAACGCTCCTAACAATACAATGACAACCCATTTTTGTATTTTCTCATTCGTGTTATAGCGAACAAACAACAGCGCTAGAACACCCAAAACGACAATAGCAATTAAACGTGTCATGTTACTCTCTCACAACGTGATAAATATTAGAGTTAGGTAAAGTTTAACAGTTAAGTAATTGTTTTAGTTAATCTTGCCTAAAAGAAATTTGAATAAGTTTCTTGAATCTGTAAAAAATTGTGATACTTTACTCGCCTGTAAGTAATTTACTTACATACCTAGCGTTTTTACGCTAGTTCCGATGAAGACTGCAGGAGAGTGACGTTTTATTACGTCTACCGAAGAAGTAAATCTTTCAGGTTCTTGTTTATACGTTCTTGTTTAACAAGTGAGGACTGCAGTTGGAGGAATCTCTGGAGAGAGCCGTACTACTTTGATGTAGCAATCGGCCGCCGAAGGAGCAAGCCCAATTTTGGGTGAAACTCTCAGGCAAAAGGACAGAGGAGTGAAACTGCGTTTAACCATTTTACCGTTAATTTAGTTCTTTTGATCCGCGTTCACTCTTCTCCTTATATGTTGTTTATTAAGGGGAAAACCATGACACCAGCACAATCTTCGCTACAAACTATTTTACACTCCATCGACAGTTTCGTCTGGGGACCACCACTGCTTATCCTATTGGTTGGTACCGGCGTTTACTTCACTTTCAGCTTAGGTCTTATTCAGTTTAGACACCTTCCTACTGCCCTTAAAATGGTCTTTAGTAAGTCATCAAATACCGATTCTAAAGGTGATGTCACCGCATTCGCCGCATTATGTACTGCCCTATCTGCCACTATTGGTACGGGTAATATCGTAGGTGTGGCTACTGCGATTAAACTTGGTGGCCCAGGCGCACTCTTTTGGATGTGGCTGGCAGCACTATTTGGTATGGCAACAAAATATGCCGAGTGTCTACTTGCCGTAAAATACCGCACCACAGATGATAAAGGTGGCATGTTGGGTGGTCCAATGTACTACCTGCGTGATGGCGTAAAATCACCGCTTTTAGCAACATTATTTGCCGTTTTCGCTTTAGGTGTTGCCCTGTTCGGTATCGGTACTTTCCCACAAGTTAACGCTATTTTAGATGCATCAGAGATGACGCTCGGCGCTGACCGTACTATGGCTGCAATCGTATTAACAGTCCTAGTGGCTATGGTCACTTTAGGTGGCATCAAGTCTATCTCTCGCGTTGCGGGTAAAGTTGTGCCGACCATGGCCGTTATCTACGTGGTAGCTTGTTTAGGTATTTTGATCAATAACGCTGACCAAGTATTATCGGCCATTGAGCTAGTAATTGTTTCTGCCTTTACACCAACAGCAGCAAGTGGCGGCTTCTTCGGCGCAAGTGTGATGCTTGCCATCCAATCAGGTATCGCGCGCGGCGTATTCTCTAACGAATCTGGTTTAGGTAGTGCTCCTATGGCAGCGGCTGCGGCAAAAACAGATTCATGCGCACGTCAGGGTTTGATTTCGATGACTGGTACCTTCTTTGATACCATCATTATCTGTACCATGACCGGCCTTGCCTTAATTATCACAGGTGCATGGCAAAGCGATCTTGCTGGCGCCATGATGACCACGCATGCTTTCGCGGTTGGTTTAAATGCCGATGTCCTCGGCCCGATTTTAGTATCCGTTGGCTTATTGTTCTTCGCCTTCACCACCATTTTAGGGTGGAACTACTACGGCGAACGTTGCGTGGTTTACCTTTTTGGTACTAAAGCAATCCTGCCTTACAAAGTGGTCTTTATCGCATTAGTCTTCTCTGGTGCCTTTATGAAACTGGATATGATTTGGTTAATTGCCGATATCGTAAATGGCTTGATGGCAGTACCGAACTTAATTGGTCTTATCGCCCTACGTCAGGTGGTTATTGCGGAAACTAAGCTGTTTTTTGACAAGTCATTATCATTAAAACCTGCGACTCAACAATCGTAAAGACAGTTATTGGCTTGCGCTGATGTGGATCATTGCTTATAAAAAATGATCACTTTAGCGTAAGTCATTACGACTTCTGACAGTTATGAGTAAGCAAATACTAAAACACCTTAATAGTTTTCAGAACTATTAAGGTGTTTTTTCTCGATAACAGCGCGTATTTGCAAATCAAACTTATACGCCCTGTTATATGTAGGATATTATTTATTTTTCCGCAAACGCTCTCCTAGCATCGAGAAAAACGTGTAGAACTGGTGCATACCTGAATTACCACCACGAACCACTTTCGCATAGCCTTGTTTATACTTTGCAACAGCTTCTTCAGATGATTTTGCGAGTATTATTTCTCCATCAACAAACAAACCTTGTGATAGCAAAGCATCCTTATTAACTTGAAAGCCCTTTGCTTGCATATCCAAAAAAGTGAAATTTGTTCCATCGACCTCACCAGAAACAAAAAATTGATACTTATTTAATTGCACCATTTTGATAAGATCCTTGCAAAGGTTGATTCCTGAATTTGGCACCACTTTGCCAATAATTGTTGATATACAAAATACACAGAACGCGCGCTGATTTGAATAAACACCTTTCGCAGACTAACCCATCACAATGATAGATTAACGAGCACAACGGATATTAATAAGAATCCCGCTTCACCGCCAAAATATTAGGGTTACCGGTACTAGAGTTGATAGAAACCTTAACTTCATAAGGATAAATCTGTTGGATTTGCTGTTGGGTCAATATTGAACTTGGCACGCCATCGGCAATCAATTTTCCATGATGCATAAGCAACAAACGATCGCAAAACTCTGCCGCTGTATTTAAGTTATGTAATGCCACCAGCACCGTTTTGCCCTCTTGTGCCAAGCTGTACAAAATATTCATTAACTGGCCTTCATGACCAATATCTAAGCTCGCACTGGGTTCATCCAATAAAATAACAGGCGCATCTTGCAACAAGATTCGCGCAAGGTGCACCAGTTGTTGCTCGCCGCCAGACAGTTCATCTACGCTTCTTTCTTCAAGGCGCTCTATGTTAAGTCGCTTTAGCACCTTATTTATTTGGCTTTTCTTTTGCGCTTTATCTAACGCATGGTTATTCACTAAGCCTAACGCAATTAACTCACTGACTTTATAAGGGAACTCTACTCGATTGATCTGCGGCAGGTAGCTTAATAGCGCGGCGCGCTGATCGGCGGCCAGTTCCATTACCGGTTCACCAAACAAGCAAACTCGCCCTTCGGTTGGCGCCAGATAACCGCTGATGTGTTTTAGCACGCTAGATTTACCTGCACCATTGGGGCCAATAATGCCCACTAATGAGCCTTTCTCCAACTCAAAGCTAACGTTCTGCAATACTGAAGTTCCATTAAAAGAAACACTTAATTCAGCCACTTTTACCGGACACTTGTTCATAGCAATCGTCCCTGCTTTTGTACTCGAACCACTAGCCAAAGGAAATATACTCCGCCAACTATTGCGGTAATGATGCCCGCTTTGATCTCATACGGCGCAATGATGTAGCGCCCTATAAGATCGCAAATTAAGAGAAAGATTGCGCCAAACAGCGCCGAAAGCGGCAATAGACTAATATGATTGGCGCCAGTTAACATACGCACCAAATGTGGAACCATTAAACCGATAAAACCAATCGGGCCAGCAATCGCTATCGACATGGCGGTAAGCAGTGATGCACATAGCAACAAGCTAAAACGACATCGCCCGACATTCATTCCTAAACCATGCGCCGCTTCGTCACCAATAGACAAGATGTTTAACCAATGTACGCGTCGCAGCAACCAAAGTGACGCTAATACAATGACCGGCAGTGGCCAGATAATTTGCTCCCATATTCGACCATCTAAGCCGCCCATGGTCCAAAATACAAATTGGCTTACTTCATATTGACGGGCAAATAATAGTACCCCTAACGTAGCTCCGCCTAACAAAGACGATAAAGCCAGCCCCGCTAAAATTAAATACAGAGTTTGCCCGCTACCGGAATTACGCGCCAAAATAAACACAAACATGGCGCAAATTAATGCTCCAACACAGGCAATGATTGGCGTCCATAGCGGGTGAACAAGAGACAGTCCACTACTGATTGCGATAACCGCACCAAAACTACTTCCGGCACTTACGCCAAGCACATCTGGGCTTGCTAATGGGTTACGAAATAAGCCTTGGGTACACGCACCAGCAATGGCTAACGCACTGCCAGCGGCAATGGCAGCAATGACTCGTGGCAAACGAATATGCACAACGATGGCAGAAATTAGTGGATACTCTGAAGCAGCGCTTTGAGAACCTTGCGTGACTAACAGCTTTAGATAGGAAAACATATCCATCACTGACAGATTAACTGCGCCTAACGCCAGCGCCGCCCACATTGAAATAACAAGCGCAATACTTCCTACCAACGCGTACCAACGAAATTTCACATAGCTTGAATCTGCAATCATGGAGCGGGTGTACCTAAAACAGCCCTATTTACAAACAAAATAGTGTCCACAATATGCTGGCTATAGGTCCCGCGTAAATATTGAGGGATAGGATAAACATTGCCTAACTTAACCGCTTGTACGTTTCTTAGCGCTGGGTCGGTTAAGACTTGGTGCATTAAATCGGTACTGCCCGCTTTATCGGTTTTAACAACACTCGGAACAAACAACACTTCGGGATCAAGAGCAACAATAAGCTCTTTAGACATAGGGGTTTGACCAAATTTATCGGCATCAAGATCGGCAACTACATTTTCAAAACCTGCCTGATTAACAATCAGTTGCCAAGTAGAATGGCGAGTACTTGACGTGCCCCAATTATTGTAATCAAGCACTTTATATTTATGACTGGTGTAAACAAGACCTTCTTCTAGTTTACGCTCCATATCCACCACTATGGTTTTGGCTTTGTTGTCTTCGCCAACTATTTTGCCGATAAGTTTTATTAAATCTTCAATTTCAGCCAAAGTGCTAGGTACAGGTAAAATGAAGACGTTTATACCCGCAGAGCGCAGTTGATGAATACGTCCAGCATCACTCCACGTAGCGGCAAACACCAAGTCAGGGCGATTTGCTAAGATTTGTTCTACGTTTAAACCCAAACGAGGCACAGATGCAGGTACTTTACCTGCAATAACAGAAAAATGTTCATCATCCACAAGATTAGTGACTGAACTAAAACGTTGCGTAGGGATCATATCTAGCAACACTTCATCACTAAATAGAGATTTGGAAGATATTTTTTGAGGGGCTTTATCAAGAGTCAGGCTTTTACCGCTTGCATCTGTCACTGTGATTGGATATTGAGCCCATACAACAGCAGAATAAAGATACACAAGCACAGCGAAACCGCGCATAAAACTTCCCATTTAATTTTCCCTTTTATACTTTTTAATGCTCAAACTCATCAAAATGAAGGATGCAGACAATGAGTTTGACGATTCAATGATACTGAACGGCACAAATTTAACTAAAGAATATCGTGATTTTATCAAGTAACAATGATTAGATAATACATAAGCACATAGAGTAGCAATGTTTACCTTGTAACGCATTGAAACCTAGCTTGTTTTTATGAATAAATGCATTTTAGAAGGAAACATCATGAAATTCAGCGGTAATATTGACGAACTGGCCTACCCATTTATTTTTGAAGACAGCCCATTATGCGACTTTGAAATCCTTACCGATGAACTGTGTACCATTACAGGTCTGGCGCTAACCAATATCGATAACCCAAAAGTGCGCCAATCTTTAGAAGAATTGCAGCCAAAAATCTTCCATCTTAATGGTTCAATTCGTGGCAAAAATGGCATATTTGAAAGTGATATTGAATCATTGGCAGCCGAATACCACGCCTTCAAAGACAGTGTCAGTGATGACAACAAGCGATTTGTATTGCCACGAGGTACAGGTCCGGTGATTCAACTACACCAATGTCGTAGCCTGTCTAAAAAAGTGGTTCGACAGTTGGTGTTGGTAGAGAAAGCAGGCAAAAAAGTACCTGAAACGCTACCAAGATTTGCCAACCTGTTGGTCAATTACTACTTTGCTCTTACTCGCGTACTCAACCAAGAAATGGGCATTGAAGAGCCGGAATACACCAGTATCAACTACAAAGCCAAAGCCTAGTTAGCCCGAGATAAGCTAACGCTTTAAATCACAAACACTCAAAAACCAATAATGCGCCAAGCGCAATTAAGACTAAGCTGCTGCACATCTGTAAGCGGTAATTTACTTTGCCGCTCGATAACCACAGCTTAGCTTTATCTAGCATACTCGCCAAACCGCACTGCCAAACCATTGCCAATACGAAGTGAATTGATGCGAGAAAAATCGACTGTAGCCATAGGTTACCCGAGGCATCGATGAACTGTGGCAAAAACGCCAGATAAAATACTGCGGTTTTCGGGTTCAGTACGTTCGATAAAAAGCCCTGACGAATGGAAGTGAACACCGAAACTTGAGAGCCATCCGCCTGAACGTCAATAAGCCCTACTCCGCCTTTTAACGAGCGAACGCCCGAAACACCTAACCAAATAAGATAGGCCGCGCCGATGAGTTTAATGCCATTAAATAACTCAGGGCTTTGGCTAATGATAGCCGCCACGCCAATGGCTGACCAAGTGGCATGCACGTAGAGCCCAAGACAGATACCCAAACTGGTTGCATAACCATCTCCTTTTCCTCCACGACTGGTGTTACGAATAACCAGAACAGTGTCCAGACCGGGAGTGATGGTCAAAAGAGTCATGGCGGCGATGAAGGTGTATAAGTCGTTAATCTGCATTGAATTTTCTAATGTTGCTTACTAGGTGTAACGCGGGAAGTTTGATAGTCTAAACCAATTCAATACGGTTAAGGAAGAGATATGTCTGCATTTAAATCACTCAAGGACCATTTTCAAACAATAGATAACTTTGCTCACCTACACGCGATCTGCGGTTGGGATGCTGCGGCTATGATGCCTAGTGGCGGAAACGAGGCACGCTCTCGCGCTATGGCTGAACTTTCAGTGCACGTACACAGCTTAAAAACCCAGCCACAACTGGCAGAATGGTTTGATAAAGCCAGCGATGAAAGCTTATCTGTAGATGAAGTTGCACAGCTTCGTGAAATGAAACGTAATTGGCAGATGTCAAACATCATTCCAAAAGAGCTAGTCGAAGCCAGCTCTTTAGCCGGTTCAAAATGTGAACACGCTTGGCGCACCCAAAGAACCAACAATGACTGGCAAGGTTTTGCTAAAAACTGGCAACCAGTGGTCGCTCTGTCTCAAGAAGAAGCACAGATACGCGCTCAAGCCACAGGTCTTAGCCCATACGATGCCATGCTAGGTATCTACGAACCGGGTACAAGCAGTGAAGCTCTTACGCACACCTTTGATAACGTAAAACAGTGGCTACCAAATCTAATCGACCAAGTCATTGAAAAACAAAGTAAAGAGAGCATCATTCTTCCTAGTGGCACTTTTGATACAAGCAAACAAAAAGCGCTTGGCCTTGAAATCATGAAGCTACTGCAATTTGATTTCACCCACGGACGACTTGATGAAAGCGTGCACCCGTTTTGTGGCGGCGTGCCAACAGATGTACGGCTGACCACTCGTTACGACGAAAACGAATTTATGCAATCACTAATGGGTATCGTCCATGAAACAGGGCACGCTCGTTACGAGCAAGGATTGCCAAAAGCCCTTGCAGGAAACCCAAGTGGCACAGCTCGCTCTATGGGCATCCACGAATCTCAATCACTCTTTTTTGAAATGCAAATGGGACGAAGTGCACCGTTTATTCACCATCTAAGTCAATCAGCGGCAAAACACTTCCCAGAACATGACGCTCAATTGTTTGAATCATCGAACCTAAATAAACTGTACACCCGCGTGAAGAAAGACTTCATCCGTGTCGACGCCGATGAACTCACCTACCCCGCGCACGTTATCCTACGCTTTGAAATCGAACGCGATCTCATCAACGGCAACATTTCATACCAAGACGTGCCAGAGCTTTGGGACAGCAAAATGCAGTCTTACCTTGGTCTATCGACCGCAGGTAATTTTAAAAATGGCTGTATGCAAGATATTCACTGGACAGATGGCAGTTTCGGTTATTTCCCTAGCTACACATTAGGTGCAATGTACGCAGCACAATTCATGGCAGCGATGAAGAAAACCGTCGATGTAGATGCGGTGCTACGTTCAGGCGAACTGACGCCAATCTTTGATTGGCTATCTAGCAATATCTGGAGCAAAGGCAGCTTGTTGACCACTGATGAACTGGTAAAACAAGCCACAGGCGAGACGTTAAATGCTGAGCACTTTAAACAGCACTTAATGAACCGCTACTTATAACACCTATTAGGGGTTACATTTTCCGCTTCTTGGAACATGTAACCCTAAGAGCCATATAATAATCCCAATTCTGTCCTTTAAAATGGCCATCATTCAATGATGTTCCTCATCTTGAATAGCACATCATCTAGACCTAAATACTTACGAAGAACACAACGAATCAAAATGACACAGATTGTTCCTGCCATTTTTCTTGACTGCGTATAACGCTTTATCTGCTTGGGCAAACAGCGCATGAAAGTTTATGTTGCTTCTTGGAGAAACGGTAGTGCTTCCGATGCTGAGAGTGATTTCAATAGTGGATTGCGCCGTGGCGATGGATAGGGGTTTGTGTAGTCTGGTCATGACTTCATTGGCTTCTACTTTATTGGTGTTTGGGCACAAAATAATAAACTCGTCCCCTCCCCAACGGCCTAATAAATCATAACGGCGTATTAAATGGCCTAAATGCTGCGCAACGCCAATAAGAACTTCGTCACCCACTTGGTGGCCATAGGTATCATTAACCAATTTGAAGTGGTCGATATCAATTAAAATTAAGGATGTGTTGTTTTTTGAGCGTTTAGCTCTATCTAATTCTTTTTTGGATAGCCCTTCCATAGCGCGTTTATTGAAAATATTAGTCAAAGGTTCAATCTCTGCGACTCGACGTTGGTATCGAAACATTTTATGGATACCAAATGCGATAAGCATCAGGCCAACAATGGATAAAAGGTCAAACACAAAAATATCAAAAATAACATTGTTTTGAAAAAACCATTGGAACTCGCCGATAACTTCAAGACATTCAAAAAACTCACAAATGATAAGTGCGATTAAGCCAATATTAACTGTAATATCTAACGTACGATGGCCATATACGAAAATGCCACAGAGCAAAATAAACGCTATCGACTCTAAGACGAAATCGGTGATATTCATGACATCAAAACTAGCGAATAAAATGCTAGGAAGCAGTACGCTAAGTCCAATAAAAAGGCTGTTCATCCCAGATATCTTCTCCTACTAATGGTCGAGAAAGGCGCAAGATAGTTGCGGAAAATAGATAATTATAGTGATTGCATGTTTAACATTAGCGTATACAAAAGCGAATACCAGATGAGTACGCTAAAAATAGAAGGATAATGTGACAACTTGACGCAAACATCGTTGATAATGGATATATCCTTGTTAAAAACAAGGGATTGTAATCGAGTAAATCCTACGATCTATTGCTAGATGACGGGCAATAAAAATGCTCCGTTCAGTTCAATAGGAGCATTTTTCATTCAAACCAAACTTATGTGTTTATAAGAAGTGGAATGTTGCGTTGAGCGTGTAAGAATCCACGTTGCCGCCGCTGACTTCAAAGTTTTGGTAACCCGCACCTACTGAAATCATGTCGATAACAAAGTATTCAACGCCCACACCGTACATCAAATCGTAACCATCATCGTCTTGTGCGCCTGCTTTGCCACTCAAGTCGTAACGGTGAGCACCTAAACGTCCATATAGGTGTACTGGGCCTAAATCGATGCTTGGTTTAATGCCTGCGTAAAACGATTGGAAATCGTATGTTTCAGGGCCTACATCAAATGAACCCAGTTTCCAGTAACCTGCTTCTACGCCGATAATAGGTAAAATACCTGTACCTACATGGAAACCAAAGGTAGAGGTTTTATCGCTTTTAAAAGAAGACTGACCTACAGAGCCACCTGCATACAACCAAGAATCTGCTGCTGCCATTGAAGAAACGCCCATTAAGGCTATCGCAAGAGCATATTTACCGTACTTCATTCTAACTTCCTGTTTTGTTAGTGCTTTTGAATCATATTATTATGTATCACAAATTGGATATTCGCAGTAAAGATTTACACATTTTCAATCGCATTACGAATACGTTTATCCGAAATTGGATAAGGTGTACCCAATTGCTGCGCGAAAAAGCTCACTCTAAGCTCCTGCAACATCCAGTGAATTTCTTTAACCGAATCTGGCACTGCCGTACCTTTCGGGATTTTGTTTTTCAATTCTTGATATTCGCGCGCCACTGTTTCAATTTTTAACAGTTGTAATCGGTCGCGATTAGGATCAATCGGCAGTTTTTCCATGCGTCTTTCGATTGCTTTCATATAGCGTAGGATATCCGGCAGTTTCTTCCAACCGCAATCGGTGGCAAAGCCCTTATATATCAAGCCTTCAACTTGCGCTTTAATATCAGAAAGAGCAAACGCCATACTTAAATCAACGCGGCCTTTGAGCTTCTTATTGATATTAAAGGCTGTGGTCAGAATCGTCTCCACTTGTTGCGCAATATGCACCACAGTATCACCCAACTCGGCGCGTACATGCTCTTTCAACGCTTCAAATTGCTCAGGTTGCCATACTAGACCGCCCTGCTCTTCGATGAGTTTGTCGACGCCACAGGCAATACAATCATCAATCAGATCAAGTACTTTTCCATAAGGGTTAAAGTACAAGCCAAGTTTAGATTTATTCGGCAAGTTCTGATGCAGATACTTGATCGGCGACGGCACGTTTAGCAAAACCAAACGGCGCTGACCGGCGCGCATCGCTTGTTGCTGTTCAAACTCAGTTTCAAACAGTTTTATCTCAACACTTTGCTTGGCATCCACAATCGCAGGATAGGCTTTGACTTGATAGCCACCGCGTTTTTGCTCGTACACTTTCGGGATTTCGCCAAAGCTCCACGTATGCAGATCTTTTTGTTCAATATCGTCATCCGCAACTTTAGATAAGGTTTGCTGAACCTTATCTTTTAGGCTGTCTTTAAGCTCATACAGATCGGCGTGTTCTTTGAGCTTACGATTGCGATGATCCACCGCGCGGAACGTCACTTTTAAGTGATCAGGAATTTGCTCGAGCTTCCAATCATCACGCACCACTTCCACACCCGTCATGCGGCGAAGCTCTTTTTCTAAACTGTCCAGTAGCGGCGCTTCTAACGGCGTCACTCTAGACAAGAAAGCATCGGCGTAGTTTGGCGCAGGCACAAAGTTTCGACGCAATGTTTTAGGCAGTGATTTAATTAACGCCACCACCAATTCATGACGCAAACCCGGTATTTGCCAATCAAAACCTTGTGGCTGGATTTGGTTTAACACGGGCAATGGAATGTGCACTGTGACACCGTCACTATCATCACCGGGTTCAAATTGGTAACTGAGCTTAAGTTTGACGCCGTTTTGGTGCCAAAAGTTAGGATAATCCAACTCTGTGACATGCGAAGCATCGCCTCTAAACAGCATCTCTTTTTCAAAGTTAAGTAACTCAGGAGAGGTTTTGCGCTGTTTGTTCCACCACGAATCAAAATGACGACCTGAAATAGCCTCAGTAGAGACACGTTGATCGTAAAAATCAAACAGCTCATCGTCATCCACCAAAATGTCACGGCGACGAGACTTGTGCTCAAGCTCTTCCACTTCTAGCAATAATTTACGGTTTTGCTTAAAGAAAGTGTGTTTTGTTTCCCAATCACCCTCTACCATCGCTGAGCGAATAAAGATTTCGCGACACAGCACAGGCTCTATGAGCCCATAATTAACGGTACGTTTTGGAATAATTGGGATTCCGTATAACGTCACTTTCTCATGCGCTTGTACAGCCGCTTGTTTCTTCGACCAATGCGGTTCGCTGTACGAGCGTTTAATCAGGTGCTTAGCCAGAGGCTCAATCCATTCTGGTTGGATTTTTGCCACGATGCGCCCCCAAAGACGTGACGTTTCCACCAGCTCGGCGGTCATCACCCATTTAGGTTGCTTCTTAAATAAACCAGATGCTGGGAAGATATGAAAACGTGCGTTTCGCGCACCTTGATATTCATTCTTCTCTTGGTCTTTCATACCAATGTGCGACAACATGCCACTAAGCAGTGCACAGTGCACCGCTTCGTAATCGGCTGGGTTTTGGTTGACTTGAATATTCAGCTCACGCAAAGACTGGCTGAGTTGAAAATACAAATCTTGCCACTCACGGACTCGTAAGTAATTTAGGTAGTCTTGCTTACATTGGCGTCGAAACTGGTTACTTGAAAGCTCACTTTGCTCAGTTTTAATGTAATCCCATAAATTCACAAAGCTGATAAAATCTGAGTCTTTATCAAAGAACCGACGATGTTTTTCATCCGATGCTTGCTGTTTATCACTTGGGCGCTCTCTTGGGTCTTGAATAGACAATGCCGAGGCAATAATCATCACCTCTTTAGCACAGCCCAAACGAGGCGCTTCAATCACCATTCGACCTAAGCGTGGATCGATCGGCAGTCTTGAGAGTTTGCGGCCAATATCGGTAAGGCGTTTACGTGCATCTTTAGCGTTGGCATTAATTGCACCAAGCTCTTCTAACAGGCGCACACCATCTTGAATGTTGCGACGATCGGGCTTTTCTACAAATGGGAATGCTTCGATATCCCCCAGCCCCAAGGCGGTCATTTGCAAAATAACCGACGCTAAGTTGGTTCTTAAAATCTCAGGGTCGGTAAATTCAGGACGAGATAAGAAATCCTCTTCTGAATACAATCGAATACAGATACCTTCTGCCACACGACCACAACGACCTTTACGCTGATTGGCGCTGGCTTGTGAAACAGGCTCAATAGGCAGGCGTTGCACCTTAGTGCGGTACGAATAGCGGCTAATACGCGCCGTACCGGGATCGATAACATAACGAATCCCCGGCACAGTCAGTGACGTTTCAGCTACGTTGGTGGCCAGTACTATGCGACGCCCAGTGTGCGATTGAAAGATGCGATTTTGTTCTGATGATGACAATCGCGCGTACAAAGGAACAATCTCAGTGCCTCTTAAATTACGCTTAGAAAGTGCATCAGCGGTATCACGAATTTCGCGCTCACCATTCATGAAGATAAGGATATCCCCTAATCCTTCGTCACATAGCTCGTCTACCGCTTGGAAAATACCTTCCATTTGGTCGTGATCGTCATCATCGTCACCTGAAAGTGGACGATAGCGCGTATCTACCGGATAAGTACGTCCCGACACTTCGATGATCGGTGCGTTATTAAAGTGTTTAGAAAAGCGTTCTGGATCGATCGTGGCCGAAGTAATAATGACTTTTAAATCAGGACGTTTTGGCAAAATATTGCGCAAGTAACCCAAGATAAAGTCGATATTGAGACTGCGTTCGTGCGCTTCATCGATAATGATAGTGTCGTACTGGTTTAGATAACGGTCATGCTGGATCTCAGCCAACAAGATACCGTCAGTCATCAGTTTAATTTGCGTGTTTTCAGAAATTTTGTCGTTAAAACGAACCTTATACCCCACAAACTCACCCAATTGGGTTTCCATCTCTTCAGCGATACGTGACGCAACAGATCGCGCAGCTAATCGTCTTGGCTGCGTGTGACCAATCAAGCCCGTTTTACCACGGCCTAATTCAGCACAAATTTTCGGGATCTGCGTTGTTTTACCTGAACCTGTTTCACCGGCAATAATCACCACTTGGTTGTCGGTTATTGCGTCGGCGATATCATCACGCATTTGGCTGACAGGTAAAATTTCTGGGTATTCGATGGTTGGCGTATTCGTTTGACGCGCCTGCACTGTCATCATTGATTTGGCAATGTCTAAGGCTATTTCATCGAATACGGCGTTTTTCGCGCTCTCTTTTTTGATGCGACTGGCACCTTGGATGCGTTTAGAGAGGCGGAAGCGATCCTTAATCATGCACTCTTTTAGCGCTGATTTTAAAGAAGATGCTGTGTTTGTCTGTTTTTGAGGATGAGATTGGGTCAAAACAATTCCGAACTGATAACTGTGAAAGGTAGAACTGAGTAAATTGTATCACAACAAGCATAAAAAAAGCGTAGGCCATTTAACCTACGCTTTGATTCACGCTTTAGAACGATTAAAAATCGAACTGCACATAGACAGAGTTGTAATTACTGCCGCCTTTTATACGCCCATACTGGGAAGATTTTTCAAAAATCGCGGAACGGTGATGTATGGAGTACCCAAGCCAGACGTTATCCATAGAGCGTGCGTTAAATAGCGAACCTAAATTCGCATCCAAAGAAAAGTCTAAATAATTGAGGAAATTATTTGGCTCATACCCTTTATCATCAAATTCGTTTTGTTCTAAAGAATTGATTTTAGAGGTATACGACATACCCTCGGCGATACCAATACGCCAGTCAAATGGCCAAGTAACCGTATAATACGCCTTAATGGCTAAAACATATTCTTGGCTAGAAGCTTGGTCAGCATGACTCCAATGCCAAGCAAAACCTGGGGTTAGATAAATATCTAAAGGTAAGCCAAATAAATTATCGGTTAAGGGATAACCATAAAATAGACTGGTTAACTGACTGTTGTAAGGATCATCTTCAATATCGCCACTGATAATATCCCCTAGGTTAGAGGGCGTCCCCCAACCATGGGCAATTCGTAAATACGGTTTATTGGATAGATGAGACTTGCGCTCTTTGTCTGGATCATTGAAAAAGCCGACACCCAAGTAATATTCCGTCTGTATCTGTTCATCAATGAGTGAGGTACTGCGTGCATTGCTATCTAAAATCTGCGCATTGACTGCGCCTAATAAATAAAGATTCGACACCACATGATAATAACCTCTTATCCCAACAAAGGTATCGACACCAGCATCAATATCTTGGGTGTTTAACGCATAATAATAGGTATTGAAATCGCTGCTTTTAAAACGTAATGAAGCGTGAGGCTCAAGGGTTAGACCACCAAATTTGTAGTTCGCCTCCGCGCCGAGCGTGGTATACCAGTAGCCATCGGTATCAGACATAGCTTCGGTATAAGCAAACCACTGCTCGTTAAACTGATACTCGGCTCGCAAACCCAAATCTAGGGTATCTGCGCCGTATTTATTTTGAATTTCTGCTGGAATATCGACAAAGCGAATACGCCCTAGCACCGATACATTCCAAGGGCTTTGTTCTGGATTATATAAATACGCCCCCATGGTCAATCCCTTTACATAGACATACTCATTTTCAAAATAAAGCATTGGGATAAAAGTGCTAACTCGCTCGGAATCTTCAAGGTCGAGATCGTTCACATAAGGAATAGACGCTGAGCGCACCACGCCCGCCAACCCCCAAGTTTGCTCTGGATGACGCTCGGAGTCGCTTAATTCAGTGATAGAAGATTGAGACGCTTCTAAAGGTTGTGTCGCTGCATTCTCTTCTGCCATCACATTTGGCGATAATCCAACGAACATAGATGCACTAATCAGCGCTGGTTTGACTGTATTCATAGAGTCCTTTCTATACAAATAACAATAATTTAAAAAATCACTATTAATTATAGAGTTACATCTACAAAACGCGTGAGAATTACCATAACTTTTTGGCGCTAACTCAAACCCTGCCAAATAGCATAGCTACCACTCACTAAACACAATACTAATGATATTCTTCGCATCCACTCTTTTGATATATAATCAACGGTACGCATCGCCACCCAATAGCCGAGAAAAGCCGCCGGGATCAGGGGTAAAGTTAGCCAAACATGCATTAGGGTAAAGCGTCCCACAACCGCTAACACCGTTAACGATATCACCGCACTAAACACAAAAAATGCCGACAGATTGCCGCGCAGATTATTTGCCTCTTGGTGTTGCAGTAGCAAAGCCATTGGCGGCCCACCGATACCTGAGCTCGTCCCCATAAAGCCAGACAAGAAACCGGCAACTAACATGCGTTTGGGCGTAGGCGCAATGCGAAACGGTAATGCACTGACTAATACCGCAAGCAACACAAATGCACCTAAGCCAATTGAGAGCATACTGGCCGAAACATATAGCAAGATTCCCCCGCCAACAATTGAGCCCGGAACGCGGCCATATAGGGCTAATTTTAACCCGCCAATACCAATGTTTTTCCGATATTTAAAAGCGGTAATTAAAGAGATAAATAGCCCCACCAAAGAGATAGGAGCTGGGATATACTCGTGCGAAATATGAAACAACAGAGGTGCTGAGACTATTGCTAAACCAAACCCTATAGTTGTTTGCACAAAAGAGCCCATAAAGATCAAGAGCATGGCTAATAGGGTTGAACTTTCAAAGACACCTAATTCAGGCATTTTTACTCCAAAGTAGTTTTGCAAAATTGAATATTGACTTCATTGGCCTTAATACTGCATATAATGAACATAGATCACAGAATTAAGGACACATGCATGTTTAATAAAATTCAATCACTGTTTAAAGAATTATTAGACGGTAATGACCTAGCCCATCACGCTAAA
Source organism: Vibrio halioticoli NBRC 102217 (assembly GCF_000496695.1). Classification (GTDB taxonomy): domain Bacteria; phylum Pseudomonadota; class Gammaproteobacteria; order Enterobacterales; family Vibrionaceae; genus Vibrio; species Vibrio halioticoli. Next base: position 23,022 of record NZ_BAUJ01000009.1, read on the forward strand.
CACCAACCTAAACTGGCTATCGCTGCGCTACTGTGTGAAGTTACCGCAGCCGATCACGAACAAACGCCAGAAGAGTTATTAGCAGAGCAAACCATGCTGCACAAATTGCTAGAAATTACCGAAGAAGAAGCGACCGAACTGCTTGCTAACGCTCGTCAACAAGCCGAACAATCTGTCTCTCTTTACGATTTCACATCGCAATTAAGAGACTTACCAAGAGAGAAGCGCAATCAACTGATCAAAGCCATGTGGACTGTCGCTTATGCTGATGGTGAGCTAGACCCAATAGAAGAGTCAGTTATACGTAAAGCCGCTGAGCTTATTTATGTTGATCACAAAGACTTTGTGAAAGCCAAATTGGATGTTCAGCAGTCGATGTAGAGTTGAGAGTCGTTACTCTCTAGTCTTTGTTCGCTAGTCACAACTCACAACTCACAACATGGTCAGAGCAAGTTTTGCCAAATTGTAAGCGTCGGTATACCCAGAGTGTTGCCGACCTTCCCATTCGATATTCACCGCATCTTGCGCCGCTCTATGACCAATGCGTTTATCTTTCAAACGATGCTGTATTCGATAAAGCGTCGCCAAATTTACAAATTCGACGAATGGAAAATCAATGCCTTTTTCTCGGCATTCATTGCGAAAGATAGTGTCATCCCGACCCCAGCTTGCGTAAATTTTATTCGCACCGCCGAAGTTTTTTATCATTGATTTCATTACCGCTTCTAGCGGTCTGCCTTGCTTTTCTATTTTTCGTGCAGAAATGCCCGTTAATTCGGTGCAGAATGGCGAAATTTCATCATGTTCAGGCTTTACATAGTATTGGGCGCGTTTGACGATTTCTTGCTTACACAGATCGATTTCAGCTAAGCCAATCTCTATGATTTCACCCGTTGTTCCCTTTCCGTTTTCATTCCAGCAACACATTTCTAAATCAAAGCAAACAACTCGATTATAGTTCATTCAATCCTGTTCATTAATGGTCAACATTGCCGGTAAGTCTACCTTAAATAGACACATGCAAACTATAAGTAAATTCATTTAAGTACTTGAATTTCTGCTCAAGAACCCACACATTTAGAGCAATTATAAAATATCCAATGAGACTCTAATCATGATCATCGACCTATCCGTGTTACCGACCACGTTTGATATGCTGCACGCAGGTTTGGCTGCCTCTAGTGTCGTCCTGCTGGCCGTTGCTATTGCCCGTAAGCCAAAAACCATTGAAAAGATTATAGAAAAACCCGTTGAGAAACGTGTTGAAGTTGAAGTACCCGTCGAGAAAATTGTTGAAGTTGAGAAGATTGTTGAAGTTGAAAAAGTGGTAGAACGCGTTGTTGAAGTGCAGTCTAAACTAAAGACAGCCTCGACAGATTCTGCATTACAACTGCTTTCACTTTTACAACAAGAAGCACGTTTAATTGATTTTCTTAAAGAAGACATCTCATCGTTTGCTGATGATGAAGTGGGCGCGGCGGCTCGCGTTATCCATAGTGGCGGTCAAAAAGTATTAAAAGACTACGTCACACTCTCACCAGTGCGTAGCGAAACCGAAGAAACCACAGTCTCTGTTGCTGAAGGTTTTGATGCTCAAGAAATTCGTTTGATTGGCAATGTCACAGGAAAAGCGCCATTTACGGGCACGCTTATCCATAAAGGTTGGAAAGCCGACAACATTGAACTGCCAAAACTGTCTGAAAACTACAACGCCGCAATCATTGCGCCAGCCGAGGTTGAGCTTTAATGAACGAATCAGCAAAATATATCGTCGGTATCGACCTTGGTACCACGCACAGCGTACTCTCTTTTGTTGATAAGCATGACCAAGATGCAAAAGTTGCGGTCATGCCAATTGCGCAGCTAAGCGCACCCGGTCAAGTAGAAAGCCAAAACCAACTTGGCTCATTTATCTATCAGCCAAGTGAACACGAAATGGGCGCGGGCTCTCGCACTCTGCCTTGGACGGATTCACCGGAAGCACTAGTGGGCTCAGTTGCTAGAAAACTGGGTAGCAAAACCCCTATTCGTTTGGTAGCAAGTGCTAAGTCGTGGCTGTGCCATGCCGGCGTTAACCGCCGTGAAGCTTTCTTGCCAGCCGGTAGCCCAGAAGAGATCACAAAAATCTCTCCGCTTCGTGCAACTGAGCTTTATCTAGAACATTTAATGCAAGCGTGGAATCACGCGCATCCTGAGCATCCATTGCAAGAGCAAGATGTCACCATCACAGTACCTGCATCGTTTGATCCTGCGGCGCGCGATCTTACCGCAGAAGCGGCGCGCAATATCAATTTGCACCACTTAACTCTTTTAGAAGAGCCACAAGCGGCGCTGTACAACTGGGTTGAGAAAACCGGTGATGATTGGCGTAACCAACTCAGTGTCGGTGATGTGGTACTGGTGGTCGATGTGGGCGGCGGCACAACCGATTTATCGTTGGTTTCTGTTACCGAAGAAGACGGCAATCTGACTCTAGAGCGTGTTGCTGTAGGTGAACATATCCTACTTGGCGGTGACAACATGGATCTTGCCTTGGCCTATCGCATCAAAATGAAGATGGCGCAAGACGGAAAAGATCTACAGCCTTGGCAAATTCAGTCTATCGTACACGCTTGTCGCGATGCCAAAGAAGCGCTGCTTAACGACAAAGAACTGCAATCAGTACCGATTGTGATTCCGAGTCGCGGCTCTAAGCTAATGGGAAGCACGCTAAAAACTGAGTTAACTTCTGAAGAAGTACAGCAAACCTTAGTCGATGGCTTCTTTCCTATCGTTGATATCGACGAGCATCCAAAACAAGCTCGTCGCGGCGCACTTACCCAAATGGGCTTGCCTTATGCCCAAGATGCCGGCATTACCCGTCATATCGCAGCATTTTTAAGTAAGCAAGCGCAATCTACTGCTGATATGTTTGGCGGTATGTTCGATAACAGCAAACCCGATTTTGTAAAACCGACCGCTATCTTATTTAACGGTGGCGTATTAAAAGCCAATACGCTTTCTGAGCGTTTGTTTGAAGTCATCAACCTATGGCTTAGCGATAGTGATGCGCCAGAAGCTAAACAGCTGCTAGGTTCCGATCTTGATTTAGCAGTCTCTTCAGGCGCTGCTTATTATGGTCAAGTGCGTCAAGGTAAAGGCGTACGTATTCGCGGTGGTATCGCTTCTAGCTACTATGTGGGCATTGAAAGTGCGATGCCTGCCATCCCTGGTATGGCGCCGCCAATGGAAGCACTCTGTGTCGCCCCATTTGGCATGGAAGAAGGCTCAGCAGTTGACGTACCAAGTCAAGAATTTGGTTTGGTGATTGGTCAGCCGGTACACTTCCAATTTTATGGTTCAACCACGCGACGTGAAGACGGCGCTGGTACGCATTTAGATTACTGGCAAGACGGTGAGCTAGAAGAGTTACCAGAAATTCAAGTCACGTTAGATGCCCAAGAAGGCCGTCAAGTGGGTGAAGTAGTAGCAGTCAAACTGGCGGCTAGAGTCACTGAACTTGGCACCTTATATCTAGAAGCCATCGCGCAAGATAACGGTCAAAAATGGCACGTTGAATTTAATGTAAGGGACGACAATCACTCGCATTAATCTATAATGTTCAATCACAGCACTGAGGTCTCAGTGCTGTTTTTTTCTATTCTGCTCAGAGTTAACACTATGGCATCGTCAAAAAAATCTCGCTTTCTAGTTGGCATCGATTTAGGCACAACCAATACTGTTGTCGCCTTTTGTGAAAACAATGAACCTCTTAAAGAGTCGCCGTTACAACTGTTTGAAATACCGCAGTTAGTTGGACAAGGTGAAGTGGCAAAAAGGCCACAGCTGCCCTCTTTTCGTTTTCACGCCACCAAGCAACAGTTTTCCAGTGAGTCATTGCAACTGCCTTGGGAGCAACACAGCGTAGACGGTGACATTGAGCAAGTGATTATTGGTGAGTGGGCACGTGAGCTTGGCTCGCAAGTTGAAGGCCGCCAAGTATCCAGTGCCAAAAGTTGGCTGTCACACAGCAATGTGGATAGAGAATCCGATATCCTGCCTTGGGCAGGCGCCGACGATGTTGATAAAGTCTCACCGGTTATTGCCAGTGCCAGTTACTTAAATCATATTCGTCTGGCTTGGAATCATCAAAACCCAATCAACCGACTAGAAGAGCAAGAAGTGGTGATTACCGTTCCTGCTTCTTTTGACGAAACCGCGCGCAACCTCACTTTAAAAGCGGCGCGCCTTGCTGGATTAGATTCAGTATTACTGCTCGAAGAACCACAAGCGGCCTGTTATGACTGGTACGCGCGCTTTGAGCAGCAACAAAACCCAGATTTATCCGACATTCCGCTGATCTTAATTTGTGATGTGGGCGGCGGTACTACTGACCTCAGTTTAATCAAGGCCAACTACACCGATAATCAGTTAAGCCTTAGCCGCATTGGTGTGGGCGAGCACTTAATGCTCGGTGGTGACAATATTGACTTAGCCCTTGCGCATATTAGTGAGCAAAAGCTAAACAATAAAACCCCAATGAAAGCGCAAACTCTAGGGAAACTGATTTCGCAAACACGCCGCGTGAAAGAAACTTTACTTGGAGTAAATGCGCCTGAAGAAGGCAAAGTGACCTTACTTGGCGGCGGTTCACGTCTGATTGGCGGCGCGCGAAGTGTGGCTCTTAGCAAACAAGAAGTTCAAGAGTTGGGCTTAGAAGGCTTTTTCCCTGACGTTGAATTTGACCAGTTACCGAATCATAAACGTAGCGCTGTGGTGGAATTTGGTCTGCCTTATGTTTCAGATCCTGCTATCACCAAACATGTGGCACAGTTTTTAAATCAGCACCAAGCGGCTTGTCATGACGCTTTAAATACTCAAAGTTCATCCCAAAGTAATGAGAAAGCCATTCCAGTGGCGTTATTGGTCAATGGCGGCGCATTTAACAGTCCACTGATTAAAGCGCGCATGCAAACAGTGCTTGAGCATTGGCGAGGTGATGCCATCACCCTATTGGACAACCCGCATCCAGATTATGCAGTTGCCTACGGCGCAGTGGCGTACAGCAAAGCCAGACGAGGCGCACAGCTAAAAATTGGAGGCGGCAGTCCGCGCTCTTACTTTTTGCATCTGCCAAGTAAAAACAAAAGCCAAGCCTTATGTTTATTGGGCAAAGGCGCAGAAGAAGGCACCGAAGTTCGCCTAACCGGACGACGCTTCGCCCTGACCTTAGATCAACCGGTGCGATTTAACCTATTAACCACCACCATTGATACGCTCAACGATGGCTCTATTCCCAACAACGGCACATTACATGCCGTTGACAGTGATGTGATGCAAGCCTTGCCGCCGTATGTGGCATCGCTCGACAGCGGCAAAGTTGAGGATAGTGAAACGCTATCAGCCAATCAGAAACGCCGCGTGGAAGTGCAACTTAGTAGTAAACTGACCGAGGTCGGCACACTGCAATTAGAATGTGTGGACATCAACGATGACACGTCTCGCTGGCAAGTTGAGTTTGAAGTGCGCAATCAAAAAGCGGTGCAAGAGCAAGAAATTCCCGCTAACTTACAACAATCAAAAGAGCTAATTTCCAAGCTCTACAGTGGCAGCAAGAAGCAAACCGATGTTAAAGAAATCAAGATGCTCGCCAAGCAATTGGAGCGCAACTTAGGAAAACGAGATAACTGGGACGTGACCACGTCACGCCATATTTTCGATGCATTTGCCTTGGGCAAAAAACGCCGTCGCCGCTCTGAACCGCACGAGAAAAACTGGCTACGCCTTGCTGGCTATAGCCTAAGACCGGGCTTTGGCGATCCCGTGGATTCATGGCGCATGGAACAAGTGTGGCCTTTGTATCAACAAAGCATTCAGTTTAAAAATCAACAAGGATGGAGTGATTGGTGGATATTCTGGCGTCGTGTCAGTGGCGGTTTCAATCAAGAACAGCAAGAAACCATCCTTGCCGATATTGCAAAATACTTACACCCCGGCGCATTAAAAAACCCGCAATCTGCTAAGTTAGCCCATGAGCAAGGTTATGAAGCTATGGTGCGTTTGTCTGCGTCCCTTGAGCGACTGCACTTTGATGATAAAACCTTGTTAGCAAACTGGTTTATCAACAAGGCCTGCAATATGGATAGCTATCGTGATGCGCACTGGTGGGCACTGGCAAGACTGGCTAACCGCAGACCACTGTATGGCAGTCAGCACAACGTTATTCCTGTGGCAGACGTTCAAGGTTGGCTAAAAACCTTATTAGATCTGGATTGGAACAAGCAAAAAATGGCCGCTTTCGCTGCGGTAATGATGTCTTGTAAAACCGGTGATAGAACATTAGATATTTCAGAAGAGTATCGTGCGCAAGTCATCGACAAAATCACCACTAGCAAAGTGCCGCAAACTTGGCTACATCTGCTCAATAGTGAAGAATCGTTTGATCAAGAAGAAGCACAAAAAGCCTTCGGTGACACCCTACCCGCTGGATTGCAGTTGCTTAAAGAAGAGTAAAAAGGCAAATAGCCAATCCGCTAAAATGCTCCCTTCTATTTTGCATTTGATTTCGTTTTCGGTATCAAATGTGATAGATAGTTGGGAGTAATAACAAGTCATAAATCAAAACTGTTACGCCAAAGCGCGAATCACCGCTTGTGGATCTTTGGCAAGTACATTCAATAGCACCAACGCCGGACCTCTTGGCGTTCTATCACCGCGCTCCCAATGGCGTAATGTGCCCAAACTAATACCAAACGTAGATGCAAATTCTGCTTGTGTCATTGCCACATTATGACGAAGCGCTTTCACATCCACTGCATCAAATTGATGAACGGTTGCCCCTTTTGTCTTGCCTTCAGCAAATTCAACCGCCTCTAGCAGACCTTGTTGAATACTTTCAAATGCTCTAGTCATACTTGTCTCCAGCGGGTGCTTGATAAATTCACTAAAACGTTGCATTTTTGTTCTGACAACTCTACAACCTCATAATTAACAAACTATAATCCATTGGATTACCTGTGACAAATTTTGCACCCTACATTTACCGTTAGAATGACGCTCTCGTGATCTTATAAATATCTGCAAATACATGGTAAACCATCAAAATTGCACAATAATTATCCTTAAACTTGAAAGTTTTTCTCAGTTGCCTCTGTCCTATTAGAAACTGTCAATGAAACAACGAGGTCTCATATGAAACGGCTCTCTACTGCTCTTCTTGGGGTGGCACTGGCGCTACCTTTAGTTTGGATGATTTCGGCGCCGTCAGTGGCTGATGATCAAAAAATGACTGATGCTAGCAACGTTAAAACCGCAACCTTAGCCGGTGGTTGTTTTTGGTGTACTGAAGCTGATTTAGAAAAACTGCCGGGCGTTATCGATGTGGTGTCGGGCTATGCCGGTGGCACAGAGAAAAACCCGACTTACAAGCAAGTAGCGGCAGGTAAAACTGGGCATATTGAAGCCATACAAGTGAAGTATGATGCGGATAAAGTCAGCTACGTGCAGGTACTCGACCAACTGTTTCGCCATATGGATCCTACCGATGACAAAGGCTCATTTGTAGACCGAGGCGCTCATTATCGCCCTGCTATTTTTTATCACAACAAGCAGCAATTCGATATGGCAACTCAGTTTATCCACGATGTGGACGCTTTAGGCATCTATAAAAAGCCAATCAAGACTGAGCTTATTCAATACACCACGTTTTGGAAAGCAGAAGAGTATCACCAAGATTATTACAAAAAGAATCCGATTCGCTATAAATACTACCGTCACGGTTCAGGGCGTGATCGCTATTTAGATTCTATTTTCGGTAAAGATCGACAAAAGAAAAACATGACCCTCATCGCTATGATTGAAGCCAATAGCCATGCAGGGAAAATGTCGAGCAGTATGTCGAACACTAAGACTTACAGCAAACCCAGCGACGCTAAAATTAAGCAGATGCTTACGGAGATGCAATATTATGTCACTCAGCAAGAAGGCACTGAGCGCCCTTTCAAAAACGAGTATTGGGATAATAAACGAGCCGGCATTTACGTAGATATTGTCTCTGGTGAACCTTTGTTTAGTTCAACGGATAAATACAAATCTGGTACCGGTTGGCCAAGCTTTACCAAGCCAATCGACAAGCAGTTTATCACTGAGCACAAAGACAATAAGCTTTTTTATACGCGAGTTGAGCTAAGAAGTCGTTTTGCAGACTCTCATTTGGGGCATGTATTTGAAGATGGACCCGAGCCAACGGGGCTAAGATACTGCATTAATTCAGCGTCGCTGAAGTTCATCCCTAAAGAGCAGTTGGCGGCTATGGGATATGAGCAATATCTATCGCTGTTTTAATCGGATTTAAGTGATTTAAGTTAAACCAACAACAGGGTTTCCTTTAACCGAATACCGAATACTCATTGTGGTGTTTTATACAATGAGTATTCGCTTTTCTAACAAGGAATGTAGCTTAAGGACGATTACCTAGCTTCACTTGGCCATCCGAGGTAAACCATAAGGCTTGCTTGCGACGACGAGCCACTAAAATTGGGCCGTCATCAAAGAATAAGAAGTTTTTCCAGTGCGCTTTAAAGATTGCCCAAGTGGTTTGAATCACGTTGTACTTTTCATAACAAAAATACACTGTCACATCATCTTGCCAATCAATATGCTCAAAGATTTCATCCGGCAATCCCTGATCGTCTGACTCCCAATTACTCATCCAATTCACTGAATCAAGCCAATTTTGATCGGACATAGCCCAATCTTGGCTGCTCATACGCTCAGCATCTGGGCTTTGTTTGCTGATATTGTCTTTCCAAAACACCGAGCTCTTAGCTTGCGTCATTGGTTTAATTGCCGCTAAGTCCTGCTCAGGAATCGGCATTGATTCATGGGTAAAGATCCACTTACGTGAATAGTCGTCTAAAGATATATAATCCATATTACTCGTCTTTTAGCCAGCCATTAGCGACGGCTTCATCTATGATTTGTAACGCTTTCTGCCACAAGGTTTCTGAGCCTTGTTGAATGCGACTGTTTATTGCAATAACTTGACTGCGCTTAACTTGATGCTCAACCCAGCTCTGACCTTGATTATGATAGTTCAAAAACATAGGAATAAAGCGATCTAGCGCTTTGGCAAATTTAGCATCATCACTGCTTGCCGCTTCGAATTCATCCCAAATGGCGCGCAGTTCTATGCGTTGATCATCGGGCAAAAAGCTAAATAAGCGATCCGCCGCTTGCAGTTCTTTTTGCTGTTGTTCTTGTGAAGCAACCGCATCGTACACAAAGGTATCACCGGCATCAATTTCTACAATATCGTGCAGTAACAGCATTTTTAATACACGACTAACGTCTACCTTATTGTTAGCGTGCTCTTGGGTTAACAAGGCCATTGTCGCCACATGCCAGCTGTGTTCGGCGCTGTTTTCAAGACGACCTTGCGCGCTCTTTACTCGAGTACGTCGTAATACATTTTTCAATTGATCGATTTCGATCAACATATCAAGTTGCTGATTTAATCTTTGCATGCTGCTGTCCAATGTTGATTGGTTAATGAGGTGAGCACATGATCCTGCCAACGCCCATCAATCAAAAGGTAATCTTTTGCTACGCCTTCTTTGGCAAATCCCATACGTTGCAACACTCGTGCACTGCGCTGGTTTCTAGGCAAATAAGAAGCCTGAATGCGATGCATATTATACTTTGAGAACATAAATTCACAGGCTTGGGTTAAACTGCTGTGCATCAGGCCATTGCCCTGCTCTTCTTCATCTAACGAATAGCCTAAATTACAGGAATGAAATGGGTAACCCACAATATTGCTAAACGTAATCACGCCGAGCACACGCGTCTCTTTAGCATTTAGAATCAACAAGTATAAACCTTGTCGCAACTTTTCTAATTCGGCTAAGCGAGTGATCTTATATTTCCATCCGGACACGGTATAAAACGCATTATCTCGAATGGGATCCCAAGGTTTTAAAAATGCCTTGTTACGCACAAAATACTCACACACGATTCTTGCATCCGTTGCCCCAACCGAACGTATGGTGACTCGTTGCGATGAATGATCTTTGGCTATTAGCGTCGGTTTATACGTAAAAAACATCGTCTCACCTATTTATCTAGCACATATCTAGCAAACTTATCCATACACTCATTTTTTACCAATATCGTAATCACGTAATTTATTGGCAATTGACGTATGAGAGACATTTAAGCGTTTCGCCAGCTTTCTGCTAGATGGGAAGGCTTGATAAAGTTTATCTAATACCTGCGACTCGTGACGTTTCATTATTTGATCCAATGAGCCGTCCATGTCCAGTTTCGCTTCAGTCGTGTTTAAGTTATCCAAGGTTGGTAGGTGAAAATGCTTGGTCGACAGTTGCACACCGTCTAGCTCAGTTAACGCGCGCAAAACCGTGTTATCGAGCTCACGGAAGTTACCCGGCCAACGATAACTAACCAGCGCATCCATTAAGCTTGCTGAGCAGCTTGGCTTCTCAATACCCAATTGCGAGCAGTGCTTAACCAATAACATATCCAGTAACGGCGCAATATCTGAAGGTCTTTCATGCAGTGGCGGGATCTTCAAATTAAGCACGTTCAATCTAAAGTACAGATCTTGACGGAATGTGCCCGACTCAATTAACTGCTCTAAAGTGTGGCGAGTTGAGGCGATAACGCGCACATTGACGCTCACTTCTTTATCTTCACCGACACGTCTAAAAGTGCCATCTTGCAAAAATCGCAACAGTTTACTTTGTAAATGCGCAGACATTTCGCCAATTTCATCTAAAAAGACCGTACCACCATCGGCATTTTCAAAAATACCTTTGTGTGGTTTGCCTTGATTTATCGCGCCATCGGCATGACCAAATAACTCTGTCTCTGCCACATCGTCGGGCATAGAGGCGCAACTTAATACAATAAATGGGTTGTTTGAGCGGTGAGAGCGAGCATGACAGGCTCGCGCAAGCATCTCTTTGCCTGTGCCCGTATCGCCTTCTATCAATAACGGCTGATCCAACATAGAAAGCTTTTTAGCTTGAGTAATTAGCGCTTTATGACGACTGGATGTGCCAACAAAGTGCTCAAAGCCTAACGGATCGTGATCGGCAACAGAGTCCGAATTACTTGCTTCGTAACGCGATTGTCTTAACTGTAATACCGTACTGGCGTGGACTAGAGTGTCACTATTTTGTTGCAATCGAACCGGAATGATCTCCATTTGGTAATCAATCCCAGCAATAACGATATTTTGTTTTTGTCTTTCACTGCTGTCATCAAGCCAGCTTTGATAAGAAAACTGCGGCAGGATTTGACTGATAGAAGTGCCCAGTATTGGAAGCTCACTGTTATGAAATAACTGCTGCGCCTTTTGGTTAGCCATATCGATTTGTCCATTAAGACTGACCGATAATAACGCTTCTGTGAGATTATCTAGTACCGCAGTGAGTTCCGTGTTCTTTCTTTCACTTGGCATAAACCCGATGCGACGAACATCAGACACCCCATCGATGCGTCTGATTTGCGCCATCAAATTTCTGAAAGATTCAAAATCTAGCTCTGGGCAGTTGAGATAAATAATGCCGATAGGATCAATTTCGATACCTCGTAAATCTAAGTTTTGCGAGGTAAGAATATCTAATAATTCGCGGGTTAACCCTAAGCGATCTTCACACAATACTTCTAGGCGCACGTCTGACTCTCAAGTGTTCATTAATCTTTACATGAGTGTCTAGCAGAAGCGTACTACAGTCAAGCAATATCAGGCTTTATAAGGGCTTAACTCTAATCTTCATCACGAGAATTTTGTAAACGATGCTTAACAGATAACATGACCTGATGGCGAACGTGGCGTAATTTTAATTGATTGGTTTTTGAAAATGGAATAGGACGCATCAATTGCGCCGCTTTTATGCCAAGGCGCGCGGTTAATAAGCCCACACCGACTCCTTGCGCTACTCGGCTAGAGAGTTTGGCGGTTAAATCCATGGACAACAGATCCATCCCTGCATCAATAGCAAGCTCACTACCACCAGCGGCAGCCATATTGATTAAGGTTAACCGTAATAGCTGTATACGTGACCAGTAACCAAGCTCAACCCCATACTCTTTGGCAATGCGGTTAATTAACGAGATATTGCGCCAAGCGACTAACAACATATCGGCGGCGGCCAAGGGGCTTGCCGCAACCATCACTGCCGCCTCAGATGAGTATTTAGCAATGGCTTTATTTACTTTATCGTCCACTGAAGACAGCACATAACCTTGGTATAAATCCAACATATCACGATCTGAATGGTTTTCACTGCGATGCTGTGACCATTTCGCCAGCCCAACGTTTTCGACTCCTTTAGCAGCCAAAGAACTTGATAGAGAATCGCAAAATGCGGCGGCTTTGCCATAGTCGTTGTCATCATACAGCTGCTGCGCTTTCATCTGCGCGTCACCTTGACGACGCAAGCGACGCATTTTTATCAGCTCGCGCAATAGTACGCCTGCGCCAATAATGCAGCCTCCGGTCAATAACGCAGTCCAAGCCAGCGCCAGAAAATCATTGGATTGAAAGGCACTAATAAACGATTCGCACAGTTGCCAAAAGCTTAGCCCGCCTAAGGTAGCAAACAATAGCTTCCATTTTAGTGGCACTTTACGGCGACGAAATAACGTCACGACCTTCTCTTCAATGGCTTCATTTTGCTCAGCGACCATAGGTTCGCTTTGAATAAACTCATGACTGGCAAAAGTTTGCTTCGCGTTTAATGGCTCATCATCCGCTTCTTTAAACGCATTTGTTGTTTGCTGTGACTCATAATACTTTGAGTGATGAGGTTCTGATTTAGAAGCTTGGTCTTGTGTATCCTCAGATGGATTTTGCTTGGCTGCGTGTTGCTTAGCTTGGCTAGCAAAGACCTGCTTGGGTTTATATTCACTCACACTATCACCTTAATTTATCGCCAAGCAAAAACTGAATCACCTTACCCATACCTATGTGTGGCAACGGCTGAGACTCAACGTAGTTTTGCGGTCTAAAACTTACAAAATCAAACCCCTGTTTATCCCAAAACTCAGCTTTTGGCAGTGTAGCAGGCACTTCTCCGGGATAAACAGTAAGCTCTTCACCCTGCATACTCGTGCCGTGAATCACTGGCGTAGTGTGCGATTTATGCTCAACAAATCCCGTTTGTGTCGATTGTATAGAGGCAAAAGGAATGCACTCCATCGCCACACTTTCAAAAGACACGTGTTGCCAAATGGGCTGAACTAAATGGCGCAGCAACAAGCTCAAGTTAGCATGTTGATCAGGAGTGATATGATCGGCTTTGGTTGCCGCAAACAGCAATTTATCGGTACGCGGCAAAAACAAACGGCGCATCAGGCTATTTTTACCATAGCTAAAGCTTTTCATGATTTCGGTCAGTGCTACCTGCATGTCACTAAAAGCATGTTCACCTTGATTTAGCGGTGATAACACATCCACCAGCAAAATTTGCCTATCAAAGGAGGCAAAATACTGTTTATAGAAAGGGCGAATCACCTGTTGCTGATATTCTTTATAGCGATTGATGAGTAAATCTAACGCGCCGCCTTTTATAGGCTTTTCTTTTGCTGTCTTTGCTTTTTCTGAATGCACTTTACTTAAATACGGGAAAAACAATAACACGGGCGCATCCGCAAGCTCGCCGGGCAACACGAATCGCCCCGGTTGAATCAACTGATAACCTTGCGCTTTTAAGCTCAGCAATAATTGCGTGAATTCGATAGATACCGCATTGATCATTTTGTCGTCCGTCAAATGCTCGATATCAAGGTGCTGAGTACGCTCTAGCCACGATTGCACTTCTGGAAGGTCAATCTGTTGCAAACGTTTTAATTGCTGCTCTGACCAAGTGGCAAAATCCATCTCAAGCATAGGTAAATCGAGCAACCACTCCCCTGGATAGTCCACTAAATCAAGGTATAAAGTGGCTGTACGGCTCACCAACTTACGCGCTTTATTCTGCGGTTTGTACTTAATGGCAATGCGTATTTCGCTGACATCTCGGGTTGGCGTTGGCCAAGTGGGCGGATCAAGTTTGAGCGACTCGTAAGAGCCATCAAGATTAAATCTAGGAGTGAGCAGATTCTTTTGCGGGACACGTCTTGCGCCTAACAAGCGACCATCACGCTGAGCGGCAAGTAAGGGTAAGTTATCATGAGTCGAGGTATGCAGAAGCTGATCGACAAAGGATGTGATAAATGCGGTCTTTCCTGCACGAGAAAGGCCGGTGACACCAATTCTTAGGTGTGCATCCAGCCCTCTATTAAGTAGTTGTTTTGCTTCGTTTGTTAATCTGTTCATATCACGCTCCTTGCCTCAAGATATTGAATTGTTCTCAAAATATCCAGCATTAGAACGCAACATTAACAAGATTTAATCATCGGCAATGAGCTTATAGATAACAAACAAGGCCAATTCAAGCAGCAAAGTCATCACGATCGTAATCGTAATGTATTTCTCATGAAAGATGGCGATTCCGTTAAGGATAAGGTCATAACAAAGAAAGCCACCGATCACGACGGCAACAATCATTTGTAAAATTTGGACAAAACGTGGCATAACATCCCCTGTAATTAAAAGCACACATGTAAGTGTATCAGCTATCTAGCTGAAATTTCGAAAAAAAGCGCAATCTTTGATTGCGCCCTCTCGCGCCCGTCATCAGGGCGTTTCTATCATAAATAGCGCTATTCCATTTCCGCTATTTTTACTTTCCAAGTATCTGGCCCAGTCTGGTGCGCATTTTCGCCTGTTGAATCCACCGCCACTGTAACGGGCATATCTTCAACATCAAACTCGTAAATGGCTTCCATACCCAGTTCTTCAAAAGCAATGACCTTAGCGCTCTTGATTGCTTTAGATACTAGATACGCCGCTCCGCCCACTGCCATCAAATACACGGCTTTGTTCTGTTTGATAAGCTCAACGGTTTGCGCGCCGCGCTCAGCTTTACCAATCATGCCTGCAATGCCGGTTTTAGAGAGCATCATATCGGTAAATTTATCCATGCGGGTTGAAGTTGTCGGTCCAGCAGGCCCTACCGCTTCATCACCAACTGCGTCCACAGGGCCAACGTAATAGATAAACTTACCCTTAAAATCAACACCTTCAGGAAGCCCTTCACCGCTTTCCAATAATTGCTGAATACGCTTGTGGGCCGCATCACGACCGGTGAGCATTTTGCCAGACAACAGTAAAGTTTCACCTGTCTTCCACGACTCAATCTCTTGCTGAGTGACGCTATCAAGGTTCACGCGGCGTGCTTTATCACCTGCATCCCAAGAAATATCAGGCCAATCTTCAAGTTTTGGTGGCGTCAATGTAGCCGGGCCTGTGCCATCAAGCGTGAAATGCACATGACGAGTGGCGGCGCAGTTTGGGATCATACATACTGGCTTAGAAGCGGCATGCGTCGGTGCGGTTTTGATTTTAACGTCTACTACAGTGGTTAACCCGCCCAGACCTTGCGCGCCAATGCCCGTTTTATTAGCACGCTCGAAGATATCAAGGCGCATTTTCTCTTCGGTTGTGGTGGCACCGCGCTCCATTAGTTCATGAATGTCGACCGGATCCATTAGCGATTCTTTCGCCAGCACTGCCGCTTTTTCTGCGGTGCCGCCAATGCCTATACCGAGCATGCCCGGTGGACACCAACCTGCGCCCATCAAAGGTAA
The DNA here is from genome assembly GCF_000496695.1 of Vibrio halioticoli NBRC 102217. GTDB lineage: Bacteria > Pseudomonadota > Gammaproteobacteria > Enterobacterales > Vibrionaceae > Vibrio > Vibrio halioticoli. Next base: position 38,718 of record NZ_BAUJ01000009.1, read on the forward strand.
GGTTTTTTCCACCCATTCTGCGACATCATCGGATGGATTTAACATCACCATTTTGGTTTTGTTTTCAGAGCCGCCGCCTTTAGCCGCAATTTGCACTTCGACTTTATCACCAGCTACCATGTTGATGTGCACAACTGCAGGGGTGTTGTCTTTACTGTTGATGCGCTTACCGGCAGGATCGAGCAAAATAGACGCGCGTAAAGGGTTATCAGGATTGGTGTATGCCTGCCTTACGCCCTCATCAACCATCTCTTGCACCGTCACGCTCGTGTCTTCCCACTGCACTTGCATACCAATATTGACAAAACAGGTCACAATGCCCGTGTCTTGGCAGATAGGTCGATGACCTTCAGCGGAGAGTCTTGAGTTTATCAATATTTGCGCAATGGCATCTTTAGCCGCCGTGCTTTGCTCGGCGTGATAAGCTTTTTCTAACGCTTGCACAAAATCAAGCGGGTGATAATAAGATATGTATTGAAGTGCATCAGCCACGCTGCTGATAAGATCTTGCTTACGAATTATCGTCATTCGTCGAGCCCCTTTTTAGGTCAGTCGGATTCCATTTCATGCACATACAAAGCATAGACTTTATGTACATTCTGAACTTGAGATAAATCTATGATACTCTTGAGCGGATTATCAAACCACATTCACCTTTACGGTGTCATCACATTTCAAGCAATTTGATAGATGTCTGATTTAAAAATAGAAACTCAAGCACTCGTTTACCATAAAAATCTTGCTGTCACCCTCTTTGAGGATGTTGAGCAGCAACCTTATGCGATGTTACTGCGCTCCGCTTCTGACAATCACCCCAACAGTCGTTACGACATATTGGTGCACTCACCTATTTTAACGGTAGAGACTTTCAATAAAGATAACATTGTCACTCATCAAGGCACAGTTTCTCATATCGCAGGCGATCCCTTCGAGCTATTACGTACATTAGCTAAGCAACATCTTGGGTATATAGACAACCCCACACAACTGCCATTTATTGGAGGGTGGCTAGGCTATTTTAGTTATGACCTTGGACGTCAGGTTGAAGAGATTGCGAGCATTGCACAGCATGACTTAAACGCCCCCGACATGGCTGTAGGTCTGTATGACCAAGCTTGGATTGTCGATCACAAGCTTAAACGTGCGGTTTGGGTAGGCACCTCACAAGCGCAAATGAATCACCCACAATGCCAAAGCAACCCAAACGCGGGGCTTCCTCATTTTCAATTGTGCAGTCCTTGGCAAGCCAACATGACACCAACAGAGTATCAAACCCGTTTTGAGACGGTTCAAGACTACCTACTCTCTGGTGACTGTTATCAAATTAACTTGGCTCAGCGTTTTTGTGCATCGTATGTGGGCAGTGAATGGCAGGCATACAAAACCTTAGAAAATGAAAATCAAGCTCCTTTTTCGGCCTTCATCCGCTTGCCTCACAATGCCATATTGAGCATTTCTCCTGAGCGCTTTATTTTATGTCACGACCAGCAAGTAGAAACTAAGCCAATAAAAGGCACTCGCCCACGATTTAACGACCCTATCGAAGATCAACGTCAAATTGATGAGTTAAGAAATGCACAAAAAGATCAGGCCGAAAACTTAATGATTGTTGACCTGCTGCGTAACGATATCGGTAAAGTATCTGCGCCAGGCAGTGTGCAAGTGCCTCATTTATTTGAGATAGAGAGCTTTCCTGCGGTGCATCACTTGGTCAGCACTGTTACAGGAGAGCTTGATAGGCAATACGATGAATACGATCTGCTTCGCGCTTGTTTCCCCGGCGGATCTATCACTGGCGCGCCTAAAGTGCGCGCGATGCAAATCATCGAAGAGCTAGAGCCACATCGTCGCAGTGTGTATTGCGGTAGTATCGGTTACATCAGTCGTTGTGGCAAAATGGATACCAGCATTACTATCCGAACTCTGATCACCGAAGCGCAGAATATCTACGCTTGGGCAGGTGGCGGATTGGTCGCGGACAGTGAATGCACCTTAGAATATGAAGAAACTTTACATAAGCTCAGTAAAATTCTGCCAATATTAGAATAACCTTAGCCCAATAAAGCCACAGAGCCAGCAATGACTAAAGCCGAGTTTTTACAACAATTTAATTTTACAACGCCCAGTGATTACGACGCTTTTAGTTTGCAACGTCTTGCGCATTTTAGCCAAGACGTGCTGCGCCCTGCGGCGGTGTTAATTGGCTTAGTTGAGCGAAGAAACGGCCTGCACGTTGTGTTTACCAAGCGAGCTGCGCACCTTAAACACCATCCGGGACAGGTTAGTTTTCCCGGCGGTAAATATGAAAGCAGCGATAAGTTGCTACTTAATACCGCGGTGCGAGAAACCACTGAAGAGGTGGGCATTCCCAGTCACATGATTGAGATCATCGGCACGCTTCCCTCACTGCCCACCATAAGCCAATTTGCCGTCACCCCCTATCTTGCGTGGATAGACTCAAGCTATCAGCCTAAAATTGATGCCAATGAAGTGGCAGAGGTGTTTGAAGTCCCTGCTGATTTTCTTTTTTCACCCATCAACTTGGTTAATTTTCATTTCCAATTAAAAACCGTTACTCACAAAGTGTTTGCCATGCCCTATCAAAAACACTTTATTTGGGGCGTAACCGCACAAATAATTGATGCAATGCAAAGACAACTGGCTCCGTTTGGTGGAATAAACAGCGCTTAAAAAAAAATCCGTTATAAATTGTCACTCTTTACTTGATGCAAATTTATTGGAATGTAAACTGATAGGTTCTATTTCTTATCTTTTTCTCAATAGCATCTATTGGAGAGTAATACCAAATGACTTACGCGCCTGTAACAGACGTTCTTAGCGGCAAGCTAGCAGTAAACAGTGAAGTCACTGTTCGAGGCTGGATCCGTTCACGTCGCGATTCCAAAGCTGGGATCTCTTTTCTCGCCATCTATGACGGCTCTTGTTTCGACCCGATTCAGGCCGTGGTCCCAAATAGTCTTAATAATTACAATGATGAAGTCCTTAAACTGACTACAGGTTGTTCTGTTGAAGTGACGGGTACCATCGTTGAATCTCCGGCAAAAGGTCAAGACTTTGAACTTGCTGCCACTGCTGTACAAGTGGTTGGTTGGGTTGAAGACGCAGACACTTACCCTATGGCTAAGACTCGTCACTCAATTGAGTACCTTCGTGAAGTTGCACACCTTCGCCCTCGCACTAACGTAATTGGTGCAGTAGCGCGCGTTCGTAACTGCTTGTCTCAAGCTATTCATCGCTTCTACCACGAGCAAGGTTTCTTCTGGACTTCAGCGCCGTTAATTACGGCATCTGATGCAGAAGGTGCAGGTGAAATGTTCCGCGTTTCAACGCTGGATCTTGAAAACCTACCTCGCACAGAGCAAGGCAATGTGGACTACAACGAAGATTTCTTCGGTAAAGAAACCTTCCTTACCGTATCTGGTCAGCTAAACGCAGAAGCTTACGCTTGCGCACTGAGCAAAGTGTACACTTTCGGCCCGACGTTCCGCGCTGAAAACTCAAACACCAGTCGCCACCTAGCGGAATTCTGGATGGTTGAGCCTGAGATTGCATTCGCTGATCTAGATGACGCGGCAAAACTGGCTGAAGACATGCTGAAATACGTATTTAAAGCGGTTCTTGAAGAGCGTCGTGACGATCTTGAGTTCTTTGCCCAACGTATCGACAAACAAGCGATTACTCGTTTAGAGCAATTTGTTGACGCTGATTTTGCCCAAGTAGATTACACAGACGCGATTCAAATCCTTCAAGATTCTGGTCGTGAGTTTGAGTTCGCTGTTGAATGGGGCATCGATATGTCTTCTGAACACGAACGCTACCTTGCAGAAGAACACTTCAAAGCACCTGTTATCGTGAAAAACTACCCTAAAGACATTAAAGCCTTCTACATGCGCTTAAATGATGACGGTAAAACAGTAGCGGCAATGGACGTTCTTGCTCCGGGTATCGGTGAAATCATCGGTGGCGCCCAACGTGAAGAACGTTTAGACGTATTAGACGAGCGCATGATTGCGATGGGTATCGACCCAGAACACATGAGCTGGTACCGCGATTTACGTCGCTACGGCACAGTGCCTCACGCAGGTTTCGGTCTAGGTTTTGAACGCCTAGTCTCTTACGTAACTGGCATGGGTAACGTACGTGACGTGATTCCATTCCCACGTACACCACGTAGCGCAAACTTCTAATTAGAAGCTTTTATATTAAACCGCCCTTTCGGCGGTTTTTTTGAGCCTATTGAAAAATAATTGATGTTGAACAGGTGAAACGCTTTCGACTTCAAAATTAATTACAAATCTATTGTTTTGGCGATTCTCTAAAGGTATAAATAAAGTCTATCGCTTTTCATTAATTCACTAAACACGGACGATTCTCATGTTTGAAAAAGTAGTTGCTGCTCCTGCCGACCCTATTCTTGGCTTAACTGAAGAATTTAAAAAAGACACACGCGAAACCAAAATTAACCTTGGTGCTGGCATTTACAAAAATGAACAAGGTTCAACCCCTGTTCTGGCAACTGTAAAGAAAGCAGAACAAGCTATTTTAGACACTGAGAAAACGAAGTCATACCTAACTATTGAAGGTACTGCTGAATACGGTCTAGCAGTACAAAAACTTCTATTCGGTGAGAACAGCACTATCGTTTCAGACAAGCGCGCTAAAACAGCGCAAGCTCCTGGCGGTACTGGTGCGCTACGTGTAGCCGGTGAATTCATTAAACGTCATTTAGGCGGCGCTAAAATTTGGATCAGCAACCCAACATGGGCAAACCACAAAGGTGTGTTTACCGCAGCTGGTCTAGAAATCGCAGAATACCGTTACTACAACGCGGAAACAAAAGCGAAAGACTTTGACGCTATGCTAACCGATCTTAGCCAAGCAAATGAAGGTGACATCGTATTGCTTCACGGCTGTTGTCATAACCCAACGGGTATCGACCCAACATTTGAAGAGTGGCAAACACTGGCGCAACTTGCAGCAGACAAAAAACTGATCCCACTGTTTGACTTTGCATACCAAGGTTTTGCAAAAGGCGTGGAAGAAGATGCAGCAGGTCTACGTGCATTTGCTGAGCGTAACAGCGAAATCCTAGTAGCAAGCTCGTTCTCTAAAAACTTCGGTTTGTACAACGAACGTGTCGGTGCATTTACGCTGGTTGCGGACAACGCAGAAGTGGCGCAGACTGCATTTTCTCAAGTGAAAGGCATTATTCGTTCTATCTACTCTAACCCACCGGCACACGGCGCGGCAGTAGTGACTCACATTCTTAACAACGCTGAGCTTCGTCAAGAATGGGAACAAGAAGTCAAAGAGATGCGCGATCGCATCCATGAAATGCGCACTTTGTTTGTAGAAACTCTTAAAGCGCAAGGCGTAACTGCTGACTTTAGCTTCATTGAGCGCCAAAACGGCATGTTCTCTTTCTCTGGTCTAAACAAAGAGCAAGTGACTCGCCTTAAAGAAGAATTTGGCATCTACATTGTTGGCTCTGGCCGTATTAGCGTAGCTGGCATGACCAAAAACAACATGTTGCCTTTGTGCAAAGGTATTGCAGCGGTACTGTAAGCCTATTGCTTAAAAGCATCAGTTAAAATTCAAGAAAACCACAATATTATCAATGTATTGTGGTTTTCTTTTTATATACAGTATCGTTCTTGAAAGTGACAGTTAATCCAATACCTTGCTAAAGGATTGGGAAAAACCTTACCCATAACAACGTTCTCGAATTCACCACCGTTAGCTTCGATAACAGCTCTTGATGCTAAGTTATCTTCATCTGCGGTGACCAAAACTCTGTCGATGCCTAACTCAGCCACTTTTGTTAAAGCCAGTTTAAGCATCAGCTTGCCTTTACCTTTTGCACGATGAGACGGCGCGATGTCATAACCAATATGACCCGCTTCTATGGAAAGAAATTCATTGTTGATATTATGGCGCACGCGAATAGCGCCAAGGATAGACTTCTCTGCATTGACCAACCAAAAGTGACTACAAGGCACATAGCCATCACGCAGATTTAAACCAGCCGCTTCATCACTGATTCGCTTAATGTATCTTGGAAAATCAACTTTCCCTTCAAGATAATATTCAGCATTTTCAACGTCATGTTTAGCAAAATCGGCGTAGAACTGCGCAAAAGCGGACTGATATTCCAGAGATGGTACAACTAACTCCATGTTATTTTCTCCTGTAATGTAAAGCGCAGTTAAGTACTGATGAACATACTCCCTACTTGAATGCTAACTTGCTGAAATACGATACACATCAGGGTGCCAAATTTGCATTAGCATTTCTGGATTTTCGATCTCTTCAAATCCGTATTGGGAATACAAGCTATGAGCATCTTTTGTCGCTAGCATGATACGTCTTAGCCCTTGTAAATCAGGATGTTCTAAGATGGTTTGCAGCAACCATTTACTCAAGCCTTGCCCTCGGTGAGACTCCAAGACAAATACATCAGCGAGGTAGGCAAACGTTGCTTTATCTGTGATTAAGCGAGCAAAGCCAACTTGAACACCGCTATTTTCGAATAAGCCAAAGCAAAATGAATTAGAGAGTGCTTTTAAAAGCGTATGTTTAGGCATATCTTTCGCCCAATAACTCTCTGAAATAAAATGATAGATAACATTGAAGTCTAGCTCATCGTTATCTGTGCTAATCCTGAATCCTTGCACTAAAACTTCCTCTCTGAAAGATAACTATGCCACTTCGTATTTAACTTCTTCGATGAAGCATTGCCTGATTTGCATCCATATTTACAGAATTGATAAATGTAAGTCAAACCATACTCGATACGGTGTTTAGCGCTCATTATTAAACAATTTACACCTTTAATCTGCGCTACACTGTAAATATGCGCAAAATAACACCAATACAGCTGATTATTCCCTTTTCGATGCGAACTATCATCAAACTAAACTATGGATATTCAGGTTTTCGTTCTATGATGAACTCAGCATAGAATCACGATATTTAAGGCATATCATGGAAGTTGAACTATTTGAAATTAAACAGTTTCTAGCGCAATACCCTCCGTTTAATGATTTACCCGATGAAACGTTAAATCAAATCGCACTCACCACTGAAATCTCCTACATTCGCAAAGGCGAACTGGTGGTTTCTCTGGGTGAGGCTATTTCTGATTTTTTTGTTGTGCGTAGCGGCGTTGTAGAGATTTCCAAACGTAATGGTTCGCTGTACAACCGACTTGATGAAGGTGCCATCTTCGGGCAAATGGCGTTATTGAGTAACGGTAAGGTGTTGTTTCCCGCCACTGCAATTGAAGACTGCTTATTGTACTGCATCCCTTCAGATACATTTCAGAGCCTGTACGACAACTTTGACTCCTTTGCCGACTTTGTTGCGCTAGATGACGGAAAGCGACTACGCCGCGCCATTGCCAACAATGATGATAACGATCTGACTACCGCAAAAGTCACCTCATTGATCAATCACCCCGCTTCTACTATCAAGGAAGGGGCATCTATTAGAGATGCGGCTATCTTGATGGACGATGAAAATACCTCGTGTTTATTGGTGGTTGATGATGAACAAACTGACAGTCGCGACCGTTTGCGTGGCATTTTGACTGATCGTGATTTGTGTACTCGCGTGATTGCACAAGGCGTATCACCCGATGACACCATCAAGTCGGTGATGACTCAAGACGTGATCTCTTTAGACAGCAACGCTTATATTTATGAAGCCATGCTGACCATGCAAAGATTCAATGTTCACCATTTACCTATCGTTAAAAAGAACACCCCAATTGGGGTTATTGAAGCCAGTGATATTGTGCGTTACGAATCGCAAAACTCATTACTGCTGGTCAGTTCTATTTTCCAACAAAACACGGTAGCCGACTTGGTCACTTTATCTGAGCAAGTGAGTGACAGTTTTGTAAGATTGGTCAACGAAGACGCCAACTCACATATGGTCGGTAGCGCAATGGCGATTATCGCCATGAGTTTCAAACAACGCATCATCGAGCTGGCGGAAGAAGAGTTAGGCCCCTCGCCTGTGCCATATTGTTTCTTAGCCTTAGGCTCAATGGCACGTGATGAGCAATTGATTGTTACCGACCAAGACAACGCCATCATTTTGTCTAACAGTTTTGATAAAGAAAAACATGATGAGTACTTTGCCAAATTGGCAAGCATAGTCAGCGATGGTCTAGATCAATGTGGTTATCCATATTGTACTGGAGACATCATGGCGACCAACCCTATTTGGCGCATGACCCAAACCGAATGGGAGGAATGTTTTGCCGATTGGATAGATAATCCAAACGCAAAAGCGCTACTTAACGCATCCATATTTTTTGATCTTGTGGGTGTGCATGGTCAACTCAAATGGGCCGATAAACTCAATCGCTTTATTACTGAACGTGCAAAAAATAACTCTAAGTTTTTGTATTGCTTGGCGCGTAATGCGCTAAATCGCACACCGCCATTAGGCTTCTTTAAAAGCTTTGTAATGGAAAAAGACGGCAACCATAAAAACTCGATTAACTTAAAACGACGTGGCACAGCGCCACTAGCCGATCTGATTCGAGTGCATGCACTGGCCGTGGGTTCGACTCAAAAAAACTCTTTTGAACGTTTGGATGATATTCTCGATTCCGGCATTTTGCCACGAGGCCGCGCGCAAGATCTTAAAGATGCATTAGAGTTTATCTCTTTGGTGCGCATCCGCCACCAAGCGATTGATATTAATGAAGAACGTGAGCCGGACAATAATATTGAACCTGAAAACTTATCCGATTTTGAACGACGCAACCTAAAAAATGCTTTTCAAATTCTCAGCAATGCGCAGAACTTTTTGAAATTTCGCTATCAAGGTACTTCAATAAAATAAGCCTATGTTCAAAAAAAACAAACCTATTAAAAAGATATTCCAACCCGTCGATGACTGGCAATCTCACTTTGAAAGCTTGCTTGCGCAAAGCAATCATGGCCATCTGAAAAGCTTTTATTCTGTGGGGACTATCGCTAAAGAAACCCCACTTAAAGAGGTGCCGTTTCTTGCTCTTGATTTTGAAACTACCGGTCTAGATTCCTCAAAAGACGAGATCATCTCGGTCGGTCTCGTACCCTTTGATTTAAATCGTATTTACTTAAAGCAAAGTCAGCAATGGTTGATTAAACCGCAGAAAGCGCTCAATGCTGACTCTGTGGTCATTCATGGTATCACCCACTCAGAACTGCAATATGCACCTGACTTTATGGCCGTGCTACCTGAAATACTCGAAGCTATTGCGGGCAAAATTTGTGTGGTTCACTATCGCCAAATTGAGCGTGATTTCTTAGACAGCATTTTACGACGCCGTCTTAATGAAGGTATTGAATTTCCGGTGGTGGATACCTTACAAATTGAATGGAACATTCAGCAGCAACTCTCAGCAGGGTTTATCAACCGCCTTAAAGGAAACCGCCCCGGTTCAGTGAGGTTAGGTGCGAGTCGTAAGCGTTACAACTTACCTACCTACACACCACACGATGCGTTAGTTGATGCCATCGCCACCGCAGAATTATTGCAGGCTCAAGTCGCACATCACTTCAACTCTGATGATCCCATCGAAAGTTTATGGCTGTAATTAATACGTCTATTTAGCAGAGTTGACACTACTAAACCTACCCTACTTTTTGATAAGTGATAACAAACAACTTATTAATATTAGGGTAGATATCCGCAATCACCGATTTTAATTCAGGCAACGTCATATTCTCTTGGCTGGCATGAAAATCGGTCAGTTCATCAAATAACACGGGCGTTACTGAGATAATACGCAACTGGCAAAACCAGCGGTTATCTTCATAAGTGGCAACCTCAACGATAGAGTTTGGCGCAAAGTCGCACTCATTCTCATCGCGGATAGTAATGGTTTTCTTGCCGGCAAGAATGTCTGATTCAAAACGTTCAAAAAACGTCATACTGGTCAAGCTCATAATGGCTCCTTTGTAAAGTCAATCGTAGCCAGTCACCGCTGACAATTTACTACGATGGAGTTATACCAATCGTACTAAATAACTGATCATTCTAGCTTGTTAAAATGCTCGATAACGGCGTTAGAATTTTTGATTGTAGAATAACTACTTATCGAAAAATTCTGCCTTGTTCTCGAGCATTTTTCCTGCGCTAGTTCTGAGCACTTACTTAGTGTGATTGGTATTAAAACGAAAAAGGACCTGAAAATTCAGGTCCTTTGTAATTATTCTATTTGTATTTCGGCTTAACGCTCTTCTGTTGCCATACCCATCAACAAACTCACACACATGGCAAGTAAGATGAAAGTAAACGGCAACGCGGTCGAAATCGCACCTGCTTGCAACGCTTGAACGGCTTGTGAACCACCAACCCAAAGCATAGCAACCGCGATAGCACCTTCCATAAACGCCCAGAACACACGTTGTGGCACAGGAGCATCCACTTTACCACCAGCGGTAATGCTGTCGATAACCAATGAACCTGAATCTGAAGACGTTACGAAGAACACCATAACCAATATAATACCAATAACAGACAGTACATTCGCCATTGGCATTGCATCAAACATTTCGAACATGGCTAAAGAAACGTCGGTTAGACCTTTGCTACCTAAGATACCAACATTGTTGATCACTTGATCAATCGCCAAGCCACCAAAAGTAGACATCCAAATAAGCGTTACGGTTGTCGGTACAATCAATACTGCTGTCATAAATTCACGAACAGTACGACCTTTAGATACGCGAGCGATAAACATACCTACGAATGGGGACCATGAAATCCACCATGCCCAGTAGAATACAGTCCAACCTTGGAACCACGCTTCGTCTGAACGACCGTGCGGGTTACTCAATGGGATAATATGTTCTACATAAGAAAGGAAAGTAGTCGAAATACTGCTAAAGGTTACGTGATAGCCAATCAACATTACAAATACTAATAGGATAAAGGCGATGATCATATTGATGTTAGAGATGACTTTAACACCACCATCGATACCACGTATCACCGAAATTATCGCCAGCAAGGTAACAAAACTGATTACCGCAATTTGCAATCCTAGCCCTGCATCAAGCCCAAATACGTGGTGAATACCACTAGCGGCTTGTTGCGCACCTAGACCAAGCGAAGTTGCAAGGCCAAACAACGTAGCCAATACCGCTAGAATATCAACAATGTGACCCGGCCAACCCCATGCTCTATCCCCTAAAATAGGGTAAAAGATAGAACGAATCGACAGCGGTAAACCTTTGTTGTAGGTAAAGAAAGCTAATGATAGTGCAACTACAGCATAGATTGCCCACGGGTGTAATCCCCAGTGGTACATAGTTGCGCCTAATGCAAGCTTAGCGGCTTCTGGTGTATTCGCGACAACATTCAATGGCGTTTCATACCAGCCAGTGTAATAAGCGACAGGCTCAGCCACACTCCAGAACATTAGACCAATACCCATGCCTGCAGCAAATAGCATTGCTATCCATGACATCATTGAGTATTCAGCTTTCGCTTCTTTACCACCTAAACGGATTTTACCGTACGGCGAAACAATAAGAGCTAAGCAAAAGATAACAAAAATGTTACCGGCCCAAATGAATAACGCATCAAAAGAATGAATTATCTGCCATTTTAATCCGTCGAGCGCCGACTTTGCAGTCTCTGGGTCGAGGAATACCATAGCAAGAAGAAAAAGAATAGTTAGTCCTGCACTAATGGAAAATACCGCATTATGTACATCAAACCCCCACTTTTGGACATTATCTTGTCCAATTTGATAATCAGTACTATCTATACTGTATTTATCAATACCCTTGGTCATTTGACCTCCTTTTAGGTACAAAAAGCGTACCAAACACAATTACTTCATGTAATTAACTTTCAATTATAACGTATCTAAATAATTAATTCAGGCATATCAAGAAATTAAGTTACATGGATAATCCGTACAACCCTGGGAATAGCAATAATGTGGCAAGCACCACTATTTGTATCCCAATAAAGGGCATCACACCTGAATAAATATCTCTGGTGGTCACCTCTTTTGGTGCGACCCCTTTGAGATAAAACAGACTGAAGCCAAAAGGCGGTGTCAAAAAGGAGGTTTGTAGATTCATTGCCACTAAAATGGCAAACCACACCATATTAATGCCAAGCAGTTCCGCTACCGGAGCAATCATAGGCACGATGATAAAACAGATCTCAACAAAATCGATAAAGAAGCCAAGAATCAAAATCACCAACATCACTAGGAACAAGAAGCCCCACTTTTCACCCGGAAGTGCCAGTAGCCACTCTTCCACTAGATAGTCACCGCCTGTGTAGGTAAATGCCATCGAAAAGGCAGTAGCGCCAAGTAAAATAGCGAACACCATCGCGGTAACTTTTATGGTCTCTTTTGACGACTCATACAAAAGCTTCCAACTAAATTGGCGATACAACATGGCCAGAACAATCGCGCCCGCACCACCTAAGGCTGCAGACTCGGTAGGCGTCGCTATGCCTGCAAAAATAGAGCCTAACACCACAATAATTAACGCCAATGGCGGGATGATAGCCTTGAGTGCGGTGATAATCTCTTGTTTGCGGCTTTGATCATCAAGTTTAGGGATAGGCTGCGCCGCTTCAGGCTTTAAGTGCGCATAGATAGCGATATATAAAACATAGGCAATAACCAACACTAAACCCGGCCAAACAGCAGCCTGAAAAAGGTCACCAACGGGCACACCAAGTACGTCCCCTAATAAGATCAAGACAATAGAAGGAGGAATAATTTGCCCCAAGGTGCCAGAGGCGCAAATGGTGCCACACGCTAATTTTTTATCGTAATTATACTTTAGCATGACCGGTAATGAGATGAGCCCCATTGCCACTACTGACGCGCCCACAACCCCTGTCGATGCCGCAAGTAGCGCTCCCACCAGCAACGTGGATATAGCAATACCACCACGCATACTGCCAAATAAACGCCCCATGGCTTCTAATAATTGCTCCGCCAAACGGGTTTTTTGTAAAACCAGTCCCATGAAGATAAACAGTGGCACTGCCATTAATACGGTGTTTTGCATAATAGATTCAATGCGATACGGCATAAAGGCGAACATATCCCAACCTTCAGACCACACGCCAAATATCAATGCGATACCGCCAAAGGTAAAGGCCACCGGAAAGCCGAGCAACAGCGCAAATAAAGCGACCGCAAACATAATAATCCCTATCATGCTTCTTCCTTATTGATTGAATCTGAATTAACTAATTGATTGAGTGATTTGCACAGCAAACCTAAGCCACTAATGGCGATAAATGAGAATGAAATCGGTATCACGGCTTTTATCACCCAACGATACGGCAGACCGCCGGGATCGCCCGAGGTTTCGCCAATATCGTAAGCTTGGTACGCAAAGTCGATGCCATACCACGCCACTAATAGGCTAAATGGGAACAACCAGACTAAGATGCCAAAAATATCTATGATAGCTTGAGTTTTCGGTGAAAAACGCTCGTAGAAAATGTCGACACGAACGTGTCCACCCGTTTTAATTGCGTAGGGTACGCCAAGTAAGAATACTGCTGAGAACAGGTGCCATTCCAGTTCTTGAAAGGCAATCGAAACGTCATTAAACACGTAACGCATCACCACATCATAAACAACGTTTGCCACCAAAAGCAGAAACAACACACTAGTAATATGCCCTAGTGCGTTGCTTATTCTGTTACAAATCCCTTCTAATACAGTCAGCAATTGACCTCCCTGTCAGCTGAAACTTTTACATTAAATGCCGCTCTATAACACTCGTTACTCAATACGATAGGTATTATAGAGCGAACAATTTACTCACTTTATTGTGCGGTCGAACTATTTAGGTACGCACGTTTTGAAATATCAGTCCAAGAGCGAGTTTGCTCTAAGTACTGCGCTTGTGACATTTGAATTTTCTTTGCCATTTCGTTTTCTGAAGCGTGTTCTGCTAACAAGCGATCGTTAACCTTACGAAGCTCAGTCATGACTTCAGGCGGGAAGTTTTTAACTTGAACATCTGGGTACTCAGTTCGAATACTTGCCCAGTTTTTACCACTTTCATGGGTAGATTGAATGTACATGTCGTAAGCGGCAGTTCGCATAGCCACACGTAGAATTTCTTGAAGATCAGCAGGTAGTTTGTCCCAAACGCGTTTATTGACCATAAACTGAAGTTCGGTTGCAGGCTCATGCCAACCGGTATAGTAGTAAGGTGCAATTTTATGGAATCCCATACGTAAATCTAACGATGGCCCTACCCACTCCAATGCATCAATGGTTTTTCTTTCCAATGCGGTGTAAAGCTCACCCGGTGCAATATTGGTCGGTTTTGCACCTAGCTCAGCTAACACTTCACCCGCAAAACCTGGGATACGCATTTTCAGACCTTTAAGATCCTCAACGCTGTTGATTTCTTTTTGGAACCAGCCGCCCATTTGTACATCAGTATTACCACCAGGGAAGGACAACATATTATGTGGCGCGTAGACTTGCTCCATCAATTCCATGCCACCACCATGGTAGAACCAAGCGTATTGCTCTTCCGCCGTCATGCCAAACGGCATAGTGGTAAAATACAGGGTGTTAGGCACTTTGCCCTTCCAGTAATAAGATGCTGAGTGTCCCATATCATACTGACCAGACTTAACCATATCGAACACGCCAAAAGGCGCTTTATGCTTGTTTGACGAATCAACGCGAATCACTAAACGTCCGTTCGACATTTTTTCTGCCATTGCAGCCATATTTTTCGTCGCATCACCGAAAATAGGAAAGTTTGGTCCCCAAGTTTCAGCAAGTTTTAATCGATACACTTTGTCTGCTGCTGAAGCGGTTGCGATACTGGCTACACCGATAAGTACCGCTAAACTGCGTACGCACGCCTTGCCCCATTTTGATTTAACTACCATCTTATTTGCTCCTTGCGTGGTCATAATTGACTATAAAATCAATTAAATATGGAACAAACGCAATATAATTGCTAAATATTTGTTAAATGTGTGTGCTATTCGATCTTATTTAATTAACAATTACAGTGTTTTCATACGAGAACACATAAGGTAGATATATCGATTAATCAGGTGTAGTGGCTGATTTTAATCACCAACACTATTACAAGTCATTGTTTTAAATGTAGTTTAAGGTATTCACGCTATATAGCGTCTTTGCTTACCGCTACTTAACACTATTATTTAAGTAGGTACGCATGTCCTCATTGCAACTGACAAACCAAAAAATCATTCTTGGAAAAAGCGGACAGCGTTTGCTCACAGTGTGTGCGATAGGGCTCACTCTGGGCGTTACCTATTACGCTCACACCCTACAAGGTAAGTTAGGAATTATATTCATTGGCGTAGTGCTCTATGTGACTATTCAACAAATCTACTTACGCGGAATAATTCGTTACACCTTAACCGACAGTCATTTTCAGCAACACACTTACAAAGGCGGTTGGGTGGTGCAATGGCCCAATGTTGCAGCGGTTGGACTCTGCCAAAGCCACAACCCTAGCACTGCTGCCAATCTGCCTTGGATTGGGATTCGCCTTAACGATCCGGTGCCTTTTATACAAAGTACCTGCCCTAGACTCATCTCACACTTGTTATTAGAACAGAGAAGTTTGCTGTATTTAGGTGCAATGGAAACGCAACAAGAAACCTTATTCCAAGAACAAGTGTTGGATTCTCGCTCTATTACAATCAATAACAAGCAAGTATTTACTGGGCTACAAGCCAGTATGTTGCGCCGAATGCAGTATCAAAGAGAATATTGGGGATACGATATTTTTATCGCCACGGCCGATTTAGAGCGTGATGCGGAAGAATTTGTAGGATTACTTAGACGATACTGGGCAAGTTCATCTCGTCATATGGATTAACGGTAAATGAAATCAATGCCGTTCAAATGTAGCTCAGGGGGGGATAGAAAGAAATGCGATGCAAAAGAAATTGGGGGTATAGCGACCCCCAACAATTATTTAGATGGGCATTTCATCTGCAACAAATGGGTTGCTCACTCGCTCTGAGCCAAAAGTAGACTCAGGACCATGTCCGGGAACGAATCGGGTTTCGTTACCCAATGGCCACAGTTTGGTTTTGATTGAGTTGATCAAGGTTGCATAATCGCCTTTTGGGAAATCTGTACGACCTACTCCACCTTTGAACAATACATCGCCAACAAAGGCAACTTTTGCCGATTCACTATGCAGTACTACATGCCCTGGTGTATGTCCCGGCGTATGTAAAACAGCCAGCGATTGATTGCCAAATATGACAACGTCACCGTCATTTAACCACTGACTTGGTTCAAATGCTTCAGTCAAAGGGAAACCAAACATTTGGCTTTGCCCTTCAAGACCTTGTAACCAGAAGTTATCGTCTTTGTGCGGTCCCCAGATAGGTTGATTGAGCTCTCTGGCAAGATCTTCACTACCGCCAACGTGATCTAAATGTCCGTGAGTCAATACTAGCTTTTCCACTACTACATTGAGCTCTTTAATCATCATGAGAAGCTGTTTCACATCACCGCCCGGGTCAATAACGATGCCCTTTTGGGTCTCGTCACACCACACTATTGAACAATTTTGTTGAAAAGAGGTTACTGGAACAACTTGATACTGCAACGCCATGAAAAACCTTTTATTTATCAGATAAACCTAGCAAGAATATGACAGCTTATTACAGCAAACTCAAGCCTAGCCATGCCAAGAGCGCACCGCACCGGTGTCAATATGTACAAATCGACTTCCTGGATAATAGCCAACGCCGCCGGCTTTCATTTGCAATGCCGCTTTATGCACTTTGGCGATATCAATTCCTGAGATTCGGATATCAATCGCTCTTCCCTGCATATGCAAACTTTTACGCGCTACCCCTTTATGTCCATGGGCTCGCAAAGATTCATTCGTCGCGGGAGATCGATAACCTGAAATGATTTGAACTTCGTTATCAGTGGCTAAAATGCGCTGTATTTCGCTGATCTGCACTAGCAGTCGACGATCCATGGGATGAATTTCGTTACGACGAAAGTCACGACAAATATGATTAATCTTATCGAGTTCGTTATCGACAAACTTAGTACCATCAAAATAACAAGTTTGAAGGTGCTCTCCGGTATGCAGATTATTGAAGTTGATTACTTTCGGTGACTGCGTTGCAGCCAATGCAAATTTGGGCACGCTTATTAATGCTGCTGCCCCCGCCGAATACTGCAAAAAACGACGACGGTTTAAATTTAACTCTACCACTACTCATCCCATACTAATCAAAACAGTCGCACACTGTACAGATTGATCAAAATTTAATCAACTTTGCGTGCTGTTTTATGCTAGAGAATAAGATTTCAGTGTTGTTTTAGTGCTAAATCAGGTTGATTTTTCTTTACGTCGTAACCATAAACATCGTCTCTAAAAAAGACTCTCCCTGACTCTACCCACGAGGTCTTATAAATTAAATGCACGGGTAATCGACGTTTTAAAGGGATTCGAGCGTTAGATTGTTGCCCTCTTGGGGAAATATTACTTTTTCTAAAGCCCTGAGTTTTGGAAATGGAATGCGCAAACCTATCAGCATGTTGCACTCGAATACAGCCAGAGCTAAAGGCACGCGAGGGTTTATCGAATAGATACTTGGCAGGAGTGTCATGCAAGTAAATCGCTCTGCGGTTAGGCGTATTAAATTTATACACCCCTAGCGCATTGCTGTTACCCGCTAACTGACGCATCCGAAAAGGAAACTTTTTCGGGTTCACTTTGCGCCATTGGATAGCGCCGTGGTCGATGATCACCGGATTACCCCAGCCCTTAATCACTTGAATGCCCTTGTTGTTTAAATAATCTGGGTTATAACGCAAGATGGGAATGATATCTTCACGCATAATCTTTGGTGGAACATTCCACGTGGGATTGAGTACCAGTGAGTCCATTTTAATTTCTAACAAAGGTGTTTTTCGTTTTTGCTTACCCACAATAACCTTCGATGAAAAGACCACCTCTCCTTTAAAATAGTAATTAAGATCAAAGCTAGGCAAATTAACCAACACCAACGCTTGGCGCTGTTCGGGCCATAAACGACTGCGCTCTGCATTTAAGGCTAAACGGCGTATGCGCTCCTCTATGGGATAATTGAGCCAGTTTGCGGTATCAGGGCCTATAACACCGTCCATTTTTAAGCCATGTTGCGATTGAAAGCGCTTAATAACCGCCCGTAACTCTTTTCCATACCATTGCTGTTGTTGAACTGATGGGGGTACGACTAATCCAGCTAACGCTAAACGAGTAAATAACACCTCTTTTTGCGGTAAAGTTTCCCCAACTCGCACAACTTGCGCTGGATATGGCTCGATATTGGCATTCAAACTGTTTTTAAGATGATTTATAGAGCTTTGATAATCTCTATACGCCCTTGAATCGATACCCAACTGTTTTAGATAGTTCGTCAACTTGCCATCGGTAATAGATTGTTCAAGTGCAATAACAACTTCTGGTGAAGGCGCGGCCCAATCATTAGGAAGTCCGTGCCCATATAACCAGGTAGTTTTGTTCTCTTTAAGTAAGCTTCTGTAACTGATAAAAGACAACAATAGATCTGTGGCAACCAAGTCGTATTGGTAGTGCTGCTCTGTGGTGCGTAGATGCTGTAAATGTTGCAGGCGCTGTTCAAAAAACGGGCTTAATTCAGCGAGCACCGTCATTTCTACTAAGTTTTCAAACAGTTGTCTGTCTTCAGATTGTAACCATAACAGCTGATGGCGATTAGAATTGTATAAAGATTCAGTAAGATGAGGATAACGAAAGGCTTGTTCTATCGGCACTGAGGAGCTTACCCAACCTAAGGTATGGAACATACTCTGTGCATATGTAGGACTTGCGAGGGTGATGCAAACAATTAAAATTGACCACGACACCCTTTTGCTTTTCAACATGATCGTCGCCACTCAATAGACTTGATCTATTCAGTATGGCAAACAACTTCTGTTTTCTCGAACAAATAAAGCAAATTGCCATTAGCCTCGTACCCAATGTTAGGGTCACAATCAGTTAATGGCGTGCTTAAATGCTTGAAGTTTAAATCTATAGCGCGATTTTATACGTCTAGATTATGTTTTCCGTGGGAGGCTTTGGCTTTTAAATAACCTTCATTGCCGTGTTTGACATGCGCCATGGTATTGATCACTTCATCAATCACAATGCCATACTGCTTTAGCTCACGGATCTTCTTAGGATTATTGGTCACCAAACGGATATGCTCAATATTGAGCGCATCGAGCATTTGCGCGGCTTCTTCAAAGCTACGCAGATCGTCCGCAAAGCCGAGTTTATTATTGGCTTCGTACGTGTTCAGACCTTCACTTTGCAGTTGATAAGCATCGATTTTATTGTAAAGACCAATACCACGCCCTTCTTGACGAAGGTAAAGCAAAATACCGCCCTGCTCAGACATTTTATTGATCGTTTCATCCAACTGTTCGCCGCAATCACAACGTGAAGAGTGGAATACGTCGCCAGTTAAACACTCAGAATGCATTCGAACAATCGGCGCCTGTTGATCTTTATCCGCAGACTTAAAGATTATAGCGACATGTTCTTTGTCAGTTTTTAAGCCATGAAAAGAGAGAAGCTCAGCATCAATATCGCTTTTTATTCCCACCTTAAAGTTTACACGGGCTCTTACATCTGCCATAAATTTCTCTCTATTGATCACTTATTGATTGAACCATTAAAAATGGCTCTTTAACTATAGGATTAATATTGGGTTAAAAGAAACCTTTTCAAGCCTTTGACCTACATCAATTTTTCATTTTATTTGTTATTGATAGGATTTGCTTAATATAGCAACAACCTTGGCGTTATTTACCAACAAACGTTTGTTTTTAAACCGATAATGGCTATAAAAAAACCCAATAGCTGAATAACAACTATTGGGTTCCTGTTCTAAGCACTAAGCTATTCTAAGAAGCTTGTGATTACTCTTACTCTGCGTCAGATTCATCCGCATCAGTAGAAGCTTCAGGTGCTTGAGGCGCTTCAGAAGTAT
Source organism: Vibrio halioticoli NBRC 102217 (assembly GCF_000496695.1). Classification (GTDB taxonomy): domain Bacteria; phylum Pseudomonadota; class Gammaproteobacteria; order Enterobacterales; family Vibrionaceae; genus Vibrio; species Vibrio halioticoli. The sequence continues at coordinate 58,773 of NZ_BAUJ01000009.1, forward strand.
CCGTTGTAGCGTCTTCGCCCTCGGTCACTTCTTCAATTTCACTCTCTTCGATTTCATCGATGCGTTGTAGCGCAACCACGTTTTCACCTTCAACGGTACGAATCAGAGTCACACCTTGGGTGTTACGACCCACTTGGCTCACTTCTGATACGCGACTACGTACTAGCGTACCGCCATCAGTGATCACCATGAACTCATCACCGTCTTCTGTTTGTACTGCGCCAACGACGCTACCATTACGATCAGAGACCTTAATAGAGACAACGCCCTGAGTAGCACGGCTCTTCGCTGGGTACTCAGACAAAATAGTGCGTTTACCGTAACCATTTTCAGTAATGGTTAGGATATCACCGTCATTTTGCGGAACAATCAGTGACACTACTTGGTCTTCGTTAAGTAACTTAATACCACGAACACCCGCAGCTGTACGACCCATACCACGAACTTGCCCTTCGTTGAATCGAACCACTTTACCGGCTTTAGAGAACAGCATGATATCGCTGTCACCGTCAGTAATATCAACGCCAATCAATGAATCTTCATCACGCAAGTTAACCGCAATCAAACCATTACTACGTACGTTCGAGAACTGGTCCAGAGACGTTTTCTTAACCGTACCATCTGCGGTTGCCATGAAGATAAATTTATCTTCACTAAACTCAGAAACAGGTAGGATTGCTGTAATACGCTCGCCATCTTCAAGAGGAAGAATGTTAATAATTGGTTTACCACGAGCTGTACGGCTCGCCAATGGCAATTGGTACACTTTCAAGCGGTAAGTTTTACCACGAGTAGAGAAACACAAGATATTGTCATGCGTGTTCGCAACCAATAGACGATCGATGTAATCTTCATCTTTCATCTTAGTGGCGCTCTTACCACGGCCACCACGACGTTGCGCTTCATAATCACTTAGGATTTGGTATTTAACATAGCCTTCGTGAGAAAGTGTGACGACGACGTCTTCTTGAGCAATCAGCTCTTCCATATCGATATCGTGAATAGCCGCTGTAATTTCAGTGCGACGTTCATCACCATAACCTTCACGGATAGCGTGTAGCTCTTCAACGATCACTTCCATCAAGCGCTCAGTGCTTGCAAGGATGTGCATCAACTCTGCGATTTCATCTAACAGAGCCTTGTATTCATCAAGGATTTTTTCGTGTTCTAGACCGGTCAATTTTTGTAGACGAAGATCTAGAATCGCTTGTGCTTGTTGTTCAGTTAGGTGGTATTGGCCATCACGAATACCAAACTGCTCTTCTAACCACTCTGGACGTGCTGCATCAGTACCAGCGCGCTCAAGCATAGTTGCTACCAGACCTAAGTCCCAACCACGAGCCACTAAGCCTGCTTTTGCTTCAGCTGGTGTTGCTGCACGGCGAATCAATTCGATGATTTCATCGATGTTAGCCAGTGCCAGTGCCAAACCTTCAAGGATATGAGCACGGTCACGCGCTTTGCGCAGTTCAAAAATAGTACGGCGAGTAACCACTTCACGGCGGTGATCAACAAACGCTTTCAACATTTCTTTTAGGTTGAAGTGTTTAGGCTGGCCTTTATCAAGGGCAACCATGTTGATACCAAAAGTCGTTTGTAGCTGTGTATGAGCGTAAAGGTTATTAAGTACCACCTCACCTACTGCATCACGCTTACATTCAATCACGATACGCATGCCGTCTTTATCCGACTCATCACGTAGCGCACTGATGCCTTCTACTTTTTTGTCTTTTACTAGCTCGGCGATTTTTTCAATCAAACGAGCTTTGTTAACCTGATACGGGATCTCGGTAACAATGATGGTTTCTTTGCCTTTGCTATCCGCTTCAATATTAGCTTTAGCACGCATGTAAACCTTACCACGACCCGTATTGTACGCATCAATGATGCCTTTACGGCCACTAATGGTTGCCGCTGTCGGGAAGTCAGGTCCTGGAATGAAATCCATCAACTGTTCAATGGTAATGTCTTCATTTTTAATGAAGGCCAAACAACCATCGATAACCTCTGTTAGGTTATGCGGTGGAATATTGGTTGCCATACCTACGGCAATACCTGATGAACCGTTCACTAATAAGTTAGGTACACGTGTCGGTAATACCGCTGGAATTTGTTCAGTGCCATCATAGTTAGGCACGTAATCCACTGTCTCTTTCTCAAGGTCAGCTAGCAACTCATGAGCAATTTTCGACATACGTACTTCGGTGTAACGCATTGCCGCAGCAGAGTCACCATCGATAGAACCAAAGTTGCCTTGGCCATCAGCTAACATGTAACGCAATGCAAAAGGCTGCGCCATACGAACAATAGTGTCGTATACAGCACTGTCACCGTGTGGGTGATATTTACCAATTACATCACCAACGACACGCGCTGATTTTTTGTAAGGTTTGTTCCAATCATTGCCCAATACATTCATCGCAAATAAAACGCGTCGGTGTACCGGTTTCAAACCATCGCGAACATCTGGCAATGCTCGACCTACGATGACGGACATTGCATAGTCAAGGTACGAGCCTCTCAGCTCGTCTTCAATATTTACCGGTGTGATCTCTTTCGCTAGATCGCTCATAGAGCCATTATCCCTCTATTGTTAGATCGTCTTTTCGATTCCTAATAAGAACAAAAAATATAACACAATTTTCGCAGTTTCTGCATTACTTTCATTATCTGTTACCCCCGATGTGATATACGTTAGCAACTAGATGCGCATAATTTACACTATTCGTAAATTATGGCTTAAAAAACAGTCAGTTCTTCAGTGAGACAACTACAGACATCTCATCACGACAAAGGCAAATGCATTCCCTGTTTAGATAGGGTTATAATAAGAAAAATTTTAAAAAGCGTAGTGAATATGGAACAAGGAAAAAATGTCGATCCTGCAGAAATTAAAAAATTTGCCGACATGGCAAGTCGATGGTGGGACAAGGAAGGTGAATTTAAGCCACTTCATCAAATCAATCCACTGCGTTTGCGCTATGTGCAAGACTGCGTTGGCGGACTGTTTGGTAAAAAAGTGTTAGACGTTGGCTGCGGTGGCGGTATTTTAGCCGAGAGCATGGCATTGGAAGGCGCAAAGGTTACTGGTCTGGATATGGGACGTGAACCGTTAGAGGTCGCACGTCTGCATGCGCTAGAGACGGGTGCTAAGTTAGACTACATCCGCACAACCGTGGAAGAGCATGCAGCAAACTGCCCTGAACAATATGACGTAGTCACCTGTATGGAAATGATTGAACACGTCCCTGACCCACAATCAGTGATTTCATCGTGCGCCAATTTGGTCAAGCCGGGAGGTTATGTACTGTTCTCCACCCTAAACCGTAATTTAAAATCGTATTTATTCGCAATTGTTGGTGCCGAGAAAGTTTTAAAGCTCTTACCACAAGGTACCCACGACTATAATAAGTTTCTCAAGCCATGTGAACTCATCAAAATGGTCGATAACACCCGTTTGCAGGAACAAGGTATTACTGGCCTTAGCTATAACCCACTCTTTGATCGTTACTCTTTAGGCAAAAACGTGGATGTCAATTACATTGTGAACACTAAAAAGCTTTAAATTCCCTCTTTTTTACGTTGTGATACAACACAATATTACAATGCCTCGTAAACGCTGATAATTTATCCGCAACGAGGCATTTTTATTGGCGGCGAATTTAAATCCAGTGCACTGCAAATCACCGCACTATTTTGCTGTTTTATTGTCGCTTTTGTGCATTATTTCTCTACGCAAAACCGATCCATTTCTTTGATAAAGATCAAGTTAATTTTTTTTTGAAGTGTTCGATTTTAACCCAACAACGATGGCAAAAAAACGGCAAGCCAATTTCGCTTTAAACTCATCGGTAAGTAAACGCTAACCCATAAATTTTCATCCACTGTTTATCCACAGCGCTATTTATAACTCAAACTTGAAAAGTTCTCCCAAGCGCACTATCTTGTAAGTCGCCAAGGGGCAGACCCCTATATGTAGTGTTTCTACCTTACACGATAGGTAGACATGGATCACAAAGCCATCAATTATTTCAGTCAATGTTAAGAAGTGTGGCTTTCACCATTGATGTTATGGATATCAAACCGAATGAATCAAAAACTTACCGTCACCAAGCGTCATGGACGCAAAGAAACGATTGATCTAGAAAAGATCCATCGAGTGATCACTTGGGCAGCAGAAGGCTTAGATAATGTTTCTGTATCTCAGGTAGAGCTTAAATCTCAAATTCAGTTCTATGACGGGATAACGACTTCAGATATCCATGAAACCATGATCAAAGCGGCCGCCGATCTTATCTCTGAAGAAACGCCAGATTATCAATATCTAGCCGCTCGTTTATCGGTATTCCACCTACGTAAAAAAGCCTATGGCCAATACGAGCCGCCAACATTGTTTGACCATGTGACTAAACTGGTTGAAGCGGGTAAATACGATAAGCATTTACTAGAAGATTACACTCGTGAAGAGTTAGAGGTAATGGACTCGTTTATCGACCACAGACGTGACCTTAACTTTTCTTACGCTGCGGTTAAGCAGTTAGAAGGCAAATACTTTGTACAAAACCGCGTTTCAAAAGAAATTTATGAAAGCGCGCAGTTTTTATACATTTTAGTCTCCGCATGCCTATTCTCAAAATACCCAAGAGAAACACGTTTAGACTACATTCGTCGTTTTTATGATGCGGTATCTCTATTTAAAATTTCACTACCAACGCCAATTATGGCTGGTGTGCGTACCCCTACTCGTCAATTTAGCTCTTGTGTGTTGATTGAATGTGGCGACAGCTTAGATTCTATTAACGCGACAGCAAGCTCGATTGTTCGCTACGTATCACAACGTGCTGGTATTGGTATCAACGCTGGACGCATCCGCGCGCTAGGCTCAGAAATCCGTAATGGTGAAGCCTTCCATACCGGTTGTATCCCGTTTTATAAATACTTCCAAACCGCCGTCAAATGTTGTTCACAAGGTGGCGTACGTGGCGGCGCAGCCACAGTCTTCTACCCACTATGGCACGGTGAAGTACAAAACCTGTTGGTATTAAAAAATAACCGTGGCGTTGAAGAAAACCGCGTTCGTCATATGGACTACGGCGTACAGCTAAACAAACTGATGTATTCTCGCCTTATTAGCGGCGGCAACATCACTCTATTCTCACCATCTGATGTTCCTGGGCTATACGATGCCTTCTTTGAAGATCAAGATGAGTTTGAGCGTCTATATACCCAATACGAAAACGATCCAAGCATTAAGCAAGAACAAGTTAAAGCGGTTGAGCTATTTAGCATCTTGATGCAAGAGCGCGCTTCAACAGGCCGTATTTATATTCAAAACGTCGACCACTGTAATACGCATAGTCCGTTTGATTCTAAGGTGGCACCTGTTCGTCAATCTAACTTATGTTTAGAAATTGCGCTGCCAACTAAACCTTTGACTAACGTTGAGGATGAAAGTGGCGAGATTGCGCTTTGTACATTATCTGCATTCAACTTAGGCGCAATTGATAGCCTTGACGATCTTGCTGAGCTTTCTGATCTGGTGATTCGCGCACTGGATGCCCTACTGGATTATCAAGACTACCCACTTCCTGCAGCGCGCGTTTCTACCATGAACCGACGCACCTTAGGTGTCGGCGTAATTAACTACGCATACTACTTAGCCAAAAATGGCGCTAAGTATTCTGACGGTTCAGGTAATGCCTTAACCCACAGAACCTTTGAAGCAATTCAATACCACTTGCTAAAAGCCTCGGTTGATTTGGCTAAAGAGCAAGGCGCTTGCCCATCGTTCCATGAAACTACGTACTCTAAAGGTATTTTACCGATTGATACTTACAAACGTTCACTGGATCAAGTGTGTGATGAACCACTGCACTACGATTGGGAAACCTTGCGTCAAGAGATCAAACAACACGGTCTGCGTAACTCAACCTTGACGGCATTAATGCCTTCAGAGACTTCTTCGCAAATCTCGAATGCAACTAACGGTATTGAACCACCACGCGGTTATGTGTCAGTAAAAGCATCTAAAGATGGCATTTTGAAGCAAGTTGTTCCTGAATTTACCAAGTACAAAGACAACTACGAATTGCTATGGAATATTCCAAGCAACGATGGCTATCTGAATCTTGTTGGCATCATGCAAAAATTTGTCGACCAATCTATTTCTGCAAACACTAACTACGATCCAAACAATTACGAAAGTGGTAAAGTACCAATGAAATTGCTACTTCGTGATCTGTTAAATGCCTACAAAATGGGCGTAAAAACACTCTACTATCACAACACTCGTGATGGTGCGAAAGACGACCAGAAAGATGTGGTTGTTGAGCAAGACGACGACTGTGAAGGCGGCGGTTGTAAGATTTAATTTTTAAGCTGAAGGGGCGAATATTCGCCCCTACTTTGCTGTTTAACTTATGGAATAATCGAGGCTAGTATGTCCTATAGTACCTTTACTCAAAACAAAAATGATCAGCTTAAAGAACCTATGTTTTTAGGCCAACCTGTTAACGTAGCACGTTACGATCAACAAAAATTTGAAATTTTTGAAAAGCTGATTGAAAAGCAATTAAGCTTTTTCTGGCGTCCTGAAGAAGTGGACGTTTCTAGTGACCGTATCGACTACAACAAGTTACCCGACCATGAAAAACACATTTTCATCAGTAACTTAAAATATCAAACTCTGCTTGATTCTATTCAAGGTCGTAGCCCAAACGTTGCACTACTGCCATTGGTTTCACTACCAGAAGTTGAAACTTGGATTGAAACTTGGTCATTCTCTGAGACGATTCACTCACGCTCTTACACACATATTATCCGTAATATCGTGAACGACCCTTCAACTGTGTTTGATGATATTGTTGAAAACGAACACATCTTAAAACGAGCCAAAGACATTGCGCACTACTACGACGACCTAATTGAAGCAACCAACGATTACCATCGTTACGGCGAAGGTTCGCATCAAATCAATGGTGAAACGGTTGAAGTTAATCTGCATACACTGAAAAAGAAACTGTACCTGTGTCTAATGTCAGTGAACGCACTAGAAGCGATTCGTTTTTACGTGAGTTTCGCCTGTTCATTTGCTTTCGCTGAGCGCGAGCTTATGGAAGGCAACGCAAAAATCATTAAATTGATTGCCCGTGACGAAGCATTGCACTTATCCGGCACGCAACACATGGTGAATTTGCTACGCAACGGTCAAGATGACTTTAGCTTCATGCAAATTGCTGAAGAGTGCAGACAAGAGTGTTTTGACCTCTTTAAGGCGGCTGCAGAGCAAGAGAAAGAATGGGCAGAATACCTATTTAAAGACGGCTCTATGATTGGCCTTAACAAAGACATTCTGTGTCAATACGTCGAGTACATTACCAACATCCGTATGCAAGCGGTTGGCTTAGACGTTGCTTATCCTGATGCAACCAACAACCCTATTCCATGGATCAACGCATGGTTATCATCAGACAACGTACAAGTTGCACCGCAAGAAGCTGAGATCAGCTCTTACCTTGTGGGACAAATAGATAACGAAGTGTCAGCCGACGACTTTGAGAATTTTGAACTTTAGTACTTAAGGATACGACAGGCTAAGTAATGCATAAGGTTACGATTAATAAAGTCGCTAAGTTAGTCAACTCTAAAAGCTCCACCCTTTTAGAGGCGATGGAAACATCGGGTTTAAAGCCTGAGTTTAACTGCCGAGACGGGCACTGCGGTGCTTGTCGCTGTAAGTTAAGCTCTGGTGAGGTCGAATATATTGGCTTTGCCATGGCCTACTTAAAAAGTGATGAAATACTACCTTGTATATGCAGAGCAAAGTCAGACGTTCAGCTAGAGGATGTGAATATCCATAATGAGATACTTTCAGCCTCCTAAGCGGCCGACCTAGTAAGCTACTAGTAATTTAAAACATTAAAAAACGCCCTTAATAGTCACACTATTAAGGGCGTTTTAGTATTTGCTTCTGAGAAAGGGGGTTATCCCGAGACCACCGGCACCCAAGTATACAACGAATCGTTACTCTCAAATTGATTGCGGCTTTGACGCATCATCCAATGATGATGACCTAAAATGTGCTCAGCATCAGATTCACAGACGTTTTTGAGCCCAATGAGATGGCCGTCATCGTCAAGCAACTTAAGTTGGTAATTGGCATTTTTAACCGTTTCAGCATTGGTTTTAGTGCGATTATGAATCGAGACAGCGCGCCACATAGCCAGCAGCGTAATTAGATCGATATTCTCGACTTCTCCAAGAGACACCTGATCAATACCCACGGTATACCAAACCTCAATTCTAGATTGATTATGCATAACTCCCCTCCCTGACAGTGCATTTGGCCGTGCTTATAAAAAGCGAACCATCATTATAAACTTAGTTGCACTTACAAAAAGTAGTGGAATATTCTAAAGTTTAAAACCTCAATAATTACATTTAAAATCAATGAGTTAAACCTTAGAATAAAACGTTATATCACAATTGAATGTTCTGATTACCAAATTTGAAACAAACGATACAGTGAGACTAATGTCACAGTTTTTTTATACTGGACGCGACTCTGGTCACACTGCCGTAGTCAGCAAACAGCTCTTGATCGTCTAAGTTACGGCGTAGCATATCGATTGCGATAGCAGAAATCACTATACTTCTAGCTCTATAACTATAATCTCGTTTAAATTCAATTATTTGAGACGATATATTGCGCTGATCGGCAAGTGCAATCTGTACCCCGCCACTTTGCGTATCTAAAATGATGATTCCGTTACTGCTTGATCGTTCTAGGGAATACAGACCATATCTTTGTTCAAACATTAAGTGTTCGTCTTCACCCACTGGTTTTAATGCTTTATGGGCAACATTGATGGAATTGACGGTCACTTGTTGTGAAATCGCCTGCTCTGCTAACCATTGATGCAGATACCCTTGGGTCGAATGATCAAAAATATTGAGATTAAGCTGTTGCTCTTTCAGTAGTGCCATCGTTCTGTCGCGAACGTCCATATTAATAGAAATGGTATTGGCTTGTAGCTCTTGCTCTACATTGGCTAAAAACTCAGAGACTTGTTGAGTGAGCTCAGAATAAAAGACTTTAACTTCAATAAAAGGCAGCGCCGAACGATACCCCAATGTTACCCCTTGTGGGCAGGCAAGCGACTCGATTTGACTGGCAATACCTGACTCAGATAAACCAAAAGTATGGATGCGGTGGATCTGTTTTTGTTCAACGCTGTCAAATCGAGACTGCATATCAGGAACAATCTCTTGATTGACCATGGATTTAAATTCGTGGGGTACGCCAGGTGTAAAGTAGCAAATAGCGCCATTGATCTCACAGCTAAATCCACAAGCAGTTCCTCTAGGGTTGTCTAGAAGCCTGCTACCAGAAGGTAACATCGCCTGTTTGATATTGGACTCTGGCATAGGTCTTTGCCACTGCGCAAACATCTGTTTAATTCTAACTACCCACTCTTCATACAAAACCAAATCCACGCCTGCGCTAAGTGCGGCCGCTTCTGCTGTCATATCATCACTGGTAGGCCCTAAACCACCATTTACAATCACTACATCATGCTCTTTGGCTAACTGCGATAACCCGTTTGAGATAGCTGTTAGTGAATCCCCAACCGTCGTTCGAGTGGTCATTTGAAAACCATTGTCGAATAAATAAGAAGAAAGCCAACTGGCGTTAGTATCAACAATGTCACCAAACAACACCTCTTCTCCGGTGCTTAGCATGGCGATACGTGGCGTTGTGGGTTGAATAATTGGTTGTGATTTATGGTCTTTACTTATGTTCATACTACTTTCTTTCACTCAGCTTATGTCTACATCATGCCTGTACAAGTTACCGGCATGTTAATTGCAAGTGTGTCTATGCATGACGTAATGAATCAAAATGAAACCTAATGTTAAGTTATTGTTTTAATTAACCTAAAAATAAGAGATAATTGTGAAACAGGTCGAATTTATTTGCATGGAGCAATTGGGTGCAACTTAAAAAGTTTGCTACATCATTACTAAGCATATTGAGTGGTGCAGCTTTTGCTGACTATGATACCAGTCGCCATATCGAACTCTCTTATGAATCAAGTTGTAATAATGCATACCAATATTGTATGAAGGATCATACAAAATATCATGCTATGTCATTGGATAATAATGAATTAGATCTGGATACTCAGGCTAATTCTATCCCTATGCACTATACCATATCTGATACAAGAGATTGGGATTACCTTGCAGAGCAAACTTACACCATCTTAGGTTTAAGCGTGGTGACTGTGGGTCTAATGACTCTGCTTCCAGAAAGCATTACTAAATGGGATGATGATGACAGAGATCTGGCTAGATTAGGCGATAAATGGGTAGAGAATGTCAAAGCAGGCCCTGTTTGGGACCGAGATGAACATGTCTTAAATTACATTATGCACCCTTATTTTGGTGGCGTTTATTATACAGCGGCAAGGCATGCTGGATTTAATGAATTTGAATCTTTTGCCTACTCCTTCACTATGTCGACGTTCTTTTGGGAGTATGGCGTTGAGGCATTTGCCGAAGTACCTTCTTGGCAGGATCTGTTTGTCACGCCTGTTTTTGGTGCGGTGGTCGGTGAATTAATGCTACAAGGTGAACAGAGCATACTTGCCAGTGGCGGCAAAGTATTAGGCTCTGAAACTATGGGCGGAATTTCGCTGTTCTTCTTAAATCCCGTGGGGAAAATCCACTATTGGATCACCGATGTATGGGGGGGTGATGCCCAAGCACAATTTGTCACTAACCCTTGGTTTGGCTATCAAGACGCAGCTGTATTCGCCCTGGATGCGGGCGCACCTTACGACCGACAATTCATCGGTATGCAAATGAAGCTAACCTTTTAAACTCTACTTGTTTAAAGCCTGATCGTTTAACCCCTACTTCATACCAATCGTACTAAATAACT
>NZ_BAUJ01000008.1 GCF_000496695.1 Vibrio halioticoli NBRC 102217
AATGAGCAGTTATCTAGTACGATTGGTAATAGTAGAGTGTTTGTTGTTTATATTGATGATTTTTATCTGCGCCTCTCATACTAATCTTAATGCCCCATCTAGATTGAACTATCCTTTCTATGACTAAACTTCATTTCAATACATGCAGCAATGCGTACAACAACGCATACAATTAATGCAATTTGTCATCAATTCACTCTCCAAAATAAGAAGGATCTTGTGTGATAAAACAAGACGTTGGCACTGCGCCAACACTCAATAAGCAGTGGCTATATCAACAAGCATTAAAACATAAAAAAATGCTTATCTACGCCAATGTGGTGGCTTTTCTAGCTACGTTAATCAGTGTACCTATACCGTTACTGCTACCGCTTATGGTGGATGAAGTGTTACTGAATAAACCCGCACAAGGGTTAGCGTTTCTTAATAGTTTCTTGCCGCAAAGCGTACAAACCGCCTCAGGATATATAGTCACTGTACTGCTGATGATCATTGCGATGAGAATCGTTAGCCAAGCACTGAATATCTTGCAAACTCGTCAATTTACTTTGGTTTCAAAGCGTCTCACTTGTCAGCTTCGACAATGGATTTTGGACAAGTTGGGTCGCGTATCGATGCAGCAATATGAAGAAAAAGGCAGTGGCGGGCTCACATCTCACTTAGTCACCGACATTGAAACTATAGACAAATTCATTGGTTCAACACTGAGCCGATTTGTCATCAGTGTATTAACGGTTATCGGGACTGGTGGGATTTTATTGTGGCTCAATTGGCAGTTAGGCTTGTTCATTATTTTGATGAACCCCGTGGTTATTTATTTGTCTCGCCACCTTGGACAACGAGTTAAACACCTTAAAAAGAAAGAAAACCAAGCATTTGAACGCTTCCAGCAGCGACTAGTGGAAACTTTAGATGGCATCTATCAGTTGCGAGCGGCGAATCGAGAGCAAGAATATTTAGGGCGATTAAAACAAGACGCAGAATCGATTCGAGTGGATGCGGATAAATACGCATGGCAATCCGATGCGGCCAATCGTTTGTCGTTTTTAATGTTTCTGATTGGTTTTGAGATTTTCCGAGCGGCGGCCATGTTAATGGTGTTGTTTAGCGATTTGAGCATAGGACAAATTTTTGCGGTGTTTGGTTATTTATGGTTTATGTTATCGCCAGTGCAAGAACTGCTCAGTATTCAATATTCTTGGTATAGCGCATCAGCGGCAATGAAACGCTTAAATGGCATACTGGAAATGCCCGAAGAACATCGACCACAAGCCAGCGTCAATCCGTTTACTAAAGGCGAACCGATAGAGATTGAATTTAAAAACGTTAGCTTTGCGTATGACTCAGAGCGAAATATCCTCAATGATTTTTCACTGACTATTCCAAAAGGGAAGCGTGTCGCATTAGTCGGTGCTTCTGGCGGAGGGAAATCGACCTTAATTCAACTTTTATTAGGGATTTACCAGAAAGACAGTGGCCAAATATTAGTCAATGGACATAGCATTGAAGCGGTCAGTTATGAAGCATTGCGCCAAGAGTTAGCGGTAGTGCTGCAGCAACCGATGATTTTCAATGATACTTTACGCCAAAATTTAACCTTAGGTAGGGACTACCATGAAGATGAGCTATGGAGCGCACTAGAGGTGGCACAACTTAACGATTTACGACATACGTTACCTAATGGTTTAGATTCGCATATTGGTCGACAAGGGGTGCGTTTATCCGGCGGTCAGCGACAAAGGCTGGCCATTGCAAGGATGGTATTGAGTAATCCTGAACTGGTTATTTTAGATGAAGCCACTTCGGCGCTGGATACGTCAACAGAAGCGCAATTGCATACGGCATTAAATCGTTTTTTAAAAAACCGCACTACCTTGATTGTGGCACATCGTTTGTCAGCTGTGAAACAGGCCGATCTTATCTATGTACTAGAAGATGGCAAAGTCATTCAGTCAGGTACGCATTTAGATTTGATTGAAACGGATGGTTTATATCAAACTTTATATGGCAGTTTACAAGCGGGATAAAGAGTTAATTAAGTCACAGTGAAAACGCAAGGCTAAAAGAAATTAGCCTTGCTTGTCTGCAAATTATTGAGCTTGTGGCATCTCTTTAAGCATTGAATCTACGTAGCCTTTTATTTGCTGAGTACCTCTTTCTTGGCCAGCGCCTGCTTGAGCAAGAGAGCGCCAACGCAGTTCCATTAATGGGTAACTGTACATAGCGATGACAATTGTTCCTTTTTGCTCACTATTACCGAAATCTTGCGCAGGAATGCCCGTTGCAAGGTGAGTTTTATTAAAAATCTCATCGTCACTCAGCTCGGACTCAATGGCAACGCCGTATCCTACCAGGAAGTTTGGTTGTTGCGACATTGGTACTCGAATATAGCCTTTCTCGGCAAGGCTTTTACCTATAGCCTCGTTAAACATAGTTTGCACTGAGTTTTTATCCGCATCCTCGTCCACATACGCTTGTCCAGATTTAGGATGCCATGCATAGGTTTTTGCACCAGACTGAATAAATTGAAAGTCACCACTGCTCACCATGCCAATGGCAAAGTTATTATTATGCTGTGGGGTAGTGGTACAGGCAGATAAAAACAGGACAAAAACAATTGCAAAAAACCACTTCATGAACACCTCTAAGCGTTTTAAAAAACATTCTATATGCACAAGGGTGCACTGCATGGAAACAGCATAAACGAGCCAGTAACAAAAAGTCCAGATAAGATGATATTTTGTGCAGTTAAAAGAGCGTGGTTTGCGCATAAAAAAATGGCTCATGCCAGTAGCATGAACCATTGCTTGTTTAGGTTTGAGAAAAAATGGAATTAAAAGAAATGTCCCAAACCATGTAGTGAAGATATGATGCTCGGTAATGCAACCAAGCCTAATTTTACGGCTATGATGATTCCTACAAATCGCCAAATGTTATGGGTGGCAGCTTTGTTGATCTCTTCTGCATGTTGGCTATAGATCATAATAACACCTCAGGAGTTAATGAATATGTGTACAATTTACTCTCTATTTTGATCATAAAAAGAGCAGTAGAGTAAAAGTATGAGCTAGGTCTACGGCGATGTATGGTTTTATGATGCCAACCACACAATGTAAAAACATGCGCGATAATACATTATGGGTTAAGTTTCATATTTTTGCTGTTATTTTATGGCTATTTCGGTGTACAAAAATTGAATGTGAGGTGGATGACATTACTGGCAAATACTGTAGTTGTGGCTTAAACGGTTAACTTAGAGCGGCTAAATACCTAATTGAACGTAAATTTGTCACCATAGCGACTAATATTCATCTATAATCATCCACCATATTTTTGGTCAGCCGCTGTTTGTGTTCTTTCATTTGGGAAAGTGTGCACAATAGCCAACTGCTATTAGGAACAAAGAATGTCATTTTCGTCACAAGGTTTTTCATCTGATATTGTGCGCGCACTCACTGAGTGTAGTTACGAAAAACTCACTCCGATCCAACAACAAGCTATTCCGCACATTCGTCGTGGTGATGATATCCTTGCGCATGCACAAACAGGTACAGGTAAAACCGCTGCGTTTTCTTTACCGATCATTCAGAAGTTTGTAGACAATCCTAAGCCACATAGCCGAGCGAACATACGCGCATTAATTTTAGCGCCTGCCCGTGAACTGGCTGACCAAATTGCTAATAACATCCAGAGCTTTGCTAAGTATACCGAGGTGTCTGTTGCCGCTGTTTATGGTGGGGCAAAGATGTCATCTCAAGAGCGTAAATTGCAAGGTGGTGTGGACATTTTAGTAGCAACACCAGGGCGCCTAATTGAACATCTAGAGTTAGGTAATGTAAGCCTAGCGAATTTAGAAGTGCTAGTCTTTGATGAAGCTGACCGTATGCTAGATATGGGCTTTATCGGCGCTATACGCACTATTATGAACGCTCTATCGTCGCACCCGCAAACTATGTTGTTCTCGGCAACATCATCAGCACAAATGAATACGCTGACTCAAGAATATTTGCGTAAACCTAAGCGTGTTATCGTCAATGCAGAAAACTCGACCGCTTCTACGGTTGCACACGTTGTTTACCCAATTGAAGAAGAGCGCAAGCGTGAATTGCTTTCTGAACTGATCGGTAAAAAGAACTGGAAACAAGTGCTGGTCTTTGTGAACTATAAAGAAACTGCGAATGAAGTGGTTAAAGAGCTTAAATTAGACGGTATTAAAGCGGTGTTGTGTCACGGTGATAAGGCGCAAAGTGCTCGTCGTCGCGCCCTTGATGAATTTAAAACCGGTAAAGCGAGAGTGTTAGTGGCAACAGACGTTGCAGCGCGAGGCTTAGATATTCAAGGCCTGCCACACGTTGTTAACTACGATATGCCATTCTTAGCTGAAGACTATGTACACCGAATTGGTCGTACAGGGCGTGCAGGGCAACAAGGCCATGCGGTTTCGTTTGTCAGTCGCAAAGAAGAGCTGACACTGGTGCAAGTTGAAAAACTGATTCAGCATCGCATACGCCGCGTGGTATTAGAAGGTTATGAGCCAGAGAGTCGTGATGCGCTGCTAGTGAAGATGCACAGCAAGCCTGCTTACAAAAACCGTCAAGGTCGCACTAACAACGCCAATGAAAGTAGCGCTGAAAGCCAAAGTAGCGC
The DNA here is from genome assembly GCF_000496695.1 of Vibrio halioticoli NBRC 102217. Taxonomy (GTDB): domain Bacteria; phylum Pseudomonadota; class Gammaproteobacteria; order Enterobacterales; family Vibrionaceae; genus Vibrio; species Vibrio halioticoli. The sequence goes on from NZ_BAUJ01000008.1 coordinate 4,648, forward strand.
CGAAGGTCGAGTTCGTCTAATGCGCGCATTAAAGCGCAGAACCAAAAAATAACGACACTAGGTTGGTATGACCTAAATAAAACAATAAACATAAAAATAACAAACCCAACGCATTACGTTGGGTTTGTTTTAGTTCCGGTTCTGTTCCAGATGTTACTTTTGATTATTCGTTTAGTTGGTTTCTTCTTTATCAGCTGTGATAGACAATAGCCAGATACAAATTACCGCCACGGCAGCAAAACCCCCTAAGATAATCACTGGCATCGCACTGTAGCCCAGAACGTGCCAAATGATGGATTCTAATTGACTCATAATTCTCCCTTACCAACCTTCTACGCCATGCATGTCGGGTAATTTGTGTGCAATACCTTTGTGGCAATCTACGCAGGTTTTATCACCTGAAGCCAGTGCTGTCGAGTGTTGTTTGACACTGCGTTCGCCTTGCTCAGAAAAGTCCATATAATCGAACTCGTGACAGTTACGGCACTCAAGAGAATCATTAGCTTTTAAGCGCGCCCACTCACGTTCAGCAAGATGACCACGACGAGCTTGGAACTTTTCATCAGTATCAATGGTACCTATGATATGTCCAAATACCTCTTTAGATGCCTGAACCTTGCGGACAATTTTATCTGTCCATTTATGTGGAACGTGGCAATCAGAACAGATGGCTCTTACACCAGAGCGGTTAGAGTAGTGTATTGTTTCGCGGATCTCTCTGACAATTGGCTCATGACATCCAGCACAAAACTCTTCGCTGTTGGTGTACTCCATTCCTGTATTGAATGCGCCCCAGAAGAGAAGACCCCCAGCAAACCCCATAAAAAGAACGATCCCTGCGGCCGCCTTACTAGGTGTTGAGAGTCTTTTCCAAAACGCTTTTAAAAATTTCATAAATAGCCTCTTATGGTAACAACTAGCAAAGCTTATTGAAGTGAATCAACACGTTTGAATTCGTTCTCTACCAGTGGTTTAGCATTGGCTTGAGGGACGTGACACTGCAAACAGAAATAACGTCTTGGCGATACATCCGCAAGCACCGCATCTTCACGACTCACATAGTGAGTCACACTGACTTTTGTTGCGCCCATCTCTTTAGCATTTTTCCAGCTATGACACGCCAGACATTTGTTGGCATTGAGTGACACTTCATAACCACGGATGTTGTGAGGAATAAGCGGTGGTTGATAAACATAATCACTGCTTAGTGCTTGTTCTCTTGGGTATTTCTTAAAATCATCAGCAGCGCGTGTTGCTTCAAGCTCACTTACGCCACGTAAAGAGTGAACGCCCCCAATGCCACCAGGGTTATACTGTTCAGCTTGCGCTACACCTGCGTTTTCAGCTTTTTCTAAATCTGTTTGTTCAAGCATGCCATCGTCAATTTCGTGAGATTGATGGCTGACGCCTTCAACCTCAGTTTGTGCAATTGCTACACCTATGGCACTAATTGATAACAGAGCAATCAATAGCTTTTTCATTATTATTTCTCCGCCTATTGGCTAATTAGTAGGGGCTATGGAGCTAGCCCCAAATAACGGTCAAAGGCCTTAGGCCACTTTAGTGATTTTAACTGGACACTTCTTAAAGTCGGTCTGCTTCGACAGTGGATCTGTTGCGTCCAAAATCAGTTTATTGATGAGTATCTTCGCATCAAAGAACGGGATAAACACCAAGCCTTTAGGTGGACGGTTACGACCGCGAGTTTCTACGCGGACACGAATTTCGCCACGTTTGTTAGAAACCAGCACTTCTTCACCGCGACGTAGATCTTTCGCTTTAGCATCAGCAGGGTGCATGTAACACACGGCATCTGGCACCGCTTTATAAAGCTCAGGTACACGACGAGTCATAGTACCTGTGTGCCAATGTTCGAGTACGCGACCCGTACAAAGCCACATATCAAACTCTTGATCTGGCACCTCTGGTGGCGCTTCATACGGAGCGGATATAATCCACGCTTTACCATCAGGTTTACCGTAAAAGTCCCAGTCAGTGCCTTTTTTCGCGTAAGGATCTGAGCCTTCTTTAAAGCGCCATAGGGTTTCTTTGCCATCGACAACCGGCCAGCGTAAGCCGCGAACAGTATGATAAGTATCGTAAGGGGCTAAATCGTGCCCGTGTCCACGACCGAACGAGGCGTACTCTTCAAAGAGACCTTTTTGCACATAGAAGCCTTGTGCATGCGCATCGTCGTTAAGCTCTTGCGCTTCAGTGATAGGGTATTTATCGACGTGTCCGTTCTTAAATAGGATGTCGTACATGGTTTTGCCACGAAACTCAGGTGCTTTGGCAAGCAAATCTTCAGACCATACATCTTCAATCTTAAAGCGTTTAGAAAATTCCATGATTTGCCAAAGATCCGATTTAGCGTCACCGATAGCTTCAACTTGTTGATACCAAGCTTGAGTTCGACGTTCAGCGTTACCGTAAGCACCTTCTTTTTCTACCCACATCGCGGTAGGGAGAATAAGGTCGGATGCTTGAGCTGTTGCGGTAGGGTACGGGTCTGAACAGACAATGAAGTTTTCAGGGTTACGGTATCCCGGTAGACGTTCAGTATTAATATTTGGACCGGCTTGCAGGTTGTTGTTACACATTACCCAATAAGCATTAAGCTTGCCGTCGTGAAGCATACGGTCTTGAACAACCGCGTGGTAGCCCGGTTTTGCAGGAATAGTGCCTTCTGGAAGTTTCCAGATTTTTTCAGCTTTAGCACGGTGTTTAGGGTTCGCTACGACCATGTCAGCAGGAAGGCGGTGTGAGAATGTACCCACTTCACGCGCCGTACCACAGGCCGATGGCTGACCTGTAAGCGAGAACGGCGAGTTACCTGGAGTCGAGATTTTACCTAACAACAAGTGAATGTTGTAAATCAGGCTGTTCATCCATACACCACGAGTATGCTGGTTAACACCCATAGTCCATAGGGACATTACTTTGGTGTTTGGATCAACATATTGCTCAGCTAACTGAATCAAATGCTCTTCAGAAACACCAGAGATTTCACTGGCTTTAGCGGCAGTATAAGGCGCAACAGATTTCGCATATTCTTCAAAGCTAATGCCAGACATTTTGCCTGAGTTTGGATGAGCTGCGGCTTTTTGTATCGGATCATCGTCACGCAGACCGTAACCGATATCAGTTTCAGCTTGTTTAAAGTGAGTGTGCTTATTCACAAACTCAGTGTTTACTTTGTCATTTTGAATGATGTAGTTAGCAATAAAGTTGGCAATCGCTAAATCACTTTGCGGATGGAAGATATAGCCATGGTCTGCCAATTCAAAAGAACGGTGATAATAGGTCGACAGAACATTTACTTTCACGTGCGGGTGGCTTAATCGGCGGTCAGCGATGCGTGTCCATAATACCGGGTGCATCTCTGCCATATTTGATCCCCAAAGGACAAATACATCGGCATTTTCGAAATCGTCATAACAGCCCATAGGCTCGTCAATGCCGAAGCTACGCATAAAACCACCTACCGCAGATGCCATACAGTGACGAGCGTTAGGATCGATGTTATTAGAACGGAAACCGGCTTTCATTAACTTAGAAGCGGCGTAACCTTCCATTACGGTCCATTGGCCTGAACCGAACATGCCTACGCTAGTAGGACCACTTTTTTTCAAAGCCGCTTTAAATTTTTCGGCCATGGTATCAAATGCAACATCCCAAGAAACTGGTGCAAAATCACCATTTTTGTCGTACTTACCATTGGTCATTCTGAGTAATGGCTGCGTAAGACGGTCTTGACCGTACATGATCTTGGATAGGAAATAACCCTTAATACAGTTAAGGCCTTTATTTACTGGCGCTTCAGGGTCACCTTGTGTAGCGACTACTTTGCCGTTTTGCGTACCGACCAGCACAGAACAACCAGTACCACAAAAACGACAAGGGGCTTTATCCCATTTGATTTTTGTTTGGTCCGAACTTGCGATGAGATTGGTCGCAGAAGCGGGAAGTGAAATTCCGGCTACAGCAGCAGCTGAAGCAGCCGCATTTGCTTTCACAAACTCGCGTCGTGTCATTTTCATAATGTGTCCTCTTGCGGGGTCGGTGTACCGATGCTGGCATCGGTCGTAGCCGTTGCATGTATGTCGGTGTCAAGGGTGTCAATATCAGTTTCGATTTGGTGATAAACTAAAGCCGTATTAATGACTTCGGGGTGTTCGTTTATCTCGTCAATGGTAGAGGTGATAAAACCTTGGTCTTGCGTTTCCATAACCACAACAAACTTGCCGTCTGACTCGGCATAGATTTCTGTAGTAGAAAAGCTGTTTATCTTGTCTCGAACACTATCCATAGCATTTGGAGAACAGTAGATAATAAAACTTGAAATATGAACTTCACTGGCTGGCATTGCGATCCTCGTTGCAGTCAGTCATCGATATAGCTGTGACGGGGCAAACACTCAAACAAGCTCCACATCCGTTACACAACTGAGAGTCTAATTTTGGCTGGGCAACATGCCCCACCGAAAATGTAAATTGTATTGCTGTCAGCCCGCATTCATCTGAGCAAGTACGACACTCAACATTTTGCGTGGCAAGACACGTATCATTAATTCTAGCCGTAATCTCCCAAGCCACCTCTTTAGTCGAGCGAAAAATATCTTCTGGGCATGCTTCAACACACTTTTGACAAAAGGTACATTCCCCTTTATTAAAGTCTATTGTTGGAAATCCGCCACTACCATTAATGATGATGTTTGTTTCACAAGCTTGCATACATTGACCACATTGGGTACAACCATCAATAAAGGTTGCATCAGTTTTGGCCCAAGGTAGGCGTTGCCCTGTTTCATAAACCAAGCGTGTTTCGGGAGTGCGTCTGGTGAATAACCTGCGCTTTGATAAGTCTACCAATTTCGTCCTTGAGTCAAAAAATGCTGAGCCATATGATGCATACACATCTATACACACACTAAGTCTAGGTGAATAAAATGTATTCGATATAACTCGAAAGGGTTAAACTTGTGCGTAACTTGTTTTAGATCAATTAGTTATTATGACCAAGTTCACAGATTCATTAATGGGAAGAGAAGTGAAAAATAAATCGGCGCAATCCGTATCCTTTACCATAGGCGGGGCGGTGTTTTTGATGGTGATCCTATCTGCGTTAACCATTATGGTTGCAGTAGCCACCGTCTATTCAACTTATGATGATGCTGAAGCGGTAAATGTGTCCGGTTCGATGAGGATGCAAAGTTATAGACTCGCTTACGATACAGAAACTCATGCCAGCAATATAAACAAACATATTCAACGATTTGAAGTTTCTTTGTACTCCTCTTCTATGCAAAATTTAATGCAATGGAATGTACCATCTGATATTCAAGAAGATTACCAAGCTATCATTGAGCGCTGGCAGATCATGAAGAATTTGTTGCTCACAAAGCAATATGTCGAGTATCAACAACACGTACCAATTTTTGTTTCTCGAATTGATAAGTTTGTTCTGAAACTACAGCTAAATACTGAGAAAAAACTATTAGATATGGTGGTTTTTTGTGGTTTTGGTTTAACTTGTATAATACTGATTTCATTAGTAATAATGCGTTTTGTTCGATTGAAAGTACTGCATCCATTGCAAGCCTTAGTACGTGCTAGTCGCAAAGTAGAATCACAAAACTTTGACGTGGTGCTCAACGATTCCGTTGATAATGAATTAGGCGCAGTAGCATCGACATTTAATGGTATGACTCGAAAGCTAAAAGATCATTATGAGCGTCTAGAAGCTATGGTTGAACACAAAACGGAAGAGCTCCGACACGCCAACAGTTCTTTGACTGTGCTGTATAAAAGTACCCAGCAATTGTCTGCATCACGATTGAGTCCGGCGCATTTTCAGCAGATCATCGACAACATGTCTTCGATTGACAATATTGAGGCGGTGAAGCTGATTATTGATGACAGTGCAGGGCAACCGACAGAGTTAGTATCTGGCGAGATATCCAAGGGAGCTTGGGTAGATAAAGCGCTAATCTTGGATGAGGTAAGGCTAGGGAGCCTTCGTTTACAAATTACTTCACAATTTTCAGAACAAGAACTGATCGATAATATGTCTTATATTTTAGCGCGTGGGATTTACTATAATCAGGCACAAAAGAAATTTGAGCAGTTATTGATTTACGGAGAGCGCAGTGCAATTGCGCGTGAGTTGCATGACTCACTGGCGCAATCGCTATCATTTTTAAAAATTCAAACTAGCTTGCTTAAACGCTCTATGAAGCAAGAAGGGCCTGCGGATAACATGCCAAAATCTTCGATTATTGTGCAAGAGATCGATGATGGTTTACGTGAGGCCTATACTCAACTTAGAATCCTGCTTAGTACCTTTAGGTTTAGCATTGATGAAGCAAACTTTAGTGATGCGTTAAATGTATTGTTAGAGAAGCTTCAGACCACCACAGACGCAGAGATTGAAGTTGAAAACAAGCTATCTTCGATTTTACTAGAAGCGCATCAGCAAGTGCATTTATTGCAAATTATTCGTGAAGCCACTAATAATGCGATTAAACATGCGAATTCCACATTAATTCGTGTACAGTGCCTGCAGAATAAAGAACAGATCACTGTTTCTATTACAGATAATGGATGCGGATTCGATACTGATATTGAGAAAACAGGTCACTATGGCTTATCTATTTTAAATGAGCGAAGTCAGTACCTTAATGGAAAATTAACGATAGATAGTGAGCCCAATCAGGGGAGCACAATAAGAATTACCTTTAACTGTAAGGATGAATCGGACAGTGAGTAATACCCATCGCATTATGATTGTGGATGACCATCCACTAATTAGACGAGGCATCACACAATTGCTTTCATTCGAAGATGACTTCGACATTGTTTGTGAGGCAACCAGTGGTACAGAGGCGCTCGCGCTCGCCCATCAACATGATTTAGATTTGATTTTGCTCGACCTTAATATGAAAGGGCTATCGGGGCTTAATACCTTACAAGCATTGCGTGATGAAGATATTTTAACCAAAGTGGTCATACTTACCGTATCAGATTCTACGGCAGATATTGATGCTATTGTAAAAGCTGGCGCCGATGGTTATCTCTTAAAAGACAGTGAACCTGACGAGCTGATTGACCATTTGCGTCAAGCGCTCAACGGCGACAAAGTTTATAGTGAAGTTGTCGCTCAACAAATACGCGACCGCGCAGAAAACCCAAGCTTATTAGACAGTTTAACGGAAAGAGAGCTAGAGATTTTGTCGAAAGTGGCACTAGGGCACCGCAACAAACAGATTGCCGATGTGTTATTTATCTCAGAATCCACCGTGAAAGTGCACATGAAAAGTTTATTGAGAAAACTGCAGGTAAAATCCCGCACAGCAGCCACTATTTTGTACTTAGAGCACTATAGCTAACGCCGTATTTAACGGTATTTATTTAAGTTGCGATATGAAGTGCGATCTTTAGGTACTTCATCATCCCAGATACTTCATATCGACGCTTGAACTTATTCTAAGGTAAATGCTCAGCTAATCTAAAGTAAAACCAATCTTCACCGTCACCTGCCAGTGAGCCACTTTACCATCGTCAATATGACCTCTGACTTCCTGCATTTCAAACCAACGCATGTTATGCACACTTTCACTGGCTCGCGCCACCGCATTATTAATCGCATCATCAATTCCAATAGAAGATGTACCGACAATTTCCATTTTCTTGTAAGTATGATTTGGCATTTGCTAGCTCCTTGGATTACACCGTCATTACTGTTTAAAAACTAGACTGCGTACTCGGCTATAGCAAGGCGTTAGCGATTGTTTTCTCGACAGGGATAGTGGTTATCTAACGGCACGGAGTTGCTTGTCTTTGTTATTGATATTTAACAAGAAATTAATGTCTGAGAGTGTTTTATTCTTAGTGTTTTTGTTACATTGAGGATATAAATATTTTTGCATATATCTAAATGTATGTACCGTTAAAAAGTGCTATTAAAACCACACACTTTCCACAATCAAGAGATTTTAAAATGCTAAATGAACAAACTGCTACTCGACTTGATGTGCAACAGAATGAATCACTGCAATGGTTAAAGATTGTTGATTTACAGCACTATCAGCAGAGTTGGGAAAAGGCGAGCGATTATTTTCAATCACAAATCTCTCAAAGCGACTGGGTGGATGCGGTGTCGGCGGTGCGATCTTCAATAGGTGAGCTAGTATCACGTGACATTACTATGTCAAAACCAGTAACACCTTTATCTGATGCTCCAGAAGACGAATATAGCCAGTGCCAATATAAATCGACGTTTAGCCAAGGTGAATTTATAGAAACAGTCACTTTGCTCAAAGAGAACAGCGGCTGGAAAGTGGTGGGTTACTTTGTGAAGTAGAAGTGGTAAAACGCTTATGTATTAAAAATAGAGCACGTAATTAGAGTAAGGTGGTGCTAAACATTAGGCACCACCAAAGTAGACTACTTATTATCTCCACAAACCATACACTGCGCCTGCTTAGGCAAAGTAAACTCTTGCCATTTCATGCTTAGCGCATCAAACATCATTAACTTACCTAGTTTATGCTCACCTAAATTCGACAATAAGCGCACGGCTTCTAACGCCTGCATACTGCCGATCACGCCGACCACAGGTGCTAGTATTCCAGCTTCAACGCAGCTTAGCTCATTAGCACCAAACAAGGTGCTTAGGCACTGGTAGCATGGCTCATCATCTTGGTAGGTAAAGCTGATGACTTGCCCCTCAAGGCGGATTGCGGCGCCTGAGACGAGTGGGGTTTTATATTGATGACAAAGGCGGTTGAGCTGATTGCGGGTGGTGAGGTTGTCGCTGGCATCAATGACTAATGAGTGGGTGCGTATTGCCTCAGTAAGCTCTTGCTCGTCCAAACGACGAGCAATGGAGGTGAGCTGACAATGGGAGTTTAACTGAGCCAAACTTGCTTTTGCTGAGTCCACCTTAAAAGCGTTTATGTCGGATTCCGTGTGTAAAATCTGACGCTGCAAATTTGACAGTTCCACCACATCATCATCAACAATAGTCAGTGCGCCAACGCCCGCTGACACCAAATACGGCGTTGCCGCGCAGCCTAGACCACCTGCGCCAATCACCAGTATTGAGGCTTGTTTTAGCGCCTCTTGGCCTTCAAAATCGAACGAACGTAGGATGATCTGTCGATTGTAGCGAAGCATCTCTTGGTCACTCAAAATCTCCATCACACAACCTCTAGTACAATGTTGAATTAAACAATTGGATATTGACCGTTTCACCCACTTCAACGCGGCCACGCTCTCGCTCTAGAATCACAAAGCAGTTGGCAAGGCTCATTGAACGAAATGCTCCCGAGCTTTGGTTGCCAGTGCTTTGCACTTCAAATTGGCCTTGTTCATTGATGGTGTAGATGCCACGCTGATAATCGGCACGTCCGGGTGTTTTCTTAAAAGCAGAATGAGTGGTTGCAGGCAGTGTCGGTGGACACTTCCATTCACTTTCACCGCTAAGTTTTGCCAGCAGAGGCTGAACCAATATATAAGTGGTCATAAAGGCAGATACTGGGTTACCCGGCAGACCACAGAACAGTGCATCCCCTATGTTGCCAAAAGCAAAAGGTTTACCCGGTTTGATGGCCAGTTTCCAAAATCCGATTTGTCCTTTTTGCTCTAAGATGTCTTTGGTGTAATCGGCTTCACCAACACTTACGCCGCCGGAGGTGACAACAACATCGGCTTGCTGTTTTGCTTCATCAAAGGCTTTGGCGAGCAATTCAACGTCGTCAGGGATCACGCCAAGGTCGATAACCTCACAACCAAATTTTTTAAACAGAGGAATGGTGCCATAGCGGTTACTGTCATAAATTTCGCCTTCACCTAAGGCCGCGCCAACTGGTTTTAGCTCGTCACCAGTCGAGAAGGTGGCAACAATCGGTTTGCGATATACAGAGACTTGCGCCACCCCAAGTGAAGCCAACATAGGGAGATCGCGCGCCGTCAGTCGCTTGCCTTTGCTGAGCACCAGTTGCCCAACTTGAATGTCGTCGCCAACAGGGCGAATGTTTTGATTGTGCTTAGGTGTTGCGCTATCAAATTTAATTCCAGCATCAGTCACCGTAGCCACTTCTTGCATGATCACAGCATCACAACCGGTTGGGATTTTGGCGCCCGTCATAATGCGGATACAAGTGAGCGGTGGCCATTCATCTTGCAGTGGTGCGCCGGCAAAAGATTGCCCTGCTAATGGCAGCGTAGATTGCTGCTCAAAATCGGCAATACGCACGGCATATCCGTCCATTGCCGAATTGTCAAAAGGCGGCACATGAATAGGGGAGGTGATATCACTACAAAGAACACGACCAATGGCTTTATCTAAAGGTAAAGTTTCAGTTTCGTTGACTGTGAATGTACTTTCGAGAATTTTGGCCATTGCTTGTTCGATTGGCATTAGACCTGGGGCGTCGCAACAATCCATCGTAGTTCCTTGTTTGTGCACTGAAAAAAGCACTGTAACACGATGCCTGCATAGAGACACTTAAGTGATTAAATTAGATAGTGTAATTTTGACCAAATCCAAGTATTCTCTTTCGCCATCGCATAAATTTTGATCGTGCGATGAGAAGATGTAGAAATGGAGAGACATATGTCAGCATTAAGCGAATCAGCACTGCTAGTCAAACAAGCACTTGCCGATAGAGGTTTAGAAACCCCTATGGTGGCAAACGAGCTTACCGCAGAAGATAAAAAGCGCAAGATTGAACATCATATGCGTGAAGTGTTGGAAATATTGCAGTTGGATTTAACCGATGATTCTTTGCAAGATACCCCTAAGCGTATTGCCAAGATGTATGTTGATGAAGTGTTCTCTGGTCTAGATTACGCTCGCTTTCCAAAGATTACGGTCATTGAGAACAAAATGGACGTCAGTGAAATGGTGCGCGTTAAAGACATTACTTTGACCAGCACTTGTGAGCATCATCTAGTGACAATCGATGGTCGAGTAGCAGTGGCGTACATTCCACGTACTAAAATCATTGGTTTATCGAAAATAAACCGCATTGTACGCTTCTTTGCCCAGCGTCCGCAGGTGCAAGAGCGCATGACTCAGCAAATTTTAGTCGCGCTACAAACGCTACTAGAAAGTGACGACGTAGCGGTAAAAATTGATGCGACTCATTACTGCGTTAAATCTCGCGGTGTTATGGATGCGACCAGTGAAACCACTACTACAGCATTGGGTGGCATTTTCAAATCAAACCCAGCCACACGCCACGAATTTCTGCACGGCCTAAGCTAATCGCAACAATGGCTTATTGCGGTTTAATCTTCTTATTTTGAGGCTTAAACCGCTCTGGCCAATACATTACTACATATCCTGCCGATACCCACACCACCAATAGCGTCGCAATCGTTAGCTCAAAGAACCCAAACGTATGCAGCCAATACCAGTTGTCATGATGATATTCAAACCATGTAGTGAGCTTTGACATGGCAATCGCACTGATCACCGATGGAAAAGTCACCGCTGCAATTGAGGGCTGAAATTTAAGCCTGAGCAAATTAATGTAGCAAAGATAGATGAGCAAGGTCATGGTGATGGCAATGCCAGCCAGTGCGCCTGTTAAGATAGGATCTGGGTCTGGAAAGTTCACCAAATAAGCCGCCAGCGTTAAGTTGATGGGGGCGGCCATAATTGCCAGTGTCGGACGAGCATTTCGCGGTAATTTACCAAAGAATACCAAGCGATACAGCACCAGTGGCAACATAAAGAAGTAAATCCCCACACAGGTCATCACTATTGTTTCTGAAAAAACCGTGTGCCCAAACTGAGTCGCGGCGAGCGAGCTACTGATCACTCCCACTGGGTATAAAAACCAACTGGGCACTATATTAGACATCTTGAAATTGGCAATTTGATAGCCAAAAAATAAAACCATCATAGTGACATGCAGTAGTACTGACATGACCCACAAAGGGTAGGCAATATAGGGTGATATTACTGCAAGATAGTCACAGAGGATCAACAGCGCCATGCTCATAGGTGCCATTAGGCTACCTCTAAGCGGGTGTTTGATATCAGCTTTGAAGGTTGAAATACTGGTCAAGTATTTCATTAATACGGGAGTTAATAGTAGGGCGCCAAAGCATGCAAGAAAAGGTCGAATAGCTTCGCCAATTGATGGGATATATAAAGCCCATGCTTGTCCTAAGCCAATAACGCCCAGTGCCAGAGCGGCCTGAGAAGGTGGTACATTTTGATATTGTGTAAAACGTTTCCAGTCCAACAAGCTTTCCTATTTAAAGATGATACTTCGCTACTTCACTTTTTCCTGCATTTATACAGGAAAAAGTGAAAGATCATAGCAAGATCACAGCTTGTATTGCAAATATGTTTGCTATTCGGTCGGAAGATCGTCTTGGCGCAACTTGGTTTTCTTTAGAGTTCTGTTGAGCAGTTGGCTATAGATAGGTTGACCACCGAGTAACTGAGCAAAAATAACCGCACCTAAGCTGGTGATGATTAACGGAAGAATCAAGTAATAGTTATTGGTCATTTCGATAACCAATAAGATACCGGTGATCGGGGCACGAACGGTTGCGGCAAAAAGTGCACCCATTCCGGCAATAGCAAACATGCCTGGAGTAATAGGTAAGTCTGGGAATGCCGCTTGTGCAATAAGACCAAAAGCGTAACCAAATAGAGTACCTAGCGCGAGCATTGGCGCAAAAATACCCCCTGGCGCACCAGAACCAAAACAAAGCATGGTGGTGATAATTCTTGCTGCAAATAAAAACAGCAGTAGATTCACACTAAAACCACCGGTAGTGATTGTTGGTATTAATTCAATACCGCCGCCAGTGACTTCAGGAAGATATAAAAGTATTAATCCGAAGGTACCGCCAATTAAACTACCGGTTAACAGGTAACGGCCACGTTTATTTTGGTGAAGCTTAACAAATGAGTCTTGAGAAAATGTCACTAGACGGTTGAATACGACGCCGAATATACCAAACATGACCCCAAGTAATAAAAATAGCCATAATGTTGATAGCTCTGGAGAAGCGTATTGTGGCGTTTGAATAACGGCATATTGTCCATTCAGAGCGCGGAAAACGATCGTGGCTGAAATAGACGCAATAATAACGGCTCTAATAGAAATTAGGGAGTAACGAAATTGAGGGCGCATCTCCTCAACAACAAACATAATAGCAGCTAGCGGAGCGTTAAATGCGGCGGCTAAACCTGCCGCTGAACCTGATGCCAGTAAAGAGTGACGAGTATCATCATCTTTAACACGGAAGATATCGCTGATCATGCGGCCAATTGCACCACCCATTTGCACGGTTGGCCCTTCTTGACCAAGTACCATACCTGAACCAAGCGTACCTGTACCGCCGAAGAATTTAACCGGTAATACGCGCCACCAGCGAACAGGTCGCACTCCGTCCATTGCCCCTTCGATTTCAGGAATACCAGAGCCGGACGCTTCTGGAGCAAATCTATGCACTAGGTAATAACCGACAAAGGCTAACGCCGCACTGATAAGAAACGCAGCTAACCATAGCGGTAATCCGCCGATAGAATCTTTGAGCCACTCGGTACGGGTATCCGACACAAAATGGACTGCGAATTCAAATGAGGTCGAAACTAAGCCTGCGAGAACGCCAACGATAACAGACATAAATAGTATCGAGATGGAAGTATTGTCGCGAGAGAGAAATTGACTAATGGTATCCTTTGGCACTTTAGCTAATAGGGACCGTGTAATTTTTTCTCTTTTTGTCATTGTTGTGAGCCTTTCGCGCCAATTGTTAAGTGAAATATCTAGTAAAATAGTACGTCTATAAATGAATAACGTTTGAAGAATAGAGCGTATATTTTCATTTAGTGTACATGGTTTATATGACAAAAAATCTATCTATTTTGTCATTGTAAACTTGCAGTTTTTATAAACTTAGCCATAGTTAAAGGGTGAGGTAAGGATTAAATCTTACAGGGAGAACAGGATTGCCTCACTTTGATTAACACATTAGTAATAACGTATAGATAATACATAGTGTAATCGCAACAAAGCTGAAGAGCTTAAAATACTTTAAAGCTCGTTAAATGTTCTCCGGTTTATTATCCGCGAGATTCGCGAACTCACGATTGAGTAACGAGACCATAAGGCGCATGCAAAGTGCGCCTTTGTGTTATTTAGTGTAGTCATAATATCACCGTCTGCCTCATTAATTTTCCGATTATTTATTCCAAAAACGTAAACTTGCTTTTCGATAAATCACATCTGTAAATCGTTTGTTTTTCATGCGATAAATGTATAATTCTCAGTCAAATTAAGGCGTTCTGTTGAGTAATTTGATCGCCTTTTTAGTGGTATGTTTTGGTTGTGGGTGAGGTTTGTGATGAAAGTAGTCGAGTATGTTTTGATGTCGGGCTTGTTAATTGGCATTTTATGCGCTTTGTTTGGTACTTTTACCGCTCATGCAGGTGACATTTGGGGAACAGTGCTAGCGATAAAATAGAGGTCTTCAATGTATCACTTAGCAAATGTATCACTTCACAAATGAGCGACTCAATTAGGTTAAGGACAACCTTTGTTGCGTTGATTGTTCTCACCTCTATGTTCTGCGCCTCTATTTTACCTTTCTAGGTGTAAATGAATCTTGTAAACTTCCTGTACTATTCGTTCGTTCAGGCTTTGCATTATGTCGATTAAAACTCCCACTAATATTATCACTGGCTTCTTAGGCACCGGAAAAACCACTGCGATTTTAAATTTATTAAAGAACAAACCAGAAAATGAAAACTGGGCTGTGCTTGTTAATGAGTTTGGGGAGATTGGTATTGATGGCGCATTAATGTCTGAACAAGGTGCTTTGATCAAAGAAGTTCCGGGCGGATGCATGTGCTGTGCGGCTGGCGTACCTATGAGTGTTGGGATCAATTTATTACTTCGTCAAAAACCGGATCGACTACTCATTGAACCTACAGGTTTAGGCCACCCTAAACAGGTAATGGCGACGTTAACCTCTGAACAATATCAACCTTATATCGCGCTACATACCACTATCACAATGACAGATGCGCGTTATTTTGAAGACGAGAAGTACACTTCAAACGAAAACTTTAAACAGCAACTTGCTGTGGCCGATGTGATCGTGGCAAATAAGACTGAGCTAGCCAATAAAGTTCAAAATGAAACGATGCAAGTCTGGCTGGCAGAACAAGGGTTCACCTATCGTGTCGAAGCCACTTCAAATGGTGAGTTTGATATTGCGTTGCTAGATGAAGTGCTTAAGCCAAGTGTTGCGGTAGATATTGAACAACATCACCATCATCATGCGGCTATGGAGCCACAGTTTGCTATTCCGCCCAATAAAGCTTTTGTAAGAAAAGAGAACAAAGGGCAGGGTTATTTCAGCTGTGGTTGGCTATTTGGCCCAGAAGTTGAGTTTCCTTTTGATGATGTATTCTCGCTATTTTCAGATATCACTGCCGAGCGTGTGAAAGCGGTGATCAATACTGATAAGGGCTGCTTTGCATTTAATGTGGCCAATGGCGTTGTGTCGGTGAATGAAATGTCTTTAGATGGTTTTGAATCACGTCTTGAAGTGATCGACAGTCAGCTTATTCCATGGGATCAGTTGGAAGGTATTCTACTCTCTATCGCGGGCTTACCTGCGGACGTGTGCGATTAACCTGATATAAAGTCGTTAAATGCTTTAATGATGTCTTGCGCCCCATCTTGTAAACTGCCGATGGGGTCAACACTGATAAATTGCCAGACTTCTTCGCCAAATACGGCAGCAATTAACAAAGCAAGTACTAAAACAGGGGCTAAATAGCGTCTAATCATGTTCCTTCCTCCGTTGAAGAAACTACTCCATTATTGTATGAAATATAGTCGAATAGACGCGATTTACCTATTTTTGGTTCAGTTATGTTTTGACGGAAGTGATGTTTGTTGATTAACGCTTATTACGTAAGTAACGTTTACGTCGCTCTAGCTTCTTCTTCGCTTTGGCTTCTTCTTTGCGAGCGGTTTCGATTTCTACTTCGACTAACTCTTCACTGATCATTTCTGGCAACTCTAGAGTCACTTGACCCAAAATACCTTGGCGCAGTTCGTGCAGCAGTATTTCTGATGCTTTATGCAGATCCACTCGGCCACCAGAGCGCAATGCGCCTCGTTTGCGACCAATCGCTTCCATAAGCTCGATTTCTGTTTCTGGCAACTCTTCAAGTTGGTAACGTTCTTTAAGACGTTCAGGATATTGCTGTGCTAAATACTCAACCGTATAAAAAGCCACTTCGTCATATTCCATCGCCGTATCTTTAATCGCACCGGTTGCTGCTAAACGGAAACCGCTATGCGGGTTTTCTACTTTTGGCCATAAAATTCCAGGAGTATCAGAAAGAATGACACCGTTTTGCAAGTTAATGCGTTGCTGACGACGAGTGACCGCAGGTTGGTTACCCGTTTGAGCAATGGTACGGCCTGCTAAGGTATTGATTATTGTAGATTTACCTACGTTAGGGATCCCCATAATCATAGTGCGAATATTTTTACCCATAGCTTCACGGTGCGGTGCAAGCTTGCGACACATTTCCATGATCTTATGGATTTCTTGCGGGTTTTCAGTGGTAACCGCCATCGCTTTTACACCATCTTGCAGTTCAAAATGGTCAATCCAACGCTGAGTTAACTCGGGATCGGATAAATCTCGTTTGTTTAGTACTTTCACACATGGTTTGTCACCTCGTAATTTAGAGATAACAGGGTTCTCTGAAGAATAAGGTATACGTGCATCTAAGACTTCAATAATGACATCGATTTGAGGAATTACTTCTTCAATTTCTTTGCTCGCCTTATGCATGTGCCCAGGGAACCACTGAATAGTGTTATTAACCATTTGAAAAATATACCTTTTGATTTGATGCTTGGCAGGAGGGTTGTGGGTGAGGTACTGATGCGTACAGAACACAATAGCCCTAGCCGTGGTCACTTTAATGGCATGATCATAGCATTTATGCCGGTTTAGCGGAAATAATACCAATGACTTAATTATGCAAGTCGGTATTTTGTTTGCCAAAAGTGTAAAAAGGGAAATTGTGGTTTCTAGTACTATTTATAAACACAAAGGCAGTGACTAAATCATCACTGCCTTTATAGATAGGTTTAATCTTAATTATCAATCTCGTTTTGGAGTTTAAACTAGGTTCAGTTCAACACTCGAGATTGAATCAATTAGAATGCGTAACGTACACCCAGCGCCGCATCCACACCAAAGTGGAAGCTATCAGGGATGTTTACACGCGGTGCCAATGACGCAAAGCCATCCCACTGCGGAGCAAACTGCCAATCAAGACCTAGAGGTACACGGATACCGTAATCGTTAAAGTGGTTGCTTTCATTTTCTTCCCAGTAACCGTAGTAGCCGTTACCTTCATCACGGTAACCATTGTGCCAATGGTGACAATTACCATTGTTATCAAAGCTATCACAGTAGTTATGCGCTGAAGCATATGGATGAGAAACCCAGTGACCATGGTCGCCATGCCATGTTTTATTAAAGTCATAGAAACCGCCTACCGCTACGTAGTAGGTGAAAGGTAAGTTAGGTGCAAAACGCTTGTCTTTTACGACTTGGTAATCAGCAGAAACACCGTCATTACCAATGAACGCATCGATAGTATCGTATAGCTCAGCGTTGATACCAAAGCCTTGGTCAAAACCCACACCAAGTTTGAAGTCTGAGTGATTCTCATAGCTACGTGGTTTTGTGTTTACAGGCGTACCTGGGTTCGCATAAGCAGTAACCGACGTCAACAGCACACCCGCTGCAACCAAAGCTTTAACTTTATTCATGTCATTCCTAGATTTATTGTAATTACATTACGTTGGTTTTCATAACCTTGTGACCATTATCACAATAAAATTTTAAAAAGTTCAATTTAGACAGCGGTATTGGATTGCAAAAATAATTTCCATAATTGTTGTATGGTTAATAAATACTTTCTTATCAGTAGCTTGCATCTAATGAGCTAATAGAAAATGTCGCGCGAACATTTTAAAAAACCAGCACAAAAAACCACCAAAAAGTATCCGTATAACCACAGAGATTCATATCAAAAGCGGGGTCAGGTCTTGAAATTTGCAGGTGATTCTTTCCAGATTATGTGGAGGGGTCAGGTCTTGAAATTTGCAGATAATTGTTTTCAAACTAGCGCTCTCTAACTAATCAAAATGTTAGCGCAATCGCTCTTCATGTGACGCTTCTCTTACCTTAGAGTTGGGCTTGTCGTCGTTCGTCGTTGTCAAAGGGTGCAAATTTCAAGACCTGACCCCGCACTTGCTCACTTTAAGGTTGACAATAACAACTATGTGGGTATTATAATTGATATTATCAACTTGTATGTAAGGTGCTCTATGCCAATAGTTAAACCAACCAATAAATCAGTAGAAACATTGAAGGGATTACATCTCTATCACACGGGGTTTTCAAACTGTGCGATGCGGGTAAGAATTGCTTTAGAAGAGAAAGGGCTAGAATGGGAAAGTCATGCTCTTGATTTGCAAAAAGGTGAAAACCTAACCGCCGAATATTTTGGTATTAACCCTAATGGTGTGGTACCGACCTTGGTTGATGATGGTGTGGTGATCATCGATTCTGCCGACATTATTGATTACATCGATCAGAAGTTTACGCCAAACTCTTTACGTCCAAGCAATGAGTGTGATTTGCAACAAATGTATGAATGGATGTATTTGGCGCGAGATAATCATCTTTCTATTAAAACCTACATGTACAGCAATGTTAAAAATCCGCAGGGCATGAAGCGTAATGAGCAAGAAATGGCGGATTACCGTGAGAAGCAGACTTTTGACAGCGCTTTGTTGGCTTTTCATGAACGTTTCAATTCACACAACGGATTTTCTGCGGAAGAAAAAGCGCAGGCTACAGCAATTATTGATCAATGTTTTTCCAAAATGGATAAGCGTTTAAGCGATCACCAGTGGCTAGTGGGTGAGAATTTTTCTTTAGCCGATATTACGTGGATACCCCAACTCGTAGTATTAAAAGCCGCTAATTATCCCTTTGAAAACTACCCAAACTTAGAGCAATGGAAAAATGCAATTATCCAACGACCTAGTTTTGAACGTGCAGTGAAGCAATGGTTGGTTTTACCTAGCGGGGTCAGGTCTTGAAATTTGCACGTCTCTAGATCTTGTACTCAATAAACTCTTTTTAGAGAAGATCGCTAAAAGTGTTCTGAATAAGTGATAATTCACTCCATTTTTACGTTAGTTTTGGTTGACTCAAATTGAGTGCAAATTTCAAGACCTGACCCCGCAAGTGGGGTGTGGTAATATCGCTCTCAATTTATTGTTTCTATTAGGTCATCTATGTCATTTTCCAAGCTGGGTTTGAGTGCTCCAATTCTCGATGCGATTAAAAAGGTAGGTTACGATAAACCTACTGATATCCAACAAAAAGCAATTCCAATTGTGTTGGAAGGGAAAAACCTTATTGCGGCGGCTCAAACGGGTACGGGTAAAACAGCCAGTTTTGTGTTGCCTATTTTGGAGATGCTGAGTAAAGGTGAAACGCAACGTAAAAAACGTATTCGTGCGCTTATTGTGGTGCCAACACGTGAACTTGCTATTCAAGTTGATGAAAAAATAAAAGAATACGCTGGTGAAACTAAGCTAACCTCCATGGCGATGTACGGCGGGGTTGATTATCAACCGCAGAAGCAAGGCTTAGTTGATGGTGTGGATGTGTTGGTTTCTACACCGGGGCGTTTGATCGATCTGTATGGTCAAAAAGCGGTGTACTTTGAAGAGGTTGAAGTACTAGTTCTTGATGAAGCCGATCGCATGTTGGATATGGGCTTTATTGAAGATATCAACAAGATCATCGCTCGTTTACCGCAAGACATTCAAAACTTGCTCTTTTCTGCAACATTGTCGAATCCTGTTCGTGACTTAGCAAAAAGTGCCATTGATGGTGCGGTCGAAATTTCTATCGGTAAGCACAGCGCCTCTAAGTCAAACATCGAGCAGTGGCTAGTGACCGTTGATAAAGATAAAAAATCAGCGTTACTTGCCCATATGATCAATGAAAATAAGTGGGAACAAGCACTGATTTTCATTGAAACTAAGCATGGTGCTGCCAAGCTTGCAGCGCAGTTGGAAAAGCGTGGTATTCATGCCGAAGCATTCCATAGTGGACGTAGCCAACATATTCGCGCGCAACTGCTTGAAGACTTTAAAGCCGGTAAAATTCAATACATGATTGCCACCGGTGTGGGTGCTCGCGGTATCGACATTCACGATCTACCAAGAGTTATTAACTACGACTTACCTTTCCCCGCTGATGAGTATGTGCACCGCATAGGTCGTACTGGTCGTGCTGATAAAAATGGTGAAGCTATCTCATTTGTCTCAAAAGATAACTTTAAGAATCTATGCATGATTGAAAGCCGTCTCGGGCATTTAATCGAAAGACGTGAAATTGAAGGATTTGCGCCGCGTAAAGAAGTGCCAATATCCATCCTTAATTACGTGCCAAAACATAAACGTGAGCCAAAGGATCAATAGCAATCGTAGGTTAGATACCCGTTATAATTTTGTTTAGTTAAACCATAATAATGAACATTAAAAAAGCTCTATAAGGGAAACCTTATAGAGCTTTTTATTATCTGATGTATAAAACTCAAATACAGACAACTCGTGCCCGTTGGGTTTTATATTACGCAGCTACTTGTTTAGCAGGCGCTTCAGCAGCAACAGTTGCTGAAAGAGTAGGGCGACCTACAGGCAAGATAACACGGCCGTATTCAGCGTTTAGCAGTTGAGCCATTGCAAAGTAGATTGCTGATGCGCCACAGAAGATGCCTTCAATACCAGCGATAAAGCCAAGAGTGTGGTTGCCTGTCATTTCGTGTGCTGCAAGTAGGAAGAATAGGATCGTTAGAGAACCAAAGATAACTTGCTTAGCAACAGGGTAACGTAGTGAACCAATAAACATGAAGCCAGTAAATACGCCCCAAAGAATTAGGTACCAAGCCATGAAACCCGCAGGGCTTGCCGCTTGACCCATACCCGGCATGACAACAAGGCCTACTAGAGTCAGCCAGAAAAGACCGTACGAAGTGAATGCAGTTGTTCCAAAAGTATCGCCACGTTTAAAGCACATAATGCCAACAATTACTTGGCCTAAGCCACCATAGAAGATACCCATCGCTAGGATCATAGAATCCATAGGAAAGAAACCTGCATTGTGGATATTAAGCAAGACGGTGGTCATCCCGAAGCCCATGAGTCCAAGTGGAGCAGGATTGGCCAATTTGTTTGACATATTATTACCTTATTCAAAATAGTGCGTAAAAATTAGCCGTGAATTTTAAAGTAGTGAATCTAATTCGCAAACACTGTATATGAAAACTAAGTTTGCATATATGGCGAGCTTGAAGGATAAAGAAATAAGGCCGAAAGAGATGAAGAAAAGCACTATAAAAAAAAGGGAACTCGTTATCAACGAATTCCCTTTAAAGTGAAATCTAAATTAAAGATCAGTTATTGCGTGGCGTTGACTTCTCATATAGCACGAAGCCAATACAAGCAATCACACATGACAACAAGAACGACGTTGCATGGCTAGGAATAAAGCCATATAACGCATAACCCGTACCACAAATAGCAAGTATTACAAATAGAGGCAGGGCTGGCACACGAACAAGTCGGTTTGCTTTTGGTTGAGTAAAGCGCAGTCTCCAAACACCAATAAATAGCAATGCGTAGATGATCCACACGATTGCGATTGGCAAGTCACCGTACAAATCAAAAATGTCTTTATTAACTCCAGTGCCAACAAATACAAACCCAACCGTCATATAGATCGCAAGTAGCACAAGCATGGTTACGCCAGAGCGTACAGGTAAGTTGGTTTTTGGCGATACAGAAAGTAAAGCTTGAGAGCCTTTAAAGTTACGACGCATAGCCAAAGAATATGGCATACGCATACCTAACAGCATCAAACCGTTAAAGCCG
Source organism: Vibrio halioticoli NBRC 102217 (assembly GCF_000496695.1). Classification (GTDB taxonomy): domain Bacteria; phylum Pseudomonadota; class Gammaproteobacteria; order Enterobacterales; family Vibrionaceae; genus Vibrio; species Vibrio halioticoli. The sequence goes on from NZ_BAUJ01000008.1 coordinate 26,681, forward strand.
CCCAATGCAGAAATAACAATGAATAACGATAAAGTTCTACCTAGGCTTTCACCAAACAGTAGATTGGCGACTTGAGACACACCCATTTCACCGTTTACGTACGCAGGGCCTTGAGAAACAGAAAGCAAACCTAAAGTGAAGGTTACATATACAATTCCGATGATGGCTAAGCCACCAACCATGGCAAGCGGTAAGTTACGTTGTGGATTTTTGATTTCATGCGCAATAGTTGTAACGTATATCCAACCATCAAGGGCAAATAAAACCGGAATCAATGCTGCTGCAATAGCCGCGCCAAAACCAACTGTTGTTACAGAGGCAACAGCATCAGCAGACGCAGTCACAACATCACCTTGATAGAACAAACCAAATACTGCGATAGACAGTAGAGGGATCAATTTGATGATGGTTGAAATACGTTGTAGCAAGCCACCTAGCGATTCAGCTAAAAGATTCGCACCGGCAAAGACGACAAAATAAAGTGCCGCTAGACCAGCTAATAGTGGTGTAGTCGGTTCAACTTGCAGGAATGCACAAGTAAAGATTGTTGAGTAGTACAGAATCACTGACAGAATGAGTGGGATATAAAGTACAGTTTGCACCCATCCAACGAAAAAGCCGAAGCGCTCGCCCCATGCCGTTTCACTAAATGACATCAGTCCACCGGTTTTAGAACCCATAGACGCGATTTCTGAGATTACAACAGCCGCTATTGTGGTCAGTAATGCAGCCAGAACCCAAGCGATAACAGCGTAAGTACCGTTGCCACCTGTAGCGCTTAAAACAGGGCCTGTTTTAAAGAAGATGCCAATACCTACCACTATACCGACAACCAGTGACACTGCTGTGCCTAAACCGTATTTAGGCTGTAACTTTTCGTGCACTTTATATTACCTCTATGAAAACCTAGCAAGAAACTCGAACATAATTGGACCGAGACTATAATTAAAACGAAAGGCGTACGATTAAATTATTCAAATAAAAATGCATACCACACTACCTTCGGCGTTAGCATATAGAAGCGAAGGCGTGCTTATATTGTGTTAAATCTTAGATTGCATTTATGGTTTGTGCTGAGTTGTTGTGAATAAATTAACGAATGAAGGATTCAGCTTGTTGGATGTGACGGATTATCTTAGCTCTATCGACGCCTAAATGGTTGGAATCTAAAATCATAGTCCAATGAGTAATTGCTTGTGAGTAACGCGCACTGAGAAAATGATCAGAAGCGATAAGTTGCAGTGCCGTTTCGTTAAAAGGATCTATCTCTAAGGTCATGTCGAGTAGACGTTGTACATTCGGGGTGATGGTTTGAGAGTGCTGGTAATAAAGTGCACTGGCAAGAGCGGCAAATTGTCCAGCATAAGGCGTTTTAGAAAGCCTTATCGCATAGTCAAAACAGGTGCTGGCAGAATCAAACTCGTACTGAAGCATGTACAACTGTCCAAGTTCAAACCAAGCTTGTGGGTCATTGGGAGATGAGGTTAGGTGTTGTTGTGTTTCTTCTAGCAATTCCTCAATGGTCTGTGTCTGTTTGCTCACTGGTACGTTAGGCGCAGGGGTATGCACTATTGCCCACAAGCCGAAACTGATAATAAATAGCATGAGACTGCTAATAGCAGAAAGCTTAAGGCTAGATTTCTGGGGCAACGTTGAACTTAATACAGTGTGAATAATAGCGGTTGCTAGCAATGCCACACCAATGAAAGCCAGATATGTTGTTAGCATTAAATCCCTCGCGTTAAAAAGGCTCCGAGATAACGGAGCCTAATGCTTCAATCAAACAACTTAGTAAGTTGCTTCGCGTTTTTTAGCTTCTTCATCCCATTGTGGCACAAGAGTTTTTAAGAAATGCTCTTTTTCCGCTTTCATTCCTTCCATATCCATACCAAGCACCGCTTGCGCTTTTTCTTTGGTAGAAATGTCTGGAATTTGAATTGGGTCAGTAATGCCTTTCTTCGCCAGTAAACGAATCACTTTAGTTCGAGCATCAGCCGCTCTATCTACTGCAGTACCAAGTACTTCTAGCGCCACTTCAGGAGCATGCATATGAACGCCGTGTGAGGCGATAGCGTAGTCCCAACGCCATTGAGCGTGACGAATATCAGTTAAGATAGGCTTCATCTCTTCTTCAGTCGCGCCTGCATCCCATGCCGCTTTCGCTTCAAAGTGCGCCGCTACAATTTGTTTCTCTGCGGTTAGCTTCATGCTTAATACTTGAGCTTTGCGAGTAGACACAATGTTTTGCAGCTGATCTTTGCTCTGGGTATGACAGTTTGCACACGTATCTTCAAAGCGATCAAATGGGTTACCAATCTTATGGTCGGTATACACAGTGCCGTCTTCGTTTTCTACTTTAGGCATATGACAGTCAACACACACGACATTATTTTTTCCGTGAATACCGTCTCGCCATGTCTCATAACCTGGATGCTGTGCTTTTAGCATTGGCGCTTTAGAGACGCCGTGCGTCCAGTCAGCAAAATCGATAGCGTCGAAATAGACTTCCATCTCACCCACGGTGGTGCCCATATCCCATGGGAACTTAACTGCATTGTTGGCGTTTTTATCAAAGTAGTATTCAACGTGACATTGTGCGCACACACCGGCTTGCTGATCTAAGCGTGATTGCTCTTCAAAAGGTTTGCCGATGGCTTTAAACGCACGTTCTGTATAAGGGCGCGTTAAGGCTAGCTCAGGCTCACCATTTTTAAACTTATCGCTTTTGGTATTGTGACAGTCAGAACAGCCAATAGGGTTAACCACTTCTGCGCCCAAACGAGCCCATTTGCCGGCAAAATAACCGTCTTCACCTTCTTCATCAATCAAACGCGCTACGTCAGGGCTTTTACAGCTCCAACATGCCATCGGCATAGGGCCTGACTCTCCGTCCGTTGGGCCGCCAGTGCGCAAGGTTTCTCTGAGATCTTCTACCGCATAAAAGTGACCACGCGCTTTATTGTAATCTTTAGCAAAGCCATAGCCTGCCCACAAGATCACCATGTTTGGATCTCCTGCTAGAGCATCGTCAATTTCTTCACTTTCGCTGGTGGCTTTCCAACTTTGATATTGATCAGGATGAGCCTGTTCAAATGCCGCATTACGCGGATCAAAGCGCTGTTCTTGTTCTGTTGACGCGTAAGCATTGAGGGTGATTAACCCCAACAAAGCTATGGGCGCTAACACACCGAGTTTCCATTTTTTGTTCGCCATATTGTCTCCAAACTTTCATTTTATGAATTGCGTTGTGGGGCAGGTTCCTAAAAAGAATTGGAGGTGATGACCTTATTAAAAATATGCATTAATTCGGCCAACAGTCGCAGTATAAATGAAAAGATTGATTTCATATTAGCCAAGCATAACTAAGTTGATCCTAATCAATAATGGCTATAGATCGCACTCACACTTATATAATATTCTGAATTCATGCTTCTAGATGAGATTAATTGCTATTTGTAAATTAATGAATTATCTCGATTTTCTCACAAATATATAAAAAATAATAAACAAGGGGTGGGTCACTAATATGAACAATTGGACTAGGGAAGGATGTGATTGAAGGCTATTATTAAATAAAGCGTTGTGGCTTATCCTAAATAAGAATTGATTGCACTTATCCCGAAATAAATTGGGCTGAGAGTTGTTAATTGATGGTCGAATTATATTTATAAGAAAAATATTTCGATTTAAGGAAAGGATACAATGGGCAATATTAAATTGACCATAGCCACGATGCTTAAAGCTCTAATCGCATTGTGCCTATTTGGTTATTCTATTAATGCTTTGGCCAATGATGGTGTCCAGAACCATTCAGCGACATCCGAACGCTTTAAAGTAGAGTTCACTCGCGACAAAGACTACAAATGTACTCAGTGTCACAAGGATTCTAAACACACTTTAGCTGAATCTCATGGACAAAACGTTATTGATAAAGTCGGTAAAGAAGTAAATTGTACCGATTGTCATAGCAACATAGGACCGGATCACAGAGACGGTGCCTCTACCGTCGTCAAATATTCTGATGCACAGTCTCGCGTTGGGACAGATAAGCATCAGCTACCACCAGAACTGATTCTAGAAGCTAACGCAGCTTGTACTGATTGTCATACGCCGGAACGTTTGCGCGAAGCCAACTGGACGCACGACGTACATGCTAAGAATCTCACCTGTTCAAACTGCCACACGGTTCATGGAACCGATGCCAAGGTGCTGTCACATGACCACAAGGCAATCGTTGGTATGTGTGTGGACTGTCATTCAGACTTCAACCACAAAGCCAAAGAGTAGGAGATGATATGAGTTGTTCTAGAAGAAACTTCATAACCGGCGCGGGTGTCGTCATCTTTACTACTGGCGTAGCGGGTACCGCGGCATTATCAAGCCGTCGCTCATTTGCCAGCGGTGAAGAAGAAGCGGCCATTAAGTACGGCATGCTACACGATGAAAATGCCTGTATCGGTTGCACCGCTTGTAGCGACGCCTGCCGAGAAGTGAATAAAGTGCCAGAAGGTGTCAGTCGCTTAGATATCCATCGTTCTGAACCGATGGGCGAATTCCCTGATGTTGAGTATCGCTTTACCCGAAACTCCTGTCAGCATTGTGAAAACGCCCCTTGCGTGTATGTGTGTCCTACGGGCGCGGCTTATAAAGACCCTAAAACCGGCATTGTGGATGTGCATAAAGATAAATGCGTAGGTTGCGGCTACTGTTTAGCGGCATGTCCTTATCAAGTGCGTTTCTTCCATCCTGAAAATAAAGCGGCGGACAAATGTAACTTTTGTCGAGACACTAATCTTGCGCAAGGCAAACAACCGGCTTGTGTTGAAAGCTGTCCAACGAGCGCCCTTGTTTTTGGTGATTTAAATGATGCAAATAGCACGATTTCTCAGGCGATAAAAAGCAAGCCTGTATATCGTGACAAAGTAACGTTGGGCACAAAACCTCAGCTTTACAAAGTGCCGTTTGATAAGGGGGAGGTGTAACATGAGTAGTGCATTTCATTTCGACTCTTTAGTGTGGGATTGGATCATCGCGATCTATCTCTTTTTAGCGGGTATGTCGGCGGGCGCTGTCATCGTCGGGTTATATTTAAAACGCAAAGTGATAGAAGGTGATGCGGCGCAAAATGGCATCATCAAAGCGATCGCTTGGATTGCGCCAATTGGCATTATCCTCGGGCTATTAATACTGATATTCCACCTAACCAAGCCGTTAGACTTTTGGAAAATCATGATTTACTACAACCCAACGTCAGTCATGTCGATGGGCGTGTTGTTATTCCAAGTGTATATGGCGGTAGTGTTTGTTTGGATTGGCATTATATTTAGAAGCCAAATCATGAACTTCTTAGGTGGACGCTTTCAGTTTATTGATGGCGTTTTACTCAAGTGTAAGCGCTTTGAAAATGGCTTAGAGCTGTTCTTAGGCTTTTTGGCGATTGCCTTAGCTGCTTATACCGGGTTCTTATTATCGGCACTTAAAACCTATCCGATGCTAAATAACCCTGTACTGCCAATTTTGTTCTTGTTCTCTAGTTTGTCCTCTGGCGTTGCGGCGTGTCTTTTATTTGGCATCTTGCTGTTTAAAGAAAGTGTCTACAGCCCAAGTGTGGCTTGGATTCACAGCTTTGAGCGACCAGTAGTGTTGTTTGAATTATTTGTTCTGGTGACCTTTTTTACTGGGCTTATTTTTGCAGGTGGACAACATGAGGCGGCCGCATGGAACGCCATCGGTGGCGGTTTTTGGTCGAACTGGTTCTGGTTTGGGGTTGTGGGCATAGGAATGCTCTTGCCACTGGCGATGAACTACTTTAGTTCGGCAACGACCAAGCATAATCGTGGCTTCATTTTAGTGGTGACGACCTTGAGTTTGATCGGTGTCTTAATGCTGAGAACATTTGTGCTGTACGCAGGGCAAATGACGGTAATATAAACCGATACCAAAAATGCCCAAGCAATACCCAATATCGGCTAATAACTGATTGGTATAAATTGAATTTCTTCAATGGCTTGGGCCTATTTCTATGAGTGAGACCATGCTAGCAAACCTTGGCTTATTTTGTTTGATCCTGACTGCCATAGTCAGTAGCGCAGGTGTTGGTGTGGGTCTCTATACTGTTGCGCAGTGGCGAGTCTTTCAAACCGATAACACGGGTCAAGCGAATTACTTGTCTGGCAACTCTTCACCACAGCATCGCTTAATGTGGGCTCCTTCTTTAGTACGCTCGTTTGCCTTAATTTCTTTTTTGGCATCGATCATTTCTATTTCATTACTTGCCTACGCCTTTGCCAGTGATGATTTTTCACTGCTCTATGTCTCCGACAATTCAAACAGTGCCTTAGCTTTGCCATTTAAAATTGCCGCCACTTGGGGCGGGCATCAAGGCTCAATGTTATTTTGGATACTGGTGTTAGCGGGGTGGGCGGTGTTGGTCTCTAGGCGACACACTAAAGACAGCGATTATCATGCCAGTTGGTTAATGCTATTGCTGGTTGCCATATTTAGTTGGTTTACTTTAATTGCCTCCAACCCTTTTGTTTTAAATGAGGTTTTGCCACTGCAAGGGCGAGATCTTAATCCCATGTTGCAAGACATCGGGCTGATTATTCATCCGCCACTGTTGTACATTGGCTATGTCGGCTTTGCTTCGGTATTAGCGCTTACCTGCGGCTATTTATTGGCACTAGATAACCTAGGCGATGTGTTTGAAAGGCTGACACGACATGCGTTATTAGCATGGATCTTTTTAAGTGCCGGGATCTTAGTAGGTGCGGCGTGGGCGTATTATGAGCTCGGTTGGGGCGGATGGTGGTTTTGGGACCCGGTAGAAAACGCTTCATTGTTGCCGTGGTTAACCGCGACCGCATTACTGCACTCGGTGATGGCAAGTCGCAAGCAAGGTCAGCTAAAAGTGTTTACCTTTGTATTGGCTATTGTCACTTTCTGTTTAAGTATTTTAGGCACCTTTATTGTGCGCTCAGGGGTGTTAACCTCAGTGCATGCTTTTGCGGTTGACCCGAGTAAAGGTCTGGCGCTGTTGGCTATTTTAAGTGTGGTATTTATCAGTGCTTATGGCTTGCTGGTGGCGCGAGTACATTATGTAAAATCCAATGCCATTACACGTTTTTCTAGTAAAAACTTTTTGATACTAGTGTCGATTAATTTATTGGTGTTAGCCACAGCAATTGTGTTGCTAGGCACTTTTTATCCCATGCTTTATCAGCTATTTGGCTTAGGTAATATCTCAGTCGGCGCGCCGTATTTCAATTTACTGTTTGGCCCATTAACCATACTGGCACTGGTAGTGATGGGCTTTAGCCCGCTAGTAAAATGGCAAGCACAATCGGGCGCATTCCCGGTTAAGTTTCTGTTGGGTTCGCTTATCCTTTGCGGCGTATTAAGCGTGCTCTTTTTGCAGATGTATATCCATAGAAACAGCCACGTCTCTGCCTCTTGGTCTGCTTGGGCTTTATTAACCACATGGGCGGCAATGTGGATGAGCTTTACCCATATTGCGCGCTGTTTTCGCGTAAGAAAACAGGTGTATAAATACAAAGTGTATCTGGTGTCTATGGCGCATATTGGAGTCGCCATATTGGCATTCGGTGCTAGCATGAACAGCTTTTATTCTTATGAACTCACCGCAAAACTGGGCCCAAACAGTCAAGTTCAGTTTGGTGATTATCAAATCCACTATCAAAACACCAAGCTGTATATCGCCAGCAACTATACCGCCGAACAAGGTGTGGTCGAAATTACCGCCCCTAATGGTCAAACGCATATCGCATTGCCGGAAAAACGCTTTTACTCAGTGCGAGTGATGAATATGACTGAGCCATCATTAACTCCATTTTTAGATGGCGATGTGTATCTCACCCTTGGTGAAAAACTCGATACTCAGCATTACGCCGTCAGAATGCAGTTTAAAGCCTTCATCCGCTGGATATTATTAGGCGCAGTATTGACCATCGTCGCAGGAGTAGGGCTACTTGGACGAGGCGTATTAGTGAAGCAATGGTTCATCCAACCTAAAGTAGCCAAGGAGTATCAAGCATGAAATGGCGGTTAGGTCTTGGGATTTTGTTAATAACAGCCATGCTTAACGTCAGCATGGCATCAGGGTATCAATCCATTTCACATCCCGTTGATTTATTTGAGTTTGATTCTGTCTCTCAACAAAAGCAGGCCATTCATCTAGCCAAAACACTGCGCTGCCCAATGTGCCAAAATCAAAATTTAATCGAGTCCAACTCAGCTGTCGCCAAAGACATTCGTTTAAGAGTGTTTGAGCTAATCAAAGCCGGCAGCAGCGATGCCGAAGTTAAACAGTACATGGTAGCGCGATACGGAGAGCACGTTTTGTATCAACCCAGTATGAGTTTAAAAAATGCTTTGTTGTGGGGGACCCCGTTGCTACTTGCAGTCGGGATGTTTGGGTTTATGGTGAGGCATATTCAGCGTTTGGGTAAAGAGTAGGATGTGCTGATTTATGTTTAGTTATTTCAAATAACGGATTAGCTAAAATTTCATGCGCACCCCCATTATTTTACCTCAACCAAGAGTGTATGCAGGCTAGTATTCTGACCAACTGCGTGTTATTGCCATTACTCTTTAAAGGGTAATTAATCAAACGCCGTTGTCTTATCCGACAACGGCGTTTGACGTTTGCGTATAGTCTGTTTTAGTTGCCAGATAAGCGCTTGATTAAACGGTTATTTAACAAGTTGGTGCTGAATGCGGCATCCAAGGAGATTGGTCCAGCAGTTTTTGGTAGCATAAATGGATACATCACCATAAAGAAGAAGAAACACAGTTCCCAACCACCGCCAGGGAGTGCCCATGTGTACCCGACCATAAAGTGACCACTCATCAATTGAGCCGAAATTAGATAGATTGATGCGGCAAAAGCACCGAAACGGCTTAATAAGCCAAGACCTAGCGAGATGGCGATAGTCAATTCAACTAAACCACCAAAGATGATCACGTAGTGTGCAATGTGTGGTGGAATATCGGCACCAATGGTGTTGTGGCCAACTACTTGGGAGAAAAAGTTTAATAACCCTTCGTCGTGCTGAGATAAAAATAGCTTTTCAGTACAGTGAGTAAGCCAGTTTAAACCGACAAATGTTCTCATTAATGACAACGCAAGAGCCGGACCGCCGTGGTTTTTGTAAGCATCACGAGATAGGACAATTAATTGTAATAACAGCGGGATAAAGGTTATCGCAGTTAGCCAGCCGATGATTGACCAATCATGTTGGTCAGCATTACGAACCACGATGATGGTCGGGAAAGTGGTTAATAGAAAACCGACGGTAGAATGATTTCGGAAACGGTAAGCGAATATTGGGATTAAAGCCGAAAACACGACCATACATACGGTAGACCAAGTGCCATCAAACAGACTGATGTTGCTAATTACAGTAACGAAGGACAGTATGCCAGCTAAGGTCGTAAGTAAGAAAAATTTGTTCTTTGTCATAGTTTTTAACTCAGATGGTAAAATTTGTGCAATTAAAATAACTTAATTCATCTAGTAAATAACCTAGCAAACAGTAAAATGATTTTTTAGAAAAACTAAAAAATAGGATGGGCATTGTGAACAAACTGGATAATATGTTGGTATTTAATACCATCGTTGAACATAAAGGATTGACTGCCGCTGCCCATCACCTCAATACCTCTCCCGCTACCATTACCAGCAAGTTGAAGGCGTTGGAGCAATACTACGGAGTCAAGTTGCTCAATCGAACAACACGATCGATGAGTCTTACTGATGAAGGTAAAAAGTTCTATCAATTGAGCTGTAATGCTTTGTCGCATATTGATGTGATGGAGGAGCAATTTCAAAATAAGTCACAACGGCTTTCGGGGAATTTGCGCATCTCTGCAACTCGCGATCTCGGTAAAAATGTAATCGCCCCGATGGTGGACGAATTTATTGCCTTACATCCCGATGTTGTACCTCATCTGATACTGAGCGATGAAGTGTTATCCATCCACCGTTATCGACTTGATGCCATATTTCGATACTCTCACTTGGTTGATAGCCAGTTAATTTCTCGGCGGTTGCGAGCCTCTAAACGGGTATTGTGTGCGTCACCAGATTACCTTAAGCGTCACGGTGTGCCCGATAGCCTGAAAGACCTGCTCAATCATCGATGTATTGGTTCACAACACAACGAAGATATGATTACTCGTTGGCAATTTTTTGTTGATGGTGAATTGCAATCTATTGCGATTAATCCTTGTCGTCTTTCTAATGATGGCGAGATCATAAAACGATGGGCGATAGATGGTCATGGCATAGCATTGAAATCATGGGTGGATATCCGTCAAGATCTCAAAGCTGGGCGGTTAAAAATTGTCTTGCCTTCATATTTGCCAGACTTTTCGGATGGCAGTAAGACGGCTGACTTACATTTAATCTACCCTCATCGTGATTTTCTACCGACTAGAACCCGAGTCTTTATTGAGTTTGTGGTGAACTACTTCAAAAAGGACAATGACAGTCGTTGATTAGGTCCGTTAACCTCGCGGCTTTACTCGTGCAAACATTGACCTTTGACACGCCCTTATATCAGTCCCGCGTTACAGTGGTTCTTCTATTGCGTCCTAAAAGGTCAAGATATTTCCCCTATAAAAAAACAAAAAAGCTCAGCCCGAAGGCTGAGCAAAGGCTCTCTTTAGAGGAAGAGATAAGAACTACTTTTTCATCTGATTAATTTGCTGTTGCATGCTGTCAATTTGGTCAAGTTTGGCTTTTACGCCGAGCGAGGTTTGACTGATTGCAGCAGGGTTTAGCACTTGCCCTTGTTGACGAGGGTACTGGTCTAGAGTGACAAAGAATTTGCCTAGCTCGTCTTGTACTGGAACAAATAACCACATGTTATCTGCCATCCAACGTAGGTACATGCCTGATTCGTGTGGTGCTTTTTCAAATGGGTCTGCACGTAGGTGAATGATTTTTGGCCAGTTCGATTCAAAACGCACCGCATCGGTGATGTTGCCTTCTAGGGTAGCAAAGTGCAGTTTCCAATCTTCCCAGCGAATGGCGTTTAGCTCACCATTGGCACTAAAATACAGCAGTGAATCACGAGGGCCTTTTTCTTGTTTTCCTTCAAAGTAAGGCATGAAGTTGTGACCGTCGATGTGGACGCGCCATTCTTTTCCGTTCGCTGTGTAGCCTTTTGCTAGCTTCTCTTTTACATCTGGTACGCCAGCGGCTGCCATAATAGTTGGTAGCCAATCTTGGTGCGCCATCATGTCGTTGTAGCGAGTGCCGGCTTCAATCACGCCAGGCCAACGGACCAGTTGTGGTACGCGCATGCCGCCTTCCCAAGTGGTGCCTTTTTCACCGTGAAATGGCGTTGCGCCACCGTCAGGCCAAGAAACAGTTTCTGCGCCGTTATCTGTTGAGTAGATGACGATGGTGTTGTCGGCTATTCCTAGTTCATCAAGCTTGTCGAGTAAGATGCCTACATGGTCATCGTGCTCTAACATGCCATCGGCATAAATGCTGATGCCTGATTTACCTTGGTATTTCTCTTGTAGACGTGTCCAAACGTGCATGCGAGTGGTGTTGTGCCAAATAAAGAATGGCTTGTCGGCTTTTACCGCTTTTTCCATAAAGGCGAGGGAAGAATCTAAGAACTCTTCATCGGCGGTTTCCATACGCTTACGCGTCATAGGGCCAGTATCTTCAATGCGACCGTCAGCGTAAGATTTGATTACGCCGCGAGGGCCGTAGTTTTTACGAAACTCAGGGTCTTTTGGATAGTAGTAAGTCTCTGGCTCTTCTTCGGCATTCAAGTGGTACAAGTTGCCAAAGAACTCATCAAAACCGTGCTTGGTTGGCAAGTGCTGATCTTGGTCGCCTAAGTGGTTTTTACCAAATTGTGCGGTCATATAGCCTTGATCTTTTAGTAGATCGGCAATGGTTGGAGCCCAATCAGGAATGCCGTGGGTTGAACCTGGCATGCCAATGGTAAGCAAACCGGTACGAAACGGTTCTTGACCGGTAATGAACGAAGCACGTCCAGCCGTACAAGATTGCTGACCATAGTGGTCGGTAAATAAGGCGCCTTCATTGGCAATACGGTCAATGTTTGGGGTTTTGTAGCCCATCATGCCTTGGTTATAGGCACCTACGTTCCATATACCTATATCATCGCCAAAGATGGCAAGAATATTAGGTTTGTCGGCGGCTACAGCGGTTGCTGAAACGGCTAACATTCCTGCTGACATAGCCAGTTTACTGAATTGATTAGTCATTGAGACTCCATCGCTTTTTTCTAAGGAAAAGGAATTCAACGAATCAGCCCCATGCATTGCTAAGGGAAATATTAAGGCGCTCTTTGCGTGTATTTGAGTTAAATAACTTACAAGAGGGCGATAAACCCGATGCGTTGTGGGGGCATAGTAAATATTGGGCAAATGCTTTGTCGCTTTATAGACCTTATAACCTTTAGTTAATTTAATACTAACTATTTGATTTTTAGTCTTTATTTGATTGATTAGAAGAGTTTGATTAGTGAAAAATGTGAGATGGCGCATCGGTTATTACCGTTGGCTATTTAAAACGCGCGACTTCCAAATAAGCTATAACGACTTTCCTGTATAACCTTTTGTTATGGCGAAATTACATACAATGAGTGGATTCAACGTATGAGGGTCGATTATGAATCAGTCACAACAGGCTATTGCCAATCTAATTTCGCGAGTAGAACAATCTGTGGTTGGGCAGAGGCATGTAGTTGAATCGTTAGTGCTGGGTTTATTAACCAATGGACATGTCTTGTTAGAAGGCTTACCCGGCACTGCAAAAACTCGCTCAGTCAAAGCTTTGGTCGATGCGTTAAATACCTCGTTTGGCCGAATTCAATTTACCCCAGATCTTTTACCCTCAGATGTAACGGGCACAGAAGTGTATCAAGAGGTTGTGAATGGCTCAGGCAATGCCAAGCCCCAGTTGCACTTTCAAGCAGGCCCAATTTTCAATAGCATCGTGTTAGCCGATGAAATCAATCGTGCTCCAGCCAAGGTGCAAGCGGCATTGTTAGAAGCGATGGCGGAGGGAACAATTACTGTTGCTGATGAAACGCATCAATTACCTGAGTTATTTATGGTGCTGGCCACACAAAACCCGATTGAGCAGGAGGGGACGTACCCATTGCCAGAAGCGCAAATGGATCGTTTTCTTTTAAAAGTGCGAGTGGATTACCCAGACGATGATGCCGAGCTAAATATCATGCGCCTTGTGCGTAGTGAAGAGACGCAAGATGATGAGAGTGAGCCTTTAAACGCAGAGCCACTCCCTGCGATAGATCCTAAATGGGTGTTTCAAGCTCGCCAAGAAATCGCCAAGGTTGAAGTCTCAAGCATCGCTGAGCGTTATATTGTGGCGCTTATCATGGCAACTCGTCATCCCCAAAGATACCCAAACAGCCATTTACCGCGCTGGATCCAAGTAGGCGCAAGCCCTAGAGCTTCAATCGCCCTAGACAAATGCGCGAGAGCTTACGCGTGGCTGCAAGGGCGCAATTTTGTTGAACCTGATGATATTCGCTCGGTGGCCCACAGCGTGTTAGGCCATAGATACACCCCAAGCTTTGATGCCCTAGCAGAAGGAATTTGCGCCACTGAGATCATTGATGAGTTACTTGATCATGTCGTGATTGGCTAGCGAGAGGCAGTAAACATGGTTCAAGTATCCCATGATGAACGAATTCATTGTCAATATCAGCGTCTAGTTCAGTTGCAAGGGCAGGTGGGCTCGTTGTCGTTTTTAACGAAATTGAGCGCAGGTACTTTGCTATCTGGGCGTCATCACTCTTTGTTTCGTGGGCGCGGGCTTAACTTTGAAGAGCTGCGTCATTATCAGCGGGGCGATGACATTCGTAACTTGGATTGGAAGGTAACTTTGCGCACTGGCAAGCCCCATGTGCGTGCTTATACTGAAGAGAAAGATCGCAATGTGATTGTGTGCGTTGACCAACGCGCGAGCTTATTTTTCTCTTCTGCTGAGGTGATGAAATCGGTAGTGGCTGCGGAAATTGCGGCGTTGAGTGCATGGCGAGTGCTAAAAGATGGTGACAGAGTAGGCTTTGTCATCGCTACACCGAGCGGGCCGCAGTGGCACAAACCTCAGCGCAGTCGTGCGCATCTTTTACATCATTTAAAGCATCTTGCGGACGCTAATCAAGCGTTAAATGTGCGTTGTCATGATGGTGAGAGCGCTTCATTTTCCCATCTTATGACAGCCTTGCATCGCAGTGTCACTAAAGGCTCAACGGTGATCATACTCAGTGACTGGCATGGCGTGAGCCAAATGGATATCGAAGCTCTCAAGCAGCTACAAATTCATAATGATGTGCTTACCGTGATGATTTCCGATGAGTTTGAGCAGAGCTTACCTGCTAGCACCTCACCGTGGGTACTGGGCGATGGTCAACATCAGCTTAATCTTGGCAGTACTAATCAAATCAATAAAGCCAGTCGCGGTCTAACGCAGCATCAAGCCATGAAAAAAAGCCAACTAGTGCGCTTAATGACGAGCAAAGGTTTACCTCTGATTTGCTTGGGCACAAAAGGCGATCACCTTGCGCAATTTAAGCGGCAAATGGGGGCGGGACGATGAGCCTACACACTCCACCACAAAGTTATATGTTGCGTGACATAGTGGAAGTTGCGGTCGCGCCTTCAGTAAGCTGGTTGCCACAGACGATAGGCTGGAAGGTTTTAGCATTCGTGTCACTCGGCGCTTTTTGTGTATGGATGGTTAAGCAATTTAAAATTTGGCGCAGTAACCGCTATCGCCGAGAAGCGTTGAATACGCTGAACCGTATTGCAAAAGCGTGTCACGGCAGTATTCACGATTCGGCGGCCTTTCGCCGTCAGGTTAGTTGCGATCTTTTTTCGGTGATGAAAGCGGCGCTGTGCGTGGTAAATCCGCAGAGTGCCAGTTTATACGGCGCCTCGTTTTTACAAGCGTTAGATACTCACCTGCCAGAAAATAGCCGTTTGTTTGAAGCTAAATGGTCGCACTGGATGCGCGGTTTGATGGACAGCCAATATGTGCTGAGTGAGATTGAATTACTGCTGTTGCTAGAAGATTGCCAAAGATGGGTAGGTGAACATCACGCCTTTCTTACAAAGAGTAACTGTGAGGTTAACAGCGAGGTACCAAATGTTTAGTTTTGATCTCGAACTGGCGCATCCACTTTGGCTGTTGGCTTTGCCTGCACCTTTGCTTATCTACTATTTTATTCCTGCCTATCGCACCAAACAATCAGCCATTAAAGTGCCGTTTTTTGGCTTGTTGCTAGAGGTGCTAGGTGAGAGCCCAACACAGGGTGCTAGCCAGTTGCGTCCATCACTTTGGCAACGCTGTATTTTAGTATTGTCTTGGTCACTTGTGGTTTTGGCTATGTCGAAACCGACCGTACTTGGCGCGCCACAAACAAAGCAGCAATTAGGGCGTGACGTGATGGTGGTGGTCGACTTGTCTCAGTCGATGGAGGAGCGTGATTTTACCTCATTAGATGGCAAAAAAATATCAAGGCTAGAGGCGGTAAAAGAGGTATTACAAAACTTTGTGCAATCTCGACAAGGCGACCGCCTTGGTTTGATTTTGTTTGGTGATGCGGCATTTGTGCAAACCCCATTTACCGCCGACCAAAGTGTTTGGCTGGCATTACTCGAGCAAACTCAAGTAGGAATGGCAGGGGCAAGCACGCATCTGGGAGACGCAATCGGCTTGGCGATAAAAGTGTTTGAACAAACGCCTGCGACAGCGAATGAAGCGCGCGAGAAAGTCGCCATTGTCTTAACCGATGGTAACGATACCGGAAGTTTTGTCGAACCCATTGACGCGGCAAAAGTGGCTAAAGCCAAGCAGGTGAAAATTCATGTGATTGCTATTGGCGACCCAACAACGGTCGGCGAAAAAGCCCTTGATATGTCGACGATTGAACGTATTGCTTTGGAATCTGGAGGTGAGTCATTCCAAGCGTTAGATAGACACTCTTTAACACTCGCCTCTAAAAAAATTGATGCATTAGAGCCAGAGCTTTACCAAAGCACCACTTATCGACCGAAAACTAGCTTGCATGCTTACCCTATCATGCTGGTGGTTGCGCTTTATCTGTGCGCTTTTGCTGTTAGCTTGTGGCGTCGCATGCTGAATAATAAGGAGCAAAAGTATGTTTGATTTTGCCCTTGTTGAGCAACTGTTTTGGCAACAAATACTGACGCAGTTCCATTTTATAAGACCGTTATGGCTGTTGGCGTTGTTGCCATTGTGTACAGTGATTTATTGGCGCTGGAAATTAGACACCCAACGCCAAGGCCAAGCCGTTTTTCCTAAGCACTTAATCCAAGCTTTATCCATTGGACAACAAGGGTGGCGAAAGCAATTGCCACTTAAATTTTTGTCTGTGGTGATGAGCTTGGCAATCGTGCTCTGCGCAGGCCCCACTTGGCAGCGTGCATCATCACCATTTGGCGAAGACAAAGCCTCACTGCTTATTGCGTTAGACACTAGTGCTTCGATGCAAAATGAAGATTTAGCGCCGACACGCTTAACGCGAGCAAAGCAAAAAATTCATGAATTGCTAGAGCTAAGAGATGGAGGACAAACGGGCTTAGTGGTGTTTGCGGGGACGTCACATTTGGCGATGCCGCTGACTAAAGACCGTCAGGTATTTGCGCCATTTTTGGCGGCTATTGATCCCGACATAATGCCTGTAAAAGGCAAAAGAGCCGATAGCATTATTGAGAAAATTGAGAGTCAGCTGTCTGAGAAAATGCCCGCTAGCGTATTGTTAATCAGTGATGGTGTTACGCCAGATAGTTTAGTGCGTTTGGCGGAGTACTTTACGCAAAGCCCTCATCAATTATTGATTTTAGCGACAGGTAATCCAAAGCTAAAAAGCAATAATCCAATGGATCTTAGTTCGTTGCAACGCTTAGCTGGTCAAAGTGGCGCAAGTTTAGAAGTGGTCAGTATTGATAATACCGATGTGCTGGCGCTAGATAGAAAAATACAAAGGCACATGCAGCTCAATAATGAGTCGGCAATGCCGTGGCAAGATATGGGCTATTACTTATTGTTTCCTATCGCTTTGCTTTTATTGCTGTGGTTTAGAAAAGGCTGGCTAGTGCAATGGGTTGTTATTGGCTGTGTGATAGCGCCTTGCTATTCAGCATCGGTTATTGCTGCACCGGTTTATTCTGTTAGCGCTCATCAAGCAGAGAACGTAAGCGCTTTTGAAGAAGTGACTACGTTGGATAAAGTCTCTAGCGCATGGATAAACCTTTGGCTAACTGCAGATCAACAAGGGCAGTGGCACTTTAATCGACACCGCTATTTGCAAGCTGCCACCCACTTTCAAGATCCCATGCGCAAAGGCATTGCCTATTACTACGCCGCAGAATACTCATTGGCTCATTCTGCATTCTTAAATGTAGACTCCGCCAATGGCGCTTTTTATGCAGGCATTGCGCTCGCAAGGCAAAGGGAATATCTAAAGGCGCGTGACCTGTTTTCTTATTTATTAAGCGAAAAACGCTGGCCGTTAACGGCTGAATTGCGCTCGCAAATCGAGCACAATTTAATGGTAATGCAAGGCATAGTCGACGAAGTAAACCGTTTGAGTGCTAGCCAAGCAGGAACCACTGATGGAGCGGAGGATTCCATTGAGTTGGGAGATAATCCACAAACCGGTGACGGCGCAGAAGACACTGCGGTTGCTGAGATGATGCTAAAAGAGTCGCTCAATGCTAATGAGATTTTAGGCAGTGAAGAGTTGGCTGATAAATGGCTACGACGGGTAGAGTCCGATCCCAAGCTCTTTTTGCGCGCTAAGTTTCAAATACAGCGAAGCACACAGCAAGCACAGGAGCGAAATGATGGCCAATAAATGCTTAAATATCGTATTGATAGTGTTGTTATGTTTGCTAGCGATGAATGGCTATGCACAAAGTCATGACAATAAAAGTGCGCCGCCTCAGCCTAATATTCAGCTAAAAAGTTGGCTACAAAAGCAGGGCGACACAGCCAATGCGCCACATACGGAGCTTCAAGCACAGGTCAATCAGCCCATTACGCTGTTTGTTGAAGTATCAACGCCGCGATGGTTTACCGCAGGTACGCAAGTGAGCCTGCCAGAAATTGCCAATGTCATTGTGCAAAAGCCCTCTCAACTTGCGGTAAATTACGCAGAAAAACGAGCGGGCAGTACTTGGTCAGTGCAGCTTTGGGAAATTCATTTATATCCACAGCAAGAAGGGCATTTTGTTGTGCCGCTTGTACGTGTTCAAGCGCAAGTCTCGGTGCAGAGTAGGGGCAATGTTCAACGTGAAATGTACACTCAGCCACTTAAATTTAACGCGCAACTGCCAACAGGATTGTTAACTCAGAGCTCAGCGTGGATCAACAGTCCGCAGGTTGAGGTTACGCAAAAGTGGCAACAATCAAGTGCAGAATTAAAAGCCGGTGATGCGATTACCCGCACTGTGACGGTTACCGCTGACAATACTCTGGCTATGCTACTGCCACCGATATTTAATCGTAAGCATGATTTAGCCCCCGATCACTACCAATTGTATTCGCAGCCAATCAAGTTATTGGACGCGCAACATCGCCATCAATTTCAGGCGCAAAGAACGGAGCAACAAGTGTATGTATTGCAACATGGCGGGGAGGTAATGCTACCTGAGCATTCAATACTGTGGTGGAATTCTCGCACACAAAAATTGGAAAAGCTGCAAGTGGAAGCTCGCACTTTTAAAGTCGCACATACACTTACATCGTGGATGAACTACTATAAGAATAGCATCGCTATTTTGTTGTTATTTTTGATTGCTTTTTCTATGTTAATCATAGCGATGCGACGATTTTATAAAACTAGGCCACAGCCTCTGTTTTGGCAATTTTTACAAGTGTTGTATCGCGGTGATACAGGCGAAATTAGAGCAGCTTTATACGCACATTTAAGGCGTTGTTCCAGTGAGTTACAAATGAGCAAATTATCTAGCGCAAGCCAATGGCAGATAGTCGCCAACCAGATACAAACTCAGCCAATTTCATTTGTTCAAGGATGGTTGGTGTGGTGCAAAATAGCGTTAATGCGCAGGTGCACAATAGGGCAAATAGGCTTGCAAAAAGCATTGCCAGAATTAGACAACATCAATCGCCGTTATTAACTCCGGTTAATAACAACCTTGGCGGTTGGTATACAAGTGACGCAAGAGTAACTTTAAACTATGAAAAGCACTGAGCTTAATTTGATTCCTTTCTTTGTCGCTGTGTATGAAGAAAGCAGTATGTCCAAAGCGGCTAATCGTTTAGGGGTGAGCCAACCTGCGGTAAGTAAAGCCTTAAAACGTCTGCGTGAAATTTACGACGATCCTTTGTTTCATCGCAGCCCTGCTGGGGTTAAGCCCACTACTTTTGCCTCTGATATTTACCCTGCGCTGTCGGCGTCGTTTAAAAACTTCACGTCTACATTAACTGCCACCAGAGATTTTGATCCTAAGGTATCTGAGCGGATTTTTTCTATCGCTTGCATTCCTTTGGTAGGGTATCGATTGATGCCTGAGCTGCTTTTGAAAATCAAAAGTTTAGCACCCAATATAGATCTGGATGTTCATCCGCTGTTTACCGAAGACCATGAATTAGATTTAAGACTGCAACGCTATGATTTGGTGATAGATATGCGCCCAATCGAAAAGACCAGCTTAAAGATAGAAAAGTTAGGTACTGAAAGCGTGCGTGCGATTGTCAGACAAGGGCATCCAAGGATCAGTGACAGTATCAGCATTGAACAGTTTTTAGCTGAAGAGCACATAGCGGTATCGCGCTGGCAAAGCAGAAGCTCATTTTTATCGAATGATCACTTTCCTGAGCTGAGTAAGCGAAAAATTGTGTATCGTTCGCCGGGTATTTTAGAAGTGTTGCCTGTGGTATCCAGTACTGACTATATCTCGTTATTTCCGTCATCACTGATAAAGCAAGTGGGCGGCAATTATCCCATCCAAGTGTTAGAGACGTCGTTTTTAGATATATCAGAAGATTTATGTATGTTGTGGCATCCAAGCCGAACCGCAGAAGCCGGTCACAAATGGCTAAGAACTCAAATTCAGAGCGTATCTAAATCGATCTTTAATGATTAGAGTAAAGGCGCGGTAACCGTCTTGGTATTGTTTTTCCCTTACAATACCAAGAAGGTTTCTAAGCGACAGCTTATAGGCTATACCAAGCTTTTCCCGCTTTAAAGCCGATCAGTGATGACATTTGTTCAAGATAAATAGCTGGGACTTTTGACAACTCTTTTGGCAATTCTGATTGAGATACAAATTGAGCTAAAAATGACTTGTACGTAGAGAGCATACCTTCATTTGTATCTGTAGCACCTTGTGCTCTGGCGATTTTACGCGCTTTTTGTGTTAAGTAGCTTTCGATAATGCCCGCTTGGCCACGAAGTAAAGCATGTTTGTTCACCATACCCAGTTCATCGTTGGCAATATCGTTAGAAATTGTCGTTTTTAGCAGTGTTAGCTTAGATGTATCCATTGTTGTATTCCCCCACAGAATCAAAATAAAAGATGAATTCGTGTCTCATTATTTGCGCACTAAACTAGGCACATAAGCTATGCAAATAAACCATGCACAAAAGGTGTTAAATAATGAACAACGAAAAAAGATGATGCATCCTAAATCCAGAATGTTAACTAGTCCACAAAAATCGTATGAATATGTAAGATTGCGAATAAATTAGTTTACTTTTCGCTCTGTTTATGGGTTGAAATTAAGCAATTTAAAGAGGGTTGTCATTAATTATTAGTACAGTGATCTTTTAAATAAATAGGCGAGATATTAAGGTGCGCAGTATTAATACTAAGTGGATGGACTGTAGTTTCATGCGTAGTACGACATAATTTACTATGCCTCATAGGAAACACTAATAAACAAGATCTGCATTATAACAAAGACTTACAAGTGATATATCATTTTGGTGAATATATTTTTTGGAGAGAAACATGCAGATTGATGGACATCACACTTTAACCTATGTAGTTGCTAGATATGCGGGAATGGATCACTCTCAAGCAGAAAAACTGGCTTATTGCGCACAATATGTAGATGAGGCAACAAATTCTGATCCTGTTCATTTCGATAATGGTGCCATGTATAGTCGCGTGGCTTCCGCACACAAAATGCTCGACTACCGAAACGCTAGTGATCTGGCAAACCATCTTGTATGGATACCGTTTCATTTTCTACCCGGTAATCAAGGCTTAGAGTCTACTAAAGTACCTGATGGAGGTTTTGTTCAGCGTTTAGTTTGTACACCCGATAGTCATGTTGCAAGAGATATGCTGCGTATGGTTGCCCAATATAGGCAGACACCATTTGCATTACATATGATGGGCATAGCAATGCACGTCTACGCAGATACTTTCGCACATCAAGGCTTTGCGGGTATAAGCCATGAGATAAATGTAGTGGATGAATTAACATCTGAAGATTGTGATGCAGGTTTATTCAGTAGGGTTAAAAAGAGTATGCTGAGGTGGAGTATTTCATCAATATCTCCTCTCGGTCATGGTCCAGCGTTAATATTTCCGGATCTTCCATATCAATCGTGGAATTATGTTGACGGTAACGGGAACAAAGTAGAACGAAATAATACAGAAGACTTTCTGTTAGCCGCGAACCAAATGTATAGAGCAATCAAGTGCTTTTTAAATGAAGATAGTTCGATGGATTTGGAGAAACAGGAAGATCTGTCGGAAGAACGAATAAAATGTCTAAGAAGTATATTAGAAGAGATCAAAGATGATGATGGAGAAAAACGTCATAAAGAATGGTTAACGCGTATTTCTGATGGTTTTTTTGATTTTGGCCCTGATAAACTAACATTTGAAACTTGTGGTAAAGATAGCTGGAAAGAAATAGCTAGAGGGAAAGCCGTTGCATCCCCATTTTCCAATGGAGCTTCAATTTATAAGTTTAGTGATAGCTTTTTAACGTCGGATTGGAAGTATTTTCATGATGCTCTAAAAACATATCGATTAGCTATTATTAGGGATGTTCTTCCAAAGTATGATATTTGTGTAGCTTAATAGTTAAAGCGGTCATGTTTTTGATAGGTAACTAATCACTACGAGAAGACACAATTCAGAGCCTATAACCCAAGTTACAGGCTCTGCAAATAGCTTAAAACTTACAAGCTATAACTTACAAACGCGCCGTTGCTATTTCGCCACCGTCGATGTGTAATACTTCGCCAGAGATGTAGCTGGCTCTTGTAGAAGAGATAAAGACGACGGCGTTCGCCACTTCTTGTGGGCTTGCTAGGCGGCCCATTGGGTGGGCGTCTTCTTTGGCTTTAAATTCTGTTGGTGCTGAGATTCTGTAGCCGTCCCAACCGCCGCCAGGGAAGAGGGTTGAACCGGGTGCGATAGTATTAAAGCGGATTTTTCCTGCGTGCTCTTTTGATAGCGAGTAAACATATTGGGTAAGAGCGGCTTTAATTGATGCGTAAGCGCTAGTGCAATCTGTGATAGTCGCGCTAATTGAACCAATGAAAGTGACGGCTGGATTTGGGTTGGTCATTGCAGGGATAACCGCTTCGATATTTTTCACAGTGGCAAGCAGGTCAACTTCGATTGAATCTTCCCAGCTGCCACTTAATGCGCTGACGTTCGGAACAAATACGTCAACAGCACCAATTTCTGCAATCCACGCTTTAAAGTCGGCTTCTTTAGTGACGTCTAGTTGTTTAGCGAAAACATTGCTGAAATCTTTTAGATTTTCTAGGGCAAGGTCCAGTTTTTCTTGGCTGCGACCACAAAAGTACACGTTGGCACCTTCTTCTAGAAAGGTTTTTACCATAGTCGCACCAATGCCAGTGCTACCACCGGTAATTACAATATTTTTGCCTTTGAAATTCAGATCCATATCGTCAATATCCTCATTATTTTTAATACTTTAGGTTTGCTTGTCACAACCTAATTTTATGATTCTTATAACAGTATATGCTGATCTGCAATCGAAAAGGCAAGGTGTTACTTACTTTGTATTTTTCAAAGGTAATCGTCATATTGAAGCTAGCAATAACGGCGTGCTTCGGAGTGAATTCGATCGCTTAATTTAGGCTGATGGCGCAGCAGATGAACTCGCCGGGTACTCTATATCGTGTTCAATATAATCATCTTCGCTAAACCAAGTTACTGTGCCCACATAATCATTTTCATTTAGTCTGCTATCGATAAGAGCGGCAAAGCGGGCGGTCATTTTGAATAAGCCATTTTTATTTTCGAGGCCAGAGAGCAGATCTGCGGCAATGCCTTGTGCTTTGTCGTCCAGTTGTAAGTTCATGTAGTGCATCTTTTACCTGTCTATATTTCCTGATCTATATTGCCCAAATGGCAAGAGTCTTGCTCCAAGCGCCACAGTATGCAGGTTAGCGTCTCAAGTTGTAAGTGAATTCGTTATTCGGTGAGGGCAGGTGATACCAATCGTACTAAATAACTGGTCATTTTAACAAGCTAGCTCTGATCACTTACTTAGTGTGATTGGTATGAGTTTGTGGAGTGATAAAAAATGCCGCAAAGCGTACAAGCAATGCGGCAGATTATTTAAGTGTCAATTCAGCGCTTATTTATTGGAAAGCAACTGTTTAACTGCGGTTTCTAGCTGAACATCACGCTGGTTCGCAATGCTGTCAGGATAGTTATGAACAATCACATCAGGCACTATTTCTTGGTTTTCTAACCAGTTACCGTGTTTGTCTTTCATACCAAGTTGTGGCACGCCATAGACAAGCATTGGGTTTTGCTGGTGTTGCCAGTTTACGAAAGTACCAGTCCCTGGAACCGTATCACCGACAACTTTACCTAACTTGTTGTCTTGATATAGCTGTGCCATAACCGAAGCGTCAGAATAACAGTAAGAGTTGACTAACAGTACAGTAGGTTTGGTCCAACGTCGGATTGGGAATTTTGCTGCTTGATAACCGTCACGACTAACCGCTGTGCCGTATTGAACCGCAGATAATAGGTCAACAATTTGGTCATGCAGATTACCACCAGTGTTAAATCGGATATCAATTACTACTGCATCTTTATCACGATTTTCGCCAAACAGTTTATCGACTAACTGCTTATAACTGTCTGAGTCCATTTGCGGTACGTGCACATAGCCAATTTTTCCTTTTGATAGGGTATCAGCCAGTTTTTCGTTTTTAGCGACCCAGTATTGATAAGAGAGTTTAAATTCTTGTTTATTATCAATAGGGAATACCTGCACATTTACCACTTTGTCTGTATCAGGCTTAACAACACCAAGGGTAGTTGGTTTGCCGATAAGGTTGCGTAAGTATGGGTAAATATCATCAGATTTTTGGATAGCTGTACCGTTAACGGTTTTGATGATGCTACCTGCCACAATGGCAGAGTTAGGTAGATCGGACGGGCCGTTGTCTAACACTGTATCTACGCGCACCCCTTCACCTTGGTAACTGTCGTCATAAAATACGCCTAAGGCACCTACTTTTTCCCAATCTTGCCCTTGTTCGTAGAACGAGGCGCCAGTATGTGAAGCGTTTAATTCACCGACCATCTCACTGAGCAAAATCGCAAAGTCTTGATAGGTGTGAACCGCCGGCAAATGGCGTGCGTAACTGGTTTTTAACCCAGCCCAATCAACGTCGTGTAACTTGGCGTTGTAAAAACGTTGTTCAGTCAAACGCCATACATGGTTAAAGATGTAATTTCTTTCTTGTGCAAAATCAAATTCAGCTTGTAGATCAAAAGCTTGAGTCTTTGATTGATGAGTAGCAAGGCTGTAGTTTTCGATAGTGCCATTGCCTAACATAATCAAAGAGCTGCCATCATTACTCAACTGAATTTGCGATACAGCTGCTGCAGGACGAGTAAATAACGGTGTGAACTCTTGGGTTGCGACTGAGAAAGTGGCAAACACAAGGTTCTCTTTTTGATTGTAAGCGACCAGTACATCTTTGTTGTCTGGTGACAACGCCGCAAACTCCAAATTAAGTGACAGTGGTGTTAAGCGATGTATGCGCTGAGCAAGTCCTTTGGCGTCCACCTCAGTTTTAGGTGCGGTTGGTGCTTGTTGTTCATCTTGTTTTTTCGCTTTGCTGTCGTCTTTGTCTTTCGATTTATCTTGGTCACTTGTCGCAGTGAGTGCGACGGCATCTTGATGTTTAAACCAGTTGTACTCTGTGAATTTATTTAAAGAAACACCATACACATCAAGCTGTGTTGGTGAGCCATCTAGTTTGGTTACGCCGTCTTTTGTGGTTAGCCAATAAGCAATTTGACCATCGTTTGAGAAAACGGGCGAGAACTTACCAAAACCACTTTGGCTCAACACGATGCGGCTATCTTTTTTGTTGCTATCAAACATCACAATTTTGTTTGCGCCAAACAAACTGCCAGTGCGAGATATGACATATTGGCTATCTGGTGACCAGTTGTAGCTCCAATCACTCCTAGCATACGAATAAAGCTCAGTAGATTTAACCAACGGTATAATCGATTTATTGGCAAGGTTTTCAACAACTAAGTTATTAATATCAACGCGGTAGGCGATTTTTTTGTTGTCAGGAGAGAGAACGGGTTGGTACTCATCTTGCGGAGTTTGCGTAATTGCTGTTTCGGTAATAGATGTCGAACCAATAAAGCCTGGGTCGGTCGCATTCACTTGACTGCGGTAGATATCCCAATTGCCGTTTCGCTCAGAGCTGTAGTACAGAGATTTACCATCATTAGAGAAAGACACGTCTTTTTCTTGTTGCCCAGTGTGCGTGACGCGAACTACGCTACCACTGTTCATAGAGACGACGAAAATATCACCACGCGCCACAATAGCGGCTTCTTTGCCTGATGGAGACACGGCAAATTCGGTAGCTTGATATTTAAGGTTAACGTTGCGCTCACCCGCTTGCAGTTCTTGCTTGCGGATATGGATAGCGACTTTATGACTTTTGGCTTCTTGGCTAGGTTTTATCCAAATATCGCCATCATAACTAAACACTAAATCGTTTTGCTTACTTACTGACAATGAACGCAGTGGGAATGTATCAAAAAACGTTTGTTGCTCAGGTTTCGCTGAAGGGTTGTTAATCTCTTTACGCCATACATTAAATGAGCCTGAACGTTCAGATAAATAATACATAGCGCTATCGTCAGCGGACCAATGTGCGTCTCTGTCTTCACCCTTGAAGTAGGTTAGCTGCAGGTGTTTACCGCCTTTGTATAGCCAGATATCACGCGCCGATGCCGAGGTATGGTGCTTGCGCCATTCTTGTTCAATAGAAGGTCGGTCGGTATAGAGAAAGCCTTGCGCCGTGTGTGCGCTATCAAAGCTGCTGACCGCATTGCCAAGCTCTAGGTGTTCTCGTCCGCCTGTGGCATTGACCGAGTATAGGTAGAAGCCGCCGCCAAATAAGCCGTTGCCCATATTGGCTTTGTTGTTACCAATGCGGCGACTTTCGAAATAAACCGTGCTGCTATCAGGGCTGTATGCGTAAGGGACGTCTTTGCTTGGATGGTAAGTTAAACGCTGTGATTGTCCGCTATTTACATCCATAGTAAATACATCACCAGTGCCGAAACGGTTAGAGGTGAAGGCAATGGATTTGCCATTTGGAGACCATACTGGATGACTGCTAAATACTGACTCGCTGGTTAATGGAAGTGCATCTCCACCAGTGCTTGGCACAAGCCAAAGCTGCCCAGCGTAACGAAAGACAATTTGTGAACCATCGGGTGATACTGCGGCATCGCGATACCAGTTTGCAGAATTGGCAGTGTCAGTTTGCTGTACTGGGGCGGCAAACACCACCGAAGTAGAAACAGCCAACAGGCCAAGTGTTTGAGTCAGGCGTTTAAACACGAAATATTCCCATCTAGACAAAAGATAAACGGTAGCAAATTGCGCCTTAGCTTTGGGTTATATTATCGGTAAATTAGCTTTCAATAACCGTGCTAAGTCTTTGCTAAGCAAAGAATAAGAATAGTTGAGAGCGTGGTGATTTTAAAATAAATAGGGCTAAACCTCATCAAAGCTATGTTTGATGCGATTTAGCCCGATAAAACCATCAGTATTAAATGAATAAACCGTTATTTTTTGCTCGCTGTATTGCTCATGGTATTGGTCACTTCATTGAGCACATTACCGGTCGCGCCACTAGGTAGGGTGATGCCCAATAGGTTAGATAAAGTGGGTGCAATATCATAAGGGGTGATAGCAGTGGTGACTTTTTGCGCGCTGATGTTATGCCCGGCAAAAATGACAGGTACATGCGTATCATAACGCCACGGCGAGCCATGAGTGGAAGCTACCGTTAAGCCATCCATATCATTAATATAAGTTCTAGGCTCGAATACCAAATAGACATCACCGGAGCGATTAGCATGATAATTGTTGCTGATCATGGTATTGAGATAACTATCGGCTAATCGCCCTGTTGCGATATCTTCACTGGTGACAGCGCTCGCAACGCCTTTTATTTTCATCGCTTCCTCGGCAATAACGGCTTGTAATTGTGCAAGGTCGATGGATTTTTGTTTGATTAACTCGTGATTCAAATACACATAAGGCTGAGCATAAAGCCTTATGATCTCTTCATTAACCGCAAACTCTGTGGCAAGTCGTTGTTTGAGGTTGTCGGTGAGTAAATTGGATTTATCAAAATACTGGGCTTGTTTTAACCCAAGTGAAGCGGCCACAGGGGAGGCTTCAGGCGCGCCATGATCGGCGGACAATACAATCACGGTGTTGTCTAAACCCACGTGCTTGTCTATCTCAGCAAACAATCCTTGCAAGGTTCTATCTAAACGAATCAAGTTATCCTCGGCTTCAAGGCTTGATGGTCCATAAAGATGCAGCACATAATCATTGGATGAAAAGCTGATCGCTAGAAAATCGGTGACACTGCGACGCCCTAATTGTTCGTCCTTGAGCAAGGTTTTGGCAAAATCTGCGGTGATTTCATCGCCTGCAGGGCTGATGGTGAGCATGGTCGAATAATAAGGGAAACTTTCTGGCCCATAAGGGTGGGGAAAGGTTCTTTGAAAACCGGCCAAATCGAATTTGTGTTGCTGTGAGACTTCTTCAAGTGTGTATTTATCCCTTGCTAGAGCAAGTTCCCAACGCTTACCTGAATATTGTGAAGGCATGTTCTTGTTATTCCACGCCTCGACCCAGTGCGGATAGCGGGTGTAGTAATAATCACTGGTGACAAACTCTGCAGTGGCTTTGGAAAACCAAAAGGCTTTGCCTGTGTGGCCGGCCAGTGCAATAGCGCCGCGATCTTTAGTGGACACGGCAAACACTTTTGAGCGGCCATTGTTGGAAATTGTCAGCTCATCACCAAAAGTGGAGACTAGCATTGGTGCAGGTGAGCGGCCGTCTTGCTTAGCGGTGCGTTGGGTTGGATCAATTTCTGTGGATTGATCAACCCCTGCTTGTTGAGTGAGCATTTGGTAGTCACCATCTTCAACGTTATACACCAAGCGTTGCAGGGCGCGGTCATACCAAACGTTGCCGACCATGCCATGCACCGAAGGAGGCGCACCGGTGGCGAGTGAAGCGTGACCGACAATAGTTTCGGTGTTGGCGTGTTGATAATGGGCATTGTTATAATAGACGCCGTTATCCATTAGGTAACGAAAACCGCCATCGGTGAAATTATGCTTATAACGCTCTAGAAGATCTCCGCGCAGTCCATCGACTGTGATCTGCAATACCAGTTTAGGTTGGGTGTCTTGCGCGTAAGCAAAAGCACTAAATAGCCCCATACTGGCAAAGCTTAAACCCAGTGCAATTAGTTGTTTTTTCATAGTAATGACCTATTTAGACCTGATTTTAAAACCTGGTTTTTAAAACGCACACTAATGTGCACTGCGCACTAACCGTAATCCCATATCCGACATGGTGATGGACTGACTGGCGAAGTCTCGTCGAAAGTTCTCCGATTGCTCAGCGCTATAGGCAAAACTGCCGCCGCGCACGGATTTATGGGCAAGTTTGATGTCAGTGTGCTGGGCGTTATTTGGGTTATCTTGTGGGGAGTTGCGGTAATAGGTTTCTTCAAAGGCATCTATGGTAAATTCGCCAACATTACCCGTCATATCATACAGCCCAAGCTCGTTGGGCTTTTTCTGACCAACGCGGTGCGCTTGATTGTTGGCATTGCCTGCATGCCACGCCACCTCATCAATATTGTTGGAACCGCTATAGGTGTAACCTTGAGAATAATTGCCTCCTTTGGCGGCAAATTCCCACTCCGCTTCGGTAGGTAAGCGGTAGTTTTGCCCAGTAACTTCGTTTAAGCGCTGCACAAAAAAGTACGCTTGTTGCCAGCTTAAGTTATTTACTGGCACTTGCGGGTCTTGGAAAAAGCTTCGAGAGTGTCCCATCACGTCTTCAAATAAAGCCTGAGTCACTTCATATTTGGTGATATAAAAGCTATTCACTCGCACTGTATGTGCCGGCTTTTCTGCCACGTTTGCGGTGGGTGAGTCTGAGCCCATGACAAAGGTGCCACCTTCAACGAGCACCATATCCGCTTCTATTTTCGCGGTAAGAGGGTGAGGTTCTACAAGAGAACATCCTGTCGTTGTTAACACTAGCGTCCATGCTAAGAGGGAGTAAGAGTTTTTCAAAGGCAGGTTCATGCTTAGTCTCTTTAGAAATCAAAACATAAGCTTATCAAGGAGCGACTTTCCAAATGGTTATAAGCGCAATAACAAGCCTTTTGTATAACCAAAAGTTAAAATTAGGCTGTTTTTGGCAACCAAAATAACGGTATCGATATGTTGTTGACTCAAGGCCCACAGTTTAATGGTCACCCTTCTAAAAGAATGCACGTAATGGCAAAGCCGATTGGCGCGGCGTGTAATATTGATTGTAATTATTGCTACTACCTAAGTAAGCAAGACCTTTTACAATACAAAAAAGGCTGTTCACCACAGATGAGTGATGACGATCTTGAGTTGTATATCAAACACTATATTGAGGCGCAAAATACCCCAGAGATCATTTTTTCTTGGCAAGGGGGCGAACCAACGTTATTGGGGTTAGCCTATTTTGAAAAGATTGTAGAGTTGCAGAAAAAGTATCAGCCACAAGGCGTGAGTATTGCCAACGATCTGCAAACCAACGGCACTTTGTTAAACGCTAAGTGGTGTCAGTTTTTAAAAGCGAATGACTTTTTAGTAGGACTAAGTATTGATGGCCCTGCGATGTACCACGACGCTTACCGCACTAATAGAGCAGGGCGCGGCACTCATAAACAAGTGATGGAAGCGGTAAAACTGCTGCATGAGTATGAAGTACGTTTTGCTACATTAACTTGCATTAATAACCTGACCAGTCGTAATCCGTTAGAGGTGTACCGTTTTTTGCGCGACGAAGTGAAATCGCCACAAATGCAGTTTATCCCAATTGTGGAACAAAAGACGTTCCGCGACACTGCGCCGCAAACTTGGGCAGCAAACGGTCAACCTCGTCAAGGTGATAAACGCTTGATTCCGGGTGCAAAAAACTCGGTGATGGAATCATGGTGTGTATCAGATGAAGCGTGGGGGAATTTTTTAATCGCTGTATTTGATGAATGGGCAACCCACGATATCGGCACGGTGTTTGTGCAATATTTTGAAGCCTTTATTGAAACTTGGATGGGGCGCAAGAATCCGCTTTGTACCTTGAGTGAATTTTGTGGAAAGGGCTTAGCAATGGAGCCAAATGGCGACGTATTTGCTTGCGATCACTATGTGTACCCTGAATACAAAATCGGTAACTTGCATACGGATAAGTTAGACGAAATGGCATTTTCTAGCCAGCAGCAACGCTTTGGCTTTTCTAAAACTCGCAATTTAACCGAGCAGTGTAAGCAATGCGATTACCAGTTTGCTTGTTTTGGTGAGTGTCCTAAAAACCGCTTTATCCGCACACGTCAAGGTGAGCCCGGCCTTAACTATTTGTGCGCGGGCTGGCATAAGTTTTATAAGCATGCAGATCGCTCTTTAGCACATATATTGCGCGTGATGGGTTACCCAGTCGCGCACGGTAAATACAGTGATTCGGTAATGCGTCAGGCTATGGCACTGCAACAGCCAAGGCCGGTAAAGAACGACATGTTCAATAAAAACGTATTCGGGGCTAAGTTTTGATGAATCGTAATTATCTCAATATGGGTCAAATCGTTTTATTACTGACCCTGGCGCTGAGTTTCTCAGTCAATGCCCGTTTAAGTGCTGGTGGAGAAACAGCGGATACAAGCCATAACCCAAATAGCCATCCGTCAGCTGAGCAGCTTTCGTATATTGCGCAAGACAGAAATAACCCAATTGCAACACGCATTGATGCGCTACAACAACTGGCGCAGCATCCTAGCCAAAGTGCGCTTATTGCTGTGGCAAGAGGGCTCAAAGATCCCTCGTATGAAATAAGAGTGGCATCGGTGAGCGCAACAGAGCCTTATCAGTTTGCGCATCGCTGGAGATTATTAGCGCCACTGATGAACGATTTGGTAGTGGATGTACGAATGACCGTTGCGCACAATTTAGTGGTTGAATATAGCGAAATGAATGCGCTACAAAAACAGCAGTTTGCGAGCGTATTTGACGAATGGATAGCAAGGCTTGAGCAAGCCTCCGATGAAGAGTCGTTAATTAGCATGGCGCTAGCGTATGTGCATGTTGAGCGCTATTCACAGGCGAGGCAGGTTTATTTTCGGTTAAAAGATCAATCACAACACAACGTTGAAGCTTGGATTGGTATCGCAGAAACTTACCGTTTGGAGCACAATGATTTTCAGGCGTTAAATGTGTTGCAAGATGCCTTGAATGCCAATCCGCAACAGCCGCAATTGTATTACTCTAAAGCATTGACTTTAGTGCGTTTAGACAGAAAGCCACAAGCGGCGCAGGCAATGGAAAAGGCGGCAACACTGGCGAAAACCAATGCGAATTACTGGTATGTAAATGGCATTTTGCACGAAGTGTTTAACCCTATGGCTGCGCAACATTCACTGCAAAAGGCGTACAACATTTCGCGTAATCCACAACATTTGTATGCGGTGTGCGATTTAAAAATTAGACATGCTGATGTGGGTGCAAAACAGTGTGTGCTAGAGCTAAAAAGCCTAGCACCCGATGAAGTGACTAGTGCATTAATGCGTCGTATTGACCACGGGGATGACGTTATTACGCACTAAGGCGCGTTTTACGTTTTTACATAGCTTGCCAAAGCGTCGAATATCATCAAAGTTTGGCGGTGTACCATCTGAGATGTAGTGCTCCCAATACGAAAGCTCAGTATCCACTAGCTCCATTAATTTCTTTGGACAACCGACGCAGTTGGTTCCCGTACCGCAGACAAAAGTCTCATCTTCATAAAGAGGCAATTCGATTTTGGCTTGCTCTATAAGGTTATGCATTGCGGTGAGTCTATCGGGTTTACGTTCGGTCATTTCGCTGAGCCTTGAATTTTAGTCGGGGTATAATAATACAAATTAATCGAATGTATATAGTTCGTTTCATTATTAAGAAATGCCCAGATTAAAAGCAAACCGACTAGACAGTCGCTTTGGAAAGTGGCTGCTATGCAGAGGGATTTGTGATGATGAAGTTGATAACTTTTTGGGGTTTTTAGTAGTGTGTCTTTTGGTTTAGCAAGCTGTTGCCCCAAAGTTTGCTATCACAAGCTCACGGATAATTTATCTTTTGTAGTAATAGGAGCGCTGGAAGCATTTTTCTCTTTGCAAAATTCAAGACCTGACCCCATTGACACAAAATTCAAGACCTGACCCCATATGTTTCTGACCCCATTTTTTACGCGTTTTTATATAAAGACAGAATGCAAAATGTGAAGCCTATGCATTATATTTCAGTAACTTATGATAGATTGAGTGAAACTTAGGTAAGCAGGAAAACGAGCTGGCCTGTTATTCAGAATGATATGCAAACCTCATGCTCGGGAAGTATATGAATAAAACTAAAAAGCCTTCCGGTGTAAGTAGGCGACTATTGCAAGCGATTAAGCACTTGTCTTCGAATGATTATGAGGGAGCTTTGGTTAACCTGTTTCCCGCAATTGATCAGACGGCTAAAAGAAGACGACCTAAAGACGGCGTTGGTAAACGAGTAAAATCCTTTTTAGAGGATGAAGAGAAGCTCATTTCTATCGTTGCAACTGGAAACTGTTTTTCTAAGATTGTATGTGATGGAATTAGCGTTACAGACGCTTTGTACAAATTTGGTCGTACGTCAATTGTACATGAGGGAGAGCTAGATCCCCGAATACAGTTTAATTTGAATGGGGCTATCGAAATCGGCTCAAACAAATGGAACTTATCAATTGGTTATATTACAGGTATGTGTGTTGCAGTAATTGTATCGTATGAAAATCATGCAGAATCAATAGAAGAACAACTAGCGATCACGGTTTTTGGTAAACAGTTTCCGATAGAGTCTCTTTGGGGAAACTCTAGAGAACTTAAGAACCATATATGTAGAGAGTTTAGAGACAGCACGCTGTTTTTAGAAAATTAGTCTAACAAGTAAGCATAGATGTCATTAATTATCAGTAGGTTATGTTTTGCGTCTTTGACTTTAGTTAGAGCCAAGCATTCTTCTTTTGTTACGCCTTATGGCTAACTCGGTCGACTTTCTCTACACAGTGCGGCTTCGCTCAACATGTTGCTTAAATGGACAGAAAACAGTTGGCTTTTGCGCGATTCTCGCTGTTTTAGCCAATAATTTTCCCCCGCTTATCAATGTGTTAGTTTGCATGAATAAACCAACACCCCTGCTATAACTCTAGGGTGAACGTCGTGTTATTTCAGGTGATTCTGGGGTAGCTGTGATTGACCTAAGACAGCCACGACTAAGATAAAGTCATCTTCTTTGGTGAAATAAGCTGTGTGTTTTCCAATCGGGAAGTAAAAGCCATTTGGGTATATCTCGTCACAGCTTCTTCCTAAACTGGGGTTATCAGCTAGCATTTGAAACCCAGTTAGCAGAGTGTTTTTGTAGCTGATCCACTGTAATTCAGAAAAGTTTTCAACCGTGTAGTTTTTTACTTTGCGCAAGTGAGATTGCGCTAAGTTACTTAGCTTGTATTTGTTCTTTTGCATAAGTTAGTTACAGCGAATTCAGAAAGCTTTCGCCATCAACTGCGTTTCCATTGTTCAAGTCTTCTTTAGCTGATTTAAAGCAGTGTTTGAGGTACTCAACTTTCATGGCTTCTAGCTCTTCAAAGTCACGAATGGACATGACAACGACAGCATCTTTACTGTTTTTGCTGATTTTTATTGGCTCGCGTTGTGCGTTTAGAAGTAGCTCGCCGAAATTTCGTTTGGCATCATTCGCTGTTAATGTATGCATGGTCAGTTCCCATTTGAGTTTACAGTTAGATTATAATGTACCGCATCAAATGTGCAATTTAATTAAATCGTGCGATTTTTAAGGAGTGCAAGGTAACAAAACTGTACATTAGGGTTGAATGACAATGAGCTTCTTTGCACATAGCAGCAGTGTTAGGTGTTCTTGCCCAAGAATGTGCACTACCACAAGTTTCAATATCCATATACACGAGTGGCGTATTTGCTATTGTAGTCAGCAGTTTAGCTAGGTTGATACAGCAGAAATGAGGCTTTTATCCCTCAATAGACTCTAACTTCTTTGAAAACTGTCGCTACCCAACAAAAATTGCCTTCTGTCTTACTCAACTTATCAGTGGTTTGATAGAGTTATGAATCGATGTGCAAGGAGGGTTTGAGATGGGAACTATAATAGGATTGGTCATTTTAGCTGTGGTAGATTGGTATCTTGTTCGGAAAACAGGACTTCATATACCTCAACTAATTTCCAAAAAGTATGCCGAGTATTCGCGTGGCAAAGAACACCACAAATAAGATGGCATTGAATACGTTTAAAACTCGTCAAAGTATGACGGCCAAACTTCATCTTGTTCAACGACACTTATATAGAAACCTAGAATATAAGTGTCGGAATCTATTCAGTTAAATGACCGCTGAACCAAAACGGTTGTGTCCGTCACTGCCTTTAAAAAAGCCAAGATAAATCAACATCAATAGTGAACCAATTAAAGGCACTAGGTTGACCAGCACCCACCAACCTGTTTTATCAAGGTCGTGCAAGCGTCTTACTTGCGTTGCGATAGACCACCACAGCAATAAGATACTGATTACAAAAGTCACAAACGATGCGATTGGCGAGACACTGTCGGGACTCTGGTGAGATAAATTGCTATCAAGTGCGAGACGCATGCCTGCGCTTATCACAAAACAGATGACGAACATGAACCAATATGTTTTACGACTGGCGCGTCCTTGAAACGAGAGAATGCCCATAAATTGACCCCTTTTAGCGATAGAGTTGTAAATTTGATTCAATATAGCACATACCAAAGTGTGTCTAACTCGATGAAGCTAAAGAATTAGAAACACATTTTGATATGATACGTTGAGTTTAGGGGGATTCACTTCTTTGTCATCAAAAAATGATGAATTTATGGTTGTTGTTTGGTTGGCGCGAGTGCAATTTCTCTAATGCATACATTTTGCGGTTGTTGAAAGGCAAACAACACTGCGCGAGCCACGTCATCAGCGGCCAGTACGCCTCCCATATCTTCTTTCCATGCATCATAACCGTCTTTTATCTCTTGAGAAGAGGTATGAGAAAGCAATTCCGTTTCTACCGCGCCCGGTGCAATTGTGGTTACTCGTACATTGGCGGCAGCGACTTCTTCGCGAACATTTTCGGATATGGCGTGTACCGCAAATTTTGTGCCGCAATAAGCCGCATGGCTAGGAAACGTTTTTCTGCCTGCGATAGAACTTATATTAACGATAGTGCCACTGTTTCTTGAGATCATTGGCGCGAGTACCGCTTGCATGCCGTTGAGTAGCCCTAATACATTGACATCAAACATGCGTTTCCATTCTGCGGCATCTTGCGTATCAATGGATCCTAGTAACATAGTGCCAGCGTTATTGACCAAACCTTCAACTGGGCCAAATTGTTGCTCAGCTTTTTTAATGGCAGCGACAAAAGAATTGGGGTCGGTTACATCAACTTTTTCGCACAGTGTATTAGGAAGCTCTAGAGCTTTTAGTTTTTCAACGCGACGGGCTATCAGTAACAAAGGATGACCTTGTTCACTAAAGCGACGTGCGATGGCTTCACCTATACCTGAACTTGCACCGGTAATCACGATCAATTTTTTCATGCTGTTTCTCCTAAATTCATGTTGGTCGAATCTATTTCGATAGGAGAAGTTTAGCGGTGAACTTATTGTTGATATATATCCCTTTACTTAAAACACTGTTGCTATACTGCAACAATAAGGATTTGAAACGGAGAAAGTCGCTTGGACATTTCATTGCTGAACCATAAAATCCCACCGCCAGTTGTGCTATTGGTATGCGCCTTGTTGGCGGGATACATAGCGGACTTTTCTTTTACTGATAATCCGTGTGCATGGCTGATTGCTGTGATGTTGGTATTGATTAGCTTAAGATTGGCCTGGGTCTCTATCGATTCTTTTAAAAAAGAGAATACAACGGTGAATCCGCTACAACCCTCGAAAACACAGAATTTAGTCACACACGGCGTATATCGATATAGCCGCAATCCAATGTATTTATCCCTGGCAATATTGCTGGTGGCTTGGGCGTCTCTATTAGCATCGTGGACGGGCATATTCGGTTGTTTGATATTTGTTATGTACATTACTCAATTTCAAATTAAGCCGGAAGAGCGTGCGTTAATGCACAAATTTCCGCAATCTTATACTGCATACCTCAAACGTGTCAGAAGGTGGTTATAGTCTATGTTGAATAACATAAATTTATCGCTACTTCGCTCATTTGTGCTGATTGCACAGCTGGGGAATTTTACCCGAGCGGCAGAAGCGTTAAAGGTGTCTCGTTCGCATATTTCTCGTCAAATGACCGAGTTAGAATCGGAATTAGGCGTGACTTTATTGCTAAGAACCACGCGCACATTAAAGCTAACCAGCGCAGGAAAAACGTTATTTGAACAGTGTCAGCATGCGTTAGGACATATTGATCAGGCGTTGCTAGCTGCCATTGATGATGTGCACGAAATGAAAGGACACATAGCAATAAATTGTGTGGGTGGCGTACTTGGAGAAGAGATTCTCGTTCCCATGCTCAATGAGTTTATGCTTTTGTATCCTGAAGTAAGTGTCAGCTTAGACTTTAGCAGTCACCGCATAGATTTGATTGCAGATGAGTTTGATTTAGCGTTTCGTATGGGCTCATTACCAGACGCCAGTTTCGTAGCACGTAAACTGCTTGAAATAGAGATGGCGACTATCGCTAGCCCAAGCTATATCAAAAAATATGGCGCACTTGAAAGCCCCAAAGATCTTACCCAGCATCGCTGTTTAACGGGTTCGGTGAATCGTTGGCACTTGGTTAATAAATCCACGGGTAATAGTGTTGATGTTCAAGTTACTGGACATTTGCAATGTAAAAATGGACGAACTTTAGTGAACGCTGCGCTATGTGGTAACGGCATTATTCGAGTACCAGTGTTGTATTGTAAAAAAGAGCTTGAAGCGAATATGTTGTCACATGTGTTCTCTGATTGGCACATACCTAGCGTTGATTTTTCAATGATTTACCATAAAGACAAATTTAGACCTGAGCGTTTGATTAAGCTGATTGAATTTATTATCGATAAATTTGAACAGATGAGAAAGACATAAGCGAGGTTGATTTTTAAGGAAACGAAGTGAACAGTTATCAGATTTTGTACAAAAAAAAGATTATTTGGGCAGTCAATCTTGGCGGTAACAATGTTGTAGATCAGATAACCAGTTTAACCGAACAAGGGTATGAAATATTCAGTCGAGTAGTGCAGGCAAGTACTGAGAGTGATGCTATTCGTCAATTTAAAAAACTGCATAAACCGGCTAAAGACAGCCATGATGTGACAATAGGTAGTATCTTTTTCTTCAGAACCAACAAGTTACAAAGGCTTCCTTATCTGGCATATTCGATAGCCAGCTATATTGTTGCTTTAGTCAGCGTATTACTGCTGGCGATGGTCGCACACGAGAGTGATATGGATTATTCAATGATTTTGTTGATCCCTATTTTTCTGGGGCTGATATGGTTTATCAGTGCGCTATCTATTGCGAGATGGAAAAACTGCGGGCATAAAGTGTGGCAATATGTGGTCGTAGCGTTAATTGTTACTTTGCTTGATTTTTATTTTTTAGGCGTGATGAATGTATTACTGATGCTGTATTTATTCTTTAGGCCACAGTCAAAAAACATTAATTAAAGCTTAATATAAATGTCATAAAAATAAAGCGTCAGCTACTAAGAGTCTGACGCTTTATTTTTTGTGAGTAGTTCATTTATTTAACTTGGTGTAAAAATAGAAGAAAGGTGCGTATTAATAGCGTATGTGATACCTGTTTGAATAACTATTTAGATCAACTATTCTTTTCAATCGGTCGAGCTAAAACTTACCAATATTAGGCAAGTAAAGTCTTGTTGGACTTGAGAAGTCTAGTGAGTTGATCCGTTAAGTTCAATCGCTTTGATAGCGTGAGTCGTCCTGCATCGTACAGTCTTACTAGCACACTGTTATCTGTAAGCTCACATCGATTTTCATAGCGTATTTCTTCTAGAAAAGCGTCCATTTTATATGGAGATAAACAAAACCTTTCAATTTCACACTCTTGATCGCAGTTGTATATAACCACTTCCATACATGCTCTCCTAAGAGTAATTATTTTCGATGTGTTTATTATCCTTAAATATTATTTAATAAACTTGCTACTAAGTCACATAAAGAGTTTTGGCGTTGGTATGTGCGAGGTTGATCAACAAATCTACTTTCAAATTCTCTTTATCTGAGAAATAGGTCACTATTGTCAGTGTCCTAAATAAGGAGAAAACCTTATATTTATTGCCTTAAATAAAATATGTAACTCGTTAATAAATAGTTCGTTACATAGGTTTGTGATATGCGGTGCATATAGGTGTGGAGTGATTGTAATGTTTAACTTTGGTTATTGTTAAATTTGAAAAATAAGTAGCAGTAAAAGACATTACTCAATCCATTTCATTATTTGAGTCAAATGACTAGAATGATACTGTGAAGCAATATCAATTAGATTCGTTGCTAGAAAGCAAAAGGAAACCTATGAACCCGCAAAATTACCTCAACTCTTTAAATAGAGATTATCTGAATGTACATCGTCAAAAAGAAGACTTGTTTTGGACAACTTATATGGGGACGTCAAACGATCAGGCGGGTTCAGCTGCCGCTGAAACCAAGTGGAACCAGTTTCTAAGTGATCCTGAAAGATTGAGTCAAATTCAGCAACAGCTTGAGCAATTAAACCAATTAGACAGCAATGAAGAAACGCAGTTGGTGAAACAAGGTTTGCAAGGCTGGTTAGCGACTTTTAAGGCGCACGCTTTACCTACTGAAGAATCTCGTCAACTAAAAG
The DNA here is from genome assembly GCF_000496695.1 of Vibrio halioticoli NBRC 102217. GTDB lineage: Bacteria > Pseudomonadota > Gammaproteobacteria > Enterobacterales > Vibrionaceae > Vibrio > Vibrio halioticoli. Next base: position 66,243 of record NZ_BAUJ01000008.1, read on the forward strand.
CCGATTTAATTAAGTTTGAATCGGATCTGTTTGAGAAAAAACAAAACTACACTCAAGTGTTTATCGATGCTGATGGTAACGAACAACAAGGTTCATTGCCGGTATTGGCGGCAAACATTCGTACCAGTGATCATGAAGCAGTGCGTAAATCGTCTCACCAAGCATTGCTAGATGTGGAGCAATGGCTACTGCACAATGGATTTTTGGATCTAGTTAAGCTGCGCAATAAGTTTGCCCGCTCATTAGGCTTTAATAACTTCTTTGACTATTCCATTGTAAAAACAGAGCAAATGTCGACCGACGAGCTGTTTGCCATTTTAGACGACTTTGAACAGCGAACTCGTGACAGTAATTTACGCAGTTTGCAGGAGTTGGCGGCAGAAAAAGGTGATAGTGCCGTTGAAGCACATAACTTTGTGTTCTCTTTCTCTGGCGATGCAATGCGTGATTTGGATCAGTACGTGCCATTTTCACAATCGCTTCGTCGTTGGATTGAGTCGTTTGGTCGCCTTAACATCACCTATGCAAATGCGGAATTGACCTTAGATCTTTTGGATCGTAAAGGTAAATACCCTAATGGGTTCTGTCATGGTCCAATTCCATCATTTGTCGATGAAAATTCGCAATGGGTTGCGGCAAAAGTGAATTTCACGAGTAACGCTAAACCTGATCAAGTGGGCAGTGGCTATGACGGCATTAATACACTGTTCCACGAAGGTGGACATGCCGCGCATTTCTCGAATGTGAAAATGAACGCACCGTGTTTTGCGCAAGAGTTTGCGCCTACTTCAATGGCGTACGCTGAAACACAATCCATGTTTTGTGACAGCTTACTAGGGGACGGTGATTGGCTAAAACTGTACGCGCTTAACGAGAAGGGCGAAGCCATATCAGATGACGTGATTAAAGCGATGGTGGAAAGCAAACAGCCATTTCGCGCTTATGGTGAACGTAGCATCTTAGTAGTGCCGTATTTTGAGCGTGCTTTATACCAACTTTCTGAGCAAGACCTGACGCCTGAAAACGTGACTCGTCTTGCTCGTGAAACAGAGCAAAAGATCCAAGGTTTGGCCTGTAGCCCACGACCGCTAATGGCAATCCCGCACTTATTGTCGGATGAATCTGCTTGTGCCTACCAAGGGTATTTATTGGCGCACATGGCGGTTTATCAAACTCGCGCGTACTTTACTAAGAAGTTTGGTTTCCTTACCGATAACCCTGAAATTGGTCCGTTGCTAGAGCAGCACTACTGGCGTCAAGGTAATGCGGTCAATCATAATCAGACCATTGTTCAACTGACAGGTGAGGGCTTTAATGCCAAATATCTGGCGGATGAATGTAACTTAACGTCTGAGCAAGCGTGGGACAACGAACTACAAAAAATTGCCGGTTTAGCGGATCGTGAACGTGCAAGCGTACACGCTTTAGACGCTCGTATTAGTATTGTGGATGGTGATAAAGAATTGGCAAACAATGAGCTTAGCGATGAGCAAATGTGCCAAGATTTTGAACGCTATATCGTAGAGACCTACGGACGTTAATGACGTTGATAGGGCGTTATAGCTAACGCCCTCATTTATCCCAATCGTACTAAATAACTGATCACTTACTTAGTGTGATTGGTATTGCACAAAACAAGAAAAAAGGTCGGAATCACTTATGTGACTCCGACCTTTTGCTTTTTAGTGTATTACGCTTGCACTAATACGTTCTGGTCGCTTTTCTTCAAGAAAGCGTAAGTGAAGCCAGTCACCAGTGTACCTGCGGCAATTGCCACTAAGTACATCACCACTGGTGTAATTGCGTTTGGAATTAACAGTACGAATAAGCCGCCGTGTGGTGCCAGTAACTCTGCGCCAAACAACATACTTAGTGCGCCGGTAATTGCTCCGCCAATCATACATGATGGGATAACACGCATTGGATCTTTGGCTGCAAATGGAATCGCACCTTCTGAGATGAAGCACAAACCTAATACAAAAGAGGCTTTACCTGCTTCACGAGCACTGGATTCAAACTTGTTTTTCGCTAAGAACGTCGCCAGACCCATACCCAGTGCAGGTACCATACCTGCCGCCATAATTGCCGCCATTGGTGCGTATTGTTGTGATGCAAGTAGACCCACACCAAATGCATACGCTGCTTTGTTTACTGGACCGCCTAAGTCAAAGCACATCATTGCGCCAAGTAAAATACCTAGCATTACCGCATTACCTGCGCCCATAGTATTTAGGAAGTTCTCAAGGCCGCCCATCGTTGCTGCCACTGGGCTACCGACCACGTAAATCATCACTAAACCAGTAAACAGCGTCGCAACAAAAGGAATGATTAAGATGGGTTTAAGTGCTTCCATCGACTGTGGTAAAGAGAGTTTATCAGCGATAAATTTTGCGCTGTAACCGGCAATGAAACCGGCCGCAATGCCACCAAGGAAGCCTGCGCCTAGTGAGCTGGCTAACATGCCTCCTACTAAACCTGGAGCAAGTCCTGGACGGTCAGCGATGGAAAAGGCGATGTACCCCGCAAGCACTGGAATCATCAAGGCAAATGCTGAAGCGCCACCAATGGTCATTAATGAGGCAGCAAGCGTGCCTTCTTCTTTAAATGCTTCAATACCAAACACAAAGCTAAGCGCAATGATAAGTCCGCCTGCAACCACAACCGGTAGCATGTGCGATACACCAGTCATTAAGTGTTGATAAACGCCTTTGCTAGCAGTGTTGCTCTCATTAGAGGTTGCTGCGCCCGTTGCTTTATAGGTAGTTGCTTGGGCAAACGCATTTTCAATTTCTTGCTTGGTTTTCTTAAGCGCAGGGCCAGTTTTGGTGCGATACAGTAATTTGCCATCAAAACGATCCAGTGGCACATCAATATCAGCGGCAATAATCACTAAATCCGCGTCTTGGATCTCTTGGTCAGTCAATTGGTTTTTAGCACCAACTGAACCACGTGTTTCCACTTTTATTTGGTGGCCCTGACGAACCGCTTCTGATTCCAGAGCTTCAGCGGCCATAAAGGTATGCGCAACGCCAGTAGGGCAGGCGGTGATTGCCACAATCTTTTTACTCGCAGAAGCACTTGGCGCACTTGCCGTTGTTACATCGGCATTGGTTAAGGTAGTTGCATTGTGAATCGCTTTATTTAAGAACTCACTGGCATTGCTGACGGCATTGCCAATACTTCCTTGATAGACACTCTTTCCAACAAAGCGAGAGGTATCAATGAGGGTGTCTGTGGCGATGATAATGGTATCGGCGCCATCAATATCTTGTGGAGTTAACGTATAACCTTCAACCACTTTAGATTGGCATTCAATTTTCGCGCTGATCTGTAGGGATTGAGCGGCTTTTTCTAACAGTCCTGCAGCGATGATGCTGTTCGCAACTCCACTTGGGCAGGCGGTAATAATTGCAATATTCATAGGGAAGACCTTATTTAGTTATAATAGTGTGTCGTACATCAACTTGATTGATGACGCTGTGCAATTGTTCTTTACTGGGTATACCGACTCCAACTTGGGCGACGGCAAGAGCGGATAAACCTGTAGCAAACTGCAACAAGGGTTCTTTTTCCATGTTTTGCATATGGCCCCAACATAGGCCTGCAACTAATGTGTCACCAGCACCAACAGTGCTAACAACTTTCATTTTTGGTGGTTGGGAAAATAACCATTTCCCTTGTTTTAGCCACATTACGCCGTTTGCACCCATCGACACCACAATGTTATCGATGCCTTTATCGGCAAGCTCTAATGCGGCTTGTTGGCACTGCTCGGCGGTGCTTAATGAGCGGCCGACAAACTCAGCCAGTTCTTCATCGTTTGGTTTGATAAGCCAAGGCTTAGCGTCCAGTCCAGCACGCAGGGCATCGCGGCTGCTATCAAACAGGACTTTTTTGCCAAGCTGATGCAGCTTTTCAATCCACGAAGCGCAAAGCTGTGGTGAAATCCCGTTGGGTAGGCTACCTGCTATCACGAAATAGTCGTGGTCTTTGGCTAGCGCAAACAGGGTTTCTTCGAAGGCTTTGATGTCAGCTTCCGTAACTGTCACGCCAGGGAAGTTGATGTCACTGACTCTGCCATCTTCTTCAATCAGTTTGACATTAATGCGTGTTGCGCCATCGACTCGAATAAAGGCGTCTTTGGCTTTGATATCGTCAAATAGTTGGCTAAATAACTCTGGGTTATCCTTGCCTAAAAAACCCGTTACCGTGACTTCTGCGCCAAGCTCACTCAGCACTTTAGCGACGTTGACGCCTTTGCCTGCAGCGTGTAGCGAACCTTGTTTAACAAGGTTTACTAAGCCTAAATGTAGCCCCTTTACACTGCCTGTTAGATCTAACGCAGGGTTTAAGGTAACGGTGACCACTTTGTTGGTTGTCGAAGTCATGTTCTTATCCTTCACCAAGACCAGATTCTATGGCGATACCGATGGCCTTTAGCGCAGCTTCTGCATCAATACCATCAGCAGAAAACTGCAATTTGTGGCCATGTTTGACGCCCATCGCAATCACCTTCATCAGGCTCTTAGCGTTGACTGGTTTCGCTTCGCCGTCCAAGTTGCACACTTTGATGTCGGATTGGAATTTCTTCGCTTCAGCCACCAACATTGCGCCAGGTCTTGCGTGCAAACCGTGTGCATTATTGATAGTAAATTGCGCTTGAGCCGCCGCTTCGCTGGAATCCACTGCGTCACGGTCACTTGAAAACAGAGCAAGTAAGGCTTGTGGAGTGGATTGCAAAAGCTCGTTTTGTCTTTGTAAAGCAACGGTATTAATTAAGGTAGTGAGCATAGGTTGATGCGCCGCATTAGTGGCAGAAAACGCCACTAAACCTTTCACGGGTTGTCCTTGGTACTGGCAATGATTTGCGGTCGTCACAAATGACATCGCAGTGCGCTGGCAGCCTACATCACTGGACAACAACCATAGACCTTGACCTAGGTTGGTCGGCGTCTTAGTGACCAGTTCGGCGATGAACTCGTTGTTTACACAGTGTTGGTTTTTAAGTAGTCCACCAGCAACGGCGGCCAGTTGCAATACATCGTTAGCTGGGAAGTTAAGCTCGATAAGAGACTCATTGAAATCGGCATCAAATTGCACGTCACCATTAAGCAATCCCACAATCATTTGCGCCGTTTCTGCATTTTGCAGGGCACTTTCCACGCCATCAGATGAGAGAACTTTAGTTAACTGCTTTAAAATACCTAAATGTTCATCAGATTTAGCGGCAATGCCAATCGCTAAGTAAACCGTATTACCGTCACCCCATGGCACTCCGTCAGGAAAGTGATGCACTGCAACGCCGGTGCTTTTTACCAGCGAACGTGTCTCTACGGTACCGTGGGGGATAGCAATGCCATTACCCAAAAAGGTCGAGTTTTGCGATTCACGGTTGAGCATTCCTTGAACATAGCCAGACTCAACAAGTTGTTTGTCTGCTAGGCTCTTGGCAATGCTTTGAATCGCTGTTTTTTTATCAACTGCTTTTTGCTGCAATGTGATGTCTTGTGTCGTAATTGTGAGCATGTTCGCCTCTTCCTATTTGGTTTCACTCTCACTTAATTGTTGCTTTAAGTGGTCTGCTTAATCGATTCAGCAAATTGAGAAATAAAATGCCCTTTACTTCTAGGGCGTCTGCGTTTGTCTATTTTAAAAGCAGAGTTTTATCACTCAACGCTGTATGAACAATTCATTTTGTGGTCAATAAAGTCGTTGCTCAATTGCAGGACTAATGATTAATCGGCAATCTGTTTAACAACGAAATAGTGACCTTGGTCATCTATTTTTATCTGCTTAACCGTTTCAGCTTTAATAATTAACCGATTCAGCATATCATTCAAATAAAAGTAGCGATCAATCTAAATAATTATGATCTACTGCACAATTTACTAGGAATCGAGATGACCTTAGAAGAAATTGCCAAGCTGGCTGGCGTATCAAAAACCACAGCAAGCTACGTGATAAACGGTAAAGCGAAAAAATATCGCATTAGTGAGAAGACGCAGCGCAAAGTGATGGCAGTTGTGGACGAGCATCACTTTCAACCGGATCATGCGGCATCTTCTTTACGTGCGGGTAACAGTCGTTCGTTTGGCTTAATCATTCCGGATCTAGAGAACAGCAGTTACGCAAAATTGGCAAAATTGCTGGAACAAAATTCAAGAAAAGCCGGCTATCAGATCTTAATTGGTTGCTCTGATGATAACCCAGTGACTGAGCGTGCATTAGCTGAAGCTTTGTTGAGTCGTCGAATTGACGCGCTGTTTGTGGCAACCTCCATGCCTCAAGCTAATGAGTTTTATCAGGCGCTTTTGAACAAGGGCACGCCAGTAATCGCGATAGACCGTTTGTTAGATGATGAAGTGTTTAGCTGTGTGGTCAGTGAAGATTTTGAAGCTGCGCTACAACTTACTCAATCCATTATGCACGAACAAGTGAAAACCCTCGGCATTGTGGGTGCACTGCCAAATTTACCGGTATCACGACACCGCCAATCAGGCGTTGAAGCGGCCCTTAAAGGCAGTTCGGTATCAATCAGTTTTGCATACGGAGAGCACTTCTCAGCAAATGAAGGAAGATTATTAGCCCAGCAGTGGGTAGACAATGATTGCGTTCCTGACGCGATTATTTGCACCTCTTATACCTTGCTAGAAGGGGTGTTGGATGTGGTATTGCCAAACCCTGAATTGGTCAAGCGATTGAAAATCGCCACCTTTGGTGACAATAGGTTATTGGACTTTATCCCAATCAAAGTTAACGCCATGGCGCAGCGCTTTGAAGAAATAGCGGACAGTGCATTAGCGCTAGCGTTAAATGCCAGCGCAAAACGTTATGAACCGGGCGTTGAGTTGATTGAACGAGCCTTAAAAGTGCGCAACCAACCAAAGTAACCGATTATTCAATGGCAAAAGCCCTGTTTTGTAAGGTATCTATGATGAGCTGTTTTAGCCATTGATGAGCGGCGCTATTTAAGGTGCGTTTGTGTTCGATAAGATACACATTAATCGCCATCTTCGACTCATTTTTCAGCTCATAAACAGGCGCTAGACGCTGCTTAAAATTATCAACGCTGCGTAATGTATGCGTTGATATCAATAGCTTATCTGAGTCTTGCATGGCATCGACTAACGTATTGAGCTGACCACTTTTAAAGACCACATCTCGCTGTAATCCCTTGCTTTCTAAATACGTGTCGATGGGGTTGTGCTCGCCAAATACTGAACGGATGTCCAAGTTCAAATCAACAAATTGATACTTTAAGCAATCTTGCAACGTTACTTTTTCTTGCAAGGTTAGAGGGTGATCGAGCATGCCATAAAACACCGCATGGGTATGCCCAATAAGTTCGCTGGGAAATTCTTCGGTGTTGTTGGGTTTTTCAATGTGGATTGAAAAGTCGACCGCTTGCTCTTTAAGTAATGCAGTAGGATCAAGAGAGGCTGAATATTCCACCAGACTGGCGTTTGGCGCGTGCCGCATCAATTCTCTAATCAGTGGTACTGATAATTGTCGGCTCATTAGTGGCGGTAGCGAAAGCCTGAACGTTTGGTTACAGCTTTGCGGAGAAAACTGGGTGCTATCAATAAGAGAGTTGATGGAAAGCAGTATTTCATTGAGCGGCTCTTGCAACGACAGCGCTTTTTCTGTAGGTTGCAATCCGGCTGATTCACGATAAAAAAGTGGATCATCGAACAAGTCTCGTAACCGTTTTAAGGTTCGGCTCATTGCAGGTTGAGAGAGAAACAGCATCTCTGCCGCTCTAGAAACATTTTTCTCTTTTAATAGCACACTTAAAGAGACTAAAAGGTTTAAATCTAACCGTGATAACTGCTGCTCTAACGTCTTCATGATATCCACTTAAATCATAGTAATTAATCATATGGTAACGATCTATGAATATGACTATAGAAGTGTTTTTTGCAATTTGCCTAGTTAATTTCAGGTCAACGACAAAGCGTATTTATAAATAGAACCAAGCATTTACCATGTTTTCGATTGTTGAATAGACTCTTGTATAAGCGTAATAAACTGTTGATAGCGGCTAGGAAGGGGGCGATCTTTTTTCGAAATCAAATACAGGTCATCTTCGACATTAGTTTTGGCTTGGTGAACACAGAGATCGGGATAAAAAGGTGAAGAGTACACTGCGCTTAAAGGCAGAACGGTAAAACCAATCCCTTGCGCGACAGGGTATAAAATTTGGCTTAATTGATTGATATAAGTCACGCGCTTTATGGTCGGCAGTGACAGTTCACTCAGCTTTTCGCTGCCACATTCTTGTAAATACTGCGCTAAATATTGTTCAGCATCAGGGTGTTCAACAAGCCCTAACTCTTGCAATGCGTTGGCGTTGATTGGTGCTTGCGCATAGCTTTTCGGCAAAACCAAACATAAAACTTCAGTGCCAATTTTAGTCACTTCAAACTCAGCTTGGTTTGGTACTTGAGTCACAAGCCCAATCAAAGAATGACCTTGTTGAACATATTCACAAATTCGTTTGTTGGGCGCAGACTCAACACTGATACTAAGTTGATCGTATTGGGACTGCAGTGTGATGAACTTAGGATAAAGCCACTGCGCTAATGCACCTGAACAGGCCAGTTTGATACTACCGCTATACGGGTCATCGGTTTTTAATGTGGTGAGAAGATGTTGCTGTTGTTCAATTAATTGGCAAGCGTATTCATACACAGTATTGCCTTGTTCAGTCAACTCAAAGCTTTTGCCCTTTTTGATCAAAAGCGGCGCACCGCAAGCTTGCTCCAGTTTTTGAATATGCTGAGTCACCCCAGGTTGGGTCATAAACAGCGCCTCAGCTGTGCGGGTAAAATGATTCACTTCCACCAAGGTTTTAAAGGTTTTTAGCCAGCTATTGTTGAGCATGTTAATAACATTAAATAATGAATTTGTAGGTAAATCATAATTTAATGTTCAGTGGATGCAAGGTGAAATTTGCTCAGTACATGCAGTGACAAAGGGGAGAGGGTTGACATCGGTACAGTGCTGTAGCGGGTACAGAATAGAAAAAGCCAGCAATACATGCTGGCTCATAACTTAGAAATTACAATATCAATCAGTAGCGATATTTAGCTATTAGTAATTATTCTTCCGAAGAATAATTACCATATTTCTCAAGAAGTAATATGTTCCAACGTAATTCTTTCGGGATACGTTTTGGATCTTTTAATTTCGACTTTTTAGTCATTAATGTTTGATATAAAGAATCAACGTAAGATTTTGCTTCAGTATTATTTATATCTATCAAAGACTTAATTGCCATTGCTCGGTCTTGCCACATGTTACTGTCTTTATGAATATTAATTAGCATAGCAACGCTGCTTTCATCCTGCAGAGTACCTAATGCTGAAATAGCCGCTAATCGAATATATTCATGTTTATTTTGAGTATATTTTTTTAGCGCAGGGATAGCGGTTTTGTTGTTAGAAAAGCCTAACTCATAAACATCAAGATAGGTTGAGCCAATGGCTTGTGATTGATCGATATGCGCAACCAGTTCAGCGACTTTTTCATCTGGAAGTTTTCCGTGTAAGAAGTCTCTATTAATCTGCGCTGCAATGGTCTTGATTGATAGAGATAACGGTTCGCTATAGCAAGGCTCATTGAGTTCATTCATTGACCACACGGGTACTTTGGCACGTTTAACGAACGACTTATAACTGTGATGCTGATCGCCAGACACTACGTCAACCCTCGCAAAGGTAAGGGTTACCATAGGTGAAAACCCTGATACTCGATTAGAGATAACTTGGTAGTCTTTGAAGGTAACGGTATTCTTTGTTGATGCATCATCAACAGTGAAACCTCGAGCAGTTAATTCAGATTTGATACTTTCTTTAAACACATCAGCAGCATCTAATTCTTCTTTTCCGTCTTTAATTATGACTGGAATAGGCATCTCAGAAACTGAATATTCATGTTCTGGCTTAATGTCAGATTTGAACGTATAGTCAAAGTTATTGTCTGAGTTTATATATGCATTCGATGAATCGGCTGGTCTATTTACCTTTGTGACAATACTACAACCTGACAAAGCAAATAAAACAATAATTGCAACACATAATCTTTTCATGCATACCTCACTGCTAGCATAAATTTATTTAAATTGAACGTCATAGCTATCACAGTCATTAGACTGTTATTTCAATTACCGTGATTGTTATTAATAGTTCAACTTTAGGGCACGCGATTATATGGATTATTTTTAAACGATCTAGCACTGGAAACTTAAATTTTATCATCTATTGATGCACTGGATGTGAGCGTGTGCTAATTGTGTATCTAGGTGCGTATTTAATGGTTATAAGTACAAAATGTGTATCACAATTGGGAATAGTTATGGCAACACGACTCGTAGAGTTCGTTGCGGAAATTAATGTCTTGCAGTAGCTAGTTATTTGTAGGGTGCAGTTTTAGCATGTGTCCATCATCACTAACACCATCAGTGACCATAACCTTACCGTGTGTGGACACTAATACAGCCTCTATACCCGGTTGCTTAGAGCTGAATCAATGCAAGAGAGAAAGCCTGCGGTACTCCAAATTTCGCCATCTACAGAGAGATCCGAGATAATAGTGATGCTGGCTATGTTGGTATTGATGGGACGGCCGGTTTTAGCATCCAGTAGGTGATGGTATTGAATGCCGTTGTGTTTGAAGCTACGTTCGTTCACACCAGACGTTACCATTGATTGATTGTACAGTGGTACCACTCGGCAAATTTTGCCTCGCGGGCTTAGTGGATCTTGGATGCCAACATTCCATGCTTTGGGTGAATCTACCTCCGCATAGCCAATGGTCACGACGTTTCCTCCCAAGTTTATATAGCCGGATTTGACATTTTGACTGAGTAAATAGTGTTTGATGCAGTCTGCAAAATAGCCTTTGGCGATCGCTCCTAAATCAATTTGCATACCCTGTTTGGTTAAAAATACGCTTTGATATTCGTCATTAAATACAATGTGCTCAGGATCGACAATGTTGAGCTTGTCGTTAATCTCAGAGTCGCTGGGCAATTTGGCATCTTTAAAACCAATTCGCCATGTTTTTATCAGTGGGCCAATCGCAATATTAAACGGGTTGTTGCTATCAACACTGACAGTTTGTGCTTTTTTTAATAACTGGTATAGATCCGGTTTTACTCGAACGGGGCGTATACCGGCATTATGATTAACCCTCATCAATTCAGAATTAGGTTCATTGACGGTGAAACGCTCTGCGAAATCTTGCAGTTGCAGGTAACACTCTTTTAGCAATTGTTCGCCGTTTTGATGATGAATCATCAGGTCGATAAAAGTGCCCATCATTTGAAAACGAGTTTTGTAACTTGGCATTTTTTATCCCTACGTTTAAATAAAAAGAGGGAAGCTAAACGCTTCCCTGTTAATTATTAGCTTCGATTTGAAACATTGTCACCGGCAATACGGCCGTAAGTGAATATATCAATCAAGGCATTGCCACCTAAACGGTTCCCTGCGTGGATACCACCAGTGACCTCACCAGCAGCGTAAAGTCCTGGGATGGCTTCACCCTGTTTATCCAGTACGCGGGCATTGGTATCGATTTTGAGACCACCCATAGTATGGTGTACTGATGGTTTTCTTGGCGTAGCGTAGAACGGACCGTGTTCAACTTTTAGACCTAGTGCACCTTTATGGAACTCAGGGTCGCGTCCATCATCAACGTATGAATTGTAGCGGCGAATTGTGTCACACAGTTCATCTTGTGGAACGTTGATCTTTTGTGCTAGCTCCTCAATCGTGTCGGCTTTGATAATGATGCCTTCACTGATTTCACGCTCAATCGTTTCTGGTGATGTATTGGCTGCTGTTTTGCGAATCTCTTCGTCAGCAATCATATAAACCACGCCACCATTGTCGAAGAATGATTTAGATAACTTATCGCGGCTTTCACATTCGTTGACAAATCGCTTGCCTTGTTGGTTAACAAAAACAAAGTTTTCAGGTGGAACAATAAGACCGGTTAACAATGCGCCCGATTTAGGGTCACCAATAGGCATTAACTGGATATATTCCATGCCCACTAAAACAGCGCCGGCTTTTTCGCCAATCGCTAGACCATCGCCCACTAAAGCAGGTGAGTTAGTAGTTTTAATGTCATCAGCAATTTCGTCCCAGTAGTTGTTGTATTTTTGGAGCATTTTTGTGTTTGCGCCAAAGCCACCAGATGCCAGTACCACACCTTTATTAGTGGTGATCTTGTATTTAGTCCCGTTAGAGTGGGTAGCATTAATACCGGTTACTTGACCATTTTCGACGATCAGATCATCGGCACTGGTGTCGGTGATAATGCGTCCGCCTTTAGCGATAATGTGTTTTTGCAGTTTTTCGACAAACTCAACACCTTTTGGACGATTTGGTTTGTGCGCTCGGCGCCACAATGCACCCACAGCGATATCAACCATACTTCTGTTGAAGTCGATGCCTTTCTCTGTAAGCCAATCAATTGATTCCATAGCACGATTTGTCAGAGTATGTACCAAATCATACTGACCATAGACAGACTCACCATTTAAGTTGGTGCGTTTACCGCCAAGATAAGTTTGAATTAAATGTAGCTCTGTTGAATCAAATAGATAGTTTTTGCCACTGTCGAGATCAAGGAAGTAGTTCTCTAGCTGATCTTTTAATGCGCGGAAATCTGCTAAGTACTCTTGGTCAATTTCAGATTCAGGTGTATCGGCAATTTCTCTTAAATAATCCGCTTCGCCAGGAATCGCAGGGAATTGTTTTTGCCACTCTGCTTCTGCTGCATTTACCCAACCACCAGTTCGAACTGTGTTACCACCGATCGCTGGGAATTTTTCAAGGATAATAACGGATTGGTTGTTATCTAGTGCTGTCAGTGCAGCGCTTAAACCGGCACCACCGCCACCGACAACGACCACATCAACCGTCTCCTCGATAGTTTCAGTTGACCATTCAACCGCTTCACGAGCTTTGTAGCGCAGCGCTTCTGAGTTGCCGCCTGCCAAATCTACGGCATTGGATACACCGTCAATCACAGCTTGGCTACTTACGGTAGCGCCAGAGATAGCATCAATGTTTAGAGTTTGACCATCCAGTATTTGTTTAGGAATACGTTCGAACGCAGGATTAGCAATACCGTCAGATTCTTTTGATGAGTCAACAATGATATCAATAATTTTATCTTCAGAGAAATTCACTGTGACAGGAAGTTTGCCATTGTGACCATAGCCATACGCGGTGTATTTGCCGGGTTCAAACTTAATTTCGATGCTTTGCAGTTCTTTAATACGTTGATGTTTTAATGCTTCAGCGGCACTGTCGACAATCATGTAATCCATGATGTCCCACAATGGGGTTGGAATCATCAACTCTTGTTGCTGAGCAATATCGGCAAATTCAGCACAAACTTCATCATTCATTGCCTTCGTTGCCCATGTTGGTTCAACGAGAAAGCCTTTACCTACGCTGACTAAATCGTATCCTTGTTCAAGAGCGTCATCTGCATCTTTACGTTGAGCAATACCGCCAACACCAATAACAGGGATTTTAGCCACGTTTTCTGACTTCAACGCATGGAATTTGCTGATAAGTGGCTCTTTGTCTTCAGGGTTAACAATAGAGTTTCGTGTATAGCTACCCATAGAGAAATGGAAGTAATCAAGGCCACTTGTTGCCAGTTTATCCAGAAGATACATGGTTTCTTCAAATCGTATTCCAGGCTCTTCTAACTCTTCTGGTGAGAAGCGGTAACCGATGATGAAATCTGTTTTTTGATGCTCAGCAACCACTTGTTTTGCTTGAGCTAATACTGCCAGTGGGAATGCACTGCGCTTTTCAATATCGCCACCCCATTTATCGGTACGTCGATTTGAGTGAGGGGAGAAGAATTGCTGGATGAGGTACGTATTTGCACCGTGGATTTCAACGCCATCAAAGCCCGCTAAAATCGCACGATTCACGGCCTGACCAAAGTTATCGATCATTGCTTCAACTTGTTCAGCGGTCATTTCTAATGGCATTTCTGCATTATCACGCAATGCCGCAACAGGGCTCGCCGAGATAGGCTGATGACCACCGTTGAATTCGCCACTTGCCATGCGACCCGCATGATAAATTTGCAAGATAGCTTTAGATCCCTTGGCTTTAATTGCCGTGGCCAGTTTTTTAAGGCCTTCTATTTTGCTATCAGTATTGATGCCTAACGCGCCAGGGAAAGCTCGTCCGTAGTTTTCTACGAAAGCACTTTCAACAATAATGGCACTCGGATCACCAGAGCGTGAGGCATAGTAATCCACCATCTCTTGAGTAACGCCGCCATCAAAAAAGGCTGATTGAATGGTCATTGGAGCCATAACAATGCGGTTTTTAAGTGTGGTTTGAGACAGACCAAGCTGTATCTCATTGATTAACTTTGTCATTAGTTAATAGTCCTTGTATAGATTAATTCTTATATGAAATATTCCTCAATGAGCAAGCGGCTAAGTAAGGGATTTTTGATATAAGAAATACGTCATTCAGTGAATTTCACACAAAGATACTATGGATATTTTTCTTGGATAAATGATACTTTTGCATTGAAAGGATGCATGTAGCGCATATATGAGAGTATTTGTATGTTTGCAGCGCATTAATTAATAGCGGTACGAGAGTGACACTTTGCTCAAGTCAGGGCGGTCGAAGGGAGGTGAAAAACAGGCGTTTATTCTATTGATATGAGATCTCGGTAATTATTGAGTGGATTAATGAGATCTCATTACTACTTCAACCTATGAATTGGATAATTCATGCTGGGTTCTGCATCGTTGAAAGTAGCAAACTGGGTCAGTTCTTCGTTGAATGCTCGCATAAATTCATCATGTCTTTTTAGTGATGGTTCAATAAATAAATTGATGACGTTTAAGGTTGATGTTGCTTTGTTGATCTTGCAATCGACTCTTGCGACTAGGCGGCCATCCCACAGGACGGGAAGACAAAAGTAACCAAACTGCCTTTTTGTAGCAGGGGTGTAGCATTCAAGAGTATAAGCGAAATCAAACAGATGCTTGGTTCTTGTTCTTTGAATGACAAGGTTATCGAACGGTGAAAGGATCTTTGCCTGTTTGCGTTTTAATTTATTGTTTAATAACTCAAGAGATGAAGATGTCGTGAAATAGCGTTCATTTTTTACTAAAACCTCCACTATCACTCCTTCTTCTTTCAATTTAGCTAGGGCTTTGCTGACCTCTTTTTGTACTCCTTTTAGTAGATAGGTGATTTCTTTGAGTTGGCCAATACCATGAGCTTTAAGGAAGTTTAAAATCAAAAATCGGGCATGTTCATTGGATGTTGGTATCGAGGTGTCGACATGGGTAGGAAGCACTCTTTCGGTCAGATCGTACACCTTATGGAAATTTCTTCGCTCGGTGATCATGAGATCACCTTGCATATACAAGTTTTCTAACGCTTGTTTGGTTGGCTTACTTTCCCACCCTGTATGCTTATTGCAATTGGATTGAAAATCTTTTGCCATTAATGGTCCTTCATCTTTGATACGGGCAAGTACCTCTGACATTATTTTTGGGCTTTTCTTGAACCAATGCGTTTGTTTACCTGATTTTATGGCAATTTTGCGTGGTAACGTGAATCGATAATCTTTCATTGCAAGATAAGATGCAGCATGTGACCAATACTCGAAAACGATCTTTTCTTTGACCATTTGCTGTAAATGATCGAGTTGATAGTCGCTATTACGACTCCACAGGACATGGTGGTGGGCACGTTGTACAACCGATATGGTGTCTATCTGGATGTAGCTTAAACGCTCTGCAACTTGAACTGATTTGCGGTAGGCGTTACCAACTAGCGGTTGAGTCAGTAATCCCTGAGACAAAAGTGCTAATTTTTGGGCTTGATGCAGTGACAGTGTTTCCATTGGCCTCATTCACATATTAAAACGGTAAAGGAACGTCTTTAGGAGATTATAAGCAAATTATGAACAAAGAGGGGCAGTAGAAGTATTAGTGAGCATCTCTATTGGATACCAGAGGAGGGCCACAAGTACTGACCACGACGCAAATCGCTCATATTGCTTTTGACTCTCAACACAAAAAGCCAAAGATTGTTCGATGCCTAGATGGGTTAAGACATAGAGCTTTACGCATTGTTAAATGCTTACGTAAAAGGTGGGGTAGCGCTGCTGAAATTTTCTTAACCATAATGGGGGATGATGCTATTGCTGTTCTTTAGCTGATGATTGCCTGATGCGCCATATGCAACTGGATGTATTTATTATTCGAAGGCCATACTTTTATTAAATGCTTTTATTTTCTTAAGATAACTCTATCAATTCTCAGTTATTAGATATGGGATTAAGAGCCTTAAAAGTGCAAACGAGCAGGCTTTAAACACCCCATTTCACTTCAATTATTTATAATTAAACGCCTTATTTGAATTCATTTTTGTGATTGATGACAAGATTATCATCTATTGAGATAGATAATGGTCACATTTATAATTAGCGTCAATTTACTTAAGAATGGCTTTATGAAAATATAACGCCATCAGTCAATAAGCTATAGCTAACAATGGAATTAGATATGAATAAAAATCTAAAAAATCCAGACCAATTATGGTCAAGCTCTTTAGCTTGGTATACAAACGACTATAAAATTTCTATTCTTTCTGTATTTGCGCAATTCTAAGATTTCTTTCTTGGAAGTTGCATGAGTTCCTAGCACTCTGCTATCTACAATAACAAAAAAAGTATTAATTAATAATCATCAGGTTAATTTTATATAAAATTAATCAGTGATTGTTATTAATAGAACTTTTATTCTAAAAAAACAATTTGAGAAATAATAATGACTAAGATTCTAAACACTGAAAAAGCACCGTTGGCGATTGGCCCTTATGTACAAGGCGTTAACTTAGGTAACATGGTAATGACCTCAGGCCAGTTACCTATTAACCCAACAACAAAAACAATGCCAGAAGATGTTGCAGAGCAAACTCTACAGTCACTAAATAATGCGTTGGCAATTATTCAAGAGGCGGGTTTAACTGCGCAAAATATTGTGAAAACCACAGTATTTGTAAAAGACTTAAATGATTTCCCTGTAGTAAATAAAACTTACGGTGAATTCTTTGAGAAGCACGATGCTAATTTCCCTGCTCGCTCTTGCGTTGAAGTAGCTCGTCTACCTATGGATGCAAAAGTTGAGATCGAAGTAATAGCAACAAAATAAATATAATAAATTTACTTCCATTCTTTTATTAAAACGTGAATTTAAACATGGCAGGGCATATTAGTCTTTTTGTCATGTTTTTTAATCCCTACATTCTGGAAATTAAAATGAAAAAATATAATAAAATCCTTCTGCTTAGCGCGGGTCTAGTTATGTCTAGCCACGCAATGTCTGCCACTATTTATGAAGATGAAGTTAATAAAGTAGATGTGTCAGGTGCATTCTTAATGGATTACTGGCAACCAGTACACTTTCTAGACCATTATTTTAATACTAGCCGTACAACTCTAGGAATTGCTATTGAGCGTCAAATGGGTAATGGCTGGTCTGGTGACGTTAAATTGGAATGGGATACACTTCTTAATCCGCCATCAAATACTATTGGTGACACGGGTCATGACCAATTCCGTAACCGTTTAGGTTATGTCACCATCAACAACGAAGACTACGGTAGTTTGCGTATTGGTAAACAATACTCTGCTTACCATGATGTTGCTGGGTATATGGATAACTTAATCGTATTTGATCCGGATGCAACGCCACTATTTAGTGATGGTAAAGACGGCGGTTTCCTTGCGACTGCGCGTGGTGACAACCTTGTGGTATACCGTAAGAGCTTTAGTGGTTTGAATCTATCTGCACAATACGGTTTCAACAATGTATCTAACGTTGCAGGTACTCTTCAGCGTGATAGCAACATTGCGGTTGCGGCTAGCTATGACTTTGATTTTGGTCTAAGCGTCGGTGCTACCTACATGCAAAACAATATGGACGGTGCAGCTGTTGCGCTTAGTGGAGATGATGCGCAGCAATTAACGACTCTTGCGGCTAAGTATTCACATAAAGGTTTCCAAGTTTCAGCTGCGGTTACTGATGGTAAGAAAGCTCATGAAACAGACTTGTTAGGATATGGCTTCGATGGCACAGCCCCAACGGGTAAAGCAAATGAATATGCTGATGCACTAGGTTACGATCTTTATGCTCACTACTACTTCAGCATCGGCCTACGTCCTTATGTATACCTATCTCATGTAGATTTTGATGATAGTGATGTAAATATTGACGGAGAGCGTAGTATATATTCTTTAGGTTTGAGCTATCATGCAACTCCACAACTGATTATCTCTGGTGAAGTAAGAAATACCGAAGAAGATAATCTAGGTGCGGGTAAACAAGAGGATACGCTAACAGGTATCACTCTTATCTACGCATTCTAATAGCGGTTTAAGTAAGGTATAACAACAATGCAAGGCGTTCTTTCAATACAATCTCATGTTTCTTTTGGTCACGCTGGCAATAGCAGTGCGGTTTTCCCAATGCAGAGAATGGGATTAGAAGTTTGGCCGATTCATACGGTTCAATTTTCTAATCACACGCAGTATCCCCAAGGTTGGAAGGGGAGTGTATTTTCTGCTGATGACATTAGTGATGTCGTGCAAGGGCTGAGTAATATTGGAGCGTTAGAAAAATGCCGAGCAGTTGTGACTGGGTATCAGGGGAGTGCTGAACAGTGTAATGCTGTAGCCGATGCTGTTACCCAAACCAAGCTTGCGAATCCTGATGCACTTTACATCTGCGACCCAGTTATGGGTTCGCCAGAAAAAGGTTGTATTGTGGCATCAGGTGTCGCGGAACACTTGTTAACTCGCTTGATGCCAATGGCGGATGTGATCGTACCTAATCAGTTTGAGTTAGGGCAATTCGTTGGCATGGAAATCAACAGCTTGTCAGATGCAGTCAAAGCGTGTCAAAAAGCACTGACGATGGGACCAAAAATTGTATTGGTTAAACACATTTATTGTGTGTCTGATGACAAGTTTTCCATGATGTTAGCTTATGAAGGTCAATGCTATTTAGCACAGCGCCCTCAACTTGATTTTGAGCGAGCATTGGTTGGAGCAGGTGATTTGATTTCTTCTGTTTTCACTGCCGGCTTAGTCAAAGGCCGGCACCCAACAGCCGCATTTAAACATTGTAATGAAGCGGTTTATGGGGTGGTAAAACAGACCAAACAAGCCGACGAGTGGGAATTGCAAATCATTGCCGCTCAAGATGAGTTTATTACCCCAACAGAATCGTTTGATTTGATTGAGTGTGATTAATCTATGTTTCTGCAATGCTTCTACAAGAGTGGGGTATAACTCACCAATAACAGGCACAGTCGAATAGATCTTCAATAGTGTCAGTTTTAAGAAGTTATCAATGTCAGTCGTTGATAGCTTCTTTTTGTATCTAGATTCAACAATCCGCTATAGCGAGTCTGTGACCCCCCAATCCCACTGCATTTGCTGTTCTGGCATTGCACTCCCCATTTACTTAGAAAATACCTACCCTCATCAACTTTTGCGCTGCAAAGGGTATTGTTAGGTGTGCAATCACTGCCATAATAAATCTGGACATAATCAATCGAGAAATAAGATGACAGAATTTGCCAAGATGCTTGCGGGTGAAGAGTTTGATGGCGGCGCCGACGGTATTATTAAAATTCGTGAAAATGCATCGAGTTTATTGCAGGCCATTAATCAAAATACGGATGAAACTCAGCGTCACGAGTTGTTTCAACAACTGCTGGGCAGTATTGCAGATTCAAGTATTGTGCGCTCTCCATTTTACTGTGAGTTTGGCAAAACGATCTCTATTGGCGAAAAGACCTTTATCAACATGAACGTCACTATGTTAGATGGCGCAAAAATCACTATCGGTAATAATGTGTTGATTGGCCCCAATGCGCAGTTTTACTGTGCGAGTCACCATTTAAATTATCTTAAACGTCGCAACTGGGAAACCACCTGTGCTCCTATTACCATTGAAGACGATGTGTGGATTGGTGGCAACGTTGTGATTAGCCAAGGCGTAACCGTGGGAGCAGGCTCTGTGATTGCCGCCAATTCCGTGGTCAATACGGATGTGCCGCCAAATTCTCTGTATGGGGGAACGCCGGCAAAACTAATTCGGGTGATTGATGAGAGTGAATAGGGTTTGAACATATTAAGCTAAGCTTAGCCGTCAACGCTATTCCTAATACACTCTTGTACCTCGCATGGCATACTCAAACTAGCGATATTACCTAGGTAGTTTCTACAAGTTTTTTGGTTGCGCCATTTCAATAATGATGAAATGAGCGTGATCGTCTTTGAGAGTAAATTTGAGTTTTCCTGCTTGAGAAAGCTCTAATGTATCTTGCTCTTGCAAAGAGGGGTAACCTTCCACATGTACTGCACCTTCTATATTGCTGATGTAGGCTTGACGTCCCGCTTTCAGCTCAAATTCAACTTGCGTTTGCTTGTTGGTGATCTCAGAGACGTAAACATTTACGTCTGAGTTAATGTAAAGGGGCGAGGCATCTTTATTGTCGGGGTTTCCCACAATATGCAGGAGCTTATTTTCTCTATCTGCAAGTTCAAATTGGTGGTGATTGTATCGAACAGGGCCTGCGGTATTGTTGGGCGTCACCCAAATTTGTAGAAAACGAACCCACTCATTGTGTTTATTCAATTCAGAGTGCCAAACACCAGCGCCTGCGGAAATGGCTTGTACGTGACCACGCCCAATGATCTGTTCTTTTTTCGTCACACTATCCCAGTGAGTAAGTTGCCCATGAATAATATAACTTACGATCTCCATATCACGGTGTGGGTGACGCTCAAAACCGCTGTGTGGTTTTACATCGTCATCATTAAATACACGCAGAGCACCGAAATTCATGCGATTAGGATCGTAGTAGTTGGCAAACGAAAAGTGAAAATAGGTGTTCGCAGGGTGCTGATTGCTGCTAGGCATATAATATAAATCGGATTTTTTTGTTAGCGTGAAGTGAGTGTTCATGTTCAACTCCTTAAATTCGGTTTACTTGATCGATTATGAAAAACGGCGTTTAAGTTGATTGTCTAAAGCCAAGTTTCCTGCTCCACTCATCAACAATGAAACCGATGCAGCCAATAGCGCTAACCCAAATTCGTAACCGTTGTTGGCCAAGAACAAACCGTTTTCAAAATGAACACTAAAGATCGCCATTAACATAGTGAACGCTAATACTAACGCGGCAGGGCGTGTAAACAGACCGATTAAAATGGCAAGACCACCAAAAAATTCGGCGCTGCCGGCCAACAGTGCCATTAAAAAGCCTGGCTCTAAGCCGATCGAAGCCATCCATTGAGCGGTACCTTCCAATCCATAACCACCGAACATGCCAAATAACTTTTGTGCGCCATGAGCCATAAAGGTTAGCCCGATAGGTAAACGTAACGCCAACGTTGACCATGTTGCTCTTGAATCAAGTGTTTTGCGGATAAGGGATGCTGACATAATGTTCTCCTAAATATTTTTGTTTAAATGGTCGTTTTCTTGACCGATGGAGCTATTGTATTTAACGGATTGACGAATTAATAACGCAAAGAATTGCACTTAAACTTCAAAAAAATTGATGTTTAGCAATAAGGGTAACTGCGCTACATTGCTTTAAATTCAGGAGTAAATTAAAGTAATCATCGTTATTTGAGTTTAATTATTAAGTTTTAACATCAATGGAATCGAACATATGCATTCTCCCATTACCTTAGATGCACTGAGAGTACTTGATGCTATCGATAGGAAGAAAAGCTTTGCCGGTGCAGCAGAAGCTTTGTTTCGAGTTCCTTCTGCCATTTCGTATACCGTCAATAAGCTTGAAGAAGAGTTAGGTGTCACCCTTTACGATCGAAGTAAGCGAAAGGCTGAACTGACCGATATTGGCCGCATGATATTGGTTCAAGGGCGGCTCATCTTAACTGCGACGGAAACCCTGACGAACGCCGCTAGGCAGTCCGCTAGCGGTTGGGAAGTGGAGCTACGCATTGCTGTAGACAGTATGTTGAATTTTCATCCTCTTTATGAACTTATTGAAGCCTTTCAAAAGGAGCATCCTTGGATAGCGATTAAAGTTGTTGAAGAAGTCTTTGGGGGAACTTGGGATGCATTAACCACAGACCGTTGTGATTTGGTGATTGGTGCGCCCGGTTCAACCAATGATACATCTATAGCTACGTCACCTATTGGTACGTTAGAGTTAGTTTTTGCGGTGGCACAAAATCACGCCTTGTGTAATGAACCTCAGCCATTATCTCAACAAGTGATAAAAAATTATCCTGCGCTGGTGGTAGCAGACAGTTCAAGAACATTGCAAACACGTTCGGCAGGCTTACTCGATGGACAACCGCGCATTACAGTCCCCAGTATTTCCAAGAAGATAGAAGCACAACTGCAAGGCTTAGGGGTAGGGTATTTACCTGTACATCGCATCCAACAACAATTGCAACTAGGGCAATTGGTCGCATTAGAAGTACAACAGACTGATAAGCGGGAGGGGGATATCCATCTGGCTTGGAACAAAAATAATCAAGGCAAAGCGTTGGCTTGGTTTGTAGAAAAGATCCAACAATTTGAAAGCGGTCGTTTTTTGAGCTAGTGCTGGATGAGCATATCTAGCGCTAGCTCGTAATGACATGTATTGCTATCGAAGTGCGTTAGAGTGAACAATCAATCGCTCCGCTTTAGATAAGCTGCACTAGGCTATGTAAACTAGGTTAATCGAAGTTGGATAAATCTATAACGCTATAATCCTTTTTTAGGTATTATTATCTCAATGGTAAAGTTCTTGTTTTATCGCCTGTATAGAATCATTTTTCTTTTTAATATTTATTAATGACTTTATTTCGTTTAAGTCATATTTAAATTCTATATTACTTAAAGTGTAATTATAAACTACTTCACTAATAAAGTTTTTAATACAATCACTTTTCATTAATCTAGATATATTGATGATCAATTCAATTTTATCATTAGAATCACTATAGTGATTAAACTTACTATCAGTAATTAAAAGTTTACAAAGATCCACCGATGCATTATAGAATAACGAGTCACTTCTAGTTTCTAAAGTGTTCATAACGTATAGAAATAACTCGTTCATTAGGAAAAGTTCTTTTGCTTTCCTATTTTTTATAGAGTCTTTCTGATCAACTGAGAATTGTACTTCCATTGCGTCATATATATATGCAGAGAGGTACTCTAAGAACTTGTAACCATATAAATTATCACAACGTCCAAATCTATTTATATGAGCCAGAATTCTAATGATATTATCTATTCTGCTCTCTTTAAAAGTAGAGGAATACTCCTTATTAAAAAGACTTAATATTTCAAGCAACCATTTCTCCTGTAATTCAGAATATCTATACAGTTGAAAAAACTCATGTGAAATGTGTACTCCACCGCTATTTGAATTGTAATTAAAGGCATTGACGTTATAATTTTTCAACCAATATTTTTTCATGGTTTTGTTTTGTGCGTAAACAACTGATTTTGGTCCAAAAATCTCACCAAAAACCGCCCTTGATTCAGCGTTGTACTTATCGAAGTATGAAATTAAATTTGATGATATTCTTTTGTCAGTTCTCCAACCATTATTCATCTCAGTAATAATATCTGCTTCAAAGTTAGTTTTATCGTTACTATCGTAATAAATACCTAGCAACTCATCCATGTATATTTGTTTGTTCACTCTTGGGTTTTTAATTAATATATACGCGAAAAAATAATAAATCGCAAATGCTAAGCTCAACATCAAAATGATTAAGTTAATTACTCTAACAGAATAATTTGTCGTAAACATACTAAATAGAGAAATGATATTTATCAGTGCAAATATAACTAGTAAGTGATAAATCTTTACATTGAAAAATACTTTATATGACTTAATTAAGTACTGACCGTAATCTATACCAATAACAGATTTAGATTCCGCTAATGAGGTAAGGCCAATAATAGTCATGTTTATTGCAATAATTGCCAGCCACACACTTCCATCTGTAACTAACTCATGTATATCTATAAATAAATCCACTACTCATCCTTAAAATTCTTTCATCAACTTAATGATTCAAAGAAAAACACCCAGAGTAAAGAGCCTGCTTAAGTCCATAATACACTGATAGACTGTATTTTTTGTGTTTGCATTCAGCTTATATTGCATCATTCACTAGGAATCTCAACAGGTGTTAAACGGTAGTGTGAATCGAATTAGAAATTCGATAGAAATTAAAGAAAGTAATTTAGTGAAGCCACCTATCTTGCTAGTGCAAATCATAAAGCGATCGACGACATACCCAAACAGCCCTAATTCAGAGTCTACATTCGGCTAAGAGACGAGATGTTCACATGAAAGAACAGAGCTCCCACAATGACAGCCAAAGCCCCACCAAGCCAACTGTCACTTACCATAAATCCAACTTATACATTTCCCAAAAACAGGTGCCTAAACCGAGGGATCTATTTTGGGAAATGTGTAAGTTTCTTATTTCAGATCTCAGTATGATTTCGACATCGAATTGAGTAAAAGTGTCCAAAATTGAAATGTTGTACCCGATAGGCGCTAATGATGTTTTCATTTGACACAATGATGAAAACACTAAAATTCATTAATAACGGTAAGGCAATGAATTTTAAATATATTTTTGCCCTGTCATCGGTGCTTATGGCACTAATTAGCATCTCTATTTTGATATGGGGAAGTAATACAAAGCTTACCAATGTGGTGCTAGCTAATACCAACTCAAAAAATCTATTTCCGGAATGTTTAAATCTCACCCGATAAATTTGTATGACTGCTTTGCTTTTAATTAACTGAGATACCATATATGCCACTACTTAATGATAAAACCCGAATACTACTTAAGTTATTCGTTCCACAAAGAAGGACGCCTAACCCTCAGCATGCTATTCCCGAAGGAGATAAAAACCTTCAAGGAAAGACCATAGTGTTTACCGGTGGGACCGATGGCATCGGACGTGTTGCCGTTGAAATCTTGTGTTCAATGGGCGCAAACATTGTTCTGCTCGCTCGAAATAAGGCTAAGGCAGAGGCGGTGATTGAGTCGATTAAAGCTGCTCATACGCAAGGTTCGATAAACCTACAAATTTGTGATCTGGCCTCGATGGAAAGCGTGAAAGCGTGTACTGAGCGTATTCTTTCTGATTATCCAAAGATAGATATTCTGGTGAATAATGCGGGCATCAATATGACCAAGCCTGTTATTACTAACGACAACTTTGAAACAAACTGGGCAATTAACTACTTTGGCCCAAGATTACTTACTGAACTGCTTCTGGATCGCATTAAAACGTCAGCGCCGGCACGCATCGTAAACCTCACCACAAATACAGAGTTTATACCTGAAATCGATTTTGATGACATTCAGGCAAGAGCTAATTTTGATACCGACGAAAGCTACGTGGAATCAAAGCTTTCTATGAATATGTTTACTGTTGACTTAGCAAAGCAATTGCAAAGTTCAGGGGTAACCGCTAACTCGCTTTGCCCGGGCCATATCCGCTCTAACTTGCTCAGCCACCTTGAAGGCGCTGAAAAAGTCATGAGCCATGTCATGCACTGCATGGCTTCTCCAACCCTAGTCGGTGCAGATCGAATCGTAAGATTGGCAATCTCATCTGAATTTGATGACGTCACTGGCGTGTACGTTTGTGAGGACAAGCTGAAACCTCATCATCAAGAGACACAAAAACCTGAAAAACGAACGCAAGCACAACAGATGACGGCAAAAGCTCTTTCTAGTTGGTTACCCGTAAACGAAGCAAATATTGGACAATAAGGATTAACATCATGAACGATAAAACCGTACTGATTACTGGATGCAGCACTGGCTTTGGCAAGCTTACCGCGCGACTTTTTCAAAGCAAAGGGTGGAATGTCATCGCGACAATGCGTTCACCAGAAAAAGAAACCGATCTCGACAAGCTTGCTAACGTACTCGTGACAAGGCTTGATGTCACTGACCCACAAAGCATCACTGATGCTATTAATGTAGGCATGAAACAATTCGGCACCATTGATGCGTTAGTCAACAATGCGGGCATTTCTGGGATGGGCGTTTTTGAACAGTGGGATGATCAAGAGATCAACGCCATATTTAATACTAATGTTTATGGTCCGATGCGTGTTGCACAACAAGTATTACCAATAATGCGTAAACAAAAGGAAGGGGTGATCATCAATATCTCTTCTCTTGCTGGAATTTTAGGTTCACCTTACTCTTCTATTTATAGCGCGGCTAAATTTGCTATTGAGGGTTTAACTGAAGCCCTAGCTCTAGAATATGCCCCGTTCAATATCAAGACAAAAGTCATTGCTCCTGGAGCTTATGAGACCAACTTGTTTACCACGATCCCTCATCGTATTCTTGCTAACGGTGACCAACAAATTAGGGATTACAGTGATAAGATGCTTCAGAAGATGAATGCAACGATGGAGCAAATGCGTCAACAAGGTACGAGAGAATCCGATCCTCAAGAAGTCGCAGATAAAATCTATCTGTGTGTGACCGAAGATACCCCCGTGCATAACGTATCAGGAAGCGATGCTGAGGCAATCTTACAAATGAAGAAATCTATGCCTGAAGATCAATTGATGAAAGCCGTTTCTGACATGTTTGTACCAGAAGTACACACCGCCTAAATGTAAACGCAGTTGAGGAATAGCCAATGAATAGAGTGAACACTGTCAAATCAATCACCCAATTACATCGCTACTTAGAGATGCCTAGCCCATTGCACCCGTTGATCACGGTGATTCCTCAATCTGCATTTCAAGGTAAAGTGGAATCAGGTAACACCTACGCTTTTGAGTTGTATCAGATATCATTGAAACAGGGGATCGAGTGCACTTTGAACTATGGAAGAAGCACCTATGACTTTAATGATGGTTCAATGGTGTTTATTGCCCCCGGACAATCAGCGGTCGCTTCTGACATTGAGATAGATCCGAATGCTGCAGGTTGGACAATCGCGTTTCACCCTGATCTGATCTCTCGTTCAGGCCTTGGGAAGAAAATGGATCAGTACACCTTCTTCAATTATGAAAGTAACGAATCTCTGCATCTTTCCGCCAAAGAGATTGAACTTGCAACAGATATCGCCGAAAAAATAGAATCTGAGTATTCCCAAACCATCGACCGCCATACTCAATCATTACTACAATCCAACCTAGAACTCCTACTCAATTACTGTGTGCGATTCTACGATAGGCAGTTCTACGTTCGGACTGATATAAACCGTGATTACTTGGGGCGGTTTGAGGAATTATTAAACAACTATTACCTTAGTAATAAACCCTTAGAGAAAGGTATGCCAACCGTTCAATATTGCGGCCAGGAGTTAGGACTATCGCCTTATTATTTAAGTGACTTGCTAAAACGTGAAACAGGAAAGACCGCGCTGGAGTACATCCACCTTTTCCTTATTGAGAGAGCTAAATCGTTAATAGTTGAGGACAACCTGAGTATTACCCAAATTGCGTGTGACCTTGGTTTTGAATATCCACAACATTTTTCTAAGCTATTTAAATCCAAGACAGGAATGTCACCGCGAACCTTCAAGTCATCCTTAAAGATAAAGCACTAGCGCTTGAAGTAATAAAACAATGAAAGTCATCATCACGGGTGCAACAGGTATGGAACGGGGTCAGGTCTTGAATTTTGCACAGAGAAAATGTTTCCTGCGTACCGATCATTACAAATGATAGGTTATTGATGAGCTTGTGATAGCAAGTTTTGGGGCAAAACCTTGTTAGCCGATTTGCTGAATTAACTCACTTTTGAACAAGACCTTGTCAGTTATATTACTAAATTAGGATATAACGGATTAGCCGAGGTATTGGAAAGTAACGCCACGCTCTGCGGAAATTTAGGAGCGCTAGCGAGTGAATTTTCCGTAGCAGCGCCTTGTTAGTGCTTTTTATACTCACCAGTTCTAATCCTTCTGCTAATTTCACGCTTTACCGCACCAGTTGCGTAATCTTTGTCGCCACCACTTATCGAGGCAACAACAGTACGATTACAGTTCTCACAAATAAAATCGGTTTTGTTGACATCTGAGTAAAAACGGCAAGAACTATCGTCGTAAACTAAAGTTGCATCGCATATTGGACAAAAGCACCAGACATTAGATATTTGATTTCCAATCCAGGTCCAACGCCAATTAGCACCATGCATAAGGTCCTCAACATAGGATTTAAATTCTGGCTCTTCGGGCTCACCTTTAATAGCTAAATATATGTTTATTAAGCCAATTAGGGTGAGGATGGAAATTAGCAACCAAGCCCAGCCAGGAAGAGAATATGAATCAATCAGTGCTTCACTGCACCAAACTACACCCGACCAAGTCCATGATAGAAAACTAACAACATAATCTTTCAAAACTGGTACAGCTAAGAGTATTACTCCCGCAATTACAGAGGCTATGGTTGCATTTCTAATTGATATAAACGAATTCCCGCTCATATTTCCTCTAGAGCACTAACGCCGCAATTCAGCGGCGCGGCTTTTTGCGTCCGCTGAAATTGCATTGTTAGTTGATGGTTATTCATTGTACTGAAGGATATCACCGGGTTGGCACTTAAGGTGTTTACATATTGCATCCAACGTTGATATTCGAATAGCCTTAGCTTTACCTGTTTTTAATATGGATAAATTTTGTTCAGTAATTCCGATAAGTTTTGCAAGTTCAATTGACTTCATCTTACGCTTTGCCAGAACTACATCTAAATTGATAATTATAGGCATGTATACTCCAGCTAAACAGTCAAGTGTTGTTCTTCGGTTATAATGCGGCCTTCATCCATTACCCAAGCAATTACAAAAACAATCCCTGCGACAACAAGTGTTGTAATTTCTGGGGAGCTAAATCCGATACTAACAGTTCTTTGCCCAGGAGGGTTTCCCATCGAAAATAAGATACTCTTGGCAGATTCATAAAATATCGATAAGAAAACCCACAAAATGAGAGATTTTGAAGTTCTTTTGAAAATATTGACATGCTCAAAAGAAAATATCACGCCTTTCTGATAAAAGGAAAAGAGCTTTCTAATATTTATAAGTCCATAAATTAACGCAGAAAGAGGAAGCAAGCTGATTAAGAACCCTATTAAACGTAATCCAATTGACAAAGGACTTGGAATTAGTGGATTTGAGCCTACATTTACAGTGATTAATGTTTCTGGAAAATAATTTATAAAAGCCCAATAGATAACGTAATACAACGGCACGACAACAAGCAGTACAGAAAACATCAAATGGAAATTTCGACTGATCTTTTTAATTCTTTTTAAATTGTTCATGGTAACGCCTCCTGTTAATTATTTGAGGTCAATTCAATCACGAAGCTTATTGTTTGTCAATAATAAATTATCGTAATACGATAATTCGCAATCCATACAGTCGCGCATTTTATTTGGACAACTAACATTCTTAATAAAAGGCCTGCTCGTTTTTCTGCTTGCCTAATTTTCATTCAGGATACCATAAGCTATTGAAATATAATGCATATGCGTCACATTTTGCATTTACATAAAAACGAGTGTGCGTGTTATCTCTTTTTGACAATGCTCGTTATCTTAAATAAGAAAACGATAACCCCCTAATTATCAATGTCTTATGAAAGTTCTTACCGACAAAACGAGACTAAGCACTCGACAAAACAAGCCATTTTCATACATTGCAGTCAGATAAACCTAATAAACTGTACAAATAGTCAGGTCACAAGGTTGGCATAGCTATTCCTACACATTTATGGAACGGGGTCAGGTCTTGAATTTTGCACAAAGAATATGTTTCCTGCGTACCTATCATTACAAATGATAGGTCATCGATGAACTTGTGATAGCAAGCTTTGGGGAAAAGTGAGTTAGCACTAAACCCGTCAACAAACCTTTGGACAAAAGTGAGTTTGGCTTGTAGAGCGAAACTTACCCATCATAAAGTTTTTCATCTCCCAAACAGCAGAAAGGCATCACTTCAGGTGATGCCGCTCGTAAACGAAACCGGACAATAGCTTCCATCTCTGCTCTTCGGTATCAGATTCACTTTATGCAAAGTATTGTCAATCAAGATAAGCTCAATACATTATTTTCAATAACCTACAATCAATGACAAACTTAAGAGACATTGGACTAATCTGCCCAGTTTTTGACCTTATTTGACAAGTGCCAATGCACAACTTATTACTATTATCTCGTCCATCTAATCAATGATGGGAATAGTAATGAAAACAATATCAATCAATTCAAAAAATTTAGCCCGTGCAACTTTCGTATGGCTCGGGATATTTACCGTTTATGAAATTGTAGACAGCCTTATGTGGATGACACAGACTTCTACAATGTTTTTAGCTCACCCTGCATTAGGAAAATTTTCCGGTTATGATGCAGCTATGATGGGAGACGGTTCACTACAACGTTTACCAATAATTGTTGGCAAATGGATTGGTATGGCAAAGTTTTTTTTAACCGGAGCGCTACTTACCGTACTCATGTTTGGTAATAATAAAGCAAGAGGGTTTCTGTTTGCGTGGAATTTTATATGTCTGATGATTATGAGTGCCGCACTGTACCCAACACTTGATCATATTGCAGTGCAGTACCCCGAAGACTTCTCTAATGGTTTTTCAAAAATGTGGACACTTGAGACCTTGGTTGGTGTGTTTAGTGGTATTTTTTGCGTAGTTGCGATTGCTTCAGAAGTTCTTGCTCTGCAGGAAAAATAACAACATTAAAAATACCCATCATTACTTTAGTTATAAGATTAATATATTAGTCAGTAAGCCGAGTGAGTAGATATCTTTAATCTGCTTTATCCTTATCGTAGTGTTATGAACGGTGCCTTAAAAATGAAAACAATCAAATATAATGGACGTGTTGTTTTTCAAAAACAAGATATCCCCAGTTTCAAGCGTATGCCGCGTGTGTTTGTAGGTAGTGAAGCCTGTTTTGCGTTTGTTACGAATGGTAATTTTAACGTCAGGGAGCAGACAGAATCCGCGTCATTGAACAAAAACTGTGGAGTTCTGGCAAAATGCACCAACTACTTTTATGAAAATACAAGCTACCACAATGATGAAGGAGTAGGTGAAGCGATTGGCATCTTGCTTTACCCTGAAATATTTCAGTCACTGTTTAACTTTGATATTAGTCAGTCAAACTACAGGGTTAATTATAATATTATGCAGGTTGAAGTGGATAGATTGCTTGAGCACTATCGCGACAGCATTAACATATTGCTAGACTCTCCAGAGTTGGCTGATGATTTACTTATCGAGAGTAAGCTACGTGAATTTGTCATTCTTATGGCGAAAAGAACCAATGCCCCGTCTGAGCTCGATTTTCTTGCTTCCATGTTTAAACCTAATTTTGCTAAATTTGAAGATATTATCCAAAGTAATCTGTATGCGGATCTGAGTGTGAATGAGTTGGCGGCATTATGTCATATGAGTGTTTCTACCTTTAAACGTAAGTTTAAAGAGGTGTATTCAGAACCACCAATGAAATACATTACCAAATTAAAAATCAACAAAGCTAAGGTGTTACTGAAAGATAATAACTTACGTATCTCTGACATCGTTTTTGAAACGGGTTTCGAATCGATTTCCACCTTTAACCGTACCTTCAAAGGACAAACCGGTCTGTCTCCTTCTGAATTTCGTTTAGCCTGACACCATACACCTATTCCTTCCGGACCGATTGGCTCGTTTGACCTAATCTGAGCAATATTTGAACTTTTCT
The DNA here is from genome assembly GCF_000496695.1 of Vibrio halioticoli NBRC 102217. Classification (GTDB taxonomy): domain Bacteria; phylum Pseudomonadota; class Gammaproteobacteria; order Enterobacterales; family Vibrionaceae; genus Vibrio; species Vibrio halioticoli. The sequence continues at coordinate 98,078 of NZ_BAUJ01000008.1, forward strand.
GAAGAGCCTACCTTCTCCAATTTCCATATAGTTACCCCATCAGCTAAACACAGATAAAGGTAACGAATTATGGGTATCAGCTTTAAAGAAAAATATGGCGATTGGGCTCTTATCACAGGTGCAACGTCTGGCATCGGTGCTGAAATGGCCAGCCAGATTGCAGCAAAGGGATTAAATATTGTTTTGGTTGCTCGTCGAGAAAAAGAACTTGAAGAGCACGCAGCATTGCTTGCGGATCGTTATGGAATTAAAACAATGATTGTTTCAGCAGATTTAGCTACTACTGAAGGGGTTGAAAAAGTTAAGCAGGTGAAGCAAGAAATAGGTTTGTTGGTACTCGCAGCAGGTGTTGAAATAAATGGTTCATTTGCTAAGACATCGTTAGCTAAAGAATTACAGATGGTGCAGCTTAATGTTACCTCGGTATTGCAACTGACTCACCACTTTACACCCGCTATGGTGGAAAGAAAACGCGGTGGCATTCTAATGGTTTCAAGCCTTTCTGGTCATATGGTTTCTCCATATTTTTCAAATTATGCAGGTACCAAAGCCTATGTTCTACAACTAGGTGCTTCTCTTCATGGCGAGCTTAAACCCAAGGGTATTGATGTAACCGTTCTTTCTCCGGGGCTAACAAGCACACCGATGACTGCGGACAATGGTATTGACTGGTCTAAGTTGCCAATGGTTGCAAAAGATCCTGCGGAAGTAGCCGAAATTGCGATCAACGGTTTAGGTAAAAAAGCGGTTGTAGTTCCCGGCAAACGCAATCGAATGACCGCGATTTTTTCTGGAATAATTCCCCACCAAAAGCAGGCCACAATGGGTGAATCAATGATTGGCAAAGCAATGCCCAAGAACAAAATGTAAACCCAATAACTTAAAACTTAACTTAAAGAAAAGGTATAACAATGATTAAAGCATACGTACTGTACCCAAATAAAGATGATGTTATTTTTGATTTTGATTACTACTGCAACAAACATGTTCCTATGATCGGCGAGCTTTTGGGAGAGGCCGTAAAAGGGGCAACTGTCGATGAAGGGATTGCCAATGTTGTACCCGGAGAAACTGCACCATATGTGGCAATCAGTACTATTTCATTTGATTCTATAGAGTCATTTCAAACAGCTTTTGGTCCAAATGCAGATAAGATAAAAGCCGATGTTCCAAATTTCACTAATACCGCCCCGACAATCCAGCTTTGCGAGCAAAAAATATAGAACCGCCAGTTTTCAACTGGTGAAATAAGCTGGATACAAATAGCCAATAAATTTGGGTTCTGCTTAATGTTATTTTATAAAATAAATCAAAGGCTAACATCATGGGATGTATTAGGAAAAATATGAGTAAGAAAATCAAATTAGATATAGTGTCAGATGTAGTTTGCCCTTGGTGCATTATCGGTTATAAGCGTTTAGATGCCGCCATAAAAGAGCTTGGTATGGAAGATAACATTGAGATTGAGTGGCAACCGTTTCAGCTAAATCCAGATATACCGCCTGAAGGTGAAGACTTACGTGCCCACCTCAAAAGAAAGTACGGCACCACATTAGAAGACAGTATTCGTTTCAGAAAAGAGATGACAGAGCTTGGAGAAGACGTTGGATTTAAGTTCGATTACTTTGACGGACTAAAAGCGGTAAATACGCTTGATGCTCATATTCTTCTCGAATACGCAAAAAGTGTGGGTAAGCAAACCGAGCTTAAAAATCGATTATTTGCTTCGTTTTATAGCGAGCAAAAAGATATTTCTAACAAAAGCATTCTCAGGCAAGAACTGCAAAGTGTGGGTCTCAATGTAGAAGAAGCAATGAAAAGTCTAGATGACGATAATATACGAAATCATGTCCGATCGCAGGAACAAGAATGGAAACAAACGGGTATATCAGGAGTTCCAACGATTGTATTCAATCGTGAGAGTGCTATATCTGGAGCCCAATCAGTGGATACGTATAAGCAAGTATTAACTGAATTAGCTAAGGCGTAATTTCTGCCTCCCACTCAATCGAACTTTTACACTATTTTGGCACACTGAAAAGGTAACGGTCTATATGAAAAATAGAGAGTTTGAAGCCTACCTTCATCATCATATACCAGTATCAAAATCTCTGGGTATCGGGGTGAATACTTGTAGCGTCAAAATTATCGAGCTTACAGCACCATTGAAAATAAACATCAACCACATGAATACGGTGTTTGGTGGCAGCTTATCTGTTGTCGGTATTCTAGCTGGTTGGTCTTTAGTTTATGCCCAGTTGGAGGGTGAAAAGCATCAAATTGTTATTCAAGAAAATAACATTCGATACCTGAAACCCGCCAATGGTGATGTTCGTGTTGTATGTAAATATGACAACCATACAATGTGGTCTCGGTTTCATCGTGCGTTTCAACGTAAAGGCATAGGACGTGTTCAAATAGCCTGCAACCTATTTTGTGCTGATGAGTTGGTTGCTACTTTTGAGGGTGTATATGTCGTTTTTAATAAAGAGTAATTAGGCCCGATTTCAAATGAAAATTGCTGGCTGGACACTCCGTTTTCGCATGGAAATCGGAGTTTCCTACCATGGCTTCAATGCTACTAACCATGAAGAAAAGTACGGTGATTTCAGTAGAGTGAATTGCCACTGGATAATTACGTTAACACCGAATGGGGCAAAGACGTGTTACGCAAACTAGTAATAACACGCCTTTGAACCCAGTTAACTTCGTCTCAGTTGCCCCCTTTACGAAAGCTGCTTAGTAAAGAACTCAAGTGTGCGAGACCAGGCTAACTCCGCTTCTTCTTTAGCATATCGGCCGGTTGAATCGTTGTGGAAGCCGTGGTTTACGCCTTCGTAGATGTAAGCGGTGTATTCTGCGTTAATCTTTTTGAGCTCGGCTTCATAGTCGGGCCAAGTTGCATTTACGCGTTTGTCGATGCCGGCAAATTGGATAAGCAGTGGTCCTTTTACATTCTTTCTTAAATCAGGTGCGGCAGGTGTGCCGTAAAAAGGGACGCCTGCATCTAGCTGATCTGGCATTACGGCCGCTAACATATTGACGATATAGCCGCCAAAGCAAAATCCGACTGCGCCTAGTTTTCCGCTGCTTTTGTCATGAGTTTTCAAAAAGTTGGCAGCTGCAATAAAGTCTTCTTCAATTCGCTCTTTCGAGAGCGATTTTTGCATCACTCGGCCTTCATCGTCATTGCCCGGATACCCGCCAAGGGAATAAAGCGCATCGGGTGCAAACGCGATAAAACCTGCAGCAGCAAGTCGTCTGGCAACGTCTTTAATATATGGATTTAAGCCTCTATTTTCATGGATAACCAATACAACAGGTAATTTGCCTTCGATCTCTTTTGGTACCACTAAGTAGCCTTGTCCTTCGCCATGACCTTTAGGGGATGGGAACTTCTCGTAGGTGGCTTTGATGGAAGGGTCATTAAAAGAGACTTGTTCGGCTTTGGCGTAATTGGGAATCAGCGCCGAAGTTAATGTTGTCATGGTTAAGCCAATGACGGCCAGTCCAGATAAGCGAGCCATAAATTCTCTGCGGTCAATGAGGCCGTGTGCATATTCGTCATACCAATCAAATGCTTCTTGAGGAATTGTTCTAGTTTCTGTTGATTGAGATTCGGGATTTTGATTCATAACTTTTCCTTGTTGTGAGTTGTTAGGCTAAGTAACTATAGTAGAAATTTGAACGATCGCTCAACAATATTTAAAATATTTGTGACAACAAAGCACCATATTTTGATGACATTAAAATATAAGTAAGGCACTGCGCTTGTGAGTACTTCTGTTTCTTGCTGAGTGTATTGGATAGAAGTGCACACAACATCCGCTGTATTGTTACAAATCATATACTTGTGATCTGTTTGCTTCTCGCGACTGTCGACTTAGGTAAAATGGTTAAACGTCATTAAATTTGTTCGTAACCACACCACTGGAATGTGTAAATGTTAAGCAAATGGAGCTTGATTAACTATGAAAATGATCTTTGTCGATGCTGAAAATGTTGGATTGAAAGAACTGGGAAAATTAACGGCTTCAATCGTGGATAAGGTATTTGTTTTTTCTAAATCTGATTCCGTTAAATTGATGTGTGAAAAGTCGCTGTATTTATTTTTAAATGATTATCCTAGCGGGCAAAATCAAGCGGATTTCTATATTATTGCGTATTTGTCTAGGGTGTTGTCAGCTTTGGATAAACGACAATTAGGTTCGACTCATTTTGAGCTATACAGTAATGACGAAAGCTTGATATCGGCATTTGAATTTCAATGTGATCAGTTGGGCTCAGCATGTAAAAGCATTCGCACCAGAGAGCAAACTGTGGTTCCTATTCTTAAACCGCAGCCACTGAAGTCTAAGTTATCAAAGCCCACTTCAACTATACCGAATCCACCCAAGATCAACTCATCAAAGCCTCATTCGCCTGAAGAAAAGATGCTCAAAGCATTAACCTCTCCCCGTACTTTAGATCCAAGTTTGCAGAAGCAATTAAACTTATCTCAATCTGATTTTACTAAAGTGATCAATGCACTACGATCCACGCAAAAAATTAAACGCACAGAAGAATCGAAGAAAAAATGGGTACGATGTTAGCGTTCATCACCCCTTTAACTTGAGAATTAAAGATAACGTAATACTTTTTATTACAAATAAGCACGCGCAGTCACCGAGCTTATGCGTACACTTTACTTAGTGGACAGACTGCGTACTAATTGCCTTTCTATACTCCATTTTTATCGTTGTATATGTCGTTTTATGACGTACTCATCATTGATAGCGCTATAGTGTTATGGCTCATAGGTTATAAAAGGGAATTTAAGTGGGAATTTTGGAATTTGTTTTGCTGTTTATGGCAGGTGTTGTGGGCGGCGTGATGAACTCTATTGCCGGTGGGGGCAGTTTTGTCACTTTTCCTGCGTTAATGCTCAGTGGTGTGCCGCCGATCATGGCAAACGCCAGTAACACCTTGGCATCTGCTGCGGGCTATCTCAGCGGTGCTTATGCCTTTAAAGAAGACATTAAAAAAGATCGCGCCAATTTACCTAAGATAGTAGTGCTAAGTATTATCGGTGGAGGGCTAGGGGCTTGGTCGCTGATGCGTGTCGAAGAGCACACCTTTTTAAAAGTGATCCCTTGGTTATTATTGTTTGCCACTGTGCTGTTTATTATTGGGCCTCAATTTAATCGGTTTTTGCAGACGTTATCCGGTAGATATAAACATGCTTCTAAGGTGGGGCAAGTTTCGATTTGGTTCGGGTTATTATTTATAGCCACCTATGGTGGATTTTTTAATGCTGGGCTTGGCATTATTTCTTTAAGTTTTTTGGTGATCGCAGGCTACCGAGACATTAATACGATGAATGGGGTTAAGTTGTTGATCTCGTGTGGTGTCTCTTTAACTGCAATTGTCGTTTTTATGCTGCAAGGTGCGATTGATTGGCCGGCGACTATGGTGGTGTTAGTGGGTACCATGGTGGGTGGATATTATGCGGCGCATATATCAAGACGTTTACCGCAGATATGGGTTAAAAACATTGTGGTGGTGATCAGCGTGTCTATTACTTGCTATTTTTTCTACAGTACCTATTTGTAAACAAAGGTATAAGCCAACACATAAACATGCTGGATTTTAATTAGGTTTATCATTATCGAAGCTCATCATCGAAGGTTTTCATTTGAGTATGCTAGACTGGCATATGAATTAATGAATTAATGGATTAAGATATTGTTAATGATGCCAACAATCAGTACTAAAAATACGTTAGTTACCTTACTTGCGACGCTATGCTTAACTGCGTGTAATAGTGACGGTGGAAGTGACAGCGGTAGTAGCGGAGAAGCTGCCGATCCAGAAGTCCCAACAAGCCCTGAAACTACTCCTGAAACCAGCCCATCATCAGTACTTAACTTACCTGAGACTCATTTTAATTACTCCAATATTGAGCTTCCTGAACATTATTTGGTGAACTATTTTCCAGCGGGCTTTCAGTTTCAGCGCGCTGCAATCGATATGGATAATCAGCCCGATCACAATTTAACTACAGATGCGGGAGCCACGTTAGGCAGAGTGTTGTTTTACGACATAAAACTGTCGGCTAATGGAACCGTTTCGTGTGCTTCATGCCACATTCAAGAAAATGGTTTCTCCGATCCAAAAGTACTAAGTGTCGGTTTTGATGGCGGTGAAACCAGAAGACATTCTATGGGGTTAACCAATGCCACATTTTACTATTCAGGTAAATTCTTCTGGGATGAAAGGGCGGATTCATTAGAAGAACAAGCATTGATGCCTTTTCAAGATCCTGTAGAAATGGGGTTAGTGTTAGCTGAGTTAGAAGAGATTGTCGGAAATCAGGATTATTATCCTGAATTATTTGAAGATGCCTTTGGCGATGCGACGATTTCAAGTGACAGAATATCACGAGCATTAGCTCAGTTTATCAGGAGCATGATCAGTACTACGGCAAAGTATGATCTTGCAAGGCAAGATGTAAGCTCACCAATAAGAGATTTTCCTCAATTTACCGAGCAAGAAAATTTAGGCAAATCGTTATTTTTCTTACCGCAAGAGACTCGAAATGGTGACATGGTCAATTGCGCTGGATGTCATATATCCGAAGCCTTTGTTGGCGTTGTTCCACTCGAAAATGAGGAATTAGCAACAACTATTGCCACAAATAATGGGCTTGATCTGGTATCAACTGATGATTTAGGTGTTGCTGAAACAACTCAACTAAGAAAGGATGAAGGTAAATTTAAAGTGCCTTCTTTGCGTAATATTTCAGTTAGAGCGCCCTATATGCATGATGGTCGGTTTGCAAATCTGGATGAAGTGATTGAACACTACAGTACTGGTATTCAAAAGCATGAGAATTTATTGAGCCCACTTTTAGGCAGTGATGATGAGCCTATTCGATTTGATTTTACAGATGAAGAGAAACTGGCATTAATTGCATTTCTCGATACGCTGACCGATCAAAGCATGTTAAGTGATGTAAAATACAGTAATCCTTTCGTAGAACAATAAAATTGGCAAGTAACAGGTTTGCTAATTTTCACGGTTAATGGGTATAGGGTAAAACAAAAGGCTTAGTCGTAGACTAAGCCTTTATAGTGTCTGGTTAGCAACAACAATTATGCTTCAGCGGTACAAAGCATGCTGTTATCTGTACCGCAGTCGTTCGGTACGTAAGCATCAGCTTTAGGGTCGTTTTCCCAAATTTCACCGTCAATCAAGTAGCGAAATTGGAACTGTTCATTTTTTGGAAAACGAGTTTTAAAGTTGAACGCTTTTTTTGCTTTGCTGTATTTCATGGCAACTGGTTGCCAATCCGTAAAATCGCCCGCAATGGCAATAGATTGTTCTGCAGATTTTGGCCACTCAAACGTGACTTCAACTTCATCCTTAGTCTTGAAAAATCGTTTTTTCAGCACGGTAGGTATTCCTTATAAATGTAAAATAAATGCTTCTCCAATTTTCAGTGATTAAAATATGAACTTCAAGTTATTTTGTATTTTTATAAGTTGATTTTAACAATCTGTAACGTAAGTGGGTAATTTGTGACTAGCATTGTTGTTTAATCACATTTGAGTAGCCTGAATTGGATAAGCTATGTGCTGGTGATCATAAACCGACGTCAAAGTTTATTTGGGTATAATTGCTTGATTTTTCACCATTATAAATCCTTTGGTTTGTTGGGGTTTTTCAAGTGGAATTTACACTTTAGAGTGAAATTTAAGTATGCAACTATGCTTCTTAGTTTTTACTCTAAAACATTTACCTATGGTTTATAGTTGCAATGTTTTTCTAACAGAGTTTGTGCCGGATTATCTTTGGCACTTGCGAGAAACATGTAATTCAAAGGCGACAGGATTATCTTGTGCCTTCATCCGTAGACCAGGTAAATAACGGTAATACTATGACCCGAATAAAAGAATTAATCCCATTAATAATAATCGCAATAGTCGCTTTGATTTTATGGCATGTGCAACCACCAAGTGGGTTGAATGTGACGGCGTATCATACGGCGATCATCTTTATTGCAACGATTGCAGGTATCATTAGTAACGTATTACCAACAGGCGCTACCGCGTTAATAGGGCTCACTGCATTTATTCTGTGCGATCCAACCGGTGCTGGTTCTTCTAAAGGCGCATTGACGATTGCTTTACGAGATTTTAATCATCCTTTAATTTGGCTTATCGTTATTGCCACTTTATTGGCGAAAGCATTTGCGACTACAGGTTTAGGCGAGCGTATAGCGTTACTATTGCTAAGCAAGTTTGGTCAGTCGACTCTACGTGTAGCGTATTGCCTTGGCGTTGCTGATTTCTTAATTGCACCGGGTACACCCTCAAACACAGCGCGCGCCAGTATTATGGCTCCGATTGCCGATTCTTTGGCAAAAGTCATTGATAAAGACGACAAGAAACTAGGACAATTTCTGATTTCATCATCGTCTGCGATGAATGATGCATCTGCGGTTGGTTTCAGCACTGGTTTTGCAGGTAATGCGGCTTTAGTTGGTATTGCTTTGAGCGTGGCGGGTGTGACTTTAGATTTTGCAACTTGGTCTGAGTATCTATTGGTTCCAGCGTTAGCATTATTGATCTGCATTCCTTTTGTTCTATACAAAACCATTTCTCCTAAAACAAAAGAGACGCCAAAAGCGCCTGAGTTTGCCAAACAAGAATTGGCGAAACTGAAAGGCACAACCGCGCCAGAATGGATTTTGTTAGGCACCTTTGTCGCTATGATCATTATGTGGGTGACAAAACCATTTGGTATGTACACTACAGTAGCTGCGTTTATTGGTTTATCAGTATTAATCATCACCAATGTGCTTAGCTGGAATGATGTTAAAAATAACTCTGCAGCTTGGGATACGTTCTTCTGGTTTGCCACGCTAATGGGTATGGCGAACAATTTGAAAGGTACTGGATTTTCTACTTGGGTAGGGCACAGCGTTGCTCATGCATTGAAAACGGGTATGGTCGGTGCATCGCCAACACTATTTTTAATGGCTATGATGGCTCTTTATCTGATTAGTGCGTATTTATTTGCGTCTGGTACAGCAAAAGTGATGGCACTGGGTCCGGTAGTCATTGGCGCATTGATGACTCTGGGTGTTTCGCCAATCATTGCAGTGTTAGCTGTAGCGGGTATTACTAACGTAGGGTGTAACCTATCTACCTATTCTCACGCTCGTAATCCAATCATGATGGGCTATGGTTACCACACTAGTGCCGAGTGGATGAAAATTGGTTTAGTTATTGCTATCAGTTCTGCTGTCGTATTCATGGCAACAGGTATGGCTTGGTGGTCAATTTTAGGTCTGTAGAGGCTTGATTAATCGGAAGTTGTTATATCCGATACGTTAAAAACATAAAACGCCAGTGGGGGAATCACTGGCGTTTAGTTTAAGTAGTAGAACATTCACTATTACTCATATTCACAATTACATTGATAAGTCGCTCGCCAAACTAAGTTTCGCGAATGCTGCATGGTATTTAAAAGTTCTTTTCCTGTGATCTGTGGGATCGCAAGCAACACTCTAAAATCTAGTCCAGAATCATCAGCCTGATAGGCGCGAACATGAGTGAATGTTGTACGCTCATTTTTCTTAAGCATGGCACTATTAATGCAGATGCCGAATGAGTCTTTATTCATGCTAAAAACCTCCTTTTATGAAGCCGCAGTCATATTACTCCTTACTACTTTCTAGGTATAGCTGTTAGTGACTAATTTTTGAGCTCGATCAAATCTTAATTTTAATATAATCATCTCATATATCAGTTCATAAGCATGGTAAATAATATTTACCCCACCTATATTAGTAAAACATCAGAATTTTATATCGTGAGTATATATTTTGATTCTACAAAATTATGAGTAAGAGATTTCTTAAGCATAAAATATTCAATTACATTTATGACACATTCTTTAGTTGATTTCGTACAAAATCCCAGTGCTTTTTATTCATGTTATGAGTGAAAATACCCCTGTTGCGCATTTATATGCGAGGGTGCGGGTCGCTAAAATGATTTAAATACAAAAATGTTAACTAAATGTTCAATAAAGGGTTTTATATTATTTTTTGATTGTTAAAATGTGATGTAAGTGAAGTGCTATAACAACACAGTTGTATTGTGGAGTACTGCCTCGATGATGGATTATTCAGGCAGAAGACAAGGATGTAGGTTATGAAAGAGCAAATACTGATCACGGATGTATCTGTTATAGAAGCATTGGGCAATTCGGTTGTCATCAACGCATCTAGCCCGGCAAAACAAATTCAAAAAGGCGACAGGCTCCAAAAAGGGGATGTGTTGTTGATAGGTGAAGATGCCAAAGTCATGGTGCAATATGGCGCTAAGGCCGAAATCTTCAATCAAAACTGCGCAGTATGTGTGGCTAGCGTAGGCCCAGAACAATCATCAGTTCTCGCATCATCAGATTTACGCTCATCTCTCGAGTTACAAGATCACCCCTCTCAATATAACGAGCAAGATATTGCTGCGGTTCAAGAAGCGATCTCTCGTGGAGAAGATCCGGCTGAGATACTGGATACTTTGGCAGCAGGACATAACGTCGATGCACAAAATTCTGCAAACGGCGGTTTTGTTAGTGTCGATATGGATCACGTTGAAACTCGACCAGAAACACTATTTGAAACCGATGGCGTATTAATTGAGGTTGAAGATGTAGAAGACGATGGTTTAACTATCAATTTTGCCGATGGTGGTGGTGAGATTAATACTGCTCTTGCTGAGGGGTCGTTAACGGCTGCTACGTATCCGCAAACGACAGTAGGTAGTGTCGTTGTCGAACAAGCTACCTTTGCCTTAGATCCGGATACATTTACCGTAGTTCCCGTTGATGTAGACGCGGTACTGGCAGAGCTAAATGCTCATATTACCTCAGGCGGTGAGGCGGTGAGTTTTGTCTACGATGAGGGGCTAAATGCGCTGGTAGGTACGCTTAATGGGTTAGAAGTGATCTCTTTTACCATTGCTGAAACCGTACTCGATAGTGGTATCGAGTTAAGCGTGACGACCTTAGTTTCACAGCCTATCGACCATCTAGATGTGAACGGTCAGTATGTCTCTATTGCCAATGATCAGCTCAGTGTAAACTTTGCCATTACCGGTGAAGATATCAGTGGCTTTGAACTTATCGACCCGGTGCAGTTTAGTGTAGTGGTATCCGATGGAGACAACGCCCTTATCGATGCGGTTGTTTCAGATGAAGTAGAATCTAACGGGGCCAGTGTTAACGTTATTTCTGGTGAGTTGTATCAGCTGGGAAGTGATGGCTTAGATAGCGTGGTGTTTGATGCACAGAGTTTGGCCTTATTTGATGGATTGCTGTCGAATAATTCACAAACTCAAGTACAGCTCAGTGACGATGGTACTACCTTGACGGTGGTATTGCGTGACGACCCATCGAGTAAAGTGTTTGAAATTACGTTAGATCGTAACGGCGGTTATTCGTTAGAAGCTTTTCAAGCCATAGAACAAAACAGCCTAGAAACCTTAAGCGTTGCTCTGCCTGTCACAGTGACCGACAACGATGGTGACATTAGCAAAGGCTTTTTAACTTTAGGTTTAACCGACGGTAATGACTTAACCATCAATAGCGTGATTGCGCCAACCGCTAATGAGGACGAAATCGGAATCACTTCGCCATCTTCTTCCGGTGACATTGGTCTTATTCAAGGCAGTGATGATGTTGAGTCCATTATTATTGCACCTTCAGTACTGCTTGATAGTGCATGGAACCAATTAACGTCCAATGGCGAAGCAACAGGCTTGCGCCTTGAAGAATCCACAGTTCAACAAAACGGCGTTGGGGATTTAGTTAAAGATAAGCTGGTGGTGTATCTAGAAAGCGATCCGACCAGCGTGGTTTTAGAAGTTATCGTCAATGTAGACGGCACCTATCAAGTCTATCTAAAACAAGCCCTAGACCAAGATAGCCAAAACCTGACTTCTCTTGATGTCCCTGTGATAGCTGTTGATACCGATGGTGATAGCAAACAAGAAACCATCTCTTTGGAGATTGCCGATGGCAGCGATCCAACCGGTCAAGATAGTTTGCTTGATTACATTGAAATCGAAGACGAATTTAGCACCTCTCGTGAGATTGTTTTCACTCAAGGCAGTGACAAAATTGCCGATATTTCTTTTGAAGCGAGTGTGGTGGATGACGCCACGTGGCAAGGTATCGTCAGTAACGGTGAGCAAACCTCAGTAACGTTTGTGGATAATAAAACCATTCAAGTCAATACCGTAAATGGCGATCCAGTCTTGCTGGTCACTATTGATAATACGGGTAAATATACGCTGACTCAGTATCGCGCTATTGAGCAAGATACGGATGTATTAAATCTGATTATTCCTACCACCGCCACTGATACCGATGGCGATTCAGTGACTCAAAACATCACTATTACCGTGCGTGATAACATCAGTCCAACAGGTGACCCAAGCGAGGTGAGTTACACCGAAACGGGCAGTGTTGGGCAAGCCAATCAAGGTCAAATTGATTTTTCGGTGTTTAGTGATGCCATCGAAACGGTGCAATTTTTACCCTCAAGCATTGTGGCGCCAATTTGGGCCGATCTGACTTCTAATGGCGAAGAGACCAGCGTTAGTTTGTCCAGTGACGGCACAGTATTAACCGTATCAACCGCCACTCAAGACGTGCTTATTGTCAGCATTGGCGTTGACGGCAGTTACAGTATTGTGCAAAACGCAGGGCTTGATCACCCAAGTGCTGGCGCTCTATCTGATAATTTATTAGTGTTACCTATCAATGTATTAGCCACTGATTATGATGGTGATACTGCCTCAAACGTGGTTTCGATTAACATCACCGATGGCGCCGATCCACAGGCTGCTAACAGTAGCATTCAATATATCGAACTTGGCGAAATAGTGAGAACCGTTTCGGCTCAAGTAGTGATTACTAAGGGTTCGGATGCCATAGATACTGTGGTGATTGACCCTGAAATCATTAACGACCCTAACTGGTTAGGTATTACTAGCGGTGATTTGGATACCGAGCTTCGCGTCGATGGAAATGCGTTGACCGTTTATTATCTCGATGCTGGCAACAATGAAGTGCAAGTGCTCAACGTGAGTATTGCTCTAGACGGCACTTATACTGTGGTGCAGTCCAAACCGATAGACCAAGATCCGACGACCGATTCTATCTTGCTCGACATTCCTGTGCTCGTCACGGATACCGACCAAGATACTGCCAATGCCAATATCGCCTTAACCATCATAGATGGTGCTCCGCCAGTGGTGAGCGATAAAACCATCGCCTTCACTGAAAAAGCCACGGAACAAAGTTTTTACGATCAATTTTTAATTGTGGTGGCTGATGACCCGATTGAGACTGTGGTATTTAATGTTGATGCGTTAAACGCCGATCCTATTTGGGATGGTTTAGTGAGTAATGATTTACCACTGAGTTTTTCTTTAAGCAACAATGACACTTTACTGACACTGTATGTTACCGGCGATACCAGCAATAAAGTGCTTGAAGTTGAACTGGAAGATCTGGCGGGCAACTTTAGAGTCACACAATTTCAAGCCTTAGATCATAGCGTGTTAGAGACTTTGCTATTGGATCTAAGAGTGGACGTATTTGATACCGATGCGTTAGACAGCGAACCGCAAATTGCCAATATTAGCATCGAGATCACCGATGGTGACAATGCCACTGTCACGCCGAGCACTGCGCCATTGATCACCGAAACAGGTCAAGAGATCACTGTCTCGGGCACAGTAAATGTGCAGCAGGGAAGTGACGATGTATTTAGTGTGGTGTTTGATAAAACCAGCATTGAAAACGATACCGATTGGACAGGGCTGTTAAGCAACAATAGCAGTCTAGAGGTCAGTGTTACTGGCAATAATCTGGTTGTGTATGTGTCAGGTGACAGCAGTAATTTAGTACTGGAAGCCACCATCAATGCAGATGGTAGTTACACTGTCACTCAATATCAGGCGTTGGAACATAATGGCACTGATTCTATCTCATTAACCTTGCCTGTGATTGTCACCGATACCGATAATGATTCAGTCTTTACCGACATCTCATTGCAAATAGAGGACGGGGACGACCCTGTTATCGTCAATGCGAATGTTGAGTTGTTTGATGACGCGACTGATACGCCAACCGCTGCGACAGGAAATGTCGGCTTAGCGGTTGGCAGTGACGTCATAGAATCGATGAACGTTACCTTAACCGATGCTGAATTGGCAGCATGGTCCAATATTGAAAGCAACGGTCAAGCAACCACGTTAGAGGTGGCATCGGGGCAATTATTGTTGACCTTAGATGACGGTACCGAGGTATTAAAGCTGGAAATTGGTTTGGATGGGCAGTATTCAGTTACGCAATTTTTGCCGATAGACCAACCTGCTTCCAACCAAAACCTATTGTCGGTGACGGTAACCGCAACTGATGCGGATCAAGATGATGATAGCTCTGTGATTAGCATTACTATCAATGATGGTGTTGATCCAACTTCAACGGCTAGCGTGAGTACGCCACTGGATGAAAATGACATCAATGACCCCGATCAGATGGCCAAAACAGGCAATATTGGCCTGACCGATGGTGTGGACGATTTTGCCAGTGTGGTGTTTAACGCCAGTGTGGAACAAGATGCCACTTGGCTTGCGCTTCGCAGTGACAATCAAGCCACAGAAGTCAAACTCAGTGATGACGGCACAACGCTGATTGTACATCTGCAAGGGGATGAAACGGCAATTGTGCTGACCACCACTATTAACTTTGATGGTAGCTATAGCATTCAACAATTGCGCGCATTAGAGCAAGACGTTGACAGCAATGTGAATGATTTAACTCTGCAAGTTGATGCGACCGATACCGATGGCGACGTGACTTCAACGACCATATCGGTTCCCGTCACCGATGGCGCAGATCCGAGCATTGTCAATGACAGCATCACTGTGGAAGAAGACCAAATTGGCGACCCTGATATTCAACCCCAACCTGGGGATCTTGGTTTAGTCAAAGGGACGGATTTAGTTGAATCAGTCGTGATTGATGATTCGGTATTGACCAACTTGGACTGGACATCCATTACCAGTAATGGCAATGGTGTTACCTTAGAACTGTCATCGACAAATCAGCTGAATGTGGATGACACCTTGCTTATTAGCCGCACCGATAACGACGCTCCGGTACTAAAAATCATCGTCAACATTGATGGCACATACAGCATTGAATTGTTTGAGCCTATAGATCAATTAAGCGGTGATTCTGTTACTTTGTCGCTGCCTGTTTCGGCAAACGACGCCGATGGTGATAGCTCGCAAGCAAATATTATTGTGACTGTGAATGACGGCGCGGATCCTAGTGGCGTGGACAGCACAGTCAATTTGCAAGAAACCACAGGCGTTGTTAGCGAAGGCAACCAAATCGTCTTTAGCGCAGGCAGTGAAGATATTGCCGATATCTCTTTTGATCCTGACGTGGTTTTAGATTCAGTGTGGAACGGGTTACAAACCAACGGCGAAGGGGTGACGGTTACATTAACGGACAGCAAAACTCTAGTTGTATCTTCGACATCTGGGGCTGAAGTATTAAAAGTAGTGATTGATAACGAGGGTAATTACCTTGTCACTCAATCTAAGCCAATTGAACAAGACTCAACGACCGATCTGACCAAGCTCATACTGCCCGTTATCGCCAGTGACTCTGAAGGAGATTCTGGTACGGCAAACATTACTATTAATATTACGGATAATATTGCACCTTCCGCGCCGCTAAGCCCAATCGCCTACATTGAAACCGGTGAAAGTGGCCAAACTAATACCGGAAATATCTTGTTTACCCCTGGCAGTGATGCTGTAGAAACCTTAGTCATTGATGACAGCGTTGAAAGTGATGCTATATGGGGCGCATTGACCAGCAATGGCGTAGCCACCGACTTAACTTTGGATGCAACGGGTAAAGTTCTAACGTTATCTACCTCAAGTGGCGTGGATGTTCTAGTGCTGACACTTGCCGATGATGGCAGTTATTCCTTAGTGCAAAACGCCGCTCTTGATCAGTTTGCTGCCAGTGATATGAGTGAACTGTTAGTGCCTGTGATTGCCACCGATTACGACCAAGATTCAAACTCGGCAAATATCAGTATTAAGATCACCGATGGCGACGATGCCACTGTCGAGGCCAGCAGTATTTCATTGGATGAAGATGGGGTTGCCATTAATACGGCAACCGATACTGGTAGCATTAATTTGCAAAAAGGCAGTGATGCCATTAAATCGGTCGAGTTTACTCTTAGCGACGCGCAACAAACGGCGTGGGAATCATTAACTAGCAATGGGCAAGACACGCAACTTGTTATCACTAGCAATGGTTTGACCGTACAACTGACCGATGGTACGCCTGTATTAACTTTAACTATCGATATTTCAGGCTCTTATACGGTCACTCAACTGCAAGCGCTAGACCAAACGGCAGATGTAAATGCATTGCAAGTGGGCGTTGCCGTTACCGATACTGACTTAGATGTGGTCGCGACCACTATTGATATCACCATCAATGATGGCGATGAATTTGCGCTCTCTGTTGATGAAGCGCTGTGGAATGAAGACAGCATTGGTGATGCACTGGTGCTGCCAATTACGGGCAGTTTGGGTTACCAAGGCAGTGACGCAATTTCGAGCGTGGTATTGGAACTCTCACCTGAGCAACTTAGCGCGTGGCAAAGTATTACCAGCAATGGTGAAGCAACCGTTTTAACCATTACTGATACAGGCATTACTGTGACCACCTTGGGCGGTGATGATGTGTTGGTGATTTCGGTCGATACAGACGGCACCTATACGCTTAATCAGTTAGCCGCCATTGACCAAGATGAAAACGACGCACTCAATCCCGATACCTTAGTGTTAGATGTGGGGGTTGCGGTTACCGATACCGATGGTGATGTCACGCGCGCACCGATTTCTTTCTCCATTAGTGATGGTACTGACCCCGTCATCGTAAATGATATTGCCGATCTGTTGGAAAATGATATTGGTGATGTGACCAAGCAGCCATTTGCCGGCGATTTATCATTAGATGCAGGCAGTGATGCTGTGGTCAGTATTGCGATTAACGAAGATGTGGTTGCACTAGATAGCCCTTGGCAAGACCTCACCAGTAACGGCCTTGCTACCAATGTTGCTTTATCATCCACCCATCAAAGCGGCATCAACGACACTTTAACCGTATCACTTGCCGATGGTACGGTAGTGATGAAAGTGATCGTTGGTATTGATGGTTTGTACAGCATCGATTTGAGAGAGCCCCTTGATCAAGACATCAATAATTTAACCGAGTTAAGTATTAGCGTTGATGTCAAAGACAGCGATTTAGATGTGAGCTCTGCGACCATAAGCGTTAAGGTCACAGACGGTACTGATCCAAGCGGTAGCAATAGTGAGATTATTCTCAACGAAATTTCTGGCGTGCAATCCGATAGCGGGCAGATTGATTTTGTTGCGGGTAGTGAAGATATCCAGAGCTTGAGTTTCAATCCAGACGTGGCGTTAGATGCTACATGGAATGGATTGCTTAGCGAAGGCTTAGCAACAGAGGTAGTGCTATCCAATAGTAATAAAACGCTAACAGTTATTGTTGATGGCGACCCAGATCAGAAAGTACTTGAAGTGACCATTGATGATGATGGCGAATATGTTGTCACTCAGTTTAAACCGATAGAACAAGACGCGCTTTCCAATCTTACTGATCTCATACTGCCAGTGTTGGCGAAAGATTCAGACGGTGACAGTGGCACAGCCAACATCAACATCAAAATCAATGATGCGGGTAATCCTGTTGGCTCGGATATCAATGTCAATTTCAAAGAAGAGGGTTTGCCGCTTGAAATCAGCGATCAGCAAATTGTCTTTACTCCGGCAAGTGACTCTATTGAAACCTATCAATTGGACGCCAGTTCCATTGCAGTAGATGCCTGGAACAACCTCACCAGTAATGGCGCTGCCACCTCGGTAAGCATAAGCGGCAATACTCTGTCGGTGATTTTGGCGGATGGCTCAGATACGGTGGTATTACAGTTGGTTCTTGCCGATGACGGCAGTTTTAGCGTTAAGCAAAACTTGCCTCTTGACCAAGATGTGACCAGCAACGTCAATGAGCTCTCGGTGAGTGTGATTGCCACCGATTTTGATGGTGATAGTGACAGCGCAGACATAAAACTTAAGATCACTGACGGTATTGATCCTGAAATACTAGACGCCACATTGAATTTTGTCGAAGTGATCGACGGCTCGTCTTTTACAGGCACTATGACCATCAATAAGGGCATTGATGACATCGCCAGTGTTAAATTTGCTGATTTAGCGGCTGACTCTCCTTGGGGCTCCATTACCAGTGACGGTCAACCCACAAACTTAAGCATTAACACCGATAAAACCGAGATTACTGTCTATAAAGACGGTGATCTTTCGCAATTGGTGCTAGTGGTGAAGATTGCTGCCGATGGTACCTACACCATTACCGAATACGACGCGCTCGACCAACCCGTTGATGGGCCGTTAGCCCTTGAGCTTGATGTAGTGGTGACTGATACCGATTTAGATGTGGATACGGGCACGCTAAAACTGAACATTTTTGATGGCGCGGATCCCGTGGTATTGGATGGTGCGATTGATATTGTCGAAATTTCCGGTGAACAAACCTTTTACGAAAGCTTTGTGATTACCCAAGGTACAGATGAAATCATTGCGGTGACGTTTGGCGATAGCATTGAAACAGCCGTTGAATGGAGCGGATTGGTCAGTAATGATTTAGCCACTAACGTAGCGGTGACCAATAGCCCTAATAATAACTTGCCAGGTAACACCTTAATTACCGTTTATATTGGCAATGATCCGACCAATAAAGTATTGGAAGTTGAAATTCTCGACCTAGAAGGGAACTACCGAGTCACGCAATTCCAAGCGCTTGATCATGAAAGTTTAGAGAAGTTACTGCTCGATATTCCTATTTTTGTTGAAGACAGTGACGACCAAACAGACCCGGTAGAAGCAAAAATAGAGCTGACTATTTCTGATGGTGATGATCCTGTACTAAGTAGCGATACACAAGCGTGGAATGAAGACGATATTGGTGTCGCTTTCCCTATCTTCTCCGATCTAAATCTTGTGACCGGCAGTGATGATATCAGCAGTGTCCGCTTTGAATTGACTACAGACCAGCGCACCGCATTAGAAAACTTAACAAGCAATGACTTAGCCACAGATGTTGTAGTGACAGATAAAAGCATAGTGGTCAGCCAATCAGGCCAAGATGTGTTAGTGGTGACATTAAAAGACGATGGCTCTTATTCCATTGAGCAAAAACGACCGCTTGATCAAGACGCAACAGATAAAACCAATTTAGTATTTGATGTGGTGGTGGCAGACACTGATGGCGACGACAACATTGATCCTATCACCAACAGGCCGCCTTCTGTGATTGATATTACCATTACCGATGGCAGTGTGATTGAGTCTGATGATGCCACCCTTGCTTGGGATGAAGACGATATTGGCAGTGCTGGCTACGAGGTGGAAGGGGATCTGAATTATCAAGGCAGTGACGCCATTGATACCGCAGTGATCAGCTTAACGACTGCGCAGCTAACGGCGTGGCAAGCTATTACCGTTAATGGGCAATCCACAACACTGGAACAAACTGACCAAACCTTAATTGTACGTTCGGCTGGTGTGGTGGCTCTGCAACTGACCCTCAATAGTGACGGCACTTTTAAGTTGGAGCAATTCCTCGCCGTTGACCAAGCCAACAGTGGCGGTGATGAAACTTCACTTAGTGCAGGTGTGGTATTTACGGATACCGATGGTGATACTGCAAATTCAACCATTACTGTCACCATTGACGACGGCTCTGATATTAAGTCAAGTGATGTGACTGAGGGCTGGAATGAAGATGAAAGAGGCACAGATACACAGCCAATAGAAGGGGACATAGGTCTGACTTTGGGCGCTGACGTGCTCGCCAGTTTAGACTTTGTGCTTGATGCGGCGCAACAAACCCAGTGGCAATCCATTACCAGTAACGGACGTGCAACCAGCTTGGTAGTGAATGAACGTTCAATTGAAGTGTTTGATGGCAGTACTTTGGTGTTGTCGATGAGCATGGATAATGCGGGTAACTACAATATTGAACAATTTGCTGCCATTGATCAGACTGCTGTTAACGATCTGCTTGAGCTTTCAGTAGGGGTGAGCGCGATTGATGCCGATAACGATGAAACACTCAGTGAGATCGTACTGGAAATCGAAGATGGCGCAGATATTGGGTTGACGGCCTCTACGGTACGCATCAATGATAATTCCCTTGATGCTACGCCATCTATTGGGGATTTAGATCTCACCGATGGTAGTGACGCACTGGTTAACCTTGCGTTTAATTTGGCAACTGGTCAATTGAATCAATTAGGGGCGTTAACCAGTAATGGCAAAGAGACTGAATATACGATCACCGAAGATAATACTCTGATCACGCTTTCACTCAGTGAAGCACCGAACGCGTCAGTGTTGACCATTAAGCTTAATCAGGACGGCACCTATGTGGTCGATCAAATCCAAGCAATTGACCAAACGGCAAGCAATGATAGATACATTTTAAACTTGAATGTGGATGCTACCGATACCGATGGTGATGTGACCAGTGTGAATGCCAGAGTGAGAATCGACGATGGTGATGATCTTACTTTCACCGATGCCGCTATCTCTCTGCAATGGAATGAAAATAATATTACTGGCGGAGTAGATTTCCCAGTCACTGGCGATGTGGGGTTAACCCAAGGGGCCGATGCGATAGCCTCGGTGGTGTTCTCATTAAGTAGCAGTCAGCAATCTGCGTGGGATGGATTAACCTCCAACGG
The DNA here is from genome assembly GCF_000496695.1 of Vibrio halioticoli NBRC 102217. GTDB lineage: Bacteria > Pseudomonadota > Gammaproteobacteria > Enterobacterales > Vibrionaceae > Vibrio > Vibrio halioticoli. The sequence continues at coordinate 119,025 of NZ_BAUJ01000008.1, forward strand.
CATTGACACTAAAGTTGTGATTAGTGCAGACGGACAAACCTTTAGTCTAGTGACCGATGACACTAATTTAACCCCTGTATTTGTCGGCACTATCGGTCTCGATGGCAAATACAGCTTTGAGCAGCTGCAAGCGTTAGATCAAGTTGCCTCGGATGATTTTAATCGCTTAGGTGTCACCGTTGAAGCTACCGATAGCGACAATGACACAGTCACTAAAGAGATCAGCATCAACATAGAAGATGGTACCGATCCAAACTCGGACGACCAAGTGACGGCTGTCGATGAGAACCTCATTCTTGACCCAGATGCAGCTCCTGTCACGGGCAGTGTCGATTTAGTGAAGGGGATTGATGCGGTTGCGACAGTAAAATTTGATGCTTCATTGAGTACAGATTTGGCGTGGGGCTCACTGCTCAGTAACAACCAGGCGGTTGGCTTACTGTTAAGCGCAGATGGCACCACTTTTACCGTACATATTGCGGGTGACACCAGTGATGTAGTGCTGGTGGCAAGCATAAACTTAGACGGCTCTTATTCCATTGAGCAATTGCAAGCTCTTGAGCAAGACAATACCGCTTTGGATATTAACGACCTTACCTTGATTGTGAATGCGACCGATACGGATGGGGATGTGTCAACGGCTGAAATCAACGTCAAGATCGCCGATGGCACTGATCCACAAGTGAATGTTGTGCCGGCAGTGACACTGGCGGAGAGTAGTATCGACCAAGGTGATACAGGCGTACCACCAATCCAAGGCGGTAAAGATCCTGATGCGAACCTAGAGAGTGCTAGTTCAAGCGTCACTTACCTACAAGGCAGTGACGATGTTGAAGCCTTTTATTTAGATACCGCCAATGTGAGCGCCACTTTTTCCGATGGTAGCGGTACTGTCGCACTGACGTATCAAGGTCAACCGATTACCTTTATTGTGGTTACCGGCGGCTATATGGGTGTGGCATCGGTAAATGGTCAACAGCTGGATATTCTGTCCATTCAAATCAACAACGATTTAACCAGTGCTGACTTTGGCCAATTTGATTTTGAGTTAATACGAGCCATTGATCACCCAATCTCTGGTCCTGATACCAATCCAGATTCTGCTGATACCGTTAACATTGTATTGCCTATCTATGTGCAAGATATGGATGGGGATAATTCTCCAACCAAAGACTTAGTCGTCAGCGTGGTGGATGATGTGCCAGAGGTGATTGAAAAATCCTTTACCGTGACTGAGGGAGATGCTGCTTCAACTATTAATGTGTTGAAACAGAGCGGCCTCGAAACTGAAGGCGCAGATGATGGGGCATTAACCCAGATTCAAATTGGCAGTACGGTTATCTCCATTGATCCTAGCGGCGGTTTCCAAAGCTTTAATTTGTATAGCGACGGTAGCGATCCTGCTAATCCGATTGATGCAGACTCTCTGATGGGGGTATTAGAGGTTAACCCTGATGGGCGAATCCGATTCACCGCAGAGGATGACGTTAAGCAAACAGGAGACTCTGTTGTCATTGATGTACAAGTGACAGCAACCGATGGCGATGGCGATACCAGTACCAAAGCAATCAATATCCAAGTGGATGATATTACTTCACAAATCACTTCAACTGGAGCAAGTGGCAGTGAAGATGCAGGTCGAAGCGTCACTCAAAATGACACTAACGCTCAGGATAATCTTCCTGTAGGTGATGCGCCAATCAAGGTCAATATCAGTGTTAACACAGACGATTTTGATAATAACGAAGAGCTTGGCGCGATTACAGTAAAAGGGGTAGATGCCACAGAAGGTGATTTTTATTACTTCAACGGCATTAATTATGTAGCGCTGACCGTTAATGGCTCAGAAGTGACCCTCAGTAAAGATCAGCTGATGGTATCAACGCTAGATAATGAAAACTGGAATGTGGAGAATTTATTCTTTGTTCCGGCGCGAAATCAAGGTTCAGAAGGCTCTGATTATTCTTATGACATCAGTGTTGAGGTGTATCGAAATAATGCCCTTAGCGAAACGTTAGATGGTAGCTTAGCCGTTGAGGTAAAAGCCATTGCCGATTCCGCAACATGGGAGCCATCAGCGGGTAATTTCGAAGTTACGGTCGATGAAGATGGTGACGATGCGATTTTACAAATCTTGGCGCAAACCCAAGACCAAGACGGCTCTGAAACCATTACTTATGAAGTGAGCTTTGTTGAAGAACTAGGCCATCAACTGTTGATCGATGGCGTAGTGCAAACGCCTAATGGCTTTGGATTGTTTGTTATCTCTGCTGATGATATTGGTAAGGTCACGGTGAATCCAACGGAGAACTGGAGTGGCACCATTTCTGTAAAAGTGGTCGCTATTACCACTGAATCCGATGCTAACGCTTTAGTACCTGAAGCTCGCTCTGAAGAGCGCTTCTTTAGCATCAAGGTCAATCCAATCGCGGATGACGGCGCTATGGTACTTACCCGTATTCAGTTAGAAGAAGATACCACCACCACTTTAGATCAACATATTAAGCTTAACCCAAGCCAAGATCTTGACGGTTCAGAGCAATTATTGGTGCAAATTTCTGGGCTAGCAGACAGCAATGGCAACTTAGCCACGTTAACTTGGCTTGGAGACCCTGCGGATAACCCGATCACTGAGATCTCCACTGGGGTATACGAAATCCCTTATGACATGCTTTCGCAAGTGCAGTTTACCCCTTACTTAAACAGTAACGTCGATTTTAATATGACGGTGGTAGGGATTATTCGAGACTTTGCCCAGCAACTGGAAAACATTGATGAGACCACAGGTACAGGTACGTCTGTTACGGTCAGCAATGATAAAATTATAGATTCTCGACAGTTGGTGGTTGATCTTAAAGGCGTCGCAGATTTTCCAACCATTAATATAGATGGACTGGGCGATACGTGGCACCCAATTTTAGATGGCGAAGGAAATGCGGTAGGTGTTGAAACGTTAATCGATGAAAATAGCGACGTGCCATTGAACTTTAAAGTGTTTAGTGGAGAGCTTGCCGATACGCCGTTAGATGATTCCGAATCAGTGACGGTTTTGATTTCCAATATTCCCGATGGCGTAAAAGTACTTGATAGCGAGAACAACGAAGTTGACCTGTTGTTTGTTGGTTATGAATCGTCAGGTGGGCCAATTTATCAAGCGAACCTTACCGAAGCGGGCGTTGATACAGGTATCATTTTAAGACCTATTCCTTCATTTACCGGCAATATCGATCTTAAGGCAACTTTAGTTGTTACCGAAAGTGATGGTGATACCAAGATCATTGAAGGTGATATTTTCATCAAGGTTCAGCCAGTGATTGATGCCAAAGATGGGTATCAGCGCACTTCTACAGGCAACGAAGACAGCTTTATTGAAATTGATTGGCACCCTTCAGATGCGGATTATCCTGACTCTGATGAGGTGATTAAATTAGTCACACTGTCGGGTTTTCCTGCCGGTTCTGAAGTGAGAATTGACGGCGTAATCACAACGGTTGCAGCTGACGGGCGAATTATCATTTCTGAAAGCAACGGTTTACGTGCACTGCTTAGTGGTTCAGGTATTGTGGAAGTAAAACCGCCTGCCGATGACAGTACTGACTTCCAACTCAGCGTGACCATTGAAGTTTCAGAAGACGACTACGAGTTCACCGACGGTCAAGCTGAGTTTGAAAGTACAGCAACGGCCATCATTAATGGTACGGTGGATGTGGTGGTGCGTCCTGTGGTGGAAAGTGACGCCAATTTATCGGTCACTGATTTAGCTAACCAAGTCACTGGCGATGCGGCAAACCCAATTGTTGCTGATGCCAATGGCATGATTAACTTCACCATCAATGAAGCAAAAGATGATGCGTACAGCGTTAACTTTACTGATTTAGATATTACGCAAATTGAGCAAGACGCATTAGATAAATTAGCCGCAGATCCTAGCGCTATCTTAACCCCAGAGGAAGAGCAGGCATTAGCGCAAAATCCAGATGAAATCGTCGAAGAATTGGTGGTTGATTTCGGAACGCTAGAGCAAGATATTCTGGATCAATTGGTGATCATCGGCGCACTAAATAACGGGGATGGTAAATGGGTTGTTACCGACGAAGATGACTTCACCATTGTTGCGCCTAGCGGGTTAAAAATTGCAGGGGACGGCGACGATGCGTTTTCTAATATCACCATTACTTTTACTGCGTTGGTGTATGACAAAGGTGAAGAGGGTGAACAAAGCGCGCGCGTTCAAAAACAAACCGATGTTACCTTACGCTTCCCTGAGGATGTGGTCGTAAACGATTCATTTGCTGCCGAGTTAGAGGTGAAAACCGAATCTGACGACATCATCATTGGCATAGAAGATACCAATATTAACCTAGGCCAACAATTGATGAGCAAGGACATTCTTGCCACAACGGCGGATAAAGATGATGTCGCCGATTTGTTAACCTTAGTTTTTGCGCAGGCGGATTTACAAGGATTTACGATAGCGGGCGCGGAATTTGATTACACTACCGCAGATTATGTGTTTAAAGGCAACATAGACGAAAACGGTAATGTTCTAGGTTTAGATAATCTGGTATTGGTTCCACCACAAGATTATGCCGGTGATGCACTTCTTGATTTTAGAGCGGTGACCACAGACACCAAATCCGGTGATGAACGATATTTTGATCTTACAATTCCGGTGGCAATTTCTCCGGTGGTGGAGACTTCACAAACACTCAGTATCGCCGTTAAAGGTACTAGCGGATTGGATGCGGATTTTGTCCCTATTGCTGAAGGTGGCACTGAAGTATATCAAGATGATATTGCCTACGAAGATGGTGTGATTCATTTACAAATTGGTGTTGAATCTACTGATATTGATAGCGCGGTGGAACGAGGTGTAGAGCACTATCAAACAGTGACTATCGCCCTTAAAGACCCAAGTGAAGGTGTATTGATTGACCCTGATGGGAATGAAGTGAGTTCATTCACCATGACCTTTGATGCAAGTGATCCAACCGCAATCGAAGATTTCCTGCAAGATGTGCAGTTTAAACCGGCCGAGAATTTCCCTACGGGTGATAACGATAACCTTGTTGAGTTAACCATTTCTGGCACGCTCAGAGATATCACTGATTTTGATCAAACGCCACTTTACGACCATCCATCCAATACTGATGCAGACGTAGCCTTTAGCGGTGAGCTTTCCTTTGAAGTGACCCCTGTGGTTGATGACATTATTGTTGAGGGTGGTGACCGCTCCAACAAGATTGTGATTACCGGTAATGAAGATACGCCTATTTTCTTAGACCAAATTCAGGGCACACCATTTACTATTTCGTTAAAAGATAACGACGGTTCGGAAGAGTTTGTTTCGTTACGTATATCGGGAGTGCCTGATGATTTTCTGGTCAGTTCGTCAAGTGCCTCTGATCCAGACGGATTTACCGTTAAAAACAATGGTGATGGATTCTGGACCATTCAGTTAAACAACCCATCAGTCACTAGCGTTTCCTTTGCGGATTTGGAAATTACGCCTGCGGAGCAATTTAGTGGCATCGTTGATTTAGGCATTGTTGCCTTTACTCAAGAAAAGTTACTCGGCGTTCCAGTGGAGCACAACGCTAGTTTTACTTTGGTGGTTAACCCTGTTGCGGATGCGGTTGATACTGCAATTGTTGATTCGGTTTCTGGCATCGAAAGTGAAGACATTGAGATAAAAATTAATGCGCAGATTATTGATGATGAGTACTCTCTTGCGGGCATAGTGAATGAAGAGAGTGCCCCAGAGACATTGCGGGTCACGGTACTGGATGTGCCCGATGGTGCAAGCATTCGCTTGTTTGATGGCACCAGTTTTGTCGACAACGGCGATGGCAGTTGGACTTTAGATATTAATGCTCAACAGTTAGAGAGTATTTTCTTCAACTCTGGCGATAACAACGCCACCAACTGGAATCCTTCACAAATCAAGATTCAGGTTCAATCTGTCGAATATGACGTCAATGGCGTGGAATACACTAATCCTGCCGCCATCACAGAGCAAGTGGTGGACTTGACCATACAAGAAGCCAATGACCAACCACTGTTTGGTGGCGTCACGCCCATAGATGCTATCGAAGACAATGAATATATCATTGATAACCTAAGTATTTCGGACGTTGATGAAGTGGATGATCCTGACGCTATTTATACCTTTATTATAAGTGTTGAAAGTGGCTTATTGAATTTCCAAGATGGCGCGGAAACCCTGTTTGGGGTGCAACTCACCCCTACATCCGATACAGCTGCAACTTCTATCACTGTCGAAGGCACAATCGCCAATATTAACGCGGCCTTGCAAGACGGTGTTCGCTTTAACCCTGACAGCAACTTCAATGGTGATGTCAAAGCGAGCATTTTTGTTGACGATGGTGGCAACTTTGGCATTGTGGCAGAAGCGAATGAAAACAGCGCAGACTTTATCATCACTGTACAACCTGAAAACGATCAGCCTCTGTTTGCGGCTATTGCCGATGAGGCGGTTGATGAAGAAGGGACTGTGCTGATTGATTCCATCCAAATCAGCGATATCGATCAAAGCGAATCACCAACAACCCAGTTTAGCGTTACTTTAGAGGTGGATGCAGGTGCAGGCAACTTCAGCTTTAATTCTGCGCCTGCAGGGGTAGTCGTTACGCCTGCCACAGGCTCATTGATAGTGCTAACGGGAACGCTCGCGGATATCAATACAGCACTGGCAACTGGCGTTCAATTTACCCCAGAAACAGACGTTACTGGCACATTACCTGTAACGGTTACGGTAAATGATGGCGCAAATGGTGGCATTGTTGATGCAGGTGATTCAAGTACATCAAATACCAATCAAGTGACCTTTGATGTCGTGGTGTCGCCAGTCAACGATGAGCCTATTATCACTGGTGCAAGTGATGTCACCACTGATGAAGATGCGAGCGTGCGTATATCGGGCATTCAAATCGATGATCCTGATCTTGCTGACGATGCCACAACCGATTATGTGGTCACTATTGAGGTAACAGATGGTCAATTGGATTTTGATGCTGTCGATAAAACGGCATTCCCAGGTCAAATACAGATCACCAATAATCAGATTGTGATTACTGGACTGGCTGATGATGTGAATACTTTGCTGAGCTCAGGTCTACTGTTTAACCCATCCAGTGATTATACCGGCACGGTTTCGGCCACCGTTACGGTCAGCGATGGCGGCAATGCCGGCAGTGGCGGGGCGTTAACAGCGACAGAGTCGTTTGATATCACGGTAAATGCGCTAAATGATACCCCTGATATTGCTGATTTACCGACTCTTACTACGGATGAAGATAGCGATCTGCTGATCACCAATATTCAAATTTCTGATGTTGATGAAACGCAGGCGCCAGACGCCATTTATAATGTCACCATTGATGTGGATTCAGGCCAGCTTTCGTTCCTTTCTGACGTAGAAACAACCTACGGCATCACTATCGTGACGGCGACATTGCCTGCTAACAGTGTTGAAATTTCCGGTACGATTTCGCAGATAAATGCCGCCTTAGCCAACGGCATTAATTTTGCCCCGCAGAGCAATAGCTCTGGCAGCGTCAAAACGACGGTACTGGTTGAAGATAACGGCAATTTTGGGGTAGTTAACGACCCTAAATCGCAAACCAAAGAGTTTGATATTGAAGTTTCTGCGGTCAATGACGACCCAATCACTACCTTACCAAGCGATATTACCGTTGATGAGGGGGGCACCACTAAAGTAGAAGGTATTCAAGTTTCTGATGTGGACTATGTGGGCAGTAATGCCAATGCAGACATTGAGGTAGTACTGAGCGTTGATCTTGGCACTATCAATATAGTCACGACAAACTCTGCGGTGACTATCATTGATAACGACTCCTCATCAGTGACGTTGAGTGGGCCAATTGATGAAGTGAATGCAGTCTTGGCGCAAACCGATGCCTTGCAAGGTGTTTTCTACACCAGTGCGCAATACAGTAATAACGCCGAATTAACCATAGTCACCCGTGATAATGGAATCTTTGACGATGCAGGAACAAATGCTCAAGACAGTGATGTCGTGACCATCAATATTACCCCAGTTGCGAATGCGCCAACATTGACTCTAAATAGCGAAAATCAACGCAGCTTGAACACGGTGATCTCAGAGTCGGCGCTGGCTGCAAGAGGGGTACCTTTATTAGGGTTAATGGCGGCACTGACTGACGCAAGTGAAACCTTATCGATTGAGGTGCGAGGTCTGGATAGCGCGCTGACGATCCAATCGGCAAATGGCAGTGTGTTGGCTGGAAACGTTGCCGGCAGTTGGGTATTAGATGCTGCGGCGCTTAGCGATGCGGTCGTAGTACAGGTTGATCCACTAGTACTGCCATCGTCAGCTGTCAATTTTGATGTGGTGGCCGTTTCTACGGAAAGTGATCCAATGCTCACCGCTGAGTCGAGTGCGATAAGCTACGCCGTTACACTGGTTAGTGATGGCAGTGATTTGGACGCCTCGCTCGCCACAAGTGCCAGTACGCTGGTGGACGATGACCAAAGCTCAAGACTAATAGGCTCTGACTTTGATGATGAGCTGATTGGCGGAGAGGGGAACGATACTCTTATTGGGGGTCTTGGCTCTGATATTTTAACAGGCGGAGATGGCGCGGATATGTTTGTCTGGGAAGAGGTGGATGATAGTCAGTTGGATGTGATCACCGACTTTAATCTTGCCGACGGCGATCAGATTGATTTAGTGGGAGTGTTAGATGAGCTTGAATCGGGCGCAACCTTGGATGAATTGCTAGTCGATTTTGATAACAATCAGAATTTAACGGCCGCTATAGTTGAAAATAGTGATGACGTGCAGATAGAAGTCAGCTCAGACACTGAATCACAATCTATACTGATCAAAGGGTTAAACGACCAATTGAACTATGGAAGCGATCCAGACAAAGACTTACTGACCGCAATGTTTGAGAACCAAGTCTTTAAATACGACGGCAATTAGAGTCAAGCGATGTCATTTAGTACATACTTTGATTGTTAATGTTGGCATGTGAGCACCAAACTGTAAGGTATTGATAACCAATAGTTTGGTGTATCACATTTTAGGTCTCGTACATCTTACGTGTCGTACATTTGGGGCTCTCGTTGGGCATTACACTGACAGTAATCATTCACCATTTCTCACATTGAGGTGACTATGGCTATATCTTCTTTACCCTCTGCAGCGCTTTATCGTGATGCTGACTTAAATTTGCTCTCTAGCAAATCAACCAAAGACATTCCACCGATTGATGAAATTGTAGGCCAAGAGCGAGCGCAATCAGCGGTCGAATTTGCCATGTCAATTCGTGAAAAAGGCTACAACATTTATGCCATTGGCCGCAATGGTTTGGGTAAGCGCACCATGATATTGCGATACCTAAAACGTCACCCCTTTGATCAGCACCAATTATACGATTGGTGTTATGTCGCCAATTTTGAAGATATACGCGTACCAAAAGTGCTAAAAGTGCCTCGTGGTATAGGGCAAAGTTTGCGCACGGATATCGATAAATTAATGACCAAGTTATTAAAGGCGATTCCGCTGGCTTTTGATAACGAAATGTATTTCTCGCGTGCAGATCGTTTAAAAAACCAATTAGCGACTAAGCAAGCGACCGCCCTTGAAGCATTAACCAAAAAAGCCAAAGAAGAGAGCGTCAGTCTCACCATCACTGCGCAAGGTGATTATCAATTTGTCGCGCTGGATGGAGAGGAGCCGTACACCGAAGCTTCCTTCGAGTTATTGGATAAAAAGACACAAGCAAAGTTTGATAAAACCATTGATACTCTTGAAGTGTCTCTACGGCACATCATTCGCGATCTTACGGAATGGGAAGAGCAATTTACCGATAAAATTCAGAAGTTGAATGCGGATGTGACGTTAGGTGTTATTGGGCACTTTATCAAAGCATTAAAAGCTAAATATAAAAAACATAGCGAGGTGAAACAGCATTTAGCCGATCTTCAAGCTGATATCGTCGAAAATGTGGATATTTTCCTCGAAGAAGGCGATGAACAAGGTGAAATTGCCACCGCATCGTTAGATAAAAAGCTGCCGCGTCGTTATAAAGTCAATGTGATTGTTTCGCAGCCTAAAGATGAGCTACCGATCATCATTGAAGAGAGTCCAAACTATCATTCACTGTTTGGCTATGTAGAAACGGCCACTTTCAAAGGTACCGTGTTCACTGATTTCTCATTAATCAGGGCAGGGGCTTTGCATAAAGCCAATGGCGGCGTGCTGCTGATGGATGCGGTTAAAGTGCTTGAACAGCCTTATGTGTGGGATGGATTAAAACGTGCTTTGCGCTCTAAAGAACTCAGCTTAACGGCGCTAGAGAAGCAGGTCACAATGACAGGTGCTGTATCGCTTGATCCTGAGCCAATCCCTTTAGATGTCAAAATTATTTTGTTTGGTGATTATCGAACTTATCAATTATTGCAGCATTACGATTCAGAATTTGCTGAGCTATTTAGAGTTACTGCCGATTTTGAAGATGAAATGAAACGAGATCGTGACTCAGAGCTGCACTATTGCCGATTTATCTCCAGCATAGTGCACGACAATAAACTGCTGCATTGCGATAAAAAAGCCATTGCGCGCATTATCGAACACAGCTCACGAATGGCCGCAGATCAAAATAAGATCTCCTTGCATTCAGCCAATACGGCTAACCTATTACGTGAAGCAAACTACATTGCCAGAAGTGCCAAGGCAAACATTATACGTGCTACTCATGTTGAGAAAGCATTGCTAAATCAACTTTCTAGGGTTAGTCGCCTGCAAGAAAATGTCATGGAAACCTTTGTCAATGGCACTACCTTAATTCGTGTCCAAGGTGACGCTATTGGGCAGGTCAATGCACTTTCTGTACTTAGCACTAGCGATCATATGTTTGGTGCGCCTAACCGTATTACTGCGACCACCTCTTTTGGTAGTGGTGAAGTGATTGATATTGAACGTAATGTTGATCTTGGAGGCAGTATTCACTCCAAAGGGGTGATGATATTAACCGCCTATCTTTCGTCGGTTTTTGGTAAAACCGCTAAAATACCCTTAACTACTAATATTACCTTTGAGCAGTCTTATGGCGGCGTAGATGGTGATAGCGCCAGTATGGCGGAGTTTTGTGCTGTGGTTTCTGCCTTTTCAAAACAAGCAAATCGGCAGGATATTGCGATTACGGGTTCAATGAATCAGTTTGGTGAAGCGCAGCCTATCGGTGGAGTGAATGAGAAAATAGAAGGCTTTTTTGACGTATGTAAAATTAAGGGACGCAAGCCAACCCAAGGCGTGATAATTCCGCAATCCAATGTACATAATTTGATGTTACGCGCCGATATTTTACAGGCGGTTGATAAAGGGGAATTTCATATTTGGGCAATAGAACATGTCTCTGATGCGATTAAATTATTTACCGGTAAAGAGGCGGGCACACCTAGTGATGAAGGCAGTTATCCGATTGATACCATTTATGGCATTGCTCAAGCCAAATTAAATGCGCTGCGTAAATAATTCGTAGTTTTTGCCTAATCATGGATTTTAACCACAAAGTTACCCAAATAGGCTGTGATTTTGGCGACATTAGTTGTGGTTTTAAGGCGATGGCAATATTGATGATCACTTTTTGAGACCGTTAATTTTGTGATGGCGTTTTTAAACAGTGAGGTTTAAGTATCAAAACGAGTTGTTACACTAAAGGTACATTTATTCGCGTTAAAACAAATGTTTAGTGTTATCGATATGCGTCAATATGTATAAAATATTTCATTAATGCTCGGAAATTGTGCATAATTAGAGGTGAAATCTTGATTTTTCTTACTAATTTGCCATGAGGCAACATTCACATGTTGAGTTAAAATGTGATTTAGTTCAAAATCGAGCCCCTATAGCTACCCAAAGCTTCACTGGAGCGTGCATGAAAGTTGTTGATATTCTTAAACACAAACGAGGATCTCTTTCGAGACATCATATGGAGTTTATGGATAAGATGTCCCCTTCTCTTAGAGAGTATTGGAGTGAATTAGTGAGCCGTGCCCATGCACAGCACATTTTTCGCGCGTGGGGAAAAGATTTTCAAAAGCCGGCAGTAAATGAAGAAGTAGCTAATCCCACTCAAGACATCATCGAGATGAAGCCTGAGGCGGAAGCGCTGTATTTAGAGCTATCGCAAAAAATTGGCGAAGAGTTGCACGTGGGAAGCTGGTTTAGCATTGATCAAGAACGTGTCGATGCGTTTGGTCGAGTGACTGAAGATATGCAGTGGATCCATACCGATCCAGAAAAAGCACAGCAAGAGTCTCCTTTTAAATCGACTATTGCGCACGGTTTTCTTACTTTGGCACTACTGCCTCGTTTGTCAGATGCTGTTGATCCTGAGAAACCTTTGTTTCCTACCGCTAAAGTGACCGTTAATATGGGGATGAACAGTGTTCGCTTCCCTTATCCTGTTCGTGTAGGGAGCAACATTCGCGCTCGTAGCAGTTTAGTGAAAGTGACGCCTATTCAAAAAGGTCTTGAGATCACTCGTGAACTGAAAGTGGAGATTGAAGGCGTACGTCGTCCAGCTTGTGTGGCTGAATCGGTGATTCGTTTATACTTTTAATCGATAGCGTAACAACAGATTATCAAAAATGGCCAAAGCTTAGCTTTGGCCATTTTTATATGTACTAATACTGCTAGCGTTATTTATTTAAATGAGCGGTATAGCCCTGATTTTCAATAATAGCGCTGGCTTCTTTAGAGGTAACGTACTTGGCAAACTGCAATGCTGCTTCGTCTTTTAGATCTTTATGATGGAAGATCAAAAAAGGACGCGCTAGTTCGTAACTCTTGTTCAGTAAGTTAACCGAATTTGGCACAACACCGTCAAAGTTGAGTGGTTTAACAGAAGCGTCAATAGACCCCATGCTAATAAATCCGATCGCTTGCGGGTTGTAGCTGATCAAGGTTTTCATCATGCTATTGGTACTAACCACTAAGCTTGTTTGACTAATAGTTGAAACACGGCGGTCGTTTAGCACGCGAGTTAGGCCAACTTGGTCTTCAAATGCGTAACGAGAACCTGAAGACGTTTCTCTAGTCACCACAGCAATGGGACGATCGGCTCCGCCAATCTCTTTCCAGTTGGTAATTTTGCCCGTATAAATTTTAAAGAGTTGTTCACGGGTAATATTATCGACACTGTTTTGTTGGTTCACAACAACGGCTAAACCGTCGTAGGCAAAAGGCAAGACCACTAAATCGTCTTGATACTCTCTTTCGGTTAATAGTCGAGAGCTCATACCAATTTCTGCGACATTATTCTTAACTAAAGAAATCCCTGCTGTAGAGCCAACACCTTGCACTGCGATATAAGTATCTTTATGCGTGTTGTTAAAATTCTCGGCCAAAATATCCATTACTCTCGCTACCGAGGTAGAACCACTGATATTCACTTGAGCTGCGTGTACGTTCGCTATACTCAGTATCAGGCAGACCATTGCCGTGATAATTACTCTAAACATATTCATCCTTCTTCAAACTATAATTACAGATATTGCACAGAGTAAGACGATTGTATTACAAATTAGTGACACTAAATGACCAATGCGTAACATTTTTATGCGATTGTTTGGTGTTTTTGTCAGCAAGTGTGCAACGTCAAATTATGAGGTACACCATGAAGCTATCTGAAATGGAGCAACGGCAAATAATCAAACTGGCCAGTGATGCGTGTTGCTCGCGTAATCACAATGTGTGTGTTGAACTGAGTAAGGCTGAATTTGAATTGTCCGATACGGGTATTGAGTTTTACCACACTCGATTTAAGTTAGATTCTAAACAAGCCGATCATCGCTATTTGGTGGCGAAAATTCTCATTCGTGACAAGGCGTGGACGTTATTAATAGCGCATCGAGATCAACACGACATGTTTGAAGGTTGGCATACACATCCAGCAATCGAAACCCTTGGAAACCAGCTCCACCAACTGATTGCGGAGGTGGAGAATGATCCCCAAGGTTTGATTTGGTAAGGCGCGTTTAATGCACCGAATTATCCGAAGTGATAGCCTTCCGGGACGACGACAATACCTTGCTCGGAAATAGTAAATCGTTCTCTGTCAGCTTGTATGTCATAACCAATTTTGGTGCCATCAGGTACGGTGACATGCTTATCGATAATGCAGTTTCTTAGTTCGCAATGCTCGCCAATTTTAACATCATCAAACAAGATGCTGTTCATTATGGTGGCGCCATCGCTGACTTTAACGTTGGACGATAAAATGGAACGTTGTACCGAGCCGCCGCTAATCACCACGCCATTGGCAACGATGGAGTTAATAGAGATACCTTGATTTCCCGTGACAGAGGGGACGGTTCTTGATGGTGGTCGTTGCTGTTCGTAAGAGCGAATACCCCAATCATCTTGATAAAGATCGATAGGCGGAACCGGATCAAGTAAATCCATATTGGCTTGATAAAACGAGTCAACCGTACCTACATCACGCCAATATACGTCTTGCGACACTCGGCCTTCTTCAGAGCCAAATCGGTAAGCGTAAACCCCTTGAGCATCGATAAGCTTAGGGATGATGTCGTGTCCAAAGTCATGGCTGGACGTATCAATATCAGCGTCCGCCTCTAACGCCTCTACCAAAGCTTCCATTGAGAAAATATAAATGCCCATGGAAACCAAACTTTTGTTTGGCTTATCCGCAAGAGTTGGCGGATCGGCAGGCTTTTCCAAAAAGGATACAATGCGTCCGTCTGCTTCTGCACCTACCACACCAAAGGCGCTAGCTTCTTGGGCAGGAACTTCCATGCAAGCGATCGTTAACGCAGCATTGGTTTTCTTATGTTGCTTTAACATAGGTTGGTAGTCCATACGATAAATATGGTCACCAGACAGCACCACCACGTGCTTAGCTTCACTGCGCGATAGTAGCCACAGGTTTTGATAGATAGCGTCGGCCGTTCCTTCGTACCAAGCGTCACCTTTGCGCATTTGTGGGGGGACGGCTGTGATGTACTCACCCAGCTCTGGATTGAAAATGGACCATCCGTCACGCAAATGTTTTTGTAGAGAGTGAGATTTATATTGAGTCAGAACCAATAAGCGACGCAACCCAGAATGTAGGCAGTTACTGAGCGTGAAATCGATAATGCGGTATTTTCCGCCAAAGGGAACCGCTGGCTTGGCACGGTCTTGAGTTAAGGGCGCAAGTCGAGAACCCATGCCTCCGGCTAAAATGACGGTTAATGTATCTTGCATGACGACACTTCCTTGTTATTTTGGGTACTAAGTTTAATAAGCAAAAACTGTTCCAAAAACCAATCTATTGTTTAATAGGGGTTTTGCTCTTGTGTAGCGTGCTTTTGCACCACTATGTGGCGCTATTTGGTGCACCTGAACTAATTTAGTGCAATAAGTGGAATAAACACTATGAGCTACCGCGCCTCAAATGACAATTTAAGCGTTTTTTTAGTGCAAAACTCGATCTCGACACTCACGTAATTGCCATAATGTTGAGTATGATTTCTTTGAATCGAATTAAGTAGGATATTAACTATGGCCACAGGCTCTTACATTGTCGCCTTAGACCAAGGCACTACCAGTTCTCGTGCGGTAGTGTTTGACTCACAAGCCAATATTGTTGCTCAATCACAACGAGAATTTACCCAGTATTATCCGCAAGCAGGTTGGGTTGAACACGATCCGATGGAAATCTATTCATCGCAACGTTCAACGTTAATCGATGTACTAGACAAGCTTTCTATTACACCAGAAGATGTCGCAGGAATTGGTATTACCAATCAACGCGAAACCACCATTGTATGGCACAAAGAGACCGGCAAACCTATTTACAATGCCATTGTTTGGCAATGTCGCCGCACCAGTCAATTGTGTAAAGAGCTAAAAGAACAAGGCTGGGAAGAGTACATAAAAACCGCGACAGGTTTGGTATTAGACCCTTATTTTTCCGCCAGTAAAATCAAATGGATTTTAGATAATGTACCAGGTGCAAGAGCACTGGCTGACGACGACAAGTTGTTATTTGGTACTGTGGATACTTGGTTATTGTGGAAGCTGACTCACGGTAAAGTGCACGCCACCGACCACACCAATGCTTCTCGCACTATGATGTTTAATATCAATACCATGCAGTGGGATGAGAAAATTCTCGAATTGCTGGATATTCCCAAATCTATGCTTCCAGAAGTTAAACCCTCGTCAAGTTTGTTTGGAGAAACCTGCATTGGTGAAAATAGCGAGATTCGCATTCCAGTTGCGGGCATCGCAGGTGACCAACAAGCTTCATTATTTGGGCATCGATGTGTCAATCCAGGTCAGGTAAAAAACACGTACGGTACTGGCTGTTTCCTATTGATGAACACTGGCTCGCAAAAGGTGGACTCGCAACACGGCTTGCTTACCACCTTGGCTTGCGACGCCGAAGGAAAGCCTTGTTATGCCCTTGAAGGGGCCGTATTTATGGCAGGAGCTTCTATTCAGTGGCTAAGAGACGAATTGCGACTGCTTAATGAATCTAAAGATTCTGAATATTACGCCAACAAAGTGGATTCCTCTGATGGCGTATACGTTGTGCCTGCTTTCACTGGTCTAGGCGCACCGTACTGGGACCCGTACGCTCGTGGCACTATGGTAGGGCTCACGCGTGGCACCAGTGCCGAACATATCGTGCGCGCTACTTTAGAAAGTATTGCTTATCAAACTTATGATGTCATTCATGCCATGCAAGCCGACTCTTGTATAGAGCTAAGTAGTTTACGTGTGGATGGGGGAGCGGCGCGAAATAATTTCTTAATGCAGTTTCAATCAGACTTGTTAAATTGCGAAGTGCAACGCCCGCAATTGACCGAAGTCACGGCATTGGGCGCCGCTTTCTTAGCGGGGTTAAGTGTTGGCTATTGGAAGGATTTATCCGAACTGGAAGCTCGCTCTGAAATAGAAACGCGTTATCACCCACTTTGTGACAGTGAAAAACGCACCAAACGCTACGCAGGCTGGCAATGAGCGATCAAGTGCGCGCAAATGTGGAGTTCTTTGCAGGACGAAGAATAATAGCGCAGAGTGTAAAACGAAAAAGGGTTGCTTAATCAGCAACCCTTTGTAATTTAATAGCTACTAGTTAATTAAGCTTCTACTTTCCAAGAGATGGTTTCACCGCCTTTAATTGGCACGACGATGTCGCTACCAAATGGCATAGTTTCGGCTACTGCCCACTCTTCTTTTACTAAAGTCACGGTATCGCTGTTGCGTGGCAGATTGTAGAAGTCAGGGCCATTATGGCTAGCAAATGCTTCTAGGTGCTCTAGTTTGCCTTCGGCTTCAAATACTTCTGCGTAAAGTTCTAATGATGCGTGGGCTGTGTATGAACCCGCACAACCACAAGCGGTTTCTTTGCGACCTTTAGCGTGTGGCGCAGAGTCCGTACCAAGGAAGAATTTTTTGCTACCGCTGGTTGCTGCAGCGACTAATGCTTTTTGATGGCTGTTGCGCTTTAGAATTGGCAAGCAGTAGAAGTGCGGACGAATGCCTCCCACTAACATGTGGTTACGGTTATACATCAAGTGGTGCGCAGTAATCGTTGCGGCAACGTTGTCATTGGCATTTTGTACAAACTCAACCGCGTCAGCAGTCGTAATGTGCTCAATGACAATTTTTAGATTAGGGAAATCGCTCACGATAGGTGCTAACACTGTGTCTAAAAACTGTTTTTCACGGTCAAAAATATCAACATCGTGCGTAGTCACTTCACCGTGAATCAGCAGTAGGATACCTTGTTTTTCCATCTCTTCTAACACAGGGTAGATTTTCTTAGCGTCAGTTACGCCAGAATCCGAGTTAGTGGTTGCACCTGCCGGGTACAATTTACATGCAACAACTTGACCTGATGCTTTTGCTTGTTGGATATCTTCTTTGCTGGTGTTGTCTGTCAAATAAAGCGACATTAACGGCTTAAAAGTATCGCTATGATTGTGTGCATTGATACGCTCAAGGTAAGCGATAGCTTGTTCGGTGTTGGTCGTTGGCGGAACGGTATTTGGCATAACTAAAGCGCGACCATTGTAGCGACTAATGTCTTTTACTGTATCTTTTAGTACATCACCATCACGAAGGTGTACATGCCAATCATCTGGGCGTGTAATGGTTAAGTTGGTCATAGTTGTGCTCCCGCCAAAAAAGTCTAAAGGTGTAATACCAATCGTAC
>NZ_BAUJ01000007.1 GCF_000496695.1 Vibrio halioticoli NBRC 102217
AACTGATGTGGATCACAATGCTGTATTAACTTATACGCCAGATAACTTGCAAGGCACATATGGCACATTTGTTTTAAATCCAAGCTCAGGCGAATGGAATTACCAACTAGATAACAAAGCTCATCAAGCGCTTGCGGAAGGTGAATCTCACGTTGAAACCATGTTGGTCACGGTGACTGATGATCACGGTGCTACCACTACTCAACAAGTGCGCGTGACAGTTGAAGGTACCAATGATGTGCCTGTTCTTCATGCTGATACTCACACAGGTAGTGTGGAAGAAGACGGCACGTTATCTACAAATGGACAAGTAATTGCGACAGATGTAGACAATCATGCGAAATTAACCTTTAGCGCAAATGAGCTGCATGGTACCTATGGTGAGTTTACTCTTGATGCAGATTCAGGCGAATGGACGTATAAGTTAGCCAATGACCAACATCAAGACCTCTCCGAAGGTGAAACACATAAAGAGTTGATGTCGGTAACGGTGACAGACGACAAAGGTGCCAAGGTTGTTGAAACAGTTGAAGTTGTAGTAACGGGTACCAACGATCTGCCCGTACTTACTTTTACAGACCAAGCTAGTGATCACACTCAAGGTACGCTGTCATTTACCGACGTAGATACATTAGATACGCACAGTTATGCGGTTAGCGGAGGTACTGGCTCTGGTGATACACAAACTATTGTCGGCCAATTTGGCGATCTTGTATTAGATACAAAAACGGGTGAATACACATACACCCAACACCAATCTGTTGCTGGAATGAGCATCGATGCAAACGGTGTTTATCATGGTAAAGAATTCTTTGAGGTTAGCGTTGCTGATAACCATGGTGGCACGTCAACAAAATACCTCACATTTGAACCAAGTGTTGTTGTTAATGCGCCAAGCACAGACGGTCAACCGCCGGTATTGACTCCAGAGCTTACTCAAGCTCCTGAGTTACTAGATCAACAACCTGTGATTGCGCCAATCGTTCCACCGACCAATCAATTGAATCCGCTTACTATAGATCCGTCAAGTGACACCGGTGCTAGTCAAACGGATGGTATTACAAGTGTAGTAACTCCTAGCGTGACAGGTCATACCGATATCCCATTCTCAGTGGTCACTTTGACTGATGAAAATGGCAACGTGGTAGCACTTACTACTTCAAATGAACATGGTGATTTTACTGTCGCATTAGCTCAACTGTCCGGTAGTGTTAGTGGTGATGTACATCAGATTTCTGGTACAGCGGTTGCGCCATCAGCCACAGTTTCTGTATCGACGCCAACGCCATTACAATTGACGATTGATACCGACATCAATCAACCAACAGTTGATATTACGGATGGAAAGACTCAGACAGCATTACATCCAAATCATATTATCTCAGGTACAGAGCTAAGCCATGTAGATATCTCTGGGGTCATTGATCACCAAGGGGTTGAAACTGATTTAACTGGGTTAACGGTAACGGATACCCAAGGAAATGTGGCTCCTTTAGATCCAAGTCAAGCGACAGTTGATCCTGCAACGGGTGTGTTTACACTTAATAATGTTGACCTATCTAAATTTGGACTTGTTGACGGCACTCTTACAGTTCATGCCATCGCTACCGATCTAGCAGGAAATACGAAAGAAGGTACATTCACTGCAACGTTAGACACACAACCGGGCACTATTGCCATTGACGGAACGTTAGGCGGTGACAATGTCATCAATGCCGTTGAAACTCAGTCACCATTAACCGTGTCGGGTACCACAACTGGTATCGAAGAAGGACAAGTGGTGGCCATTAAGTTTAATGGTCAATCATATAGCGCTATTGTTGGTAAGGATGGCACGTGGAGCACTGATATACCTGTATCGGATCTGGGTAAATTAACCGATGGTACGACGCCAATCATTACCGCTTCAGTGGATGATAAAGCGGGCAACGTTGCAACACCTGCCACACATGATATGCAGGTGGATACGCATATCGACACAACCACAGTGGCACTTAATGATGGTGGAGTAGGTGCAAACTTTGATGGTGTTATTAACGCTGCGGAGCAAACTCACGCGGTCATTACTGGCACCATAGATCCAACGGCGAAATTAACACTGCTAACGATCAGTGACGGAACAGACACTATCCCAGTACCATTGGCTTCGGTATTAGTCAGCCAAGATGGACATTTTACAGCGACAGGTGTGGATGTCTCTTCATTGTCTGATGGCCAACTAACGGTTACTGCAACCGCAGTCGACCCAGCAGGAAATGAGTCGTCGAATACAGGCAGTGCATTAATGGATACTGCGCCGCCAAATGCTCCGCAGTTAACGCCAATTCCAGTGGGTCATGATAAAACGCCACCTCTTTCAGGCACTGGTGAGCCGGGCAGTACCGTCACTTTCTTTGATGGTCACGGCAATACTATTGGTAGCACTGTTGTGGGTAAGACCGGCTCGTTTACCTACACGCCGAGCACAGATTTACCCGATGGCGGTACGATAAGCGCAACGTTAACCGATATTCATGGTAATACGTCAGCGTCAACGACGATTCAAACCAATATCGATACACATATTGCGCCAACCACAGCCGATATTACTGATGGCACAGTGGGTAGCACGCAGCACCCGAACCATCAAATCAGCGCTGACGAACTGCACTCTGTACTTATTACGGGCAGCATTGATCGCACCGATGGCACTGAAAAACTAACCACATTGACTGTAACAGACAGTGCTGGAACTCAGGTCAATCTCGATATTAAGTTGGCTACTTTCGATTCAAGTACCGGCAAGTTCAGCATCAAAGGCCTTGATCTTAGTGGAAGTCATTTTGTATCAGGGGCATTAACTGTAGAGGCCACTGCTCAAGATAGCGCAGGTAATATTAGTATCGGTCATGGCACGGCAACTTTAGATATTGCGCCTGGTGAATTATTCTTTGATAACGTATTGTCGGGTGACAATATCGTCAATGCGAAAGAAAGCCAGTCACCATTGACGATTTCAGGTACCACGACTGACATTGAAGCGGGCCAAATTGTCGATGTAACGATTGCAGGTACGACTTATCATGCCACTGTCGATGCATCAGGTCACTGGGCTGCGGTCATGCCACAAACTGACGTGGCAAAATTGCCTGATGGCGATGTAATCATGCAGGCGACCGTACAAGATTTAGCGGGTAACAGCACTCAGGTTATTTCACATCAATTGTCTGTTGATACTCATGTTAAACCACCAGAATCAATTACATTTGAAAGTACTGGCCAAGATAATCTTTATAACATTGATGAACTTGGCTCTGATCAGACGGTTACCGCGACGATTGAGTTGCCTGATGATGTGAAATCCGGTGATATATTAACCATTAATGGTGTGGCTCAGACGTTAACCGATCAAGATATTGCGCATAATTATGTCAATACTGAGGTTTCTCCAAACACCAAAGTGACGGCATCAATAACCGATCAAGCTGGGAATACGTCCCAAGATATCTCAAATACGGCAGCAGGCGAAGATTTAACACCACCATTAACGCCAGTATTATCTCCGATCCCTAATGCCGATCATAACAACGATAATACGCCACCAATCACAGGGATTACCGAACCGGGCGCTGTGGTTGAAATCTTCATTGATAACATTTCAGTAGGTACCGTTACCGCAAATCAGGCGGGCTCGTTTAGCTATACACCGCCGATTCTGCCAGATGGCCCGCACAGTTTTACCGCAAAAGCGACAGACCATGCTGGTAATCCGTCAACATTAAGTGCGGCAGTACAAACAACGATAGATACAACGCCTCCAGCGCAGTTAGATCTTAGTCTGGTGAAAGATACCGGGATATCTCATACGGATTTGATCACACAAACAGGCTCATTACACATAGGGAACCAAGAAGCAGGCTCTCATGTCTTGTATTCAATAGATCACGGCACCACTTGGAGCAACAGCTTTACCCCTGTAGAAGGCGGTAATACGGTGACCGTAAAACAAGTTGATCAAGCAGGAAACGAATCACCGACAACGAGCCTAACTTTCACTTTAGACACCAAAGTGGCGGCTCCTCAGGTCAAACTGAAACTAGACAGTGGTTCAAGTGCTATCGATCACATCACTAATAACGCTGAATTAGAAGTTTCAGACGTTGAACCTGGGGCTCATGTTGAGTATTCCATCGATGGTGGTCAGCATTGGTTGGACAGTATTGGCCATCAAATTGATGGTGATTATACAGTCTTAGTACGTCAAACCGATGTGGCAGGGAATGTGTCTGGTAGTACAACAATCAGTTATACCTTAGATACTCAAACCCATGTGGATGTGGCGATTGCCGATATTTCAACCGGTGCTGTGCATGGAAATCATTTTTTAAATGACTATGAAATTGTACATAACGAGAATGAAATCACGGGACATATCGAACTTTCAGGGGAGCTAACCAAACTGGTCATTTCCGATGGTAATCATCATCAAGTTACTGTGGATCTGAGTAAGGTTAACCTGCACAACGATGGTAGCTTTGATATTTCACACACAGATTTATCCAGCCTTGATGACGGCACATTAACGGTTATGGCAACCTCGAAAGATACGGCCGGTAATACTGATACCCAAAGCTCAACAATCTTCAAAGATACGATCAATGAAGCGACAGATATTACGGGTTCAGTTAAAGAAGAATCGAAGACAACTATATCTGGTCATGTCAACATGGAACCAGACGCTCACGGTAGCTCTAGTTACGCTTCTGGTAGTAGTTCATTGTCAGGAGATATTGACGGCACTTACGGCACTTTGCATCTCAATAAAGACGGTACCTACACCTATGATTTACACAACGCAAACCCTAAGGTTCAAGCGTTAGGTGAAGGTGCAACACTGCAAGATATCGTTACTTACAAAACCACTGATCCTGCAGGAAATGAAAAAGAATCGCACTTAACTGTAACCATTACTGGCACCAATGATCAGGCAGTCATTGCGGGTGTTGATAGTGGTGATGTAGTTGAAGATAAAGTATCAACAACTGATCATTCACTTCTGAAAACAGATGGTCAACTTACCATCGATGATATTGATACCAATACACTTACCGCTGGTGGTGAAGAGCAGTTCGTATCCAAAGTCACGCCAGCTGCAAATGCGCATAACTTAGGCAGCTTGAGCATTGATAAAGACGGTCACTGGCATTATCAAGTGCGCAATGACAATCAACATGTTCAAGCTCTGCAAGAGCAAGATACGCATGTGGATCAGTTTGTCGTGCACTCTATTGATGGCACAGCTCATACAATATCGGTCACTATTACAGGTACTAAAGATGCCCCAACCATAGAGGTGAAAGCAGGCGCTGATCATGGTGCTGTGGTAGAGCAAGGCTCCACTAGCAGTGGACACGCTATTGCAGGGCAACAAACGGCCACAGGTCACTTAGTGGCTCATGACGTAGATACTGCGGATACTCAAGCGTGGACTATTGTGGGTTCGTCCGATGGTAGCTATGGACATATTAGTGTGGATGCCAATGGCGAATGGACTTATACACTAGATAACGCTCGCGCCGCCACTCAAGGCCTAACGCAAGATCAACACGTGACGGAAAGTTTTACCGTCAGAGTCACGGATAGCACAGGTTTAACCGCTGATCAGAAAGTGGTAATCAATGTTACTGGTAGTAATGACCAAGCCCAAATAGGGGGCACTGATGCAAGATCTGTGAAAGAAGATAGCAATGCAGGCGGTAGCAAACATCAATTACATACCGATGGTCAATTAACCATCTCAGATGTAGATAGTGGTGAGGCTCATTTCCAAGCCAGTACTATGGTTGCAGGGCAGGATGGGCATCTTGGCAGCTTAAGTATTGATGAAACAGGTCACTGGGATTATGTAGTAGATAATTCGTTACTAGCAGTTCAACAGTTAAAAGAGTCAGACCATATCGATGATGTGTTTACGGTTTTAGGTGCTGATGGCACAGAACACATCATCACAGTAACGATTAATGGTACCAATGATTTACCTGAGATAGCCAAAGGAACGGGTGATAGTGGCGCTGTCACTGAAGCAGGTTCTCATGCAGATAGTCATCACAATAAGGTTGTTGATGACGGTCAGAGTTCGACTAGCGGTACTCTCTCAGCCACCGACCGTGATGCAGGTGATCCTGCTCACTGGCAAGTAGCACACCCTGATGGCACCTATGGTCATTTATCCCTAAATGCTCAAACAGGGCACTGGGTTTATACGCTAGATAATGCTAAAGCAGACGGTTTACATGCCAAAGAAACAGTAACAGAGACTTTTGCTATTACAGATACAGATTCCTCAAATAGCCCTGTATCTACGGAAATAGTCATTACTATCACAGGTAGTAATGATGTTCCTGTGATCACTGGAAGTCATGCCGGAGCGGTAACCGAAGCTGGGGGAACATTAAATTCTCTTGCTGGAGTGGTAACTATTGATGGCACACTAACCGCTACTGACCCAGATAATAACGACGGAACATTAGCTTGGTCTGTGCAGGGGGCAACCTCTGGCACAACTGTAAAAGAAGGCACTTATGGCTCAATTAGTATTGATCAGCATGGGCATTGGGTTTATACGATTGATGATAGTAAAGATGCGACTCAAGCGCTAACCGGTAAGCAGAGCCCGATAGAACACTTCACTTTCTTAGTGACGGATTCCTCAGGCCAATCGATTAAACAAGATGTAGACATTACCGTGCACGGTAGTAACGATAACCCCGTGTTATCGGCATATACTCCAACAACGTTTGCTGAAGATTCATCGCCTGTCCATAGGCATAACCATATTCAGACAGTTACCTTACCTAAAGTGACTGATGTGGATGATTCAACCTTTACCTATAGCATTGATTCACACCATAATCACCAATGGATTACGATAGACCGCCATACAGGGGTAATTTCGGTTCACACTGATGCAAAAGATTTACAGCACTTGTCGGTGGGCGCCACACATACTGAAGATGTTGTAGTGACAGTAACAGATGCTCAAGGTGGTACCACCCAGCAAACCCTGCACCTCACAATTGCGGGTACTAATGATGCGCCTAAAATCACTTCAGCGAAAATCACATCAAATTATGATGAACACGGAACAAAATCTACTTCTGGCGTTGGAGCTAATGCATTGGCTCGGGTGGATGTTATTGAAGATCACACTGTTAGCGGCATTGTTCAGTTTTCTGATGTGGATGACAAACTAGATCCAAACCATCCAACCGGCGATATACACCAATTTTATTTGGTTGACGATAAAGGTCACCAAATCAATGAGCCAGGATTTATCTTAGATAAGAATACTGGTGCCTTCTTATTTAATACGAACATTGCTAAATATCAACATTTGCAAATTGGAGAGACAGAACGGGTTAATTTTAATGTAGAGGTTGTTGATAACCATGGTTTAACTAGTACAAAAACACTTCATTTTATCGTTCATGGCCGAAATGATGCGCCGCAAGTTGTGTTGTTACACCCATTACAGGTGTTAGAAGATGCGACATTGAAGTTCTCTGTTGATGATCTTGTCGGTGACAAGAATCAGTATATTGTCGATCCTGAAGGTGATGCGATGGCAATTTCTGATGTGAAGGTGGTCAACGGTTCGGATGGTCAAGTTCACGGTTCAATTGTTGATCTAGGGATGGGGAATTATCAATTTAAGCCAGATGCCAATTACCATGGTGAGGTGCATCTTCAGTATAAAGTTGACGATGGCCGCGGAAATACCATGGTCAAAAATGGCATCATCATAGTAACACCACAAAATGACTCCCCAACAGAAAGTGCAACACAGTTAGCTCATGTCGCAGAAGATTCGGGTGCTATTACCTTTACCTCACAGGATTTGCTCAAACACATCCATGATATCGATAACGTTGGCTCTTCTAACGCTGGTATTGAGTTGGTAGCGGGTTCGGTTGCGTTGCAGCATGGAGAAGGAACACTTGTTCATAATAGTGATGGTACTTGGACCTTTACTCCAGATGCTGATTGGAACAGTCATAAAGGTGGCGGTGATGCAGAGTTTTCTTTCAAATATATCGAAACGGGTTCGGCTT
This sequence comes from Vibrio halioticoli NBRC 102217, assembly GCF_000496695.1. Taxonomy (GTDB): domain Bacteria; phylum Pseudomonadota; class Gammaproteobacteria; order Enterobacterales; family Vibrionaceae; genus Vibrio; species Vibrio halioticoli. The sequence goes on from NZ_BAUJ01000007.1 coordinate 8,091, forward strand.
TTGGTCAAGCATCGGGAGTACCAGTAGAATATTCTGGTAGTGCTGCAATCAAAATTGACCCAGTCCAAGACCCTGCGACTATACATGTCCCTTTACCTGCAAGTGTTATCACCGCTGGAGGGGCGGATATTACTGGAAAGCTAACGGTAACTGATCCAGATCTTAATGAGGATCATTTTAAGGCAGAAAGTAGTATTCAAGGCGCACATGGTTTCGCCAAAATTAACACTCAAGGGGAATGGCAATACCAATTAGCTACGCAAGATCCTGCTGTGCAAGCTTTAGGTGAAGGTGAAACAATAACCGATACGATAAAAGTTCATTCAATGGATGGTACTGAAGCTAGTTTAGTTATTGAGATTCATGGAACCAACGATAAACCAAAAATAGCTCTAGCTCGTCAAATTACGGCAACTGAAGCAAATGCTAATGATGATTTTACTACTGACCCTAAGCTGGTTACGGGGCATTTTGCAGCTACAGATCCAGATGCTCACGACACGGTGACGTTTACGTTAATTGGTCATAGCAATCCTGCTGGTACTCATTTTCATGGTAATACTGTACCAGGATTAACTCTCAATTCAGACGGAAGTTACCGTTTTGATAGAACAGATCCAGCGTACGATTATCTTCAAGAAGGCGAAACACTTTCTTTTGATATCACCATACAAGCATCTGATAACCATGGTGGTATTGATACTCGAGTAGTGCCTGTTGTGATTATTGGTACCAATGATGCGCCGACAATAAGTCAGCCAATAGCAAGCTTAGGTACATTAGATTCTACGACTAATTTCTTAAAATTCGAAGAATCAACTCTGCTTGGGTCAGCTACTGATGTTGATGGCGATTTGTTGAGTATCTTCAAAGTAGGCACATCCCAGAATGCTGATGTACAAGTGTTGGACTCTACACTTGGACGCATTGATGAAGATGGTGCTGGTGGATATATCTATCATCCCACAGCGAATGCACGTGGCAAAGATGTCACTATTTCGTATAAAGTGACAGATGGTCGAGAAGTTGTCATAGGTACAACGGTTATTCATGTGGATCCTCTTCCGCCGAGTACTGGCCAGTCAGGAACCGGTTCATCAACTACTACAGGTAATACCCAGACGAATGGGAATGTTCCTCCACCGGTTGTTACTGATACAGATATAATCTCTGGTGACTTAACTGGGGATGTTGGTGAAGATGGCGGTGCAAGCTATAAAGATGCATCAGGGCATGTTCATCAAATAGACGCTGATGGACATGTTACCGCTAAATCACCCACTGAAGGTCATAGCCATGGCGTATTTGGTGCGAATCACACTCCAGGTAAATATGGGTACTTAAGTGTGACTCCTGAAGGTAAGTGGACGTACCACCTTTATTCACATACCGGATTAACGGATCCTGTGAATCAGTTAAGTGAAGGGGAGACGTTAAAGGATTCGATCAGTATCGAAAGTGCTCACTCAGGCCATCAAGATATTACGATTACTATTCACGGTACTAACGATGCACCAATTATCATGGGTGTAGAGAATGTGCAGGTGTTTAAACAAGGTGGTAACGGCCATGCTTTAACTCAACCCAAAGCGATTATTGAAGTTGATAAAATGCACCTTGAGGGTGATTTAAAAGCTCAAGACCCTGATAGTCAAGATCATGTTATTTACGCTGTTGATCCTTCAAATAAAGTTCAAGGTTTTACTATTGATCAGCATGGGCATTATCGCTATACACCAAGCCATGGCGATCCTGTATTGCAAGGTTTAAAACCGGGTGATACTCGGGACGTTACAGCACAAGTGCTGGTTTCTGACGGACATGGCGGCCATGTAACCGTACCTATTGTGATGACTGTTCATGGGCAAAATACAGCTCCTACCGCAGATAAGGATGTGGATTTAGGTCATAGTGATGAAGACCTAACGGTTCAAATAGATGGTACGTCTATCGGTTCTGGGCAACTGGTAGCTCATGCTGGTACAGTCGATTTGGTGGCACTTGCGCATGCTAAAGACATTGATAATGATGACTTACACGTAGTGAATATAAAAGTTGATGGCGGACATGGTACTTTTACCGACAAAGGTAATGGAGTTTATGAGTTTGTGCCTGAAGCTAATTATCATGGGAGTGTCGGTTTTACTTATGAGATTACCGATGGTCTAGAGTCAGTCCAAGTGCATGCGACGTTAAAAGTTGATTCGATTAACGATAAACCGATAGCACATGATTTTACGCTTAAAACAACCGATGAAGACCGGGCTATCCATTTTACTACTCGCGATATTATTGGCCAAGGAAGCGCAAGAAATCATGGACATGTAGATGATCCTGATTTTGCAACGGATTCCAATGAGAGGATTGAATTAACAGATGTTTCTCTTGTTGACAAATCTCAGGGAACATTGGTTGCTGATGGCAAGGGTGGCTATACATTTACTCCAGCAAAAGATGTGAATGGTGATATACGTCTGCAGTACAAAGTGCATGACCATTTAGGTTCTCACCGTGGTGTTCAGGGCGGTCAACAATCTGACACAGGTACAGCTACAATTCATGTCAATCCAATTAATGATAAGCCGGTTATTACTGACTCAATCCATGGTTCCTCAACCGAGGATAAGGCACAAACATATGTGGCAGAGGGTAAGCTTGATATCACTGATGCTGATAGTGGAGAGGGTAGTTTTGTCGCAAATAGTCATATGACTCCGCACAGTGGTGGTAACTATGGTTATTTGGAACTAGACAAACAAGGTCATTGGAAATACCACTTGATGAAAAACTTTGATTCTCACATTCAAGGTTTAGCAGCAGGTGAAAGGCTTGAAGAGCACTTTATATTACATACTGATGATGGTGCAGGTACTACGCATGAGTTAGTGGTAGAGATTATTGGTACTAACGATGGTGCAACTATTTCTGGTACTCATGCTAGTACAATGCAAACGGAAGTTACTCAAAGTGTGACCGAACAACTCGGTAGTTCGGTCAGCGCTACGGCGGTGCAGAACGAGATTACTACTACAGGGAAATTAACTGTACACGATGTTGATCATGGCGAAGCATTCTTTAAAGCTCAAACATTACAACCAACAAACTCTGGGCACCATTATGGCACCCTGACTATTCAGCAGTCAGGTGCATGGACCTATGTGGTTGATAATAATAATCGAGACGTTCAAGCACTTCATGAAGGTGAACAGATACAAGAGCACTTTACTGTGACCTCTCTCGACGGCACTGCGACACAGGATATTACGGTTACACTAGTTGGTAAAAATAATGCCCCTGTCATTGCGCACGTGGCCAGTCAACCGGCCACAGAAGCCGGAGCAACGCTCACAGGTCAGCTACACAGTAGTGATATCGACAATGATCATGCAACTGTGACTTACAGCCTGCTGCAGGGTGAAAATGTTCCTGATGGGTTTGTATTGCAGCCAAATGGTCACTATACCTTTGACCCAACAAATAAAGCTTATAATGCGTTATCAGCAGGAGAAACAACAACGGTCGTCGCACATGTAGTGGCAACAGATTCACACAATGGTGTGAGTGAAGCTAAAGAGATTGAATTTGTCATTACAGGTACCAATGATGCCGCAACCATCACTGGTAAAAGTACTGTTCATGTACAAGATTCTAATAATATTAGTACTCATACGTTATCGACAAAACAACAATTAGATGTGACAGATGTTGACCACGGTGAAGAGCATTTCCAAGCAGAGAACTCCATACTTCCAGACAGTAGTTCTCCTTCACATAAAGGCTTATCTACTAGTGCTTACGGTCATTTGTCCATTACTGACAATGGTCAGTGGCAATATCATGTTGATCATCCAGATAGAGTAAAAACCATTCCAAAAGGTCAACATGTGACAGAAACATTTACGGTCCATTCGGCTGATGGAACCCCACATACGGTGACCGTGACCTTAGATGGTAAAAATGAAGCGGCAACGTTTAAAGGTGATTTCTCAGGTGAAGTTACTGACGGACAAAGCGCATCTGTTACAGGTACAGTGCAGGTAGCCGATGTCGATTACGGCCAAGCGGGGCTTACCAAAGCGCAGAATCATTTGGCACCATCGAACACCGATATTCAGCACCATACTGGGCTTTCAACTCATGCTTATGGCCACCTTACTGTCGATACTCGTGGGCATTGGGCGTATCACATTGACGATACTGCGGCGTTCAATTCAATTGCTGATGGGCAAAAGGTAATCGAAACCTTTTCCATAGCAGCAAAAGATGGCACTCATCATAATATTGTAATTACTTTGATTGGTCGCAATGATGCGCCAACGGTCTCAGGCGCTGTGGCGATGCAGCAACATGGCACCGAAGATAAAACAATGACGTTAGACCAAAGCCAGCTATTGTCACATGCTGTCGATGTTGATAATGCTGATCATTTAACGGTGGTGAATGTACTGGCATTGCATGGCACGATAAAAGTAGACCAACAAGGGAAAATACTTTACACGCCAAACGCAAACTATCATGGCCCAGAGACCTTTACTTATGATGTGCAAGATAGCAAAGGTGCCACAGTGCATACCCAAGCTAGCATGCAAGTTAATTCGGTAAACGATGCACCAACTGTGGCTCATAGCGTAACGTTGACAGGCATTAACGAAGACACACATAGCAGTATTGATGCTTTGGCGTTATTGGCAGGTGCAAGTGATGTTGACCGTGATCGCCTTTCTATCTTGGGTAATTCGGTCACCGCTGAACATGGACAGATACGATATGATTCGCATAGCCATACGTACTTATACTATCCAGACCATAATTTTAATGGTCAAGATACGCTGCATTACAAAGTGTCAGATGGACACGGAGGGCAGGTTGCACAAACAGCAACAATAGATGTTGCCAGTGTGAACGACGCGCCAACAGTCACAGCGCCGGTCTCTTTACCTGATCATGCAGAAGACAGCACAGTGACCATCACCTCGGCGCAACTGCTTACACATGCTCAAGATGATGATGGTGATTCACTTCAAATAAGTGGACTACAAGTTAACCATGGCAAGTTAGTTGATCATCATAATGGCACTTGGATCTATACGCCGGATCATAACTACAACGGAAAAGTGACACTTAATTATCAAGTGAGTGATGGGCAAGGTGGGCATGTTCAGCAACAGGCGTTGATGACAGTCACTCCTGAAAATGACGCAGCGCATATTGATGAGCCAGCGGCCATGTATGTGGATAATGGACACAACTCTTTTGTGGCTGACAAGTTATCAATCACTGATGTTGATGGATCTTCTGAAGAGCGCTTTAAGCCTGAAACAGGTTTAAAAGGACAGTACGGCGAGCTAGAAATCTCGGCAGACGGACAGTTCAAATACGTTCTGAATTCACATTTGCCAATAATCCAACAAATGATGGATGGGGACACCAAAACAGATACTGTAACTGTACACTCTGTTGATGGCACAGCATATGATGTGCAAATTCATATCGGAGGGCACACTAATCACGCCCCTACGGTGAGTCAACATACGCCGATTGTTTTACAAACCAATGAGCATCATCAGTTCTCTTCTACGGACTTTTTGTTTAGTGATACAGATGGCGATTCACTGGATCATATTACAATTACTCAGTTGCCGACTCATGGAGAGTTAACATTAAACGGACATCATGTTCAGGCTAATCAAACTGTTGCCGCAAGTGATATTGATAAGTTGTTGTTTACAGCGGATAACCATTACAGTGGTTCTGTTACGTTTGATTTTACCGCTAATGATGGTAAGAGCGACTCAGTAGCTGCAAGTATGACGATATCAGTTTCTCATCCGCATACAGGACATACTGCAAACTTGGCTGGCTTTAATCCAGCGCCTCCAGCCGATTCGTCGGATGAAGCTATGTCTCATGAAGCTATGTCCGATGAACCGGTTGAAACGGTTTCTTTAGAATCTCTGGCATCACACAGCGATAGTAGCCATATTGATGGCGCACAAGCTTACTTAAATCAGTTGGGGGTTAGCGATGATAGTCTGTCTGAACCGTCTTTTGCGACTCATCAACCGGTAGGAGATTTGGATTTAGTACTAGCTCAATCCTCTGATGTAGTATTGGATGCGCAAGGACATGTCGTTGAGACTATCAATACAGAACCAGATAATCTTAATGATGATGACCACAAACATCATGATGAATTGCATCATCAAGATCTACATCATCAATGGGATGATCATCATGGTTAATATCAGCTCGTAACAAATTACAATGTTAGATATCAACATCGTAGATCTTTTAATCTAGGATGTTGATATCTCGAAAGTTGATTTATGCAGTTATAAGCAATGGACAGCTAATTCGTGCAACTTCCTCAGTACGATTAGTATTTATAGGCTGAGCAAAAAAAAACGCCAAAGCATAGTTGCTTTGGCGTTTTTATTTCTTTGGCTAATCTCAGTACATCACGATTTATTGAGTAATGAGATCTAGTCATCTGAGTGTTAAAGGCATTATCTACGATCTTTTATGTATTGTTATTGACATACAAGTTAAGCCTACTGCTTATCAGAAACTAAAAAGTAAATGAGAGCGATAAAATGCTATCGCTCACCAAACGCATGACTCACATTGGTATAAATCGGTTTCCATAAATATTGGAATACTGTTTTTTCACCGGTTGTGATATCCACTTCACCTGTCATACCTGGGATGATTCTAAAGCGAGCAGGATCATCGCCAAAGTAGCCTTTATCCAGTTCCACAATGACGTCGTAATAAATTTCACCACGTTGAGTTTGGCTGGTGGTAGGGGATATTTCAGTAACTTTACCTTTTAGTGCACCAAACCGGCTGTAGTCAAATGCATCTACTTTAACGCGAGCGGCTTGTCCTATAGAGACAAAACCTACGTCACGAGGCGATAGCTTGGCTTTAAAAGACGATGTGCCGTCTATTGGAACAATTTCAACTACAGTGCCACCGGGTTTGATTACGCCACCATTACGAGTTGTAGGTAAGCTTTGAACTAACCCTTTTACTGGCGAGGTCACTAGAGTGTTTTTCACTTTAGCTTGTCCTGAGCGTAAACGAGCGTAAAGTGCGGATAATTCAGATACAGCTTTCGAACGATCTTTGCTGACTTCGAGTTGACCTACCGCTTTGAGTTGTTCTTCTTTACTTTTGTTTGATTCTGCTTGTTTGATCAGTACCGCTTTCTTAGATTTTGATTGCTCTAGTTCGCTTTCTAATGCGGCAATTTTTTGACGCATTTCCAATACTCTAACTTGAGATATATTGCCGGTTTTTTGTCCTTTTAGAAGAATGTTCAACTCTTTTTTTGAAGATTCAAGTTGTCTTTCTTCTGCTGGTAGTTGACGAATAACGCCATTTAATTCTTCGTTGATACGTTCGCTTTCTTTTTGCAATACGATACGTTTTTTCAAAAATAATGACTTAGTGGCTTCTAATTGTGCGCGCTGTTCTGCAACAACATCAGGGTAATCTTTCTCGTATTGAGAGAAGTCTGGTTCTCGTTCTTCAATTAGAGCCGTCATTCTTTCAATTCTCAAACGCAAAGTCGCTTCTTTAGAATGTAACTCTTCTAGAGCCGTGGTCTGAAAGGTGGCGTCAAATTCAACGATAGGGTCGCCAACGTTAACTAACTGTCCACGTTTAACGAAAATATTTTTTAGTTTACCGCCTAATTCACTTTGTATTACCTGACGTTCACCTTCTGGAATGACCGCACCTTTGGCTTTTGCAATTTCATCGACTTTAGTAAACACCGTCCAGCCAATAAAAAGGATGATACATGCCCCAATCAATAAACTGCTGGTAGTGAGTAGGCGGCGGGTAATACGAGACTCAATCACTTCCACTGATGAATTATTCATGCTTATCCCTCGATGACTTGAGTTGGTTGATCGGGTTGAACTTGTTGTTCAGTTTCATCTGGAATAGGCCCTGCATAGCTGACATTCCCTGCATTTAGCACGACAACCTGATCCGATAGTTTAATCAGCTCTGTATCATGAGAAGTAAATATAATGGTGCTTTTACCTCTGTTTGCTGTGAGCCATTGAATGAACTGTTGTTTCGCTTTGTTGCTGGTTACCGGATTATCCAATAGAACTAACGGATATTGGTTACACAGCAATTTTGTTTGCGTGAGCAAGGTGGCTTCATAGTCAGAAAACGGATGTGACATAGACTCAATTTGATTTAAGTGAGTTTGTAACCCGTCAGGCAAACTGTTCACCCAGCTTAATGCGCCTTTTTGTTTAAGCACTGCTTCAATGGTTTCTACCGGAACTTCGTGTCCATCAGAGATAAACTCTTGAATCGTGATCGGCACCATCTCCGGCAGGTCGGAATAATAACCAAACCATTGTCTAAGCAATTGTGGGTCGTATTGCGATAAATTAATGCCGTTGAGTTTGATTACGCCATTTTGAGCAGGAATTAACCCAGCAATAACCTCTAATAACGAGGTCTTTCCTGAAGCCATAGGGCCTGTAATCGCAATCACTTGTCCTGGCTCAGCTTTGAAGCTAACGCTAGATAAAGCCGGTTTTAACTGATTAGCAAAACGTAGCGTGACTAACTCTAGCTCAACGCTAGGTGCTTGGTCAGTAAGGTGATGATGTTGATAAGAAAAGTCACCTTCTGCTTTATGATTAATCGATTGGTTAATTTGTTGCTTGGTTTGCTCCACGTGATGCAAGCGTGAGTAACTATTGGCCAGCATTTGTGCCGGGCTAGTGACTCGAGAAATCAACATCATAGTGGCAATTAGGCCACCGGCTGTTAACACGTGACCAAATATCAATCCAATGCCTAAACCAATGACTGCTAATGTACTCAGTAGACTAATGGCGTAATAGATAGAGGTGTATTTAGCCTGATGATTAAGGTGACTAAAGCTATTTTTAGAGGCTAGAGTATTTGCTTTTTCAAAGCGAGACATCCAATGTGGCAAAATATCGCTAGAGCGCAGATAGTTCAGCTTACCATTTAACTCGTACAAAAGAGAAAAGCGTGATGTGCCCGATATAGTCACTTGATTGCTCAGTAATCGTTGTTGTTTTTGACTGCGTTTTGCCAGCAACCAGTACAGTGCTAGTGTCACGATTGGCACAATCACTAGCCACCCACCAAGCACGCCAATAGCCACAATAAAAATAATGACAAACGGCAGGTCAAACAATGCGCCGCCTAATGGCCCTTGTGCAACGCTTTTAAGGCTTTCTGCGGTAGTGATTCGGCTCATTAAGGTTGAAGAGCCTGCCATTCGAGTCAGGTTTAATTGGCTAAATAGAATTTTACGCAATACTGATTCAGACACTTCTCGGCTGATACGGTTGGAAATGGTAGTCAACAATTGGCTACGAATCACTTTCAGCAACAACATCATGGAAAAGAGTAAAATGGCGCCCACTGAAATCCCGACCACTTCGTGACCGGCATCGCCACCAATAACATGGTCATAAACAGACATAGTGATAAATGGGATGGACAAAGCAAACAGGTTTGCAATAAAGCTGACTAGCAGCAGTTTAGGAATCAGAGGTTTAAAGTTGCTTAATTTGCTGGCTAGCCAATCCACCTCATTTCGCTCTTGCGGTTGGCCATGAATAAGAATAACTACATCGTTTATGGAGTGATCTACAGTGGCGGCGACAAGCTCTCCATCGTCATATTCAGTATATCCAGTCAAGCCATAGTGGCACACTGTGCCAGAGTCGGCGTTAACTCGAATAGCAACTAAGTGATCAATCGATTTAAGTTTACGGTTTGCCGGATGAACACTGTATGGAATCATTAAACGGTCGAGCAGGGTAAAAATATCCTCTGCGTCGTACATTGGATTGCTTTGTAGCCACTGGTTAGCAAAGTTTTGTACGCCTGATTCGACTTTGATAATAGTGAGAACATTTAATACGGAATCTGAATAGCTTTGATTCATTGTTCGTCCCCAATTGCCTGAATTTTAATTTGTTGTGAAGTCAGATTTACCAGTACTTCGCTTTCCGTGTTTATCACAAAAGCACGACCTTGGGATAAATAATACTTGATGACATCGCTCAGTCTGTTCAGCGATTCAATATCGAGATCTCTTTCGGGTTGATCCAATACGACTATCGGTGTTTCTTTAGCCAGTTGAGCGACAAGGGCGACAAGTTTTATGGCGCCTCGGCTAAGGCTTGAGCCAATGTTATAGCCAACCTTTGTTTCCATACCGTCGGCTAAATCTGAAATAACGCGATTAAGTCCTAGGGCTCCAACAAGTAAGTTTGCTTCTTCTAATCTTTCATTATTAAAACCACAAACGTTATCAATGAGAGATCCTGAGATAAGCTGCGGATTAATCGGCACAAAGCTCACTTGATGACGCCAAGTAAATTGATCGCTATGAAATGGGGTATCATTCCATGTAAAGTTACCTGAGACTGTGGGTTCTAAACCTGCGAATACAGAAACTGCGTTGCTACTAAGATCATAGTCTTCATTATGCAATGTTATTGCTTCGCCTTTATGCAGTTGCAATGAGTAGCCAAATCTCTCTTTAAAACGTGTAAAAACCACATCATTCACATCCAGACGTTCGAACGCACTAAATCCAATATGTTCATCGGTTGGGTTGTCTAACTCTTTTAATAAGTCAGTGACTGATTCGTTGGCGATTAAAAAAGAGCTATAACGAAGACGCAGCCCCATTAATGCGCTTAAAGGGGCTACAGCTCGACCAGACAATATAGAACACGCGGCTAAGCCACCAGAGGTCAAATCGCCGGCCAAAACACTAAGACTTCCGATCAATACAACCGCTACAGATGTACCCATAGCGGCAATTTGAATTAGCTCTTGAGCAATAGCAACCTTGCGTTCAGATTCGGCCATAGAGAGGTAACGTTTTTCATTGAGATGACGAAAGTAACGATACGCTTTAGATTCAAAGGCATGCTTTTTCACTTCGCAAAAGAAGGAGAACACTAGTATGAGGAAGTTCATTCGGCTCTGCTCAAACAAAGACGCTTCTTTTGAATAGGAGCTAGATTTTTGAGTAAATAACCAAACAAAAGCAAAGGTAATCGCCCAAACAACGATGGGGATAAATACCAAGTTCCCACCAACATAATAAATAAGTGCTAAGAAAATAATGGCAAATGGGACATCGATAAGTCCGCTGATGAAACCACCAGAGTAAAAGTCTTTAATTAAGCTAATCCCTTTTAAACTCTCTTGCAGAATGCCAGGTTTAAGGTGTTTTAATTGCGATGTAGTCGCCCTATTTAGGTGCTGAATGATTACTCGATAGGTTGAATGTTCGGTATTTACTGCCGCAGCACCTAACATCCACGTCCGGACATAACGTAAAAAGGCATCTAAACCGATAGCAATGGCAGAGCCGCCTAGTAAAAGGAAAGCCGTACCATAACTTTGGTTAGGTAAAATTCGGTCGTAGATCTGCAAGATCACAAGCGGAATAACTAATGATAAGAGATTGATGAGCAAAGAAGAGGGCAGAACACGAAGTATAGTAGTCCGTTTGGACGTCTGACTATTTAATGCATTGTTCATGACGAGTTTTTGTCCTGTTTAGGCAATTTAACGAAACCTATATGAAGTACATTTAATAAATGTAATAGGTGATCCTATAATTTTCCATAACCAATTGTTTTTATGGTCATTTAGATTGCACATTTGATTTATTTTATATGTCGAGTTTTAACGTCTATAAACAATCAAAATGGCTATGAAGTTATGACATTGGAATATGAGAGGCGAATATCTAATAAAAGGATCACATAATTTGATTTTCTTAATTAGTGGTGCAGGTAGAAGGGTCACGTGCATTGCTCTATGGTATTCTTCTGTTCATAGCCTATTACTGTTTCAAGGTGCAGCAAGACTTTTGCTGTAATATTTTGAAACATATTAATTATATTGGATATTTCTGTGACAGTACATAAAGAATTTTTTGCAAGCTTTTCACAACTCACCCCTGAGCTTTGGAACAAACTGTATAACGACATTAGTGAATTTCGTCAGCTATTCAATTTGCCGATTAATACCGGTATAGAAAGTGAAAAACTGTGTCATTTGCATTCAAACTTGATGATTGAAGAGTTAACAGAATTGGCGCGAGCCACTAATAAAGAAGATCAAGCGGATGCCATCACCGATACTGTATACGTTGCGGTGGGCCGTGCGGTGCATGTCGGACATCAAGTGTTGAGTGACACCACGATTGCTCGTCAAGTTGATGTATTGCTAAACGTGGCAAAAACGTTACAGATCCCTTTTGAGCAATGTTGGGACGCTGTGCATGCCAGCAATATGAGTAAAGCCGCGTTAAATGAGCAACAAGCGAAAGAGACGGTAACTGTGTATGCGGATAAGGGCGTAAGTGCTGACTACCAATTAAAAAATGGCAAATATATCGTATTTTGTAATAAAGACTCTGTTGCCAATGACGGAATCGTTATTAAAGAAGGTAAGATATTGAAAAATAAATACTATCAAGCTGTAGATTTGAGCTTTGCAGGCTAGTTCTGATCACTTACTTAGTGTGATTGGTACTATTCGCCTCATTTAAATCGAATATTGAATGTTCGTTTTAAATGAGGCGTTGTTAATTACGATCTAGCTAGTCGCTAATTAATCGTGATTAACAGATAAGCTTTTGATTTTCTCACTTAGATTCGTCTCTAGCTCATCCAACCAAGCATAGCGTTTTGTGTATAAACGACGTTTGGTTTTCTTAAGCTCAGACGGGTCTTTACGCTCTGGATTAGCTGGGATCAGGTAGCGATATTTATCGGCTTTTTCTGCGCCGTATTCTGCCCACAACTCATCATAATCAAATGTCACAGATTTACTTTTAGAGCCTTTATAACGTAAGGCTTGGTAAATGTGTCCGCGATTTGATACGCCCACAAATTTGTTGACGCCCAAAGACTTACCAAACATTAATGCCACTTCAACCATTAACGCTTTTGGTCGTAGACCGTGGAAAGAGCGAGTTAAGGTTTTGATGACTTGGTTTCTATCTTCAATTTTCTCACTTGGCCCTTTTAGTGCGCCAACATGTAAAGTTGGTTCAGGATCAGTTGATAGATTGAACGTAATAGAATAAATGGTTTGGTTTAAATCGTTGATTAAGCGCAAGCCCAATGAACCTTCACGCATCTCACCATCAAACAAAATCAGAGTAAATTGATTGCCTTTAGAATCGGTTAGGTCGAGCAGAGGTAAACCTTTGCCGAAGACTTGATTAATCTCAGTATTGAACGTGGAGTTAAGCAAATTAAAGTGCTGCTCAATCAACTTCATTCGTTCATTAACCGGTAAATCAACAAACAGATACGGCTTTAATGCCTTTTCAATTAATCGCGGCTTTTGTTCAATCGCACTACGGAACACATCATTGTTATTTGAAAGTGATTCGATACGAGTGTATGTAGCGTGATACATCTTACTTAGTACGTAAAAACGAGCTTGAAGCCAAATGTGTTTGAGTGTTTTATCTGAAGAAGAATGCAAGGATGCCAGCTCCATGTTAACTGTGATGCGAATTTATGTCTTAGCGTAAGAGATAAAGGTTTTTGCGTGAGCGACCGTTGCGAAGAGTGTTTATCGCAATAGCCTGCAATCAGTGGCATTGAATGTAACAATGGATTGGTATGATTTATAGAAAACTTGCTGAGAAGTAATTATTCGTTTTTGAGTGTTATTGCTGAGTAGCTTAGTGGTGAACAGTTTAGCTAAGGCTCCTACATGAGTAGGAGAAAAGTAGGAACCTTAATTATTTCAATCTATTAGATAGCAAACTGCTGCTGCATTTTTTCAATAAAATCATCTAGCTGGCTTTCATGCAGGGCATTAATGCCCGCCGCAGCCTTTCGACCACCGCCGCTTGGAAATTGACTGCAAAGCTCATCTGCCCCTTCACGACGATTCAACGGGCTTCGTACGCTTACGGTATAAGTTTCTTGCTCTGGGTTTGCTGTAATTACCGCGATGGCTTGGTCTGGGTATTGATTGGCAAGCCAGTTACCAAAGGTGCCGCTGATGCGTCTCGCCCATGCTTGGTTAGGCAATAGATACACTGCAATGTGCGAGCTGCTATGGTAATGCTCGATGCTTTGTACTTGCGCCCAATCTGAATCAAAGCCTTCTTTTAGCTGATAAAAGACGCTGCTTTTATCGTTTTGCAGGGCTAAAGGAGAGGGATACGAATAGAGCTTTTGATATAAGGCTTGCGGATGAAAGTGTAAATCTTGGATGCTGTGACCGTAACCATTGTAATTAATCAAAGTGCCAAGCTGTTTTAAAAACTCAATCTCATTATTGGTCAGCCCATTCTGCTGGCCTAGCGCGGTTGCTTGAGTCATCAAATTGTCACCAAAAGCGCCGGTACAGGCCCATAAATATTGAGCGCCGCTCAGGTATTGATTGATCAGAAGGCTAGTACAAGTCTCAGGAGAGGTGTCTATTTGCGTAGTCAAATACGTCGACTCTGGTATAGCACCCGTCCTGTGGTGATCGCAGTAAAAGGTTGCAATATCGCGCTCGAGTAGCGCTTGTAGGGCGGCTTGGTTTTTCTCCATCGAGATATCCAATACACACACAGAATCGATGTTTTCCGAGTGGATGATGCTTTGCAATAATTGAATATTGCGCTTTACGCCAGTGATCAGTTGCCCATCTATTGGCGTTGTTTTACGCAATTGTAGCAGGGCGCAAATACCATCGGCATCGCCATTAAAAACGTCAAAATGCGTTAATGAGCTAGACATAACCGTGATCTCGTAAATATTGAACGACTTGCTCAGCTGTTTGCTCGATAGATAATTGGTCAGTTTTAAGGTGCACTTCTGGCGCGATAGGCGCTTCGTAATCTGATGTGATCCCTGTAAAGTGTTTTATTTCGCCACTGCGCGCTTTTTTGTACAAGCCTTTTGGATCGCGCGCTTCACACACGGCTAAGGGTGTATCCACGAACACCTCAATAAAATCACCTTCTGGCAATAGTGCACGAACCTGTTCTCTATCTTGAATAAACGGAGAAATAAATGCGGTCAGTACCAGAGTGCCCGAATCGACAAACAGCTTTGCTACTTCACCAATGCGTCGGATATTTTCAACTCTATCGTGATCGGAAAAGCCCAGATCGCGGTTTAAACCGTGTCGAACATTATCACCATCAAGAAGATAGCTGTGCATTGCCAGTTGATTGAGTTTCACTTCCACGGCATTGGCAATGGTGGATTTACCCGAGCCACTTAACCCGGTAAACCAAAGCACTGCTGATTTATGCTTTTTTAGTGCTTGTCGCTGACTTGCCGATACTGAGGCTTGATGCCACACAATATTTTCCGTTGTCATAGTAAAACGTTACTCCTTGTCGTGGTGCAGTGGTGTAGTGTGCAGTGGTTCGCAAGAACCATCTTACAAGCCAAAAAAATGTTCGATAGCGAAAATAGCGGTAAAGCTGTAAATAATGCTGATTGGCGCGCCTATTTTTACAAAATCTGAGAGCTTATATTGACCTGCGTTAAACACCATTAAGTTGGTTTGGTATCCATACGGGCTAATAAAGCTAGCACTGGCGCCAAAGGCCACCGCCATAACAAACGCAATCGGGTTGGCATTTAAGCTCAGCGCCAGCGAATAAGCGATAGGGAAGGTCACCGCCGCCGCGGCATTGTTAGTCACCAATTCAGTCAGTAGCAGCGTTGAAATAAACACAATAATTAACGCCACATGCGGGCTTAATGTCAGGTTATTACTGACCAATATGGTGTCTAAATACTGAAATAAGCCACTGTTTTGTATCGCAAATGACATCACAATCGCTGAGGTGATGATAAGCCAAATATGATACGGAAAGCGCTGAGTGACATCATTTAAAGTGAGCACGCCAAAGCATAATAGAGCGCCAAACAGTAGCAACATGGCTTTGAATAAAGAGACAATGCCGATTGATGCGCACAGCAGTGCAATCGCAAAGCTACATAGGGTGGCTTTTTCGCCCAGCCCTTTAAGTTTATTTTCCACTTCAATATCGCTAAGCAAAATAAAGTGTTTTTCAAAAGCGGGGGCAAGCGAAGGTGGCTCACCGGCGGTAAGCACCAGATAGTCTCCCGCTTTTAGTTTTACTTCACCTAACTTGCCGGATAATCGCACGCCGTTGCGCTTAATTGCGACCACGCCTGCGTTAAATTGTTGGCGGAAATTGCACTCTTTAAGAGAGCGGTTCACCAGGTTACTTTGTGGTAATAAGATAGCCTCAACGAAGCTTTTTGAAGCCAATCCTTCTTTTTCGGCAAAAATTTCCAGCCCATTGTAATGGGTCAACTGCGAGACTTTGGATACATCGCCGTTAAAAAACAGACGATCGTTCGCTTCTAGTACTTCGGTAGGGGAGACTGGGCTGATAATGCTGCCTTGTCGCTCCATCTCAATTAAAAACAAAGACTCCATATGACGCAGACCATTTTGATTGATGTCTTTGCCAATTAAGCTTGAACCATTAGAGACGCTCGCTTCAATAAAATAGCTGTCGCTAACTGGGGTATCGGTTTCATTGTTGGGTAAAAAGCGCAGTAATAGCGTGAGCATTAAGCCACAAGCGACCACCACACATAACCCGACCGCAGTGAAGTCAAAGAAAGAGAGCGGGGGTAAATCGGTATCGAGTAATAAACTATTGACGATCAAATTGGTGGAGGTGCCAATTAAGGTCAATGTTCCGCCTAATATGGCGGCGTAAGAAAGAGGTAATAACAGCTTAGTCGCGCTGTGATGAGGGTTGTTGCGTATTGGCGATAATAGGCTTGAAACTACGGCTGTGTTATTGAGAAACGCTGAGAAAACAACAGTAAAGCCAAATAGGCGAGCGAATGTCTCGCCATAGCTTGGGCGTATTACGAACTGTGCCATAATTCGTAATACGCGCGTTTTTTCCAGAGCAATAGAGCACAGCATTAGCAGAATCAGGGTTAATAACCCTTCATTGGAGCCAGCATTAATGACTTGTTCATTGGTGACAAGATTCAATGAAAACAAGGTCAATAATGCCAGACCAAACACCCGTGCCGGGTGTTTCTGAAAACGAATTAAAGCAACAATTGTGGTTACAAAAACCAGCAATACAACGCCGCTTTGAAGGCTCGTGCTCATTGGTTATGCCTTACCGAGTAGGTCTTTTGCATCCCAATGCGGGAAGTGCTTACGAACTAACTGGTTTAGCTCAAGCTCAAACTCAGAATAGGCATGAGTGGCTTTTTGTTGATTCTCTAATGCGCCTTGCACCATACCCGCACCAACCGTTGCGTTGGTAAAGCGGTCAATGATGATGAACGCGCCCGTAATACGGTTATTGTCGTAAGAATCAAAAATCACTTTTTCGTTAAAGTCTAAGTGACACTGACCAATCTCATTCAGATTTAGCTGAGTCGCCGGCAGTTTTTGCATGCTGTTTACGTCAACACGGTGAGCAATTTTTGATACTTGCCCCGTCACGGTTTTAGTACCGATCTTGATCAGATATTCGCGATTTAACTGCAGCGCATCTTCGTTCATCCAAACGATATTACAATCCAGCGCATTACTGTGATGAGGCTGTTGATCAGGGCGCACTAGTACGTCGCCGCGGCTGATATCTACTTCATCTTCTAGGGTTAGGGTAATGGCTTGCCCTGCAAATGAAGATGTCAGGTCGCCATCAAAGGTAACAATCGACTTCACTTTGCTTTCTTTGCCCGATGGCAATACTTGAATGCGATCGCCTACACGAATCTCACCGGACACTACCGTGCCACAAAAACCACGGAAATCGAGGTTAGGGCGGTTAACGTATTGCACAGGGAAGCGGAATTCGCCTTCTATTTTGCCTTTGTTGGTTTGCGCAGAGTTGAGTAGACGCATCAAGGTAGAACCTGGGTACCAACCCATATTTTTACTTGGGAATACCACGTTATCGCCATGCAGTGCAGAGACCGGCACAAACTGGATGCTGTCAAAATTCAGCGCCTTGGCAAACTCACGATATTCCTTTTTGATCTCTTTATAACGTTGCTGGCTGTATTCAACGGTATCCATTTTGTTTACTGCAATAATGGCGTGTTTAATGCCCAGCAGTGAACAAATGAATGAGTGACGGCGAGTTTGAGTTTGTACGCCGTGACGTGCATCAATTAGGATAATCGCTAAATCAGAGGTTGAAGCGCCAGTTGCCATGTTGCGCG
This sequence comes from Vibrio halioticoli NBRC 102217, assembly GCF_000496695.1. Classification (GTDB taxonomy): domain Bacteria; phylum Pseudomonadota; class Gammaproteobacteria; order Enterobacterales; family Vibrionaceae; genus Vibrio; species Vibrio halioticoli. Next base: position 26,342 of record NZ_BAUJ01000007.1, read on the forward strand.
TGTACTGCTCGTGTCCGGGAGTATCCGCAATGATGAATTTACGCTGGTCTGTGGTGAAGTAACGGTACGCCACATCAATGGTGATGCCTTGCTCACGTTCAGACTGCAAACCATCAACCAGTAAGGCTAAATCGAATTCTTGGTCGGTGGTGTTGTATTTTTTTGAGTCTTTTTGAATCGCAGATAACTGGTCTTCAAAAATCAGCTGATTGTCGTACAGCAAGCGACCGATCAAGGTTGATTTACCATCATCGACACTGCCACAGGTGATAAAGCGCAACAGATCTTTGTTTTCGTGTTGTTTTAGGTACTCTTCCACATCGTATGAAAGTAGATTTGAAATTGTGTTCATCGGTAATCCTTGTCAAATATTTCCGTTTTTGGCTTACGCTATGTCGTTGGCTTACCCTATATATCTGGGTAACGAGTTATCGAATGGGGCTTAGAAATAGCCTTCCATCTTCTTCTTCTCCATCGAACCGGAGGAGTCGTTATCAATCACGCGCCCTTGTCGTTCGGAAGTCGCTGTGAGCAACATTTCTTGGATAATTTCAGGAAGTGTTTCAGCTTTTGATTCGATAGCACCAGTAAGCGGGTAACAGCCTAAGGTACGGAAACGGACTTTTTTCATTTGCGGAGTTTCGCCCGGCTCTAAAGGCATACGTTCGTCATCAACCATGATCAGTGTGCCGTCACGTTCCACTACAGGACGCTCTTTAGCAAAATACAGCGGAACCATGTCGATGTTTTCTAAGTAGATGTATTGCCAGATATCCAGTTCAGTCCAGTTTGATAGTGGGAATACACGGATGCTTTCGCCTTTATCTACGCGAGCGTTATAGATTTGCCAAAGTTCAGGACGTTGGTTTTTAGGGTCCCAACGATGATTTTGATCTCGGAAAGAATAGACACGCTCTTTAGCGCGAGATTTCTCTTCATCACGACGGGCACCACCAAAAGCGGCGTCAAAGCCATGTTCATTAAGTGCTTGCTTTAAACCTTCTGTTTTCATGATGTCAGTGTGCTTTGCACTGCCATGAGTGAAAGGGCTAATGTCCATATCCAAACCACGTTGGTTTTTATGCACAATCAGATCAAGCTCATACTTTTCTGCGAGCTCATCACGAAATTCAATCATCTGCTTGAATTTCCAGTTGGTATCGACATGTAAAAGCGGGAATGGCACTCGAGCTGGATAAAAGGCTTTTCGTGCAAGATGAAGTAATACAGAAGAATCTTTACCAATAGAGTAAAGCATTACTGGGTTTTCAAACTCAGCAGTCACCTCGCGGATGATCTGAATTGATTCAGCTTCAAGGGCTTTTAAGTGGGTAAGTCGAGCGGTATCCATAATAGATGTCTATCCCTGTTATTAAGATGTGATAGCAAGCTAACAACAATCGATAGCTTTGGCTCATAACTAAGCTATCTAAGATAGGCAGAGAAGGACTAAGGGAAAATTATCTGATGTGGATTTACTGACAATGTTTATGTTTATCAATAACTTAAGTTCAATTTATTGTCGTAGGAATAATCTTTTAAATACCCACCCTCTTAAAGCATAAAAAGAACATACTTATAACTAAAGTGAATATATTGAAGTTTTGATAACATTCGCTCTGTAGAGTCTTGGTTGTAAAAAATAACCGAGCTCGCAGGTGCTCGGTTATATTGTGTTTAATCTGCCTATTTAAGAGTCAGGTTTGGCTTAAGGATTGAGCTGCCAATTAAAAGCGTCACTATGAGGTTTGGATTGTATGCAATCTACGAAACGGCGCGACAGTATCTGAAAGTTCAAGAAAAGGTGGGCGTGAATAACTTTGAACATAAGCGCGTTCTCACTCCGACCGATCAACAGCCCGTAGTACGCATGAACCGAGATACATTCTATTCGATGGCTGTTGTTAACGTTTCACAGGGGGCAACGATTACGCTTCCACAAATTCCAGAAGGCAAATACATGTCTATGGAAGTGATTACAGAAGATCACCGCATTCAGGCAATGCAATACGGTTCGGGTACTTTTGATCTTTCTACTCATGCTGGCGACCATGTGTATGTGATTGTTCGTACCGATGCGACATTTACCGAAGATGAAGTGCATGCGATTCAAGATAAAATGACCATTGACGCAAAAGCGAGCGCAGAATTTAAAGCGCCACAAGTACAAAAAGGCCCTTTTGAAAAGGTAGAAAAAGAGCTGAAAGCGGAGATGCCAATCATATTGAAACGAGATGGTGCTCAGGCAACCGCAGGTATGTTTACTGATCCGCAAGATGAATCCAAAGAGCTATTTACAGAAGAGAAGTATGCGGTAGGTGCGGCAATCGGTTGGGGCGGGGCGCAACTGCAAGACAATATTTATGAAGTATCAGGTAACTTCCCAGCAGATACTTGTCACCAAGCGACTTTTGAAGACCCAGAAAATCAGGCTTTTTGGTCAGTAACTGTATATAACAAACAGGGCTTTATGTTTAACGATGTGGCAAATGTCAGCTCGAATACGGCGACTAAAAATGCTGATGGTACTTATACCGTGAGCTTTGGTTGTGGTGATGATGCGCCAAACAATATTGCGACTAAGAACGACTCTGGCGTATTTAACCTAGCGTTCCGTCATTATATGCCAAGCCAAAAGATGCGCGATGGTTTCCGAGTGCTGCCTTTAGTGAAGGCGGTTAACTAAATAGAAAACAGCATCAGTTTTGCATAATTAGTCTATAAATCGGAGTGTTTGTGAATGCAAAGCCCTGCTTCTTGTTGAAGCAGGGCTTTGTTAGGTATTGCATGAAGCGTTCTTATTTATCTACTTATTTATGACGTTACCAAGCTTCAACCATGTATCGATAACCGTATCCGGGTTTAGTGAAACAGAGCTGATGCCTTGTTCCATTAACCACTCTGCTAGGTCGTCATGATCAGATGGGCCTTGGCCACAAATGCCCACGTATTTACCTGCTTTGGTTGCTGCATCGATAGCCATTTTCAGCATCGCTTTTACAGCAGGGTCACGCTCATCGAATAGGTGTGCCACATCACCTGAATCTCGGTCTAGGCCAAGAGTCAGTTGTGTCATGTCGTTTGAACCGATAGAGAAGCCATCGAAGTACTTCAAGAACTCGTCAGCCAAGATTGCATTCGATGGTAGCTCACACATCATGATAACTTTTAGACCTTGCTCGCCACGGCGAAGATCAAACTTAGCCAGAATGTCAATAACCGATGCCGCTTCGCTTGGAGTACGAACGAATGGAATCATGATTTCAACGTTCTTAAGACCCATTTCGTTGCGAACGCGTTTGATCGCTTGAGTTTCTAGCTCGAAGCAGTCTTCGAATACCGGTGAGATGTAACGAGATGCGCCACGAAAGCCCAGCATTGGGTTCTCTTCATGCGGTTCAAACGTTTTACCGCCGACTAGGTTGCTGTACTCGTTTGACTTAAAGTCAGACATACGTACGATTACACGCTTAGGCCAGAACGCAGATGCGATAGTCGCGATGCCTTCTGTCAGTTTGCTTACGTAGAAATCGATTGGATCTTTGTAGCCGCGAATACGTTCGCTGATTTCTGCTTTTAGCTCGTCAGTTTGTGCATCGAAGTTCAATAGGGCTTTCGGGTGAATACCGATCATCTTGTTGATGATGAATTCAAGGCGAGCTAGGCCAACACCTTCGTTGGGGATTTGTGCGAAATCGAAAGCACGATCTGGGTTACCTACGTTCATCATTACCTTAGCGGGTAGCATTGGTAGCTCATCAACCTCAGAACGTTTGATTTCAAAGTCGAGTTCACCGTTGTAAACGTAGCCTGTTTCACCTTCTGAGCATGACACTGTTACGGTATCGCCAATGTTTAGGCTGCTTGTTGCGGTACCACAACCAACAATCGCAGGGATACCAAGCTCACGAGCAATGATTGCAGCGTGACAAGTACGGCCGCCACGGTTAGTGACAATCGCAGACGCTTTCTTCATCACAGGTTCCCAATCTGGGTCTGTCATGTCTGTGACCAGTACGTCACCTTCTTGGACCAGTGACATTTGGTCTAGAGAGTCAACCAAACGAACAGGGCCTGAGCCGATACGTTGACCGATAGCACGGCCTTCAACTAAGACATCGGCCTTGTTGTTTAGCTCGTAACGCTCAATAACGTTTTGATCGCTTTGAGAACATACCGTTTCAGGACGTGCTTGAACAATGTATAACTTACCGTCGATGCCGTCTTTAGCCCACTCAATGTCCATCGGACGTTGGTAGTGCTTCTCGATGATCATCGCTTGTTTGGCCAGTTCTTTGATCTCTTCATCGTTCAGTGAAAACTCGTTACGCTCTTGCGTGTCGGTATCGATGATATCAACTTGCTTGCCGATCTCTTGGTTGGTTGAGTAGATCATCTTGATCAGCTTAGAACCAAACGTCTTCTTAACGATTGGGTCGTGACCCGCTTCTAACATTGGCTTATGAACGTAAAATTCATCTGGGTTCACTGCGCCCTGTACAACCATTTCGCCGAGACCCCAAGAAGAGGTGATGAATACCACTTGGTCGAAGCCAGACTCAGTATCCAGCGTAAACATCACGCCTGAAGAGGCTTTGTCTGAACGAACCATGCGTTGAATACCCGCAGACAGTGAAATGCCACGGTGGTCAAAGCCTTGGTGTACGCGGTAAGAGATAGCGCGGTCGTTAAACAGTGATGCGTAAACGTGCTTGGTTGCTTCGAGTACCGCATCGATACCTTTCACGTTAAGGAAGGTCTCTTGCTGACCTGCGAATGAAGCATCTGGAAGATCTTCTGCGGTTGCCGATGAGCGCACCGCTACAGACAATTCTTCGTTGTCTTCAATTAGTTCGCGGTAGTTATCACGGATATCTTGCTCTAGTGATTCTGGGAAAGGTGCGTCTAGAACCCATTGTCGAATCGTTGCACCTGTCTTACGCAGTGCGTCGACGTCTTCAACATCAAGTTCATCAAGTAGTTGATGAATGCGCTCATCGAGACCTTTGTAGTCAAGAAAGTCGTTAAACGCATACGAAGTGGTAGCAAAACCATTAGGAACAGAAACACCAGCATTGGACAGGTTAGAAACCATCTCGCCCAGTGAAGCGTTCTTACCGCCGACTTTGTCGACATCTTCCATGGATAGGCCATTGAACCATAAAGTATTATTTTGCATTTATTTCTCCAGAAACATAGCAAGCATTGTAGGGATTTAAAAGCAAACGATTACGTAGCAGTTTAAAAAAATGTAAATTATTTTTTAAAGCTGTGGGGGAGGTAATAGTCAGCAGGGTTTTATTATCTATATTATGGAGACCATCCTACTCAAAATAATTTTAAACATTAAATAAAAAATGCAAATTGATATTCAAAATCGTGACGTATTCTATGTTTCTGATGGAACGGCTATAACATGTGAGACTTTAGGGCGTGTTGTTCTAGGTCAATTTCCATTCAAAGCCAATGCAAAAACCTTTCCGTTTGTGGAAAGTGAAGACAAACTTTCTGATTTATTAAAAGAGATTGAAGTTTCGTATCGTGATACTGGGTTAAAACCGCTGGTGTTCTTTTCGATTGTGATACCGGATATCAAGGCCAAGCTGCTCGGAGCGCCCGCGCACTGTTATGACGTGTTAGAGAGCATAGTGCAGAAAGTACAAGATGACATTCAGATGGCTCCTGTTCCTAAATTGCAGCGCTCACACAGTGTAAATAAGGATTCAGTTAAGTATTTCGATCGTATTGCTGCGATAGAGTATACGCTCGCACACGATGATGGCATCACGCTAAAAGGGTTGGAAGAAGCCGACATCATCTTATTGGGTGTTTCTCGAAGTGGCAAAACACCAACTAGTTTGTATATGGCGATGCAATTTGGTTTACGCGTAGCAAACTACCCATTTATCCATGATGACCTAGCGCGCTTAAAGCTGTTGCCAGAATTTGAAATCTACCGACACAAACTGTTTGGGTTAACGATTGAAGCAGAAAGATTGATGGAGATTCGAGAGAACCGCTTAGCAGGCAGTGAATACGCCAGTGACTCACAATGTTTGTATGAGTTACAAACGGTAGAGGCGATGTTCCGCCGAGAAGCGATACCTTACATCAACACCTCTTCACTATCGGTTGAAGAAATTTCGACACGCATCTTGGAGCGAACGGGTTTACGACGCCGCTTGCTTTAAGTGTTTGGTTGATAAAAGCTATGCTTTTGTTTTGTTGCTCCTGCTATAAGGAGCAACAAGGTGATCTTGTCCGTGATTCCTACCTATTGCTTAAGGAAAGGTTAACGAAATGGATCACTGGTTTTATGGACTGAACGGTCTCTAGATGTAGAGAAATGAATGTCTAGTGAGCCGATAATATGACTGGATGCTGCTGAGTAGGGTGCGGCATAACTTGTGTTTGCCAACTATACACCTCTTTAATGGTTTCAGAGGTCAGCACTTCCCACGGCGTGCCGTCGGCAACTATGTTGCCTTGGTTGAGGACGACAATTCTATCGGCGTATTGCGCGGCAAGGTTTAGGTCGTGCAGTACGGCGACCACACAAGCACCTTGTTTAGCTTGTTGCTGGGTAAGTTGCAAAGTGTTGTGCTGGTGGCTTAAATCCAGCGCCGAGGTGGGTTCATCCAAAAACAGTATTTTGCTGTGCTCAATGGAGTCTAGTTGAGTCAGCACACGCGCCAAATGCACGCGCTGTTTTTCGCCGCCAGACAGGCTAGGATACAGGCGCTGGGCTAGGTGTAATATCCCTGTTTCTTCCATTTTTGTTTTTGCTACGCGAGTGATGTTCTTTTGCCCGCCCGATAAGGTTAACCCGCCTAATTCAACCACTTCTTGCGCGGTAAAATTAAAGGTTAGTGAGCTTGATTGAGGCAGTATTCCGAACTGCTTAGCCAGCACTTTTTTATCCCAATCACACAAAGGTTTACCCATGATCAGGTGCTCACCTGAGTAGGGCATTTCATTGCTGAGTGTTTTTAATAAAGTGCTTTTTCCTGTGCCATTCGGGCCAAGTAATACGGTGAATTCATGAGAATGAAATTCGATATTGACCTTATCTAAAATGGACTTTTTACCGATATTTACTGAAATATCGGAGCATTTTACTACTGGAATGCGCATTAAATTCGTCCTTTTTGCGAGATAAGTAACCAAATAAAGAAAGGGGCACCTAATACTGCGGTAATGATTCCCACCGGGATTTCTAAGGGAGCAATTAAAATGCGTGACAACATATCAGAGATAAGCAGCAGCAGTGCGCCCAATACCATAGCCAGAGGCAACAAGGTTTTGTGATTAGGGCCTGAAATCATGCGCCCAATATGCGGCACGATTAGGCCGATAAAACCTATCATTCCCGCCAGAGAAACCGTTACCCCAACGCCGGCGGCGGTAAGTAGAATCAATCGACCTTTCAGTTTTTGTACGTTAATGCCCAGATGATTCGCCTCAGCTTCGCCTAACAATAATGCATTTAAATTCTCGGCGTCTCGGTAAAATAAAAGGCCTAGAATAACGAGCACACTAAAGGCAAATATTACGCCCGAGAAATTGGCCCCCGCGAGCGAACCCATGGTCCAAAGAGACAAGTCTCTAAGGGCTTGATCATCGGCAAAGTAGTTTAAAAGCCCCAACATAGCCCCCGAAAGTGCGCCAATGGCCACCCCGGCAAGTAGCATCATAGTGACTGAGGTTCCCGTGGGGGAGGTGCCAAGTTGATAGACTAATAAAGTGGTGATTGCGCCACCTAAAAACGAGAACATGGGCACAGTGCCAAACATTAATAGCTGCGGATAGCTTTGCGCCAATGAGCCGAAGACCACAATCGCTAGCGCCGCACCTAATGCCGCGCCTGCTGAAACGCCAATAATGCCAGGATCGGCAAGAGGGTTTCTAAATAGTCCTTGCATTACCGCGCCACAAATCGCCAATATGCCGCCTATGGCGATGGCCAGTAGGGTTCGAGGCAAGCGCACTTGCTGCACTATCATATGAATATGCGCAGGCAGTGCCCCATCATGCAGATCCAAAAACTTAACATTGGAGGCTAAGGCTCTCATGCTTTGACTAAAGCTGATCTCCATCGGCCCAACACTGATGGAAAGCACGCTAGTGAAGCAAACACAAATCAGCGCAATACTGAGTAAGGTTGGCGTTGATAGTTTAATCGAGGGTGCAAAGTTCATAATTAGTCGCGCTGGAAGGTTTGATAAAGAGTTTGGCTTAACTCAATGCTTTCAATACCAAATCCGCCAATAAGAGCGCTGCCCGGTACTGGAATGATTTGGTTGTTGGAAGCCGCTGAAGTGGCTGCTAGCAGAGGGAATTTATGCAGAATACCTTGCTGCCCGCCCATGGCATCCCAGGTGCGTTGTGGCACTAAAATGTAATCGGGTTGGATATTGATAATGGCTTCAAAAGACATGGATTTATAAGAGTTAAAGTCTTGATTTGCAGGGTTTTTACCACCAGCAAGTTGAATGACTTTGTCTATAGTCGTTTCTGAGCCAGCAATAGTGGCAGGGCGACCTTCACTTAACATAGCAAAAATAGCTTTAGGGTGATGTTTAGGATCAAGCTTGGCTAGATTTTCCATTTGATTGTGAAGTTTATCTTTAAGTTCAATGGCTTGTTCTTCTTTGCCTGTGACACTGGCTACCGTATCAATACGTGCATCTAGATCAGCTTCACTGTTGCCCGCAGGGACAGTAATTACCTTTATGCCTGCAGATTTTAGTAAGGCCAGAGCTGTGTCAGGGCCCATTTCGTTAGAGCCGATAATATGCGTTGGATTTTGCGCCATTAACCCTTCTGCTGACAGTTGGCGATGGTAACCCACCTGCGGCAACTCGCCAGTAGGATCAAAATGCTTACTGGTGATATCAATCGCTACCAATTGATCTTTAGCATCTAGAGCATACAAAAGCTCGGTAACGCTAGAGCCCACGCTGATGATTCTGTTAGGTTCACTTTGCGTATTAGCTAAAGTAAACGAGGAGAAAAACGCTAGGGTGATGAATAAAAGTGTTTGTTTCATTGGGTACTCTCTTCCATGACAATGTTTGTCGCATCAATATTGTTGGTTTGTAGCCAAGCGAGCAGTTTTAGCATCGACTCCACATCGGCAGATTTATCGGGCGAGATAATCAAATCTCTTTCTGGTGACATTGTCACTTTTTCTAATAAGGTACGGGTAAAAGCATTCCAATTGGCAAAGCTTTCACCATCAATGGCCCACTTGGGCTCAGAGGTTAAAATATTCACGGTAATCACCGTTTTATTTTGGTCACTGAGTACTTGTGCATCTTCTGTTTGAGGAATGGCCACCTCCATTGTTTTAATGGTGATATTGGCGGTTAATAAAAGAAACACCATCACGATAAAAATAATATCGAGTAGGGGAGTCAAATCGGGTTTAAATTCTTCATCAAACAGAGAAGACTGAGACTTGATCATGCAACGACCTCTTCACATGACTTTGCATTATCAGGACACTCAATAGAGATACCTTCAATGTGTAAGTTACTGTGATTTAAGGTGTATTCGATAGTCGCTAAGGTTTTTTCTATCCACATGCTAAGCAGTTGTGCGCCGGTAATGGCAGGCAAAGCAATTAATAGCCCGACCGCAGTGGTAGACATTGCCAAGCCTAAGCCATCAGCCAAAACTGATGGAGAAATCGATCCTGAGGTCAGTGCTAAGCCTTTAAACATTTCAATTAGGCCCAATACCGTGCCAAGCAAACCAATCAAAGGGCTGATGACTCCTATGATAGAAAGGGTACGTATGCCTGATTTATATTGCTGACGCTTTTTAAACAACCAGATGCTAACGGCTTCTTCTCGGAGATCTTTAGTAAAAGAGCGATGACCAAGCAACATGCGCATGGCTTGAAACATAATAGTTTTACCTTGCAGATCGCGTTCAATGAACTTTTCAACTTGCTCAGAATTTGAAAAATCAATGCGGTGCACTTTGGATAATATTTGTGTGGTGTGAGTTCTGCCATTAAGCAGCATATAAAAAGTGCGTTCGATGATGAGCATAAGCGTGAGAGCTGACAAAACGGTCAGTGGTATGGTCATCATTCCTAATTGGCTGTGAAGCGTAATCAAGGTGTTCATAGTGAGCTCGTGTTAAATCTAGTTAAGTTTAAAATTAATTGGCACTTGCACGCGATACGCCATGCGTTGTCCTTGTTCATTTCGACGTTGGAATTTCCATTTGGTGACGGCTTTAACCGCCGCAACGTCTAAAATTTCATGACCTGAAGAGTGCACAATCAGCTGTTTCATTTGCTGGCCCTCTTCATTTATCCAAATCTCTACCAAGGTGTTACCTTGCCAGCCACGTCGCTGGGCCAGTTTGGGATAATTCACTGCTGTTGGTTTGGCAGAGAAAGTTGGCTTGCGGATCATTTTTGGTTTAGCGCTTTCACTGGCCGTTGTAGTTTCAGTCGCTTCAGTAACAGTGACGTCATCTATTTTTACTTTTTCATCTAAGTTTTCTTTCACCACTTGTGTTGTTTTTGCTGGGGCAACTTTGGCCACTTCTTTTGGCTCAGGCTTAACTGGCTCAATGGGTTTTTTAGCTGTAGTAACTGGCTTTTGAACAGGTTTAGGCACAACTGGTTTTGGGGTTATCTTTTTCTGTTCAGGTTTCTTCTGTACAACTTTCTGTGGCTTTTCTACGGGCTTAGGTTTAGTTACTGGTTTAGGTTTTGGCGGTTGAACTTCTTTGTTTACTTCTTGCGGCAGTGGTTTTTCTATTGCCTGTGGAGCCTCTTCCATAGGCGCAGGTTTGTTTTCAGTCTCTTGACGAGTGGCTTCTTTTTTAACTTGTGCTACAGAGATAAATTGAATGTTAAGTGCTTGACCTTGCAGATCATTGGCAAGGGTGATCTCTGGTTTTGGTGAAGAAAAAGAAAGTGCAACACCATGAATTAAAAGGGAAATAGCACCTGCTATTAAATATCTATACTTCTTCACTGTCGTCAAAATTGTCATAAATTAATCCTGAATTAATGCGAGTATACATAAGGCCGTAATAAGAACAATAATCATTTATATTTCGATTTAAGATCGTGATCTTAGTCACGATTCAGGTTGAATGAGATTTATTATCATTAAAAAGTATGACAATAATCCGCCAAATCGTTATTTAGAATATGGAAAGTAAGAAGTAGATATGAATCTTGAATTGGACAATTTAGATATCATAGGCAGGCATACACCTGATCCGTTGCGATTTGCCTTTGAGAAGAAAAAAGGTGCGCACGCAGGAGGAGTGGCTAAGCCGGTATCCCCAGATTTGGTGCAGTCTACATTAACTAGCGCTTTCTCAGGTTCAGGAGAAAAGACGCCACGCTGTCTGTATATCCATATTCCTTTTTGTCGGGTGCGCTGCACCTACTGCAACTTTTTCCAATACGCTTCTAGCAGCCAATTAATCGATCGCTATTTTGCCGCACTTAAAAAAGAGTTGTTGTGGAAGGCGAGTATGCCTTGGAGTCAAGATTACCCATTCCAAGCGGTTTACATTGGCGGTGGCACGCCTACTGATCTAAGTGCAGAGCAAATTAAAGAGTTGGCTCAGTTGGTTCGTCGTCACTTCCCGTTGACTCCAGATTGCGAGTTCACCCTAGAAGGACGCATTAATCGTTTTGACGACCAGAAATTTGAATCGGCATTAGAAGGTGGCATCAATCGTTTCTCTTTTGGCGTGCAAAGTTTTGATACTAAGGTGCGTCGTAGCGCTAAACGCCTTAATGACGGCGATGAGGTGTTAGAACGTTTACAGCATTTTGTGAGTTACAACAGCGCCCCGATTGTGATTGACCTGTTGTATGGATTACCACATCAAACTTTAGATACATGGGCCAATGATCTAGAACTTTACCTAGAAAGTGGTGCTAATGGGGTCGACCTTTATCAGTTGATCGAGATGCAGAACTTGCCGATGGGGCGTTTAGTCGCACAAGGGAAACTGCCAGAACCCGCCAATACACAAACCAAAGCGAGCATGTTCCAAATGGGTGTTGAGTTTATGGCGAAGCACCATCAAACACGCTTGAGTGTCAATCACTGGAGTTCAGGCAACCGCGAGCGTTCAATTTATAACAGCCTAGCAAAAACGTCTGCACAAGTGATGCCATTGGGTGCAGGCGCTGGTGGCACAGTAAATGGTATTAGCTCAATGCAATATCGTGATATGGACAAATATATAGCCGCTGGCGAAGCGAATGAATTTGCCGCGGCAATGGCGTTTCATCGTTCACCGAACGCGCATATTGAAAGCATCATCAAAGCGGCATTTGATCGTGGTGTTTTGAGCGCAAATGCCTTGCCAAAAGGAATGTTCGAACGTCTACAACCCCTTTTCCAAGCGTGGAAAAAGAACGGTTTAGTTGAACTTAGTAGTGGCTATTTATCGTTGACCTTAGCGGGGCAGTTTTGGTCTGTCACGCTAGCTCAAAATCTAATTCAGGTTGTCTCAAGCAACCAAGCACAACCACATAACAAGAAAATAACACAAGCAGCATAATTGATTTTAGGGGATAGAAATGTATAGCAAATTAAGCAAACAACAAGTTTTAGAAGCTGTTGCCACTTTGATGGAGAAGGATGACTCTGTGCCTGTCTCTGAAATGTCGGCGCAGCTAGATTTAACCGAAGGTGAGATCTCTTTTGTACTGCCTTCTAGCATGATGACCGCTATTTCCGGTGAGCATGCACAAGCTATTTTAGAAGCTTTGCCTGCATGGGGCAAAGTAACGACTATCGTGCATTCATGTGGTTCGATATTTGAATACAAAGCGCCTTTCCCTAAAGGCAAGGTGGCGCACGGCTATTACAACCTAATGGGTCGTGAAGGTGAATTACATGGGCATTTGAAACTGGAATTGGTTAAACATATTGCGGTCGTTTCAAAACCATTTCATAAGATGGAAAGCCACTACATTGGCTTTTTTGACAAGATTGGCGAGTGCGTGTTCAAGGTCTATTTGGGCCGTGACCAAAAACGTCAGTTATTCCCTGAACAATTAGAAAAACTAGCTCAACTTAAAAAGGAATTTGCACAATGAGTGCCCATGATCAAGGTGAAAAGAGTCGCGCAGAAATAAAGCAGGAGCGCCTACAGGGTCGTTTAGGACCTGAAGTTCAAGAATTTCGTGATACTTGCAAGAGTTTACAGCTAGCCACTATCACCAAAGATGGCTTACCGCACGTAAGCTACGCGCCTTTTGCGTTTAACAATGCCGGTTATTACATTTTGGTCAGCGATCTTGCCACCCATGGTAAGAATCTAAAATCGAACAAGAATGTGTCGATCATGATGGTAGAAGATGAAGCCTGTGCCAACAATGTGCACGCCAGAAAGCGCCTTACATTTGATACTACTGCTGAGCATCTAGATAAAAGTTCTCAACAAGGGATTGAAGGGGTGCAAGCATTGCAACAACGTTTTGGTGAAATGGCGCAAAATTTAGCCAAATTAGGCGACTTTAACCTCTATAAACTCACCCCAAGTAATGGGCGTTATGTGAAAGGATTTGGGCAGGCATTCAATGTATCAGGTAATGATTTAGTAGATTTTCTGCACTTATCTGAAGGGCATGTGCAGCATGAGAAAGAAAGCATGGCTGAGCTAACACCTGAACAAAACTAATCTCTAGCTCTCACATATAGAGAGCAAAAAATTATAACCAATCTTGATGCTGACTTTGAGCCTTCTTAGTCGGCAGGGCTTTTACAACTTTATAAATGGATTTTTGGTCTAATCATGTATAAAAAAACAACTTTAGCCGTTGCCATCAGTGCAATTGTTGCCTCTTCAGCTGTATTTGCTGAGGAAACCTTTACCTTTGATGAAGTGGTCGTTTCAGCCACAAAAACAGAGCAAAATAAAAGTGATGTCTCTTCATCTGTCGCAACCGTAAGTCGCGACGACTTAGATTCGCAGATGAACAATAATTTAAAAGATACTCTGAAATATACCCCAGGCGTTCAAGCCCAAGGCAGTGGTCGCTTTGGTGTTTCAGACTTCAACATTCGTGGTATGGATAATAGCCGCGTAAAAGTGATGGTGGATTCGGTACAGCAACCTTTCTCATACAATCCAGGTTCGACTCAACAACGTAAATACCCAAACACCATTGAAACCGACACTTTAGCAGGTATTGAAGTAAGTAAAGGTTCGTCGTCTAGCCTGTATGGTTCAGATGCCATTGGTGGTGTGGTATTGATGCGTACCAAAAATCCGGATGATGTATTAATCACTGATGGTGATGAAAATCGTTTCGGTATTAAATCTGGCTATTCATCGGTTAATAATGAGTTTAAAAACACCGCCACCTGGGCAATGCGTCAAGGTAAGTGGGAAACATTAACCATGTTTACTTATGCCGATGGTAATGAGCATCAAACGCACGGTGATGGTGCTGATATTAATGGCGAAGATCGCGGGGCAGCGGATCCGGCTGATACCGAGCTATACAACGGTTTGGTAAAAGCATTTTATCAAGTGAACGATGCGCATCGAGTAGGTTTGACGTTTGAGTATTTTGACCGAACTTACGATGAGACCGTGCTTTCTCAAGAGGGTTGGGAAATTTTCCCTGGCTTCCAGTATTCGGACGTCAGTGCTAAAGACAACACTACTCGAACTCGTATTGGTTTAGATCATGAATGGGCACTGAATAGCGTGATCGCTGATGATCTGAAATGGACAGTGTCATACCAACTCTCTGAATCGAACTCAGACAACTACGATACAACAAATTACACGGCGAATGGTTTTCCAATTTACCAAGATCGTATTCGCAACCGTCAAAGAGTGGCAAGCGATGATTCTATCCAGTTTGATATGCAGTTTAATAAAGTGATTGTTGCAGATACGCATTATCATGAGTTGACCTATGGTGCGAGTTTCTTACACAACGACTTTAGTTTAGAGAATACCGATCACTTTATTCAAAGTGGTACAGGTGCTCCGCCAAGCTCAGCTCCGGGTAGCACAGGTTTGCCGGATGCAACGGTTCAGCAATGGGGGGTATTCTTCCAAGATCAAGCCTTCTTGATGGATGAAAAATTGGTGTTAACAGCAGGCGTTCGTTATGACTCGTTTAAAACCGACCCTGAAGCAAACGATGGTTACGCGGATACTCATGCAAGTAACTCCGATGATGCCTTTACTGGGCGTGTAGGCGCGGTGTACCACGTTGCGGATGCATTCAGTCCTTATGTTCAAGTGAGCCAAGGCTTTAAAGCGCCAACGGTTTACGATCTATATTATTTCTACAACCAAGGCGCAATCTTCTATGGTAACCCAGATCTGAAAGCGGAAAAGAGTCTTTCTTATGAGCTAGGTTTCCGTGGTAAAGGCAATATTTATCAGTATGAAGTCAGTGGTTTCTACAATGAATACGACGATTTCATCACTACCGAAAAAGTGGGTACCGATCCTGCAACCGGACGTGATATTTTCACTTCAGTTAACATTGATGAAGCGCGAATCTATGGTGCAGAAGCCTCTGGTACAGTGCTTGGACCAATGGGGACTTACACTAAGTTAAGTGTGGCTTACGCCTATGGTGAAGATGTGAATACTGGTCGTGAACTGGATTCTGTTGCACCGCTAACGGGTGTGATTGGTTTAGGTTATGACAGCGAAAACAACATGTTCGGTGGTTTAATTAACTTCACTATGGTGGCAAGTAAAGACGAGTGGACAGAAGAAGATAACGTTGAAGCGCCAGCTTATAACCTACTTGATATCACCGCTTACTACCGCCCAATTAACGATCTGACACTGCGTGCTGGTCTATTTAACGTAATGGACGAAAAGTACTGGTTGTATGAAGATTTGCGAGGCAACACTGAGAAAACGGACTTTGAAACACAAGCCGGTCGCAACTGGGGTGTAAGCTTAGAATATTTCTTCTAACTTGATTTAACCTATTAACACTCTACTGGGCGTTTAGCCTATACCAATCACATTAAGTAAGTGATCAGAACTAGCGCA
>NZ_BAUJ01000006.1 GCF_000496695.1 Vibrio halioticoli NBRC 102217
ACCACCACTCAACAAGTGAGCGTGACAGTTGAGGGAACTAATGATAAGCCGGTACTACATGCGGATACGCATACAGGCAGCGTCAATGAAGACGGTACTTTATTAGTACGCGGACAAGTGCTTGCCACAGATGTTGATAACAATTCAAAACTAACTTATACGGCAGGTAGCCAACATGGTCTTTTTGGTGATTTCACTTTAAATGCTGACTCAGGAACTTGGACTTATAAACTAGATAATAAGCATCACCAAGATTTAGCAGCAGGTGAAACCCAAACTGAATCTATGCTAGTGACGGTTACCGATGATAAGGGCGCAAAAGTCACAGAAACCGTAGAAATCACCATTACGGGCACCAACGATAAGCCGGTCATTACCAGTCAAGCTCAAGCTGAAGCCGTGAAGGAAGATGGTGTAACGTTTGTTGAAGGCCAAGTAACCGCAACCGATGTAGATCACAATGCACTATTAACTTATTCGCCAGATAACTTGCAAGGCACATATGGCACATTTGTTTTAAATCCAAGCTCAGGTAAATGGAACTACACCCTAGATAACGATGCTAATCAAGCGCTTGCGGAAGGTGAATCTCACGTTGAAACCATGTTGGTGACGGTGACTGACGATCAAGGAGCGACTACCACTCAACAAGTGAGGGTAACGGTTGAAGGTACTAATGATGTACCAAAACTGCAGGCTGATACGCACGCCGGTAGTGTGAATGAAGACGGCACATTATTAGTGCGAGGACAAGTGCTTGCCAGTGATGT
>NZ_BAUJ01000005.1 GCF_000496695.1 Vibrio halioticoli NBRC 102217
CGCTAAAGCACGCAAAGCAGAGCAAGCCTCGACAAACAACACCGAGTCAGACACTGGCGAACCTGCGCCAAGCGATGACCCGAAAAAAGCCGCTGTGGCCGCTGCCATTGCTCGCGCTAAAGCACGTAAAGCGGAGCAACAAGCAACAGATAACGCAGCATCACAACCCAGTGAACCTGCACCAGAAAACGACCCGAAGAAAGCCGCGGTAGCCGCGGCGATTGCACGGGCAAAAGCAAGAAAAGCGGCTCAACAAGTCGATAGCAGTGACTCTAAGGAGAAAAACTAGTGGCATTTTTTATCGCCAGTTCACCACACACTCAAAAGCGTCGCTCACTGTCGAATATGATGCTGTTAGTTGCCATTTGTGCCATTCCGGGCATTTTGGCGCAAACCTACTTTTTTGGCTTTGGCACGATAATACAGGTGCTGTTTGCCATTTTGGTGGCATGGTCTTTTGAGTCCGTCATCATGTTATTACGTGGCCGCTCACCTTTTGGCGCTCTGCGTGATAACAGTGCGCTATTAACCGGATTATTGCTTGCGATTGCCATTCCTCCACTCTCGCCTTGGTGGATCACGGTAATCGGTCTATTTTTTGCGATTGTGGTCGCCAAGCACCTATACGGTGGTATTGGGCAAAACCTCTTTAACCCGGCAATGGTCGCTTACGTTGTCTTGCTGATCTCTTTTCCGGTGCAGATGACCAGTTGGTTAACGCCAGCACAAATTTCATCGACTCCGGTAGGGGCAACCGATGCGCTATCCTTAATCTTCAGCGGTTTTAATATTGATGGTATGTCGCTACAGCAAATACGCACCGGCGTAGATGGCATAACTATGGCCACCCCATTAGATACCGTAAAAACCGGACTTGGCCACGGTCAAACACTGTCTGAAATCACCAATAGCCCACTGTTTTCTGGGATTGCTGGATTTGGTTGGGAATGGATTAATATCATGTTCCTGATTGGCGGTTTAGTGATGGTGAAGCTGCGCGTCATTCAGTGGTATATCCCTGCTGGCGTATTGGCTGGTGTATTGGGCATGAGCGTATTGCTATTTATTATTACACCGGGAGCACAAGGCTCTCCCCTATTTCAGCTGTTCTCTGGAGCAACCATGCTAGGGGCGTTCTTTATTGCCACCGATCCGGTGTCTGCGGCCACCACAGTCAAAGGTCGATTGATTTTTGGCGCGCTCATCGGCGCACTGGTGGTGATTATCCGCACCTTTGGTGGCTTCCCAGACGGGATTGCGTTTGCCGTGATTATTGCCAATATGTGTGTGCCACTTATTGATTACTACACTCAACCAAGAACCTACGGTCACAAGTAATATCATGTTTAAAACCATACAGAAAAACGGTTTGATCCTTGCCATGTTCGCTTGCATTACAACAGGTGTTGTTTCAATAACGCACCTATTGACCAAGGACACCATACAGGCTCAACAAATTGCGCAGCTACAAGGACAACTCAACCAAGTTATCCCAATGAGCATGCACGACAATGAGCTATACGCAAATTGTCTACACTTAAATAACCCAGCGTTAGGCACGCAAGAAAGCATGCCTGCGTATGTGGCAACCTTAGACGGTAAACCAACAGCGGTGGCGATTGAAACCATCGCCCCAGATGGCTACAACGGCGCTATTAAGCTATTAGTGGGTATAGACTTACAAGGTAAAGTGTTGGGTACGCGCGTGTTATCGCAAAATGAAACCCCAGGGCTTGGCGACAGAATCGACTTGCGTGTCTCTGATTGGATTTTATCTTTTGCTAATAAAATCATAACTCCAGATAACCACGACAGCTGGCACGTACGTAAAGATGGCGGCCAATTTGACCAATTTACTGGCGCAACCATCACCCCGCGTGCTGTGGTAAAAGCGGTATACAAAACTGGTTTATACTTTTCTCAAAACCAAGAGCAAATCTTAAACCAGTCACCACAATGTGAGGTGAAATAATGTCAGAGAAAAAACTCCTATTAAAAAACGGACTGTGGGACAACAACCCCGCACTCGTGCAACTGCTCGGCTTGTGTCCGTTATTGGCAGTTTCGGCAACGGTGACCAATGCAATGGGACTTGGCATTGCGACTCTCATGGTACTGGTTAGCTCAAACCTGACCATCTCTTTGATTCGTCACCATGTGCCGCAAGAAATCCGTTTGCCTATTTTCGTTATGATCATTGCCGCACTCGTCACCTGTGTGCAGCTTCTCATAAATGCATACGCGTATGGACTTTACCTGTCACTGGGCATTTTTATTCCGCTGATTGTGACAAACTGTATCATCATCGGGCGCGCAGAAGCATACGCTTCAAAAAATTCACCACTACTGGCTGTGCTAGATGGGTTGTGGATGGGCTTAGGTATGACTGCGGTATTGGTTGTGCTTGGCGCAATGCGTGAGATATTAGGCAACGGCACCTTATTTGATGGCGCTGATTTACTACTCGGTGATTGGGCAAGCGTATTGCGAATTCAAATTTATCATGTCGATAGTAATTTCTTGCTGGCTATGTTGCCGCCGGGTGCCTTTATCGGCGTGGGCTTTTTAATTGCGGCAAAAAACTGGATAGACAGCTATCAAGCCAAGAAAGCACCTAAGCAAGAGAAAAAAGAAATCCAACGTGCTCGTGTTACTAACAATTAATCTTATATTTAAACGGACTCAATGAATAAAGATAAGCGTCGGCTCATATTGGAAAAACTGCGTGAGGAAAACCCTCATCCAGAAACGGAGCTCAACTGGAACTCCCCTTTTGAATTATTAATTGCCGTTTTGCTTTCAGCGCAAGCAACAGACGTCAGTGTTAACAAGGCCACGGATAAGCTATTTCCCGTGGCCAATACACCGCAAGCACTGTTTGATCTTGGCGTTGATGAACTCAAGCAATATATAAAAACCATTGGCTTGTTTAACTCGAAAGCAGAAAACACCATTAAAACGTGCAAAATCTTATTAGAAAAGCACAATGGTGAAGTGCCAGAAAACCGAGAAGCCTTAGAGGCGCTACCCGGCGTCGGACGTAAAACAGCCAATGTTGTACTTAACACCGCCTTTGGCTGGCCGACCATTGCGGTCGATACCCATATCTATCGTGTATCAAACCGTACTAAGTTTGCCATGGGTAAAACCGTCGACGATGTAGAGCAAAAACTGCTTAAAGTTGTGCCGAAAGAATTTAAACTCGATGTACATCATTGGCTCATTCTGCATGGCCGCTACACTTGCATTGCACGTAAACCGCGCTGCGCGAGCTGTATCATAGAAGATCTTTGTGAATTTAAAGATAAAGTCATAGATTAGCGCCATTATCCTCAACCAAAAATAATCAAGGAAACAGCATGTCTCAAGGTCGCGTATTACACACCATGCTTCGCGTGGGTGATTTAGACAAATCTATCGAATTCTATACCAAGGTTATGGGTATGGAATTGCTACGTAAAAACGAAAACAAAGAGTATGAATACACTCTTGCCTTTGTTGGCTTTGGTGATGAGTCTCAAGGTGCCGTGATTGAATTGACTTACAACTGGGGCACAACTCAATACGACCTAGGTGATGCCTTCGGTCACGTTGCGATCGGTTACGAAGATATTTACGCCACATGTGATGCTATTAAAGCAGCAGGCGGCAATGTCACTCGTGAACCCGGCCCGGTAAAAGGTGGCTCAACACATATCGCATTTGTGACTGACCCAGACGGCTACAAAATTGAACTTATCCAACGTGATAACGCATCTGCAGGTCTAAACGGATAATTCTGTTTAAACGCAAAATATGCCATATTTAAGGCGATAGTTAGCTGATAACTATCGCTTTTTTGTGTCTATTTAATAGTGCCAACCTTAGTATTCATAGACATTTTCTCAGCCCAATAATGCGCGTTCCGCACACCCATTTTATGCAAGTGTGGATTAATTGCGCAGCACTATTTAAGAGTATTCTCACCTTTCCCATTAGCTAAATACATGTTTAGGTTTAGAAAAAGTTATGAATCTGCAATAATGCTCACCCTTATTTATATGTTTTGTTTGTTATGACTGTAGAAAATGAAGCTTTGACGCTAAAAAAACGATTCAGAGGGTATTTCCCTGTTGTTATTGATGTAGAAACAGCTGGGTTTAATTCCAAAACTGACGCACTGCTGGAAATTTGCGCAGTGACTCTAGCTATGGATGAAAATGGAGATCTGCATCCTGCAAGTACCATTCATTTTCAGGTTGAACCTTTTGAAGGCGCTAATTTAGAAAAAGAAGCTCTTGATTTTATAGGCATGCCTGACCCTTTTAGCCCATTACGTGGAGCTATTCCGGAGTCAGAAGCACTCAAAGAAATTTATAAGTTAGTTCGTAAAGAACAAAAACAAGCAGAATGCAGCCGCGCCATTATTGTTGCCCACAACGCCGCCTTTGATCATGGCTTTGTCTCTGAAGCGAGTGAACGCTCTAAGCTAAAACGCGTACCTTTTCACCCGTTTGCGACATTTGATACTGCCACCTTAAGTGGTCTGGCTTTTGGGCAAACGGTATTGGCAAAAGCGTGCAAAGCTGCACAAATAGAGTTCGATAATAAAGAAGCTCATTCAGCACTTTACGATACGCAAAAAACCGCTGAACTGTTTTGTAAAATTGTTAATAAGTGGAAAGCCCTTGGCGGCTGGCCGTTGATGGACCAAGATTAATACCAACCCTAATTGTTGGTATAAACACACAATCAGAGAAGATTAATGAATCCCATAATTATATCCGTTTGCATCATGCTATTGCTGGCATTGATGCGCGTTAACGTTGTCGTTGCGTTAACATTTAGTGCCATCGTCGGTGGACTTACCGCAGGTATGAGCATCACTGATACTATTTCTGCTTTCGAAGGTGGATTAGGTGGCGGTGCAACCATTGCATTAAGTTACGCCATGTTAGGCACCTTTGCTGTGGCCATTTCTAAATCAGGTATTACTGATTTGCTAGCTCAAAGCGCGATAAAACGCATCAATGGTCAAAAAAATGACTCAGCGTCTACCGCTTTAAAATATGGCGTTTTGGCAATTTTGGTACTTATTACCATGTCATCGCAAAACGTTATTCCTGTACACATAGCATTTATCCCCATTCTGATCCCACCTTTGCTTGCTGTGTTTGCCAAACTAAAACTAGACCGCCGCATGATTGCCTGTGTTCTAACCTTTGGTCTTGTTACGCCATATATGGTCCTGCCAATTGGTTTTGGTGGCATATTCCTTAATAACATCTTGCTCAAGAACCTAAGAGACAACGGTCTAACAAATATTACCGCTTCTGATGTTCCTATGGCGATGCTATTCCCTGCCTTAGGTATGGTCACTGGTTTATTGATTGCTATTTTCATCAGCTATCGCAAGCCAAGAACCTACCAAGAAACAGAAATCACTCATGTAGACACTGAGCCAAACCACATTAAAAAAAAACACATTCTTGTTGCTGTGCTAGGTATTGTGGCGGCACTTTCTGTACAGCTGTACACAGGCTCTATGATTATCGGTGCACTAGCCGGTTTCATGGTGTTCACCTTTGGTGGCGTTATCGCATGGAAAGAGACTCACGACGTATTTACCCGTGGCGTACACATGATGGCGATGATTGGCTTTATTATGATTGCCGCAGCGGGCTTTGCCGCGGTAATGAAAGCCACAGGCGGTGTTGAAACGCTAGTGCAGTCACTTTCGATCTCTATTGGTGACAACAAACCACTGGCTGCTTTGTTGATGCTAATCGTCGGTCTTTTGGTCACGATGGGGATTGGTTCTTCGTTCTCCACTATCCCAATTATTGCGACTATCTACGTTCCGCTAGCGCTGGCTTTTGGTTTCTCACCAATGGCAGTGGTGGCCCTAGTCGGTACGGCTGCAGCGTTAGGTGATGCAGGCTCTCCTGCTTCGGACTCAACCTTGGGCCCAACCTCAGGTCTGAATGCTGATGGTCAACACGAGCATATTTGGCAAACCGTTGTGCCTACCTTTATTCACTACAACATTCCTTTGATCATCTTCGGCTGGATTGCCGCTATGGTTCTTTAGGGGATATGGTTCTTTAGGGGAATGATTTAGAAAAGTGACTACATTTGTAGCTGACTGATAAACAAAAGGCTTCCAAACGGAAGCCTTTTTTAGTTATTGACCTAAAAAATAGGTTACAAAAACACTTATTCGCCAGCAGCGCGTTCAGCCGCTTCTTTAACTAGCGGTTGTAGTTCGCCTTTTTGGAACATCTCGATAATGATGTCACAGCCACCAACAAGCTCGCCTTCAACCCAAAGTTGAGGGAATGTAGGCCATTGCGCGTAAGCTGGAAGCTCTGCGCGGATATCTGGGTTTTGCAGAATATCAACGTAAGCAAACTTCTCACCACACGCCATCAAAGCTTGAGACGCTTGTGAAGAAAACCCACAGCTTGGAAGCTTAGGTGAACCCTTCATGTATAGAAGAATAGTGTTTTGTTCGATTTGCTGTTTAATTTTGTCTAGGGTTTCCATTAAGGACCTCTGAGTCGGTGTGCTCTTGATAATATCTCGCCATTTTACCTTACTAGTTTAGAATAAAAACCATAAACTAAATAAGGTTATTGTTACGTATTTGAACAAATCTTGTTGCAGTGCCCACATAGTATACCAATTGATGCAGAAACAAAATTACTGTTAATGCGATTTTCATAACAGGGCATATTCCTCTGCAAGCCCCATAATTAAAGGCCTGAGACAATATTCTTTAAAAGAATTCTCCCGATTTACTCACCAGTAAATGTTATAATTTTGCAACCTAACCTTTTATTAGCACCAAAAATTGATAGAATGCCAACGAATTATACCAATGACTGTTGATTGCTACGATTGGTATTAGTACAGTGGTTCGTGTTCAAAACGACGCTGTAGCATGTACTTAATGAGCCTTTTTCTTATTAAATACATATTCTTACTACATGGGAAGCTTAGGGCTTAGCCCAAATAAATGGAGAACCGAGCAAATGGCATTTGAATTACCAGCTCTTCCTTATGCAAAAGATGCACTAGAACCACATATCTCAGCTGAAACTCTAGATTTTCACCACGGCAAGCACCACAACACTTACGTTGTAAAGCTAAACGGCCTAATTCCAGGCACTGAGTTTGAAGGCAAAACACTAGAAGAAATCGTTAAAACTTCTACTGGTGGCGTATTCAACAACGCGGCTCAAATTTGGAACCACACTTTCTACTGGCATTGTCTAGCACCTAAAGCAGGTGGCGAACCAACAGGTGCGGTAGCGGATGCTATCAACGCTGCATTTGGTTCTTTTGAAGAGTTCAAAGCTAAATTCACTGATTCTGCAATCAACAATTTCGGTTCTTCTTGGACTTGGCTTGTTAAAAATGCAGACGGTTCACTAGCAATCGTAAACACTTCAAACGCAGCAACTCCTCTAACAGAAGCTGGCGTAACTCCGCTTCTTACTGTTGATCTGTGGGAACACGCTTACTACATCGATTACCGTAACGTTCGTCCAGAATACATGAATGGCTTCTGGGCTCTTGTTAACTGGGACTTCGTTGCAGAAAACTTAGCTAAATAATAAGCTAAAAATGCGATAAATAGGCTGCCAATTTGGTGGCCTATTTTTTTGCTCAATATCATCACTTCATTTCTCTAGCGCCAGCTCATAACATCCCACCAATCATGATTAAGCTGACGAAAACCACGAAATTCATCACACTATCTCAGCACAATATGTGACCTACCCCTTAACTCAAGCTGTTGCATATCACAATTGTAACAAATGACTCAACCTGTTTACTTTTTAAACACTATATTGATTGATAGCTTATTAGTTAAGCGTACCCTAAATACCAAGCTAAACAGTTATACCATTGCAGTGATTAAGTGATCTGTTAGTTACTACGATTGATGTGCTAAACAGGGTAAGTGGCAATTTAAAAATTGGGGGAGGTAAATATATGGTTATACATAACTCAGTAGTGCTGATCACCTCAGCAGGAACCATATTGGGTAAAACACTTGCCCTACACTTTGCCTCCTTAGGTGCCAGAGTGGTCATTACTGATAAAAGCGCTGCACAGTTAAAGGAAACCTATCGAGATTGTCTCGCTGCGGGTTACAACGTATGTACTTACACTCTGCCCGATGACACCCAAGAGCATGTTGACGCCATGTTTTACTACATAGAGAAGTTTTACAATCAAGGTGTGGATGTGTTGATCAATCACTGGGAAAACCGCCCGCTGCCAACTTTAGTCAGTACCTCTCCTGCAGAAGAGTTCAGTGCAAAATTTTCCAACATAGTTCAATCACTGTTCAGTTGTGGGCACGCTTGTGCTGAACAAATGCGTAAAAATGACAATCGTGGCGTCATTATAAACATCCTAACTAATGAAAATGCGCACGTTATACTCGGCACAGAAAGCATCTGCTCCATGGTCAGTGGCTTGACTAAGAGCTGGGCAAAGGAACTTCATCCTTTTGATATCCGTGTCGGCGGTATTTTACCCAGCGTGCACCATTTGGCCACGGATGATCATCAACATAGCTTTGCCACTATCCGAGAAGATTTAATTAGAAACACCGAATACATAGTGTCAAACGATTCATTTAATGGGCGGGTGATGTCTTGGTAGTGTTGTAGTCTTATGCCAATCACACTAAGTCAGTGATCAGAAATAGCACAGGAAAAAAGTCGCAATAAACAAAAAACCCCAGAGCACAACGGCACTGGGGTTTTATTATTTACGGTGGGCTTATTATCTAAGCCCACTTTTCAAGAGTCGAATTACTTCGCTTTAGCAGGCTTTTGGTCTGCTTTTTTCTTGATTACTGTAGTGCCTTCAAAAGTTTCACCTTCAACGTAAGGCTTACCGTAGTAAGACGTTGTTAGAACTTCTTTTAGCTCAGAGATTAGAGGGTAACGTGGGTTCGCACCAGTACATTGGTCATCGAACGCTTCCACAGATAGCTCTTCAAGTTTAGCCGTGAAGTCTGCTTCGTTAACACCCGCTTCTTGAATAGACAGTGGGATATCCAGTTCTTTCTTAAGCTCTTCCAACCAAGTCAGTAGACGCTCAATTTTCTGTGCAGTGCGGTCACCTGGTTGACTTAGGTCTAGGTGGTCAGCAACTTCAGCGTAACGACGACGTGCTTGCGGACGGTCGTATTGAGAGAATGCAGTTTGTTTAGTTGGGTTGTCGTTTGCGTTGTAACGAACAACGTTAGAGATCATCAATGCGTTTGCAAGACCGTGTGGTAAGTGGAACTCAGCACCGATTTTGTGAGCGATTGAGTGACACACACCTAGGAAAGACTGTGCAAATGCGATACCCGCAATAGTTGCCGCATTGTGTACTTTCTCACGAGCGATTGGGTCAGCTGCACCATTTTTGTAGCTTGATGGTAGGTACTCTTTAAGCATCTTAAGTGCTTGTAGAGCTTGACCATCTGAGTACTCGTTCGCTAGAACTGAAACGTACGCTTCAAGTGCGTGAGTCACTGCATCGTAGCCACCAAATGCTGTTAGAGACTTAGGCATGTTCATAACTAAGTTAGCATCAACGATTGCCATGTTTGGCGTTAGTTCGTAATCCGCTAGAGGGTACTTAGCACCAGTTTCATCGTCAGTAACAACCGCAAATGGTGTTACTTCAGAACCTGTACCTGAAGTAGTAGTGATACATACTAGCTCAGCTTTCGCGCCCATTTTAGGGAACTTGTAAATACGTTTACGGATATCCATAAAGCGCATTGCTAGCTCTTCAAAGTGCGTTTCTGGGTGCTCGTACATAACCCACATGATCTTAGCCGCATCCATTGGTGAACCACCACCAAGTGCTAGGATTACATCTGGTTGGAAGCTTTGCATTGCTGCAGCGCCTTTTTCAACAACAGACAATGTTGGATCCGCTTCTACATCAAAGAAAGTTTGCACTTCGATGCCTTGAGCTTTAAGAATGCTTACTACGCTATCTGCATAACCGTTGTTAAATAGGAAACGGTCAGTTACTAGGAATGCGCGTTTTTTACCTTCTAGATCGCCAAGTGCGATTGGAAGGCTGCCACGACGGAAGTAAATAGACTTAGGTAGTTTGTGCCACAACATATTTTCAGCTCGCTTCGCTACAGTTTTCTTGTTGATAAGGTGCTTAGGACCCACGTTCTCAGAGATAGAGTTACCACCCCAAGAACCACAACCTAGAGTTAGAGAAGGTGCAACGTTAAAGTTGTACAAGTCACCAATACCACCGTGAGTCGATGGGATGTTGATTAGAATACGAGCTGTTTTTAGTTTGTCACCGAAGTAACGGATACGGTCAGCGTTAGTATCTTGGTCAGTGTATAGACCAGATGTGTGACCGATACCGCCAATCTCAACCATAGTTTCAGCTTGAGCAACCGCATCTTCAAAGTTATCCGCGCGGAATAGACCTAGAGTTGGAGATAGTTTCTCATGAGCGAACTCATCATCGTAAGAAACTTTACCCAGACCTTCACCCACTAGAACTTTAGTATCAGCAGGAACTTTAACACCCGCCATTTCAGCGATTGCTGGAGCAGGTTGACCTACGATTTTAGCGTTTAGGTTACCGTCGATAAGCAGTACTTTACGTACTTTGTTTGCGTCAGCTTTGCTTAGTACGTGCGCTTTGTGAGAAGCGAAACGCTCTTTAACTTCGTCATACACTTCGCTTACTACGATAGCCGCTTGCTCAGAAGCACAAACTACGCCGTTATCGAAGGTTTTAGACATAAGGATAGAAGCTACCGCACGTTTGATGTCTGCTGTTTCATCGATAACTACTGGAACGTTACCCGCGCCAACACCGATTGCTGGTTTACCTGAAGAGTAAGCCGCTTTAACCATGCCTGGACCACCAGTTGCAAGGATAAGTGCAATGCCTTCATGCTTCATTAGGCCGTTAGACAGTTCTACTGAAGGTTGGTCAATCCAACCAATGATGTCTTTTGGTGCGCCTGCTGCTACTGCTGCTTCAAGAACAAGCTTAGCTGCGTCGTTAGTTGAGTTTTTAGCGCGTGGGTGTGGCGAGAAGATGATGCCGTTACGTGTTTTAAGAGAGATTAAAGATTTGAAGATTGCAGTTGAAGTTGGGTTTGTTGTTGGAACGATACCACAGATGATACCTACAGGTTCTGCGATAGTCATTGTACCCAAGTTGTCATCTTCTTCTAAGATGCCACAAGTCTTCTCGTCCTTGTATTTGTTGTAGATAAACTCTGATGCAAAGTGGTTTTTGATAACCTTATCTTCCACGATGCCCATGCCAGATTCAGCAACAGCTTGCTGTGCTAGAGGAATACGAGCTTGGTTAGCTGCTAAAGAAGCTGCACGGAAGATTGCATCCACTTTCTCTTGAGAAAAAGTTGAGAACTCTTCTTGAGCTGCTTTAACACGTGCTACCAGAGCGTCTAGCTCAGCCATATTAGTTACAGGCATAATTGTCTCCTAGATATTTAAAATTAAAAACTTTTTAGTAAGGTTTGTTAACCAAACAACACAACTTAGTAAATAGCTTTCACAGACGAGTATATTATTTCACTCTCCGAATAAAATTGATTCAGATCACTTAGTTTGAAAGAACTATACGCAAAATAGTTATTAGCTAAGTTAGGCCTAAATGCCATATTGTATGACAAATAAGGCTTTCTACGACACTGATATCATCCATGAAAGTACCGCTTTACTACGAAAACACCGTTATCTTAAGTAGTAATTTATTTTTTCTGTAGGCCGTAATAAACGTGCCAGACCCTAGTATAACCATTGTTTCGCATACGACAATTATTAATTTGCTCCAAAAAGTAAGTTCAAAGCCATGGTTTCCGCCCTCCCCTTGACAATCAAAAATGAGTTGTTCAACTACCATTAATGGAACAAGCCAATTCATTAGTTTTTCTAATGCAAAATCAATGTTGATTTAATTTAATTCAGGTATGAAATTGCAAGTTTTACTAGCGTAAAACAGCATCCTTTATTAAAGTAGCGACACTTTTTTCTCCCCCTCTCTTTTTGTTAAAGGTTTAGTGATGCAAGGTATCGATATCGCTGTTTATTTACAGTTTTTTGTTGGCTTATTTGCCATTGTAAATCCGGTTGGAATCATGCCGATATTTGTGACGTTAACGAATCATTTATCGCCTGAAGAACGCATAAAAACCGCTTCGACAGCTAACATTGCCGTTGCAGTTATTTTGATTGTTTCTTTGTTTGCAGGTCAGTTCCTGCTTGACGTGTTCAGTATCTCTTTAGATTCGTTTCGTATCGCGGGTGGTCTTCTTTTGGTGAGTATTGCTTTTTCGATGATGAACGGGCAACTTGGTGAACAGAAACAGAATAAACAAGAAAAAGCGGAAAGTATCAGCAAAGAACAAGTAGGTGTGGTACCGCTTGCAATGCCACTAATGGCCGGACCTGGTGCAATCAGCTCAACAATTGTATTTGGCTCTAACCATTCCGGACCTGTCGACTATATTGCAGTCACACTGACGGTTTTAGTTTTTGCATTTTGTTGTTGGATACTGTTTCGCTCTGCACCCTTCATCGTACGTTTTCTAGGGCAAACAGGTATCAACGTAATCACTCGTATTATGGGTTTGATACTTGGCGCACTCGGAATTGAGTTTATTGCCGGTGGAATTGGCGCATTATTCCCAGGTTTAATGCTATAGCAGTTACATTTGCATACATAATGAACACATAAAAAGCACCCTAGTGGTGCTTTTTTCGTCTATGGCAAGCGATGATCGACCTTTGCTTTATTCAAATCAATCTAAATCTACATGCTATCCTATTGTTATTACTGATTTAAGTTGAAATGATATGCCTCAAAATGAATACAGTCTCAAACATAAACTTTATGTGATCATTTTTCGCACAGACACACCATCTGGGCGTTGGTTTGATATCACTTTAATTCTGTCAATTTTAGGTTCTTTGCTCGTTTTGATTATGGGCTCAGTTGAATCAATAAACCAAAAACACGCCAATGTTTTACAGGTTCTGGAAATTTTGTTTACCGTTTTATTTACTATCGAGTATCTATTGCGTTTATATTGTTCACCCAAACCTTGGGCGTACGCCAAAAGCTTCTATGGTTTTGTTGATTTAATCGCCATCTTACCTTTCTACTTGGCGTTACTCATTCCAAATGCTCACTTCCTTGGGGTGGTACGCCTCCTTAGAATTATGCGCATCTTTAGAATTTTGAAACTTGTACAGTACATTCAAGACTCAAACATCATCATGCGTTCACTATTGAACTCAAGGCGTAAGATATTTGTCTTCTTTAGTATGGTCGCCATTCTGGTGACGATATTTGGCTCACTTTTGTATGTAATTGAAGGGCCAGACAATGGCTTTACTAGCATCCCCACCAGCATTTATTGGGCCATTGTAACCATCACCACTGTCGGCTATGGCGATATATCCCCAGTCACGACACTAGGAAGAGCCGTGGCATCTCTAACCATGTTACTGGGTTACTCAATCTTAGCCGTGCCTACTGGCATTATTACGGCGGAAATGAGCCAAGAAGTAAAACAGCAAAAGAAAACCTATCAAAACCACCGGCTATTAGTGATGTGCCCGAACTGCATGAAAAACGATCATGAACCGGATGCCTTTCATTGCAAACATTGTGGCAGTGAGCTGCCCTCGCATGAAGAGAGAGTGGTCAAGGTAAATGACACGCCTAGCGATTATGACTAATGCCTGTCACCTTGGTAGTAATCACTGTACTGCTAATCTCAGTAAATAAGCGCTCACAAATAACAGCCACAAAAAAAGCGCCAAACGGCGCTTTTTAAACATTTACTTTTTAAACACGTAAAAACTGGAGTTCTAAATTACGACTTCGCTTCTAAGATGATGCGTAGAGTACGGCGTAGTGGTTCTGCTGCGCCCCATAAAAGCTGATCACCTACAGTGAAAGCATTTAGGAAGTCATCGCCCATCGCCATTTTACGCAAGCGACCGACAGGCACAGACATAGTACCAGTCACTTTAGCTGGCGTTAGCTCTTGAGCGGTAATATCGCGCTCGTTTGGCACCACTTTAACCCAGTCATTATGCGTACCGATGATCTCTTCGATTTCATCCATAGGCACATTTTGTTTTAGCTTGATGGTCAGCGCTTGTGCGTGACAGCGCATTGCGCCGATACGTACACAAGTACCATCGATCGCAATTGGGTTGCCGTCTAAGCCAAGAATCTTGTTCGCTTCAACGCCCGCTTTCCACTCTTCTTTGCTTTGGCCGTTTTCGCGTTTCACATCAATCCAAGGGATCAAAGAACCCGCCAGAGGCGCGCCAAACTGATCAGTTGGGAATGCGTCTGAACGAATCGTCTCCGCCACTTTACGGTCAATATCTAAGATAGAAGAAGCAGGATCGGCAAGCTCAGCCGCCACTGACTGCTGCACTGTGCCCATTTGCGCGATAAGCTCACGCATATTCTTGGCACCTGCGCCAGAAGCGGCTTGATACGTCATGGCGCTCATCCACTCAACCATGCCTTTCTCGTACAGGCCACCAAGTGCCATCAGCATTAAGCTTACAGTACAGTTACCACCAACAAAGGTAGAAGTGCCAGAATGAATGCCTTGTTGGATTTGAGCTAAGTTAACAGGGTCTAAAGTAATAATGGAGTCGTTAGCCATACGCAGCGTAGAAGCTGCATCAATCCAGTAGCCTTTCCAGCCAGCTTGTTTTAGTGCAGGGTACACTTTCTCGGTGTAGCTACCACCTTGACAGGTGACGATAGCATCAAGTTGCTTGAGACTTTCAATATCAAAAGCGTCTTGTAACATGCCTGCATCTTTACCCATGTAGACAGGAGCCGGAATACCAACCTGAGAGGTGCTGTAAAAGACAGGCTCTATCAGATCAAAATCACGCTCTTCTACCATTCGCTGCATTAAAACCGAACCAACCATACCGCGCCAGCCGACTAAACCTACTCGCATCATCTATTACTCCATGTAATTAAGTAGATTGAGCGACAAATACAATTATTCGCGCTCAATCAAAATTTATTGTTCCTGACATATTTAAAAAAGTTGAAGCGAATGACAAGAGATTTATCAACAAAGATCAAAAAACCTCACCATTTCGTTACGCTTCTCTATTTTTACTTTGCACAACTAGCCTTTTCGCACCAATTGATCGCGTAAATTGGGTGGTGTGCCCTTAATAGTCAGCGTATCGGTCTCTGCATCATAAAATACGCGCTCTTCAAGCAACATGGCATCAAAGCTAATATTCAAGCCGCCACCGGCGCCAACAAATTTAGTCAATTTGCGCACGGCGGTTCTGTCACCAGGGAAGCTCTCTTCAAGCTGATAGCCTTGCTCTTGAGTAAACTCCACAAAGCTGGTGCCATCGTCACTTTTTGGCAGCTCTTGAGAGAGTTCTTTTACTTCAACGTCATCACCACTTTTGATTTGGTCGTTGCAGTAATCGGCTACTTGCTTGCGATAAGAATTGGCTTCTTCTTTTTCCAGCTTGGCATCGGCAACAAAATCGTCCACCGCCTGCATCAGCACAAGGTTTTGCTGCTTGGTATCTAAGCCTGTTTCAGCTTGCAAGAAATCAAGGAAGAAATCCGCCACTTTGCGCCCTACTCGCCCTTTGATAAAGGTTAAGTAACGATTTGAGTCGCTGTCCGTTTGATAGGTCGATAAATCGATGCGTGCCGCAATATCCATTTTCGAGATATCTAGGTAATCCGTGGCACTGATCTCTAGCCCTTCGGTTACTTTAAGGCTTTCATTTGATGGCACTAAGGCAATGAACAAATAATCGGTCGCTAACGACTGATAACGTGCCAACACTAAAAAGCCTTCTTCAGCAAATGAGTATTTACTGATTTCAGAGATTAAACGCTTGGCGCTATTTTGTGAGAAAGTGTAAAAGTCTTGCTGCTCAGCAAGTGACTCATCCAACCAGACTTTAAATTCGCTCTCTTCAGCAAAGGTGCCGAAGCCCTTTCCCGCCTTGGCATTGAACACTCGGTGCAGTTCTGCGACTAAACTTTCAGTAGAAGCATCGTTCGATAAAGCCGATTCTCGGTAGTTAACCGCAAGCTGTTGCTCAGAATCTTTAACTAATTGATGCAAAATGACATTGGATAATTGTAAACTCATAGGATATTTCTATCTCTTGTGCTTTCAGTTGTTATTGAGAGTAGGTTATCATAAGCCGTTTACACTATCATTAGCAGAGTAACTATGCCTATTACATCAAAATACAGTGACGAGAAAGTTGAAACCATGTTAGCTGAGATTGCTACCGTTTTAGAGAGACACGAGTCTACTCCAGAACTCAGCTTGATGTTGGTTGGTAATATCGCCACAAACGTTCTAAATCAGAACGTGGCGAAGGGACAACGTAAAGTCATTGCTAAAACTTTTGCAGATGCACTGATTGCATCAGTTGATGACTAATAATTAATTACAAGAACGATTATTCATGGTAAATAGCGGTAATTCCTACGCGGAACGGGTATCAAGGCTTGTCAGTTGGGGACATTGGTTCAGTTTTTTCAATGTCATCATCGCAATGCTTATCGGGACGCGTTACATAGCCGAATCTCCTTGGCCAGAGACTTTTCTTGGTCAGCTTTACCTCGCCTCTTCATGGGTGGGGCATTTCGGCTTTTTAGTATTTGGCTTGTATATCCTATGCCTTTTCCCTCTCACCTTTGTTGTCCCTAACTTTAAACTGTTTAGGGTCTTAGGTGTACTGGCAAGTACCATAGGTCTCACCGTATTACTATTAGATACCCAAGCGTATCAAGAGCTCAACTTACACCTTAACCCTATTGTTTGGGAGTTACTGTTAAGCGACGACAAAAACGCCATAAATGCCAAGTGGCAGACGTTATTCGTTCTTGTTCCTATTATTTTCTTCGTCCAACTCGCTCTTGCCGAGTGGGTTTGGCGCAAGCAAAGAAAACTGTCGCACAAGCGTATCGGTCGCCCGATTGCCGCTGTTTTCTTTATTGGATTTATTTTTAGCCATCTGATCTATATCTGGGCAGATGCCACTTTCTATAATCCAATCACCAATCAAAGAGCTAACTTCCCTCTCTCTTATCCTATGACGGCGAAAACCTTCTTGGAGCGTCAAGGGTGGTTTGATAGAGCTGAATACCAGCAACGTATTGAGCGTGGTGATGCCAACAGTGAAGTGCTGGCCTATCCACTAGAAGTATTGCAAATCAACAAAAACAAAAGTAAAAACTATAACTTACTGGTGGTTATGGTTGAAAACTTGCGTGCTGATAGCATGACTCCTGATGCCATGCCAACCTTGCATGAATTTGCTGAGCAAAACCAAAACTTTAGCCAACACCTAAGTTCTGGTAACGATAACAGCGCAGCATTTGGCTTGTTTTATGGCATCCCTGCCACCTACTCTGCAAGCGTTCGTCATTTTGAAACTGAGCCTCTGTTTATACAACAGTTAATGTACCGTAATTACGATCTAGGCTTATTTAGTGGCAATGACTTCTCTGCCAGCATCTACAATGACACTATTTTTCATAATAGAGATGAAGGCCAAACCGATGTAGAAAGCAAATCGGACCGTGGAGCCGTTAAAAGTTGGCAGCAGTGGCTCACAAACGAAACCAATAAAAGTTGGTTTAGCGTGGTTCACCTAATGCAGATGCAGCAATTTGAAGACCATGTGGACAACATCTCTAATAAAGATGCCAAATCGGTTCTGCAAAAAGCCTACGTCACATCGACCAGTAAAATAGACCAGTCTATTTCACAAATTCTCGATACCTTAAAAGAACAGCAATTGTTGGATAACACAGTCGTTGTCATCACCTCAGATCACGGTTGGGAGTTCAACGAAACCAAGACCAACAGCTGGGGCGCGAACAGCAACTACAGTAAATACCAGTTGCAAGTCCCTATGGTAATCCATTGGCCGAATAAACCCGCACATGAGTACACGCACGTAACCAGTCACTTCGATTTATCAGTGACCTTAATGCAAGACTTACTCGGCGTTACCTCGAACCCTGTCGACTTTAGCAGCGGTAAGAACTTATTTGACCCAAGCAAACGCCGCTGGACAATGGCAGGTGACGCCCGCGAGTTCGCTTTGATTTCCAGCAACGAAATCACAGTGCTAGACCGCTACGGAAACTACAAAGTGTACAACCACGACTATCGCCGTGAACGTGACGCCAAACCAAAACTTTCTGTGATTATGCAAGGCTTATCAGAAACCAAACGTTTCTATGCTCAAGATTAATCCTGTAAAGGTGTAAGCAGGTTGCAAACCTAACAACGCTACTATTTAAAAGAGAGTATTTAAAAGAGAGCTTCGGCTCTCTTTTTTGTTGTCGTTACATAAGTTTAAGCCTACAAAGAACAGCGAAATATCCCCAGAAATGCCCCAGATCACATCAAATACGACCCACCCCAAATTAAATAACTAAATATGCTTAAAAACCAAGCAAACGAACAACTTAGTACTTTACAACCTTTCTCAAGCTTTATAATATTAGCGCCACACGGAGAGATGGCTGAGTGGTCGAAAGCACCGGTCTTGAAAACCGGCAACCGTTAATAGCGGTTCTAGGGTTCAAATCCCTATCTCTCCGCCACATTTAACGCCCTGATTTATCAGGGATTTTTCCGTTTCTGAGTCCCTGAAAACGCTCTGGTGAGTCAATCAGGTGAGTCAATGTATCTATATAAAAGTCGTCATTACGTCTATTTCGTCCGCGTTTGTACCCCCAAAGCACTTGTACAGCAAGGCTATCCGTTCGACTTTAAATTCAGTCTAAAAACCAAATCTCGTCCTATTGCCATCAGGCGAAGTGCGCCCATTATTTCTCAAATTCTAAAATCCCTAGATAATGTGGATATATCTAGGGATTCACCTAAAGAAACCAAACAAGCAATACTGAGCCCTGTAGACTCACTCCGAAATTCATTTAACGACTCTGGGGTTGAGCTTCACTCTTTTTCATCTCAAGCAGATACAAAGCAACAAACCGTCAAATCAATTAAACGAAACTTTGCTCAAGGGTATCGTTGGCAAGAAGAATTCATCACGTCGAAACAAAAAGCGCGGATCACACACCTAACCGTCCATCAGTTAAACAAACGAACCCTTTATTTCCTTGATTACTTCAAAAATAAAAAAATCAGTATTACTCAGATCACCGCTTCGGATTTGATGGAGTTTGGGAGCAACCTACAGTCATGGGATAAAAGCGCCAAAACCAAGAAGGACTTTTGGGGGGCAGCAAAACAATTTTTGAAATGGCTCACTCTAAAACAACACTTTCCTCGAAACCCTTTTGAGGGGTTAACTGTTACGTTTAAATCTGAGAAATTTGCATCTGAACAAAGAGAAAAATGGTCTAGTAAACAGATTAAAAACCTACTCTCCCATACGGCTTTGTTGATCTCATCTTGATTGATGAATGCGGCATGAAATGATACTCAAATAGATTATATTGTTTTAATTAGCGATTCTGCTACGTGTTTGAAAGAGACAAAGCAGGTATCAAAATCATGAGGCTCAGTGTTAAACACCATAGGGGTAACAAAGTCTTGAAAGCGTTGTCGAAAAACTGGGTTTTCTTCAAGCTCTTTCAGCCCGAGCTGTAGCTCTTGTTTAGGATGGGAGACGAACTCTGCATGCTGATTACCAAAACGCTCAACATCTTCTTCCAACACCGTTTTAAATAACGGTGTTAGTGTTTTCAGAACGAGGTGATCAGTCAGTTCCTCAGCCTTCAAAATGCAGTAAACATCATAGATATGTCGTACTAACGTGGCGTCATCCTTACGCTGTGCATTTCGCTTAACTGACATGGTACGGCGCAACATTGAAATCACTTTTTCAACCAAGGTTGCATGGGTCGAGACGCAATCAAACACCTCCACTTCTTGTGGTTGTTTATATAACTCCGAAACCAATGATTGAATGCTGCGAGCTTCTACATCAAGTAATGGGATAGTCTCCATCAATTCCAGCTTAATAATGGGGCGAAGACATGGTGCTTGACTAAACTGCTGAGGGTACCTGAGTTCAAGTTCAACATAGCGATACTCATCACGAACTATTCGCGACTCAACGGTGAAACGCTCTGATCGAGTGATCACTTGCTCAACCTCTTTAATGCATACCTTACGAGCCGCTTTCTTTTTGGCGCGACTTAACTCATCAAACGCTGGTTTCGGTATCAGTTTAATGTCTACGTCTTCTGACATTCTAAGAATTTTAACATTGGACTTTGCTAGAGCAGTCCCGCCAGAAAAGACCATTTGATGAGAATTAGGCTTCATTTCAGCTAGATCAGACAGTAGCGCAACGACCCAGTAATCTTTTTCAATAATGGCTGGGTTTCCGAGTTCAAGTGCATCGGAAGCCTCAAGAAATTGTTGTTTTAATTTTTCCATATTAACTCGGCGAGTTTAATACCCGGTTACCGACAGCCAATTTGCGATTAAACTGTTTGGGGTTCCATGAGTATTGAACAGAGGATGGGATTTGGGTACTTTCTCCTGATAAGCTTTGCAAAGATAGGCTGTCCATTTCAAAATCGACACCTTTCATCTTTAATATCTCACGCATCAGGGCATCACTTCCGCCTGGGTTCGTGGGCATCGGTCTTCCGGTTAGGCTGTTAATGCGGGCTTTGGTGTACAGTCCATAACCAAGTTTTATTAACTCGCCTTGCTTAACCAGTTGCCTTAATGCACGACCGATTTGATCGTAGCTAGCAAAACCATCAAAGTCTTTACGCTCAAAAACATAGCGTCTGGAGCGCTTTATCTTTTGAAAAACACGATCAACTGCTGTCATTTGAACCTCCTAACTTTCATAAGTGTTGCTAGTATAACGCAACCTTATTATGACAGGAAGAAATACGGCATACTCAAATAATAAAATACGGCAATACAAAAAGTAATGAATACCATAAAACATTGTTTTATAGGTATTTATGTTAATACAGTTAAAAATGACCTCTATATAAAAAATACGACAAGATAACTGTAACTCTATCCCCTCAGAGATGTTCAGAGCGTCCTATTTCTACGCTTAGATAATGAATGGTATTATCCAACTTCCCATGGCCAAACAATAATTGCACAGCCCGAATGTTTTGGATCAGTGTCGCCTTGGTGCGGCGCATGGAATGCCACTGCCACTTCGCATTACAAGAAACAATCAGAGCGGTTTAAAATGGATCACCTTCTTGATGATCTTTTATGGATGCCGACCTTCTGAGGTATACCAGTTGAACGTAAGAGACATCAATCTGGACTCCGAACAGCCAACAATCAAATTTACCAACCTAGGAAGCAGTCAGAGGCTTAATGCTACGGGATATAGGGCTGGTGAGCGAGCAACCGCTTACTCTTTTCGTCATACTTTTATCGATATGTTGAAGAACATGTAGTGGCGCAGATCGTTGGACATAAACACTAATCAATGACTTTTGGTTGATACGACAAAGCACTCCAATATAAACATCTAGTCGAGGCAATAACGAAGTTCGAGCTTGGTGATCTTGCGCTCATATAGTCACCCTCCTTGAACAAACATTCTAAATATTTACACTTTTCTAGCGATAAAGATGAACAATAACAGCGAGCAAGAGAAGTACCGCTTAGCTTCCTAATACATCATTATGCTTCGCTGGAGCCAATAATGAAGGAGCTTGAATCCCGTTGTATAAAAATGGCTTGTTTTATCTAGAGTCCAGTCTCATTTTGTCAGTAGAATATTTAGTAAGTTATTGTTAAGCATAGGATTAGCACTATTCACCTCTAAGATAATGAGTATTGTTAAAAAGTGATAACACGCAAGCTCATTTTTACGTAAATGCAGAGTGCGAAAGGTGATATATATACATTATATTTCATTGGGTTATGGTACCTTTAATGAAAATTAAGCAAACAGAAAAACGAGCAGGCCTGTTATTAACAATGTTAAAAGTATTGAGGAAGTTTCGTGGCTGATTACATAAATAAAAACATTCTTAGTCAGGCGTATATTCATGTTGAACCATCGGGAATTGAAACTAAAGAACAGCTTGAAGCGTTCAAAGAAAGCATAAGAGCTTTTGCGTTAAGTCGTACAGAGTTTTTTTTATCCGAAGGGCTTGATATAAATATTGAGTTTGAAGAAGGGTCGATTAAAACACGAGTAACTGTTATCGGTACATTAATGCTTCTACTACAAGGCATTAGCTCATACAAAGATTTTAGAGAAGGTCTTCAACTGCTCTATTCGGATTCAAAGTGGTTGTCAGATGCAATCATATCGGAGTCTTTGTATCAAACCAAAGCGAAACACCATGATGTCATTCGGGTTGAAGCTAGGACTGGAATAATTGGCTCTGTTCATAAGGTATT
This sequence comes from Vibrio halioticoli NBRC 102217, assembly GCF_000496695.1. Taxonomy (GTDB): domain Bacteria; phylum Pseudomonadota; class Gammaproteobacteria; order Enterobacterales; family Vibrionaceae; genus Vibrio; species Vibrio halioticoli. The sequence goes on from NZ_BAUJ01000005.1 coordinate 22,442, forward strand.
GAATCAGCTAGAAAGAATTAAAAGTGGCGCAAACGGCGCGATGCTTGCTTCCGACATTGTTGAAAAAGTTGATGATGTTCAAGATGAACTATCAAGATTAATGGACAACATCTGTGACTTAAATGACCGCAACTTAGTCGCTAAAGAGTGCAAATATTTGGTTCAAGAATTACCAGAGATACCAGTACCTCCGAAAGATAAAACCAATAGCAATCATGCTATCAACAAATATCGACGCAAAAAGTCTACACTCAGCTCCTTTATAGATATTCATATGATTGTCGAAGAGTAAGGTGAAAGCATACTGTTAACAAACTGCTTAAAGGGACAAAAACGCTCGGCATTATCGCTTTCAAGCGAAATTTTACGCCAAACGTTTTTGCCATTTAGCAGGACGTTAGGCACCAAAGTAATTTAACGTACGAAGATTGATATGAATTCAGAAGAATACCTAAAACAATTAGTTGAAAAGAGAAAAGCTTTGAGAAGTGAGCTAGCAAAAGAATCAGATAGAGGTTGTGCATTGTATGCGACATCATATATTGATTCTGCACTGTCTGATCTTTTGTACTGTGCTCTTGCTACGGACAAAAAAATCGAGAAAGAGTTGTTTGACGGTACTGCGCCACTTTCAACATTCTCTGCAAGAATAAATATGGCGTATTATTTGGGCAAAATATCAAAAGCTGAAAAACTGACTTGAACGTCATAAAAAAGATTCGAAATCAGTTCGCTCATGTCGCAACTCCTATGGATTTCAATTCAGAAAAAATACCAGATCAGTGTAAGGGGCTATCTCTGTCTTATCATGAATCAACGATATCTCCGAGAGAGCATTTCACTGCCGCTATTCTTGGTCTGCTAGGGCGCATCAACGCAGAAACTTTAAAATGCGAAGCACCTGAAATTAAGGTTGATAATACGCCGTCCAAAGATGATAAAGAGCAGTTTCGAGCCTAAATACATACAGCAATTAATGAGTTGTTTGTAAACGGTGCCTAACAAACCTGTTTAAGAGTGCTTCGCGATGCATGGCATTTTTACTATACATTTTGCTCTATTCTGCGAAGTTGTAGTTAACTCGACGATGAAAGAATCGGATTGTCTTCATACCACACCTTCTTAAGGGCTCGAAGAATCTAGAGAGTCAAGAGAGGCTTCTCTTGCCCGCAGCTCATATTGCATCTTTTTCGGAGAAAAAGTGCAATATGAGCTGCGGGTTACCATTGTTTTGCGACAAGGCAAGCTTATCGCAAGTATCAATGTGGATCGGTTGTAAATGACTACTAAATTTTTTGGCAAATCCGCAAAAAATGACCTTTAATATGTACTTGACAAATACACTACTTTGATTTTTGAAATCAGTCGTAAACAATTGTAATTACAGTGCTTTTTAAGAGTGACCTTTGGGTTCAAACTCCTATCTCTCCACCACATTTAAAGCCCTGATTTATCAGGGGCTTTTCCGTTTCTGAGTCCCTGAAAACGCTCTGGTGAGTCAATGTATCTATATAAAAGTCGTCATTACGTCTATTTCGTCCGCGTTTGTACCCCCAAAGCACTTGTACAGCAAGGCTATCCGTTCGACTTTAAATTCAGTCTAAAAACCAAATCTCGTCCTATTGCCATCAGGCGAAGTGCGCCCATTATTTCTCAAATTCTAAAATCCCTAGATAATGTGGATATATCTAGGGATTCACCTAAAGAAACCAAACAAGCAATACTGAGCTCTGTAGACTCACTCCGAAATTCATTTAACGACTCTGGGGTTGAGCTTCACTCTTTTTCATCACAACCGGTCACTCACTGAGCAACTATCAATCTTTATGAATTAAACATGATCGGAAAATCGCAATCTTTTGGAAGCAGTGAATGAGTAATGGCTGAACCTTGGAGCACGGTTAAAGAATTACCCTCAGCAGAGCAGATTCTAATAAAATCTTCCACATAGTGACCCTGCATACACTCGGCGTAGTGTTTTTTAAGCCCGTCGATGTTCTTATATATTTCGTGGATCACATATACGATTCGATCTGTAGTGTCATTATTTTTAGGATCTAAAGGATGTTTTAGTTCTTTATGCTTTGCAATCGTATATGAAATCAAACCCCAAGGACCATGTGTGGTTTTTAGCCATTGTTTGTGCCTATCCCACATATTATCGGTTTCAACCTCCATTGCACTTATGACAGTTAATACAGTACAAACCGCTATGTTTCCTTCGTAACCTTCAGGATTAGATGGCAAAATACTTTTTTCATGCGCATTGCTTGCAGTACCTACAGTGGAAGTAAATTCGTTCTTTGGTGTTACTGATTCCATAATTGATCTCACTCTTTATGCCGTTGTGTATCGATAATAATACGGATACTATTGATGCTTAAATAGACATAGAATGGCACTATTATAGTGCCAAATTGGCATCGTAGATTTTGAGAGGAATAAAATGGATATCACAAGTCGACTACTCTTATTTCTTGATGTTGCAGAGCAAGGTTCTTACGGAAAAGCTGCCGAACTTCGTAATATTGATCGCTCAGTGGTTTCAAAGCAGCCCTCAAAGCTTGAAAAAGAACTTGAAGTCAGATTATTAAATCGTTCGCCTAGAACACTTTCGCTGACTGTTGCTGGTGTGGAAGTAAAACGAAGAGCTGAAGTATTACGTGACAGTTTAAGAAATACCATTCAGGTCGCGCAAAATTATCATACGGAGCCCAAAGGGCTCATAAAAATAACAGCTATCACCTCATTAGCTAAAAATATACTGCAACCTGTGATTGCAGAATTTCAAGAACGCTACCCTGAAGTGATTATTGAGCTTCACACAAACAACCGCATTGTCGATGTTATTGGAGAAGGCTTTGATATTGCTTTTAGAGCAGGCCAACTTCAAGATTCGTCAATGGTTGCTCGCCACTTAGCTAGAAACCGCTCGGTATTAGTTGCTTCACCTGATTTTCTGAGTAAATACGGTGAACCCCAATCTATTGAAGATTTAGAACGATTACCTGCAGGGGGATTTGCAACAGAAACTTTTCGGGTCACTCAAATAAAATATATTGATAATCAAAAGCATATACAAACAATACCAATGAATTGTATTTATTTTGGAAGTGATATTGATTTTGTTGTTCAAATGGCACTAGCAGGTCGACTTTACTGTAAGATCCCTTCGGTTCATATCCAAGATGAAGTATTGTCAGGTAAATTGGTTCCCATAATGACTGATATCAAGTTGGCCTCTTATAGCTCGTTCTACGCAGTCTACCCACATCGTGAAATGCCAATGCGTACACGCTTGTTCCTTGATGCAGTGAAAGAACATATTGGTGAAGGAACGCCATGTTGGGAGTCAAATATCCCCGAGTTTGAAAAAATGTACGGTAACAACACCAGAAGTGAATGGGAACTACCGTAAGTTGCGAAAGTTGTTGGTTGAGCGAACCACAACATGACTATTTATAAAGTTGTTAACTGAAAAGAAAACGGGGTCAGGTCTTGTTTTTTGCATAGGAGAGATCTTAAAAGCAATATGGTCACCTTTAGAATGCAGAGCAACTATAAGATCAGTGATGTGCGCACTATTGCGGGAGCGCTAAAAGGAGGCTCAGATTATGCGCTGATCGACTGGTTTAATCTCGATCAGCCGATCTCTGAAACAAGGCTAGTGCCTCTGCTGACGGATCATAAGCTTTCCGCTATGGATACAGGCATCTGCTACGCTATCTATCCGCACCGAAAACAGGCCTTACTTATCAGCGAATTTATTCAGTATACGCAGCATCATATTGGCTCTCCTGTAATCAGGGAAAGCCATATTCCAAATGATAAAGACTTGTATCTATAGAGATCGCGCCCAAAGTCTGCGACTACATAGAGATGTTTACCATGTAACGCCCTGACATGGTTCCAATAAACGGCTATCGCCTGTAGAGTATGCACAGTTTGATCAACAGCTAATTGGTTAAAAGCAAATTAGTATGTATTAGGAATAAAGGATAAATAGTTCGTGGCTGAACAAGTGCAAACTTCGCTCCGTGTTGCGGTTATTGGTGGTGGGATCGCTGGCTCTACGACTGCGCTACATCTTGCTGAACAGCGTATAGACGTCACTTTGATTGAGCAAAGTGATGGCTTAGTTAATGGTCCACCCATTTGTCATCTTCATGCTGGTGGTAATCTTTATCGAGAGATCTCTCAACAGCAATGTACAGCGTTACTTAAGCAGTCGATTGAGACAGTGCGTCTTTTCCCGTATGCCGTGAACGCACGACCTACGGTTATTGCAACGCCACTTACTGATAGTAATGAGCCAGATGCCCTACTGCCTCGCCTTTCTGTTATCAAACAAAGCTATCAATCCTTGGTCTCACAAGACCCTCTAAATGCCGTATTAGGCGAGCCGGACCAGTATTACTCGCAATACAGCCGTGAACAATTAGAGGCGCTTCGTGACCACAAGCAACCCAACAATCCATCGAGTCATGACGACTGGATGATTCCCTTTGCTCAATTCGTTGACCTAGATAAGCTCAAGTATCCAGTTGTGGTTGTTCAAGAATTTGGCCTGAGCGTTTTTCGTCTTGCAGCCAGTGTCACCCTCACTCTAGAGCATCATCCTCATGCTCATTTGAAGATGGGATGTCGCTTGGAAGAGGCGCGCTATGAAAATAACCAATGGCATTTAACCTACCAGCCAAAACAGGGTGAGAAGCAACACATCGTTGTGGATTATCTGGTGAATGCCACAGGGTATAAAACGGGCACTATAGATGACCTGACCAAGCAGTCACAAAAGCGATTCGTGGAGTTTAAGTCTGCATTCATAACGCACTGGGAAAGCAGTGGCATACACTGGCCTGAGGTGATTTTCCATGGTGAGAGAGGCACACCTCAAGGCATGGCGCAGCTAACCCCGTATAGTAATGGTTACTTTCAAGTCCACGGTATGACCGAATCTATCACCTTGTTTGACAAGGGCTTGGTAGCAAGTGAAGAACCAAGCTCACAACCTCGATTGCCATCAGAGCTTGAGGCCAAAATCACTCATGGATGGCCTGAAATGGCGATTCAACAGCGCACCCAAAATGCCATTGGACATATGAGTCAGCATATCCCCACATTTTCAAAGGCAACCGTAGGCGGAAAACCTCTTTTTGGTGCTCAGCAAATTCCAGGTGAAGATCCAAGTCTGCGCGTCGCTGATGTCTCATTCACCCAAAACAACTATGCACGGATTGAGCTGGTAAAGGCCTCATCAGCCTATCAGGCAGCACGTAAGATTAAGCAACAGTTGCAAGATTTAAGTAGTGCTGAACAAACTTTAACGGCACCTGAGATGAGTTCTGGAATCACTATCGAGCAGGCCCATCCATACTTATCAGCTTTATCCTTAGAGAAGATAGAGCTGCGAGCTAAAGCATTGGCGAGAGACAGAGGCTACCCAGAAGCCCTAGCAATTCAAACCGGAACGGCTTCCGATAGTTGATAGTTTGGTTGGTGAGTTATTTAGAGGCCTGTTGCGACCTGAGTTGAGAGAGTGCGGATCGTTAGGTGATCGCGCTGAGAAGTTTTGGGGAAATCGAATTACAAATCAAAACACATTCTGATTTTTCAGACTGCCTTGGGTAATTCAGCAGACATAAAGGTGGCTAAATTCACTATGCCACTACAAACCGAATTTATTGAACCAAAAAGAACGGCATCGGTTTGAAAATCATCACTATTCATATATGGAACAACAAAACAGAATAGCAACCAAAAGTATCATAAAGAAACATTCATCGCTTTACTTTGGTGATATATGGTACTAAAGTGCATATTAATGGTATTTACTTTCAAATATGACACATCAGGTAAAATATGAATCCCAAACTCTTCCAACTTCGTAAAGAACTACAGCACATATCAGCTAATATGGAAGAAATACTCTCTGATATAGAAGATGCATCAAATTCACCTGTTCCCTCCTATTCAATATTTGATAAAAAACTACTTATCAATGATTTACGAGAGAGAAGGAAAGGCATTTCTTATGAAGATCTAGAATTACAGACAGATATATCTCGTTCTACATTGATGAGGATAATGAAAGATCCAGCAAATACTTCACTAGAGAATTTTTTAGTTGTCGCGAACGAATTAGGGATGAAAATTTGGATCGAAAAGTAAAAGTGCTACTTTACGGTGAGTTTTGTGGTGTTTTAACTCAGAGTGCAACTGGTTATGTGTTCGAGTATGACAAAAACTATCGAGGTCAATCTCTATCGCTTAGCTTACCAGTGAGTACACGCCGATTTGAAACTGAACAACTACATCCGTATTTTCAGAGTCTGGCACCTGAAGGCTGGCTTAAGAGAAGTTTCTCTGAACAACAGAAAATTGATGAGCGTGACATATTGGGTATGTTAATCGCCAATGGTTATGATCTGCTTGGAGCTGTTCAATTAATGAGGCTGGATGATGTATCCTAGTGATAGAAGCTTAATAAGTCTTGCACTACTTGATAGCAATACTCGCTATCAAGATGAATATTTACGATCAGAAGTAAAAGAACTATTAGGTTCTAGTCGAAACAAGATGCAACTTCCCTTTACTCGTGAAGACTTTTTAATCGAAGGTCCAATAAAACAGAAAGGCATGAGTATATCGGGCTATCAACCGAAGTTATCGTTAGCACTTGATGCAGATGGTTTGTTAAACATGGTTGAGCATCAAGCGCAATTTATCCTTAAACCTTCGCCACAAAATTTCCCAAATCTCGCGGCTAATGAGCACGCTACCATGCTCGCTATGAAGCAATTAGGCTTTGATCTGCCACCATTTGGTTTGGTGCGCTTTAAAAGTGAATTATCTGACGGTGAAGTTGCATTTTTAATTCGTCGTTACGATCGTCGACTATTTGATAAAGAAGTGATTCATCAAGAACAACTTGATGGTGCTATGGGAGTAGCAGAAAAATACGGCAAGATTAAAAATGATGACGAAGGCTATATTAGCTACGAACAAGCTTGTCTGTTTATGATTAGAAATATAGATTCAAGCCTTGCGTTTAAGCGTGAGCTTTTCAACCGTGTTTTAGCGGCCTATTTTCTAGGTAATAACGATCTACATCTTCGTAATTTCGGCTTGTTACACCCTCTAGGCCAAAAGGCTACGCTCGCACCAGTGTATGATTATGTTTCAGTTGCGCCTTACAAAGGTTATATCGCAAATGAAAACAGCTTAGCGCTACCGTTACTGGCTGAGGAAGAAGGCAACAACAATGCGTCAAGTGGCCAACATTCTCACTGCACTTATACCGGTTATGATTTTTTGAATTTTGGTGAAAAGATTGGATTGAGCCGAAAGTTGGCTCAGAAGTTGATAACGACTTTGTTAAAGCAAAAGAATAAAATCAAATGTATCTATCAAGATAGCCTTATGCCGAAAGCAGATGTAGATAAAGTTTTGGAATGGATTGATAGTCGCGAACGTTATTTGCAAGTAAATCAACATGTTGATATTTGACGACTCCCATTTCAGATAGAGATTTTGTGCGACGCCTCTTTGATAAGAGGAGTCGCTGCTCTAGAAAACTGGACGAGTAACTATCTAAAGTGCATTTTCATTTGCATCGACGCTACCACGTAAAACCGACAGTCACAGTCGCCACACTTTCATCATATTCACCAAAACGGTCTTCAAGTTTATCGGCTTCCCATCGATGCTCTGCCACTTCAACGTCTAGGTAAAACATTTTCCATGTTGAATGTACGCCTGCGCCGTATCTGACCGTTCCGCTAGCCAGTAGATCTTTGGCGGCTTGCTCGTCGATAATTTGCAGCTCGTAGCCTATTAGTGCGTACGGTTTGATGGTGAAATCTTGGCCTAAGTGAAACTTCCAACCGGCTTCAAGTTCAGTACCGACAAAGTAACCGTCATCACTGTTATATTGTGGCGTATCTTGCTCGATAACAGAGTCACCTTTACCTCCATATAGAGAACCACCAAATATCTCACCATTGTATCCGAGCTCAACAATTGCGGTATCACCTTGAACGTTACTGCCATGCGAGGTGCCGCCACCAACGTACCAATCGGTATTGGCCAATACGCTGGTTGAAGTAAGTAATGCTAGAACAGATACAATGTTAGAGATTGTTTTCATTTGATCTTTCCTCATACAGATTCTTTGCAAAATCAGAGCTTAGGGTCTTGTTGTTGAGCACAAGATACCTATGCCATACCCTGCAATCAAAGATCGAATATGCATACCTGTTATGTGTTCAGGTAATTTGATATGAGTTCAGAAGTAAAGAATTTAGGGGATATGAATAAGGTAAACAGCAATAGTACAAAATGCCTTTATGCTCCTGCATTGTTTCATCGATAACCATAATGAAAAGCTTTAATCCACATCCTGACAAAATCGAAATAAATAACCGTCAGGTGTTTGAACAATAAACTGTTTTTGCGTGATCACAGCATGGCCACATTGATATTCCTTTGACTCCATAGCCAAATAGATTGAATCCGCGGCCCTTGCTCTAACGTTGCCATACAGTGCCTCTATATCAGTCACATCCCACTGAAAGTTTATGCCTCGTCCTAGTGGAAAATCTAAACGGCCCGAAGTCCATTTGCGGCTATTTCCTTTGAGACCTTCTAGCATCAAATCAACACCCTCACAGGTAAGGTAGGCAAAGTCTTCTTCAGGACGCTCGTACTTCACCGAGAAGCCTAATACGTCGATAAAATAAGATTTACTGATGCTCATATCGAAGCAATACAATTCTGGTACAACTCGTAGTGTCATAATCGCCTTATTCGCTATCGCTGATGTCTGCGTAAATTAAAACAAGCAGGCCTATGTTCCTCATCCCTACTCCATACGCTCTTGTTCAATAACCAGCCTCACTTGTCGCTCAAGCCACGAAATCAATGCTGAATTCGTGTACTTGGTATGAAAATAACAAAACACCGTAAAAGACATTTGCTCTCCGTTTACTATAGGGGTAAGCGCTTTTAGATTTGGGAAGCGTTTTAGAGGGAACAAATCGGAGTGCGGCATAAAGAAGTCGGTATGTTCTATTACATCGACCACTGCCATCACGAACTCAGAGCGAAAACCTATCGTTGGTGTTAACCCTTGTTCTTTCATTACATCTGCGGCCAGTGTTTTATTGTCATTCCACCCCGCAGTATGAATGGATGCTATCGCAAATGGCTCTAGCGCTTTTGGCGTTACTTCGCTGTGAGTTAGGGGATGATCTTTTCTGACGATAACCCGGCTATTAAGCTCTACTAAGGCTCTGGCGCTGACGCTTTGGATTAGCTTTTGCTCCATACTGATGCCAAATAAAATCTCGCCGCTACGGATATCATTTAATGTTTCTTTGTTCCACCCGATGAGCTCTATGGTGGCATTGGGAGCAACCAGTTTTAGATGTTGAAATAGCGCGCCAGATAAAGAGGTCAACACAATTGGCGCTACTGCTATTTTTAATGCGCCGCTTAGCTCTGCTGCGGCAAACTCGGTTTTTTCATTTAATACTGTAGCTAAGCCATCTAAAAATGGCGCTATCTTTTGCGCCAAATCGACCGCAAATGGAGTGGCGGTTAGGCCTTGCGGGGCTTTGACAAACAACTCATCTTGAAAATGAAACCTTAACTTTTACAGAGCCTGGCTAATGGCGGGCTGGGAAACAAACAGTCGCTCCGATGCTTTACGCATATTGAGCTCTTGGCTCAATACTAAAAATGTTTTGAGCAGATTAAGATCCAGCGTATTAAAACGATCTTTTGCCATTAGTTTTCCCTCTCAATGGACAGTGTGCGATGTCATCCCTCTCTCATTTCACAGTAAGTCATTTCTATTTTTACAACAAGGCAGTTCGAGTAATTCTATATACTAATAAGCTGCAACTATCAGCTACATTAGCACTGCTAATTAGCCTAATAACGGGAATAAAAACACAATAGCGCAGCAAAGCAAGGAGCTATTGAGAAGAAAGGATTGGTTTTCCCCAGTTAAGGCTAAGCATGAAAAATTTAATCACTACTGTTACCACCGTTATTGCATTCTCATTACTATCGACCGCTGTTCAGGCGAACATGTCTGAGCCAGCTCATCGTGTTGGCGTGGGTTACAACAGTACTAACACCTCGGAATGGTTAACAAAATCCGACAAATGGGGGGATGGCATTCGACTAGAATACGGTTATGAGCTTAACGAGATACTTGGCATTAACCTTTCTTACTCACAAAACAAAGACACCTTTTTACTTGCTGAACACACCACAGATCTTGACGGCTACAATATTAAAATCGACACCGATATTGGCTATAAAATCCATATGAATGGCTTTGCCATTAAGCCTTACGGAATTTTAGGGCTAGCTCGACAATCTGAAACTCGAACGCTAAACAGTACGAAATATCGCTTCAATGAAATTAGTTTTGTGACTGGCGCAGGCCTCAGAGCAGATCTCAATCAGCACCTGTACTCGGACTTTCGATTTGATTTCTCGCGCTACGATGATAACGAATATTACACAGTCTCTTGGACACTTGGTTACCTGTTTTAATCGCCCCGTCGCACCTATGATCCAACACAATGCTACGACCAAAGCCACTGCTTATGCAGTGGCTTTACTATTTTTCCTACACTGAAAATTAGAGTCACAATAAAATGTATTGATATGTTAATATGCACGTAGATTGGTAACAAATCCTAAGGATGGGACGTGCGAAATCAACCGTGGCCAAAACAACAGCAACGAAAGCAACAGCAAGGATTTACCTTAATAGAGCTAATAGTGGCACTTGTCATTGTTGCAACACTGGCGGTAGTGGCTGCTCCGCGCTTTCTTAACTTCTCAAACAATGCCTTTGAAGCCAGTATCAAAGGGGTTGAAGCCGCTCTAGCATCCTCACTTTCTTTTGCCGATGCAAAAATTGCCATCGACAATGCAGACACCTCCATTGACTACCAAGGTCAAACCATTTCACTGACCGGTGGAATGCCGGCCGCCAGCGCAGGAACACTGCGTGCACTGCTTAATATTGAAGTTCCCCCTTCATGGACGCGCAATTGGCAAACCGTTCCTTGTAGTGAACCTGAATTTTGCATTTTAGGAAATATGTTTCCCGGCAAGAATGGTTATGTTGCGGTGCCAGATTATCCTCTGACGCAAAATGGCGGACAAGATCGTGCCTCTTATATTTGGCCAAGAGGCTATGTGCTGAAATCCAATGGTTGCTACGCGTTTTATATTAATGAAGCAACTAAAGGCGTTTATTATTCTGGTTCCATTGTCGAAGGTTGTTAAGCTTGGAGGTTGAGCGGTTAAACTCTGGCGACTAGTAATACCTAACCATGATTACCACCGATTAAAACCCCGCAAAACAAGCTACAAACCAATTACACTAAGACCCCACAAATGCAACAAGGTGACTAACCTCCGATATTTGCAAATCTGTCCTGTTGTGCAATTTATTTCCTATACAGATCATAAAAAGTACATAGCAACAAACGTACTATGAGGACAGTCATTAGCATAAAGGAGTGGTTATGTTTTATGTGCACATGTTGTTACTTTTAGCCGTTATATTTGTCGGAATCCGCTATGGCGGTATTGCGTTTGGCTTGCTTGGCGGATTAGGCGTTTCTGTTCTCAGTTTTGTATTTGGTATTGCGCCGGGTCAACCGCCTATCGGGGTCATGCTGATCATCCTTGCTGTAGTTGCCGCATCCGCCACACTTGAAGCCACTGGCGGCCTCAAATTATTGGTTAAATATGCTGAGATCCTGCTAAGGAAACACCCTTCAAAAGTGGTTTTTTTAGGGCCGTTATGTACCTATTTCTTAACGGTATTGGTCGGCACAGGTCACTCCGTCTACCCTCTATTACCAGTAATATACGATGTCAGTATAAAGCGTGGTATTCGCCCCGAAAGACCGATGGCTATCTCAACCGTCGCCTCTCAAATGGGTATTACTGCTAGCCCTATTGCGGCGGCAGCGGCGGTAGTTATGGCAACAGCGGCAAGTAATAATCTGGATATTACCTTAGGTCAGGTATTGCTAGTCACTATTCCTGCAACGCTTACAGGCGTTCTTTTAGCCGCCACTTGGAGCCTTAAACGCGGTAAAGATCTTAGCGAAGACCCTGAGTTTTTAGAGCGTTGTAAAGATCCTCAATTTAAAGCGCAACTTATCGATACCAGTGAAACAAGCACCCACACAAAAGGGGCACACGAAGACAAACAAGCAAAACGAGGCTTAACCGTATTCTTGCTTGGTATCCTCACTGTAATTTGTATTGCGATGTTTGGTAAAGATATTGGCTTGCTACCAAAAGGGGTCAGCACCTCGACTGCGCTCCAATTTTTGATGTTGTCAGTAGGCGCTATCATTTTGCTTACCACCAATGTTGACCCGAAAAAAATCGTAAAAACTAACGTCTTTATCGCAGGAATGAGTGCGGTCATCATCATCTTTGGTATTGCCTGGATGAGTGACACCATCATTGCGCACAATAAACCATATATCATTGGTTTGGTTGAAGATATCGTGCAAACACATCCGTGGACCTTTGCCATTGCGATGTATGCATCATCTGTGTTTTTGAAGAGTCAAGCGGCCGTGCTCACCATCATGTTGCCGCTTGGCTTTGCGTTAGGGATCCCAGCTGAAGTGCTTATTGGCGTGCTACCCGCTTGTTACGCTTACTATTTTTTCCCATTTTACCCATCCGATCTGGCGGCCATCACCTTTGATCGCTCTGGGACAACTCAGATAGGTAAATACATACTCAACCATAGCTTCTTAATTCCAGGCTTCATTGGTGTGATTAGTGCAACTGCTATCGGCTATGCATTATCCACCGGCATTTTGCCTCTATGGTTGTGGGCGATAGTAGTCGGTGGGCTTACCTTTGCGGTAAACAGTTATATGAATCGTCTTAGTTCAAAGACATTGGAGTTAGCGTAGTAGCGATGCTTTAACAAAAACGCACTTAATTAGTGCGAGGTACCCCAACACTGATCCCCCGTAAAAAGAAAACCCGAGAACTGAACAAGTTCTCGGGTTTTTTATGCACCACTAATAATGCGGGGGCAGAATGCGGGGTCAGGTCTTGAAATTTGCATCGAGGCACAAAAGCGATTACCGGCAGCACATTGATGACTGTTAATCGATAGACATAAGTCAAATGTATCCCTGATAACCTTCGCTTCTACGGAATGACTCTTATATTACAGCGTCAGCGACAAATTCAGACCAATACCCGCCTGAGTTTCATCCGCATAAGAGCCTGCAATATCAATATGTACAACATCGAATGGACTTAGACCAATACCGGCGGTAATACTGTCTTTAAAGTTTCCTTCTAGATCATGCTCATAACCTACGCGAAGCTGAGCCCAGTTAAATAGATTCCCTTCTACGCCAGCACGTACAAACTGAGTATCATCGGTGGTAATGTGTTTAAACCTTGTTTGCTTATTCAAATCACCATCAACCGCAACTGTGAAATACTCAAGTTGGTAAGCCACACCCATCGCAATGTTTGAGTCAACTTGATAGATGTGTGAAGTGCCCGATATTGGCGCGGTTTCAATCTCATTGCTGATCAAGTTCTTAGCGCTAAGACCGACAGACAACGCATGCCATTGATATAAAAAGCCTAGATCTAAATTAAACACGTTCTCTGTGTTCTTTGAATCATCGTAATCGCTCAATTCAAAATCATCTAAGCTGCTTTTGGAATAGTAGCTTTGTAACTGTTGAAACTTTGGTGAAACACCAACCGAAACACGATGCTCGCCAAACGAAAATTGCTTTGCCAATGTCACGCCAATATCCATAACGCCCACGCCAATCACTGATGCTTCGGCGCTACGATACGCTTGCTCGATGGTAGCCCAATCTGAGCTATTAATTGGTTCCGCATCCACCATAGAAACCACATTCACGTAGTTTTGACTAAACAAAGCCACAGATACCGCCTCAAAAGGAATCGCCACCGCAATCCCAACACTTGCTTCTGCAAACACTGGTGCATTTTCAGCAACGGCATTAAAAGTATCGGCGAACTTGTCGATATCATCTTGGTTACTGTTTTCGTTCAAGTTATCTACGTTATCTTGCAAGTCGTTGATATCAGACAAAGTGTCATCTTGATCCAAGGCTCTCACGCCAATAGAAGGAAGCAAAATACCAAAGCGATCGCTTTCTTTACTATTTGCCAGTAAAGCTGGGTTAATAAAACTCGCCGATAAATAGTTGCCAGAGGCCACTCCTGTGCCACCCATAGCGGTTGTACGCCCATCTGCATAATAATTGCTGGCATGCGCTAGGTTAGAAATGGCAAAAAGTGCACCGAGCCCTACGCCAACTTTAGTTATGTATTTCATTGATATCCCTATAATTATTTTGTCTATGTTTGATTTTTCGAATGTCGCTCAAAATACTATTGTTTCAACTTTAAATGCTAATTGATTCATATGATGAATATCAAAGTTGTGATGAATCTACCAGCAATGCAACAAAAAACGATTTCAACCATATGAAAGTTTTCTTTCATTCAAACTCATCGAATGCAAAGTAGATCAAGCATTGAGGCGTGTTGAATATGTAAACCGCCTGCAAAATTCAAGACCTGACCCCGCACTTTCCCGTTGGTGAAACGGGGGTTTTCATGTGTGAAAGGATGTTTTTGGTTTTTATGACTTGGGTTCGCTTTATATTTTTGGGGTTCTATTAATATAAGACCTGGTTTATTTAATTTCCCTTCTATATAAATTCAAAGTTCTTCATCAACGTCGTGATGCATATATTAAATAGATTATTATGACGTCTTTGATTAGCTCATTTATTCTCTGCTTATTATTGAGATATTATTATGATTGACGACTACTACTTTTATTTGACTGCTATTCCAGCGGTTCTGGTCTACGGCATTGGCAAAGGAGGATTTGGTGGCGGATTGGGGGTGATCGCCGTGCCTCTTATCGCTCTGACTATTCCTCCCTTTCAGGCGGCTTCCATTTTGTTGCCTATTTTGTGTGTCATGGATATCTTTGCCGTAAAACATCATCACAGAAACTGTGACTACAAAGAGCTGAAGATGATTTTCCCGTATGCATTTATTGGTATTTTGATTGGCTCGGTGATCATGGGAGTGGTATCGGATAAAGTAGTAGAAATCAGTATTGGTGCAGTGTCACTGCTATTTTGCGTGCAATATTACTTAGTGGGTCCTGCCAAAAGTTCCGGTAAAATCTCTTGCGGTATCTGGAGTACCTTATCAGGGATTTCTAGCACTATGATTCATGCCGGTGGCGGTCCAATTAGCATTTATTTGCTGCCTAAAAACCTGAATAAGATGGTGTTAGTGGGCACTATGGCGGTGTTATTTGCCATTATGAACCTGATTAAGCTGATTCCTTACGCTTACTTTGGTCAATTTGACTCACAAAACCTGCTGACTTCACTGGTGCTTCTTCCTCTTGCGCCAATTGGCGTGAAGCTTGGCGTATTCTTATTAAATATTGCTTCGCAGCAACAAGTGTATCGTATTTGTTATTTCCTACTGCTTCTTTCTGGTGCTAAATTATTACATTCTGGCTTAATGGGATAAGCCTGTTTTTTATATTTAAGTTAATTTTAGTCATTAACTATTCACCCAAAGAAAAACCCCAAAGGCTAATTTAGCATTTGGGGTTTTATTTATTGGTTCACTGCTTGTCTATATTGTTACTCTAAGACAAGAACACCTAAGTTAATACTGTCTTCTAGCACCAGTGACGTTTCATACTGGCCTTTCGGATGAGAGACCTTAATCGTGTACGGTTCAGGGCTTTCAGTTAAGTCATCAAACTTAAAGTCACCGAAGTAATCGGTATTGAGATCGGCAATCTTGTTACCGTTTTGGCTTAGACTCACAATCGCAGACTCTACACAATCAGACACTCCATCAACGGTCATAATGACCGAACCTGCGATGTGCTGCTTATTAAAACGATGTAGGTTTTTATACCAAATTCTAGGGCGCGTGCCGTGCTCTGGATGAAGCACTTGCAAGTTATCACGCTTGGCGGTTTCTTCCATTTCTTGGTCACTGGTTTTCACTGACTGCAATGCACCTGTTGCACAAGACTGCACACAACGTGGCTCTTTCCAGCCGTTATCTAGTAAGTGCGCATCAAAGAACCATTTTTGCGGTAGCGATAACTCTTCGTTCCACCAAATGTGCCCGTAAGGACAGGTTTTCACTAAGCGCTCTTGCCCTTTCGCTTTGATAGGATCGATGATCACAATCCCGTCATCACGTTGATAAATCTCACCATTTTTGGCCGCTTTCACACATGGCGCATCTTTACACTGGTTACACATTGTCGGCAGGTAAGCAACGTCAACTAATGAGCCACTGCCTCTTTCTCTGCGTTTAATATCAATCCAGCGATGTCCATGGCGAGGCTGTTCTTCGGTGTAACCTGGGAAGCTGTTACCGCAATATTCGTCTTTGTCAGCCATGAAACAGTTGTTACAGTTTTCGCAGCGCTCTACGTCTACGATCAGGTTCCAAGTTTGGATTACTTGTTGATTTTCCATAATTACTCTCCCTCCCATACACGGATATTCACTAAGCAAGAGTTACATGCCGTTGAGTGTGACTTTTTAATAATTGGACGGCTTGGGGTTAATGTATTTACCGATCCGCCGCGATCTGGTGAGCGTCCTGGTTCGCCAATTGGCTCATAGAGCGCAGAAGATTCATAAGAGTGCACCGTACCTGCTGGTACACGGCTGGTAATATGAGCGGCACATAACACAGAACCACGATCATTAAATACTTCAACGATTTGGTTATGCTTAATACCACGACTCTTCGCATCAGCGTCATTAAGACGAATAATCCAATAGAAGTACCCATCAATCTCAACGCGGTGATCGTGGATATCATTGATATAAGAATCCTTGCCATCCATCATGGTATGGAAGCTGTATCGGCTATGCGGAGAGATCATCTGTAATGGATATTTCTCGTACAACTCACCCGAGTGTGGCCCTTCCCAAGACGGAATGTACTTGGTCATAATTGGACGCTCAGGATCATCAGGAGCAAAGCGTTTTAAGCTGTTACAGACAAATTCAATCTTGCCACTTTGCGTTTGTAGCCCCTCTTTAAAACCTTCTTTATATTCAGAAGGAAGCGGATTCATCTCTGGCACATCTTTCTTACGCCCTTCGTAATACCAGCGCCATGACACAGGGTCTCGGTGCTCTTCTTTCGGCGGTGGAACCACATAGTAACCACGTTTTAAGAATTGCTTCCAAGAGATCTTGCTTGGTAAATCTGTACCATTAAATAAACGGCGTACCCATTCAAGCTCTGAAGTCCCTTCACTGTAGTAAGCTCCTAGACCTAGCTTAGAAGCAATCATGCGGAAGATTTCGTAGTCAGATTTAGACTCACCTAACGGTTCAATACACTTATGCTGAATGGTCACAACGCGGTGGTTTACCTGCGTATAACAGTGATGGATATAACCGCCACAGTTTGCAAACTCACCAATATCCCAACGCTCAAAGTTAGTACAAGCTGGAAGAATAACGTCTGCAAATTTCGCCTCACCTTCTAACCAAATAGATTGGTTGACGACCGTTTCTAGATTCGGGCTACGATACATGTGCGCGTAGCGGTTTGAATCGTTCATGGTGCCAAAGTGAGAGCCACCGTATTTATAGTACATCTTGATTGGAGCGTGGCCTGGTGCAGGGTATTTATACTCAAAGAACTGCCCTTCAATTGACTTAGTATCGGTCGGATAGCCGGTCACTTCTCCTTCTAAAATCGCTTCAGGGATCTTCAGCCTTGGCACTACCTGCTTGACCGTATTCATAGTCATTACTTGTGGCATACGCTGATACATGTTCACGCCAACACCAGTGCCTTCGTAGTCACCTGACAAACCGCCTTCAGAGTATCCAGGGAAGAAGAAACGCGTATCCACCGGAGTACCTTGTTGCAAACAACCCATGTTCACGCCCGGCTTACCAATGCCTTGCATCGCCATTAAGCACACCATAGAGCGTGCCCACTCGGCGCCCGTTGCACTGCGACATGCAGAGCCAAAGCCTTGAATACCACCCGCAGCTAGATAAACGCGTTTTGAACCCCATTTTCTTGCCAATGCACGCACATCATGTGCTGGAATTCCGGTTTCGTCTTCCTGCCACTCCGGCGTTTTCGGGATGCCGTCTTCGTTACCCAATACGTACTCTTGCCACTCAGCAAAACCTTCGGTTTTATCAGCGACAAAGTCTTTGTCGTATAGACCTTCTTTCATCCATACATAAGCAATCGCAAGCGCCATTGCATTACTGGTAGAAGGCTTAGTGCCAAACCATTTACCGCCAAGCAGTGCTGCGGTGTGGTTGTAGAATGGGTCGATATGCACAAACTCAATACCGAGCTGTTTTGCCCACAAGCGACGCTGCGTCCCTTCCATAGCGCCGTACACGCCGCTAGTAGACTCAGGATCCGCTGACCAAAATACGATCATATCTGTATGTTGCAGTGCATCTTCTACCGTTGAATAGGTATCTGGCGCGCCAAGACGAATTGAATTTCCCCAGTGGTGCATTGCGCCCCAATAGAAGCCTTCCCAACTGTCTGGGTTGTGCGATACATACGAAGTACCGATAGTATTAAAGAAGCGTGGACGAGCCGATAGCCAATAGCCTAAGTTACCCCAAGTATGGTGCGAGCCAGAACCGTTCATAATCGCGCCCGGTCCAAATTCTTTTTTCACGCGCACAATTTCTTTAGCCACTATATCAGTGGCTTCTTCCCAGCTAATGCGTTCGTAGCCTGAAATACCACGGTTTTGGGGATTACGCTCGCCATCTGGATCAAAATCGACACGCTTCATTGGGTACAAAATACGATCTTTAGAATAGATAGTAGATTTGATGCCTTGCGTATGCGGGCTTACCGTCACTTTATTGGTCGGTGTAAATTCTTTACCGCGGGCTTTGATTGTCCAAGGCTTAGCGTCATCCTCAGCCAAATCAATTGGCGTAATACGAATGATTTTGTCGTCTTTAACAAATACGAAAACCGGACCACCATTGGTGTTGTTCACATAGCGCATCGTGCCATCTGGCATTGGGGTGCCATACTTAACTTGGTTGTCCATGATAGCGCCAAGAATATCGGTGAAATGCACCACTACGGTGTCATCTTCTTTACCACAAATATCCACTTTAAATAATTTTGCCAGATCAATCACATCTTGATAATCGCGCCACGGCACCATCATCTTCATGGCGTCTTCTGCTGACTCAAATGTCATGACCACATCACAATTAATGTCTTTTTTTGATTGAGATCTTACTTTGCCGTTATTAAATTTAAAAACTCGCCCAACATCTGACGTTCGAATACAAATACACGCCGTGAAATCTTTTTGAGAAACAAGGGCTTTAAACTTTCGGTCTTTTTTAGTTAATACATTTATTGTATGAGTTAAACCAAATAAAATTACTTTTAATTGTTTATCTGCTGCGATATTAGGAATCTTCATCCAATTACTCCACTAACAACTTAAATAGTTATCTACATACTGCAAAATGCAAGCCAACATTTTTAATTATTAATTTATGGATCTCTATCACCTTAAATCAAAACTAAATAATGATCTTAATCAGTTTTTAGATAATAGGACTCAAGATAGAATAGGAAATATCACAGCGCTATTAAATATCATAACGATATTTCCTATTTATAATAAATTTAAGTGAAGCCCCCTTATGGATAAAGACAGTTTTTACAAACAAGCGGTAGAAGCCCTGACTGGAAGCTTAAACTTGCATCATGGCCTACAAAGTTGCCTGCAATTTATGACTGAAGTTATCCCTGGCGATGTGTTATCTGTGCACCTATGGGATGAAAACCTGTGCTCGCTACGAATTATCGCCTCTGCGGACATGACCAGCAGTCGCGCCTGCAACATTATTATCCCTATAGAAGAAGACTTTCGTTACATTCCACGCTGGGAGCAGACTAATGATGTAAAAGCGGTCAATGATTATCAAGACGACCCCATTAGCGCCAAAGTTCAAGAACATCTGAAATCCATATATGGCAATCATACTTACTCACATATGATTTCAAGAATAAAAATCGGCGAGCAACGTATTTGCGATATCGCACTATTGGCAAGAGGGGAAAATCGCTTTACCTCTTTGCATACTGAACTGTTCTCATCACTAAACTCCCCGTTTGGTATCGCAGTATCAAATAGCATTAAACACTTAGAAATCAAGCAAATGCATGAAAACCTATTGAAAGAAAACCAACACCTAAAACATAAGATAGCCGGCATAAATCGTATTGATGTTATTGGTTGTGACAGTGGTTTAAAACAAACCATGCAGCAGGTAAAAGCTATTGCGCTCACGGATGCACCAGTACTTATCTTAGGAGAAACCGGTGTTGGCAAAGACGTTATAGCCAATGAAATCCAAGCTCTATCAGCACGTAAAGACGAACCGTTTATTCGAGTAAACTGCGGCGCTATCCCTGAAAGCCTTATAGACAGTGAGTTATTTGGCCATGAAAAAGGCGCCTTTACTGGAGCAATTGAGCGTCAAATAGGTCGCTTTGAACGAGCGAATAAAGGCACACTCTTCTTAGACGAAATTGGTGAGCTTTCAAAACAAGCCCAAGTGCGCCTATTACGCGTTCTGCAAAACGGTGAAATGGAGCGCATTGGCAGTAATGCAACCATTAAAGTGGATGTGCGTATTATAGCGGCAACCAACCGCTCTTTAGATAAGATGGTAGAGAACAATACGTTCCGCGCCGATTTATACTATCGCTTGTGTCTATTCCCTATCACTGTGCCGCCATTAAGGGAACGCCTAGAAGACATCCCTCTATTTGCTAACCACTTTATCTCTCAGTGTTGTAATAAGTTACATGTCCCACGACCTGAGATTGCACTGGGTGAGATTTCTAACCTGCAAAGCTACCACTGGCCAGGTAATGTACGAGAGCTTGCCAATATTATTGAACGCTCTGTCATTAGTTGTCAGGGGGCAGAGCTGACTTTTTGTACCGTTGAACCCGATCAAACCCCGTACATTTTATCAACGCAACAAGATCCAGAGACTATGTTCTTCACCTTAGATGAAATAAATAAGAACCATATAGAGAAGGTTCTCTTATTTACTAAAGGAAAAATACAAGGTGCAAATGGCGCAGCTGAAATATTAGACATAAATCCACATACACTGAGAAGCCGTATTAAAAAACTTGGAATTCAAGTTCATACACTTCATTAATGGGAAAACTAATACCATACGTCGAAAAATGAAAATAAAACACATCACACTTATTCTATCTATTTATTGAACAATGTAGATTTAGCTCATGTATTTTTAAATTTTGAAATAGTATTTAGTGATCCAGCCTATATTATTAATAAAACTTATATGCCTGTGAGATTAAACTATATTTCTTTTATGAAATATCGATTCTTATCCATGCAAAATAATTGATATGAATAGTGATGCGCTTCGATTTTTTATATTGATATTTATCTCATTATAAACGCTGAATTTACGGATAATATCAATTAAGAGGTCTTAAATATGAACTCAGTTTTAATCATGGTACTTCTTTATAATCTCGTCGTTATTGGCGGGATTGGGTGGTACTTAAATCAACAAGATAAAGCATCGGGGCGTGTCACCGACATGGCACGTGGTGGTGCTGATGCAAATATCGCAATGTTTTCTGTTACGCTCGCCATCACCTACTTAGGTTCGGCGCACGTATATGGACTGATGGAAATGTCCTACGGAATGGGTGCGGTAGCGCTTTGGTTCTGTTTTGCCCACACCATACTAATGTGTGTTATTTGTATGGGTACTGGGCGCTGGGTTCGTCGTTTAGGATGTTCAACCATTCCTGAGCTACAAGGCAACTTATTTGGCAAACAAATGCGTAACCTAACTGCATGTATTAGTGCAATGGTGGTATTTGGTCTAGTCTCTCTTGAAACTCAAGCGATTGGTATTGCACTGTCTGCGACCAGTGGTTGGTCACTTCCTTTCTCAATCATTGTTGGTGCTTTCCTTGGTTTAGCGTATGTCACTATGGGTGGCATTAAGCAAACCATGTGGGTAAACCTAGTCAACGCTGTCGTAATGTATAGCTCAATTATTATTGCTGCGGTTTACTTAGGCTTCGTTCTACCTGAAGGTTGGGATGGCGTTCGCCAATTCTATATCGACAATGGTCAAGAATTTAAACTGAGCATTTTCGGTACGCCAGACCTACTATTTGGTTTTGGTATTGCCACTGTTTTCTCCGTAGTATTCTCTCAATCTGTTAACCAGCAAGGTATGGCTGCGGCTATGTCTGCAAAAGACGAATCGGTTATCCGTCGTTCAATCTGGATTGCCGCTCCTATCAACGGCATCTTTGGTGTATTCCCTGTACTTGTCGGTCTAGCGGCATTTACTATTCCTGAATTTGCGGAACTGGGTCCTAAACTTGCGGGCGCAACCTTAGTGGTGAAACTGCTACCAACATGGTTAGTCGTCATGCTACAAGCCGGTTTTGTGGGTGCGCTACTGTCTACTTACGCAATGACCGTATTGGCTCCTGCTACTATCTTCACCAAAGACATCATTCAGGCAAACCGCAAAACGCCAATGACGCCGATCGAAGAGAAGAGAACCATTCAGCGCCTTATCATTGCGTTCGGCTCTGTTGCTGCAGTACTGACCTTCTTTAACCAACCGGCTATTGTACCGGCTATCAACTGGCTATTTGCATGGTTGGCTCCGTTATTCTTCGTCACAGTTGCAGGACTATTCTGGAAACGAAACACCAATGTGGCAGTTACTGTATTGCTAGTATCTTGGGCGTGTAACATGATTTGGACTATCCGTCCGCTGAAACATGCCATCATCGAAGTACTGCCAATGACGGCACGTCTAGAAAATGCTCATATCACGGCATCGGTTGCCTTTATCTTAACCATTGTATTGCTGATGTTTGCTGGTGAATCTAAACCTGCAAAACTTCGTTCAAAAACGATGACACAAGCAAGCTCCCACTAGAAGGAATCGCAGATGAATCTTGCATTTGAAATTTTTTTACAGGCACTAACGATGATTTTTTCGATAACTATTATCTCTGTGGTTATCGCTAAATTAATAGGTATTTACTCAGACGAGGACAAAAAATGAATCAGACCGACGTATGGATAATTGGGGTAATTGTGGCTGGGTTTGTTTTCTATGGATGCACGGTGTATTTCGGTAGAGGAAACTAGAAATCTCACGCTATCTTAGCAAAGGGACATAAAGCATAAAGCTCTAACTGCGAGTCACTTCTAAACAAAAATGCACACCTTATAGAGGGTGTGCATTTCTTTTATCAGCTTTCTTTTTTCAGTTTTCTTTTCGGTAGATAGAGCGTGTTTTAACGCAATATCTCATAACCCAAGCGTTACTGTCGATCTTGCTTTAACAACTCAAGTTGCTGCTGATATATCTTTTGTAAATCAGCATCATGGCACTCAACATCAATCACCAACTCATCAATACTAGAGGCGATTAAACGCTGAGATTGAGCAATATCATATTCCCGAGCAATCTCTTGTTCGTAGAGCCTCCAATGTTCTAGCAAACCTTGTTGATAGGTTTTTCCCGGCCACGCAGCTGTCATAAACGGCTTAAACGCTACAGCGCCACCAGCGTGAGTTAAAAAGCGCCACATGGTCAAATTGGGGTTGTTTGATAGTCTGGCAATCACATCGGGAATATTGTCGTAAGCTCGCTCAACAACACTTTGAATATGTGGGCTATATTCCCCATCATCCTGTGCACCATTATCCGGGTGATGGATATAATCGAGCATAATTTGGCATAACTGCGGACATCTCAGCATATAGGCCATAAAGTGACACAAATAATGATAAATAAACGATTTATCTGCGACATCAACCTCTATGTACTCTTCTAATCCTTTGCCATAAATATCAACATAATCGTGCATCTTATCGATGATTGCTCGCCAGATCTGCACTTTGCTACCAAAGTAGTGGCGAATCAAACTGTGGGTAACACCTGCTCGCTCACTGATGTCACGTACTGAGACTTGGTTGTATCCCTTCTCACAAAATAAAAACGCCGCGCTACTAAGAATCATCAGCTTTGTTTTTTCAGCTTCTTCTGCGCTTCTTCGACCTTGTTTTCTCTGCACCACAATCCTCTGCGTATTTTGTTGCCTAACGTTAAGGTACTAAATAATGACATGAATACAATAACTCTTTTTATTTACTACACAAATGTAAAATATATTGATTTAACTTATTCAACACATTTATACTACACGCACGTACAGTAAAGGTGTGTAACATGAAGCTATTTCCCTTAATTATCAGCCTCTTGCTAGGTGTTTTATTAGTCGGTTGTGACCTATCTCACTCCGATGAAATAACTCCTAGCAATATTAAACCGATTAAAACAACCCGACTGCAGTTGCAGCATATGGACCCCTCCTATCAATTTTTAGGTGAGATTGTTCCAGTAAAGAACTCACCCATCTCTTTTCGTGTTGGAGGAGAAATACAATCAATATCAGTCGAAATGGGGCAAAAAGTGTCGAAAGGACAACTGTTGGCCTCATTAGATGATGCAGACTTAAAATTAGCCGTAAAATCGGCAACCACAGAATTTGTACTGGGGAAAAGTGAGTATCAACGTGCTAAGCAACTGCAGGCAAAAAAACTGATCAGTAAAGATGCATTGGACCAAGCCTATACCCAATACAAAACCACCGAAGCGGCGTTAGAGCAGGCCAAAACTGACCTTTCCTATGGCAAAATCTATGCGCCTTTTTCTGGCGTGGTCTCCATGCGTCATAGCAATGCCCACCAAGTGGTTGCGCCTTTGCAACCTATCGTCAATATCATAGATAACAGCAGTTACAACGTGTCGGTGTCGGTGCCGGTTTTAGTCGCGCATCGTCTTATGGGAAGACAACCTAAATTGCAATTTGTCAGTGATACTTTGCCTGATCATCCCTTCCCTGCGCAGATCATCGAAATATCCAGCCAACCCGATTTAGACACCAATAGCTATTTGGTGAAGGTGGCATTTAATTCAACAATCCCACTCATGCCAGGACACAGCGGTCAATTGCAGGTGTTTATCAAAAGTGATCAATCTGCCCCAAATCCTATTCAAAGCAGTGCTTGGATTGATATGGCAGAAGTGAATCATATGCAAAAAGGCCATGTTTGGATCTATGACCCAAGCAGTTCCAAGGTGCATCGACGACTGGTGTCGGTCAATCTTGATACTGGCGTGGTATTTGGCGTGAAATCAGGGGAAATACTGGTAGAAAGCGGCGTGCAAACATTAGTAGAAAACCAAATTGTACGCCCATGGATCAGAGAACGAGGCATTTGATGAAACGCACCTTAATTACCCCCTTAGTCGCGATAATGTGTACGCTTTTAAGCGGCTGTTTTAGCGAACAAGCAGCGCTAACACCCCCTACATTGCACCTTAAAACCTTTGAGGTAAAACAGCAGATCACCCTTGGCAACCGTGAATTCAATGGGGTCAGTGTGCCCGCAGATATCACGCCACTTGCCTTTGTTAATGCCGGTGAAATTACTCACTTATCCGTCAAATCGGGTGACACTGTCATTAAAGGTCAAGTGCTTGCTACTCTTGACGATACCCGTATTAATCAGCAATTAAAGCAAGCGAAAGTGGCGCTAGATCTTGCCAATAAACAACGCGCCCGAGCGCAACGGCTAACAACTAAGAAAATGATCTCTCGCGCTGAATTTGATGCGATTAACGGCAAACAACAATTGGCCGATATTCAGTATCAATCACTGCAGCGTCGTTTATCGCAAACTCGATTGCTTGCTCCTTTTAACGCAACCATCGCCACAGTGGAGAAAGAAGTCGCGGAAAATGTCACCTCAGCAGAGCCAATATTAACCCTGTATCGACACGACCGCGTGCAAGTGGATATCAATGTAACCGAAGAAATGCTGCTCAGCTTACGGCCCAAACTCGGCACTCAGGTGCAAATCCAGTTTGAAAGTTTGCCACAGCCTGTCAATGGTCGATTGTTGCTATGGTCGGCTGAGCCTACCGCTAATCACGGTAATTATCTGATGCGCTTTGAGGTAAACCAAACCCCTACCCAAGTATTGCCGGGCACCGCAGCGCAAGTCGTTATGACAACCAATAAAGCCTCGCAGACGCTTGCGTATCTTATTCCGGCCAACACACTGGTGGCGGGCAACAATCCAAGCGAATTTAGTGTTTGGCTGTATAAAAACCAACAATTGACCCAACAAGACGTCACAGTAAATTCCATCACAAAAGATGGCGCCGTGATCAGCAAAGGCTTACAGCAAGGCGATTTGCTCATCACCAACCAACTCTCTAAGTTAACTCATCACCGTCCATTTACCATTGTGGGCAAGGTATCTCAATAATGAACATCGCACACTACTCTATAAAAAACAGCGTCATCAGCTGGATGTTTATCCTGATCTTACTCATTGGTGGCATCATCACCTTTAACGATCTTGGTCGCTTAGAAGACCCAGAATTTACCATCAAAGATGCCATGGTAGTTGCCATTTACCCGGGCGCAACTCCTCACGAAGTGGAAGAAGAATTAGCCTACCCTCTAGAAAAAGCCATTCGCCAGTTGCCGTATGTGGATCACATTACTTCGACCACAACCGCAGGTAAAACCCAAATTTTAGTGCGCATGAAATCTATCTATGCTTCGGATCAATTAGCGCAAATATGGGATGAAATGCGCCGAAAAATCAACGATCTGAAACCAAGCTTGCCACAAGGGGTACAAGGGATTTCAGTGCTTGATGATTTTGGTGATGTGTACGGCATGTCGCTTGCCTTAACCGGCAAAGCCTACAGTTATCCTGAATTAAAACGCTACGCTGATTATCTGTCGCGGGAGCTAGAGTTAATTGATGGCGTTGGCAAAGTCATGATCACAGGCGACCAGCCAGAGCAAATCTATATCGAAATGTCCACCGAACGACTGGCAGCGTTAAACCTTGACTCTAATACTGTAGTTGGGCTCATTAACCAACAAAACTCGGTGCAAAATGCAGGGCAAGTGATGGTATCCGGCGATAATCTGCGCCTGCGCCCTACTGGCAATATGTCTTCCATTGAGAGCTTAGAAAACCTCATTATTCACGGCCGAGATACTGGCAAACTTATTCGCCTTAAAGACATTGCCACCGTTAAACAAGGCATTTCAGAGCAGCCGCAGAATCTAGTGCTATTTAACGGGCAACCTGCCTTAAACATCGGCATCTCGTTTGCATCAGGCGTGAATGTGGTCGATATAGGTCAGGCTATTTCACAGCGCATCCAACAACTAGACAATGAAACTCCTGTAGGTATGAAGCTGAATGTCTTTTATGACCAGTCTCATGAAGTGGCTCATTCAGTCAACAGCTTTCTAGTCAGCCTTGCGCAAGCAATAGGTATTGTTATCGTCGTATTGCTGTTTGCCATGGGACTGCGCAGCGGCCTGATTATCGGCTTAGTGCTACTACTGACAGTGTTTGGCACCTTTATTTTGATGGACTATCAAAATATCGAACTGCACCGCATCTCCCTTGGCGCCTTGGTTATTGCCCTTGGCATGTTGGTGGATAATGCCATCGTGGTGGTGGAAGGTATTCAAGTTGGCATGAAGCGTGGGCTGTCGAAAGCGCAAGCGGCTATGGCGATTGTCAAACAAACCCAATGGCCTTTATTGGGCGCTACTGTGATTGCCATTACTGCATTTGCACCGATTGGCTTATCGCAAGATGCCACGGGCGAATTCATGGCATCGCTATTTTGGGTGTTATGTTTTTCGCTGTTTTTGAGTTGGGTGACGGCATTAACTTTAACCCCGTTTTTAGCTGAGCGCTTTTTAGGAGACATTGAGCCAACCACGGACAACGATGACTTATACCAAGGCGTCATATTTACCCTATTTAAACGCGCTCTGATATTTGTCCTTCATTATAAAAAGTTATCTTTGGTGACGCTTCTACTATTACTGGTAAGCGCTGTCATTGGCTTTGGCTCAGTCAAACAACAGTTTTTCCCAGCTTCAAATACACCAATTTTTTATGTCAATGCGTGGCTTCCGCAAGGTGCGGATATTCGACAAACCACCAAAATAACCAAGCAAATCAATGAATTTATTCAGCAAAATGACAAAGTCGATTATGTTGCAACAACGATAGGGCAAGGTTGGCAGCGTTACTCTCTAACCTATCAGCCTGAGATGTCTTACCCTTCTTATGCGCAACTTTTGGTGCGAGCACATGATTTGGATAGCATGTTCGCACTATTAGACAATCTAAATACCACGCTCCCCCAGCAATTTCCGCAAGTTAATTTTAGGTTGCAAGTGGTGGAATTTGGTCCTTCTCCTGCGTCAAAAATTGAAGCACGTATCACAGGGCCTGACATGCAAGTACTACGTCATATATCCAATGATATTGAACGTATTATTGCCAGCGATCCTGGCGCGCGTAATGTGCGAAATAACCTGCGCGAAAAGAGCAAGATTCTCGTGCCGGCGTTTAATGAATCGAAAGCGCGTCGCCTTGGAATCTCTAAACAAGATTTGTCACAAACTCTGGAAATGGCGTTTGGCGGTGTGCCGATTGGTGTCCTTCGAGACGGCACCAAACAGCTACCAATCATTTCTCGTCTGCCTAAAGTGGAGCGAGAAGATATTCAAACATTGAAACGCTTACAAATTTGGAGCCCAGTGCTCCAAGGCTATGTGCCGATTGAGCAAGTTGTGGATGGTTTAAGCTTAGATTGGGAAGATTCCATAATTATGCGCCGTGACAGAAAACGTGAAATTTCAGTCTTAGCCGACCATGATATTCTCAGCAGTGAAACGCCAGCTGTGCTGTTTAACCGTATTCGACCGCTTGTCGAGGCGTATCATCTTCCTGCGGGATATCAGCTAAATTGGGGGGGTGAATATGAATCTGAGCAACAGGCGCAACAAGCACTTGGCGCGGCAATGCCTCTGGGTTATCTGCTGATGTTTGTGATTACGGTATTTTTGTTCAATTCCCTACGCAAGCCTTTAGTGATTTGGTTTACCGTACCATTGTCCATTATTGGGGTCAGTTTTGGCTTGCTAGCAACTGGTTTGCCATTTAGTTTCACCGCTCTATTAGGTCTGCTTAGTTTAAGTGGGATGGTCATTAAAAATGGCATCGTGTTGATGGATCAAATTAATACCGACCTTGGCAGTGGTAAGCCTCCGTATGTGGCACTTATCGACAGTGCGCTAAGCCGTGTTAAACCAGTGAGTATGGCGGCATTGACCACGATTTTAGGCTTAATACCATTAGTCGCAGATCCGTTTTTTGGCTCTATGGCAGTCACCATAATGGCAGGTCTTGGCTTTGCGACTGTGTTGACTTTGGTGGTTGTGCCTTTGTTATACGCAACTTTTTATCGGGTTAGTAACACGAACGCATAACGCACTGATATCAAAGGTAAATCCAAAAAATAAGGCCTATTCAATTTTAAATGAATAGGCCTTTCTTGTTGAGCTATTTTCTATTTCCAACAGCGCAGTAACCGATACTCTTTTACTGCTAATTAATTACTTAGCATCTTTTGCGTGAGCTTCTAAAAATGACATCACCAGTTTTCGCTGCTCAGGATCAAGCCCGGCACGTGGGAACATACTTTGAGTAATACTGTGCCATTGTGCTTTGGTGTACTGCTTAGGATCTTTTGCTGAGTGACACATAGTGCAGCGCTCATAAAATAGCGCCTCACCGGCGCTGTGCACGCTCGGCTTAGCCGCTTTTTGCGTCTCGGCACTATTAGCTTTTGCACGGGCTGAAATAGGCGCGGCAGTTACGGTATGCCCCTGTTTGTTGGTTTCAACAACTGGTGGCTCAAAAGCGCGATTATCAGATTCAGGATCATGGCAAGGCTTCATGTAGGCTAAGCAAGTATTGGCGATCGTCGCCTGACTAAGACCGCTGCTTGCTTTACTTGAGGTCAGCACATTAATTGCGCCGCCGTTACAACGTCCCCTTTGGTCAAATTGTAACCATGCGCCTTCTTCTAAACTGATCACGCCCGGCATGATTTGATCAGACACTTTCGCGCCTGCAATCACATGTCCACGTTCGTTATAAATCTCGACTAAACCGCCCGCTTTAATGCCTCGCTTGTCGGCATCTTGCTGATTAATGAGAACATATTGACGGCCCTGAACATTTTCAATGTTTCGAATGTCAGCGTTTGCTAACTGCGAGTGCACTCGCATATAAGGGTGCGGGCTAACCACATGCACCTGCTCAGAATCGGCGTTACCTAAGTACTCACTAGGCGTCATAAAGCTTGGCATTGGCGGGCAATCATTAACATTAAAATCGGCGATATCTTGACAATAAAGTTCTATTTTCCCTGAACGTGTGTGTAATGGGTTGCTTTCTGGATCATTGTAAAAATCACCGTGTCTCACCCACTGCTTGGCTTTTTCTGGGACGGGCATAGGCGCAACGCCTAATCGCCAAAAGTCATCAAATGGCATGGTAGCCGATGAGGCTTGGTAGCCTTTTTTCACTATATCGTCAGCGCTGGAATCTTGAGTAAACTGCTTTTCAACACCGAAGATGGCGGATAATCTGCGGAAAATCTCAAAATCATCAAGGCTTTCTCCGTATGGTTCTATCACTTGGCGCATCGCATACACTTTATCTGCGCTGTAAGTGCCGCCAGAGGTTACATCATTGCGTTCTAATGTGCTGGTTGCCGGCAGAACAATATCGGCGAAGCGCGACGATGCGCACCACCAAGGATCTTGGCAGACAAAGGTTTCCACTTTTTCGTTTAAGGCTTTAAGGAACTCATTAGTGTTTTGCTGATGAGACACCACATTATTACCGGCGTTATAAATCATTTTCACGTCAGGATAAGTGTATTCGAGACCATCTCGGGTAAAGGATTTGCCCGGGTTGTTCAACATCTCTGAGATGCGCGAAGCAGGACAGATCGATTTCACTAGGTTTCGACCTTGTGACAAGCCAATCGGCGCAGTTTTACCTGATTGTGGCATGCCGCCATTGCCATAGTGCCAACTAAAGCCAGCCCCTTCACCCGGCTTACCAATTTTGCCTATCATGGCGGCAAAGTTGATGATAGCCCAATGCACCATTTCGCCGTGATCAGCTCGTTGTAGCGACCAAGAAGCGGCAAATTGCGTGCGGGTAGTGACAAAGCGAATCGCCAGAGATTTGATCTCATCGGCGCTAATGCCAGTAATTTTTTCAGCCCACTCCGGTGATTTCACTATACCGTCGTCTTTACCTTGCAGGTGATCGATGTATTTATCCGAGCCAACGGTATAACGCTCAAGATATTTAGCATCGTGCATGCCTTGGCTATGCACGTATTGCGCCATGGCTAAAAATAGCGCGGTATCTGTGTTGGGCACAATTTTAACCCACTCGGCATCGAGCTCAACATCGGTATGGGTACGTTGCGGGTTAATTGAAATGAATTTAACCCCCGCTTGCACAAACTCTTTCCAATGCGGATACATTTGATGATCAGCAACGCGAGCTTCAATGCGGTTGTTCTTCCAAGGGTCGCAACCAATCAGCACAAAGGTTTGCGTATATTCCTTTATAACAGGCCACGCAGTTTGCGGAGAGTACACTTCCATATCGCCAATCACGTGCGGCAAAATAATTTGCGACGCGCCGCCAGAGTAATCACCAGTAGTTGCACTCTGGCCGCCAATAAGATTAAAGAAACGACCTTGTAATACATGCGGTTTCATCAACCCCGGATGCGCCCATCCGCCGTAAGAGCTGCTAAATATGGCTTCGTTACCGTGTTGCTCAACCGTGTGGTTTATGGCATTAGCAACCAAAGATAACGCCGTCTCCCAACTCACTTGCACAAACGATTCTTTACCGCGTAAATGAGGTTTAGTATCTCCAGTAGGATCAGCAAGATAAGACGCGCGCACCATAGGATATTGCACTCGAGTGTCATCGTATAAACGGCTCAAGATACCTTTGGTCAACATCTCCGTAGGCATAGCATCCAACTCAGAAATTGGCTGAATACCAATCACAACCCCATCTTTGACGATCGCATTAAAAGGCCCAAAGTGGCTGGCATGAGGGATAATTTGAGTATCCTCATCAAACACTTTATCGATAGAGAAAAGAGTAAGACCGCTACCAGTGACAATTGCCGTAGCCAGAGAGCCTTTGAGGAAGTTGCGTCTTGAAATCGTCATAGCATCGCTTACCAAAGAAGAAATGCGCCTGATAATAATCAGCCAAACGCATATAGTCACCCCCTTAAATGAGAATGACTCACAAACTTAGTTACAAAAAATAGTAACTTGCGGGGTCAGGTCTTGAAATTTGCATCACCCTGAGTCACTTCCATATTTAGCCGCATCTATAAAGGACTAAAAATATCAACATCTAATCATCAATGAATAGTTATGTAGGTAGCTATAGAAAATATAGACGTAGCTATTCTCTTTACTCAAGTTTTTAATCTAGGTTGAAAACTGAAAATTCCAATTTTGCAACATCAGATTGCATAGCCACACCCGTTACAGCAAGGACTCTCCCACACAGCCCTTAAAATGGGGTACCTTGCAAAATTCAAGACCTGACCCCCGAATAGATATGCAAAATTCAAGACCTGACCCCGTTGTATCAATTTGATCTGCATTATATAGTGCGAAGTTCGACATATTTTCTTACAAATTAATATTCATCGGCATAGTAGTAATAGATAAATGAATAAAAACTGGAATAGTATGGGCTACAAAGGAACTGTAGTGTCTTTGTTGTGTTCACTAGCAATAGTGGGATGCGGCCCGAAAGATGAAGAATATAAAGAAGTAGCTAAAGATATTAATCAGATGACAACATCTGACATTAGCAGCTTAAATGACACTAAATTCATATATAGCCATACCGTCACTCAATTACCGTCTTTTCTGAATAATGCGGTTGCCTACGATATTCGTCGTCATGCATCGGTAAAAATTAACCTAGTCTCAGATGGTATAGAAGTGAGAGCGCTTCCTCGTGATATTTATACGAGTGACAACCAAAGTAATATTACTAATTGGCCGATGGTGTTGTTTATACCGGGTAGCTATATCGACTATAAATGTCAGGAAGACAGCTACGACAAATGTATCAACAAAGAAACCGTTAATTCCGATGCTGATGTGTCATGGGATAAAAAACGTTACTTCATTCCAGATCTCGCCAATGTTGAGCAATTCTCAGATGGTGAGGAAGGTATCGGTCAACAGTTTAACAACTGTATGCAGCAGCAAGGTGGCGCAACCTTAGTGCACGATGGTAGTTGGAACGGTTCTGAGATTGACCTAAAAAATGGCATCATCAACTTTGAACTGCAAAAACGCTATACGCTAAGTAACAGTAACTCTTGTCAGGTTGTTTATCGCAATATTGCCGGTAGTGAATCAGGCACAGGCACAAGCTCAAACAGCTTCGCTACCCATGAATTTTACTCGATTGTTGCTAAAGATAATCTGAGTAAAAAAGAGTACACCCCTGTTCCGTATAGCCATGAAGACTTTGCTCGATTTGGCTTTTTTGACAGTGAAACAGAAAATTTAGCGTATATTTCGCTTCGAGATAGAAGCAAAGTACAAAATGGTCATCGTTACCATGACTATCTATATCGCTGGAATCCAAACAGAGAAAACATCACTTATTATTTAGACAATAATTATTATCTTCCAGAGAACAAACCGTATTTAGATTCGGCTAAGAATGCCATCAAAGCCATTAACATTGAGCTTAAAGAAGCGAAAACGGGCGTTCCGACTATTGTTCTTAAAAAACAAGGGGATAAAAGATTCGGTGACTTGCGCTATAGCTATATCACGCTAGATAACTTCGCTGATAACTTTAATTACAGCGGGCTAACAGAGTCTATTACTGATACCCAAACCGGTGAAATCGTAGCAAGCCATATTGTGATGAACCTACCAATGTCTCGCTCAACGGGCACAGAAGGTCGTTATGACACTATTCGTGATACGTTTAAATATTTAGACGGCAAACTCAATGCCGATGAAATCAGTGCAAAACTTACTAGCGGTGATATGAATGCGAGTGATACTAGCACGTCACAATCCACTGCAACCGCAGATGATACCGCGTATAACACATCCAGTGATGATGAAGCGCTATCTGATGCTGAACGTTCAAATCTGGCTAAATCAACCCAATACTATAATGCCCTGCATGGCTTAGAGACGTTTGGGGCGAACAAAAGGGTAGGTGTAGGCACTTATGATATAGACAACGGTGTCCATGCATCTACATCTATGAAGGTACCACCGATACCTAAAACACCTGAAGTTTCAGGGGATCAATTACCGCCATATATCCAAACGTTCTGGACAGAAAACTTATCTCCAATTTATGGGCCAGACTCAACGATTTGGGATGACCCTGATTTATGGACCGGTGAACCAAGACATTCTGACATGTTGAGCTTCTCTGAGTTATCTCCAAAAAATCAATTGCTTATGCAGGAAATTACCGGCAATGGTTTCTACTCAGCTATTTTAACTCACGAACTGGGCCACTCATTCGGTCTTCGTCATAACTTCCGTTCTAGTGTAGATCTTGCGCATCACTTCACCAAAAATTCGCCATTCTACAAAAAAGTACAACCAAAAATTGATAAAGCGTTAGGTGTAGCTGGCGATAAATCCATGCAAATCATTACCAGTTATAGTTCAGTAATGGAGTACATGGCAGATTCAAGCTTCTATAATAATATTTATGGCGCTTACGATTTAGCCGCACTGCGTTTTGGTTATGCTCGTGAAATACAACCTAAGATGTCAGATGACACTATCTTTGATGCTGATGGACCTTGGATAAGTGTTAAGACTCGAGATAACAGTATTCTAGGCTCATGGAAAAAAGAGCAGCCGACTACCCCAACCTTAGGCAATGGTACTATCTCTACTTTAGAAAAATCCTATAAGATGGATACTGTTCGCTATCAGTTCTGTAGTGATTCAGATATCGAAACGGATTTCTACTGTAATAAATCAGACGTTGCTCTTGAGTCTTCAGCAATGAACCCAGGGGGCGCGGATACATTCAAAAGTATCAGTCGCCAATTATTAGATGGTGTTTATGTCTCTTTTTATAATCAAAGTGTCGGCGGAAACGGTCTATCCGATCTCTCTGCTCTCGGTAAAATATTTGATAACGGCGACTACTACACCTCTACGAGTGCCTTGATTAAAATTCGTCATAACATTGCACGCGCAGCCAACTCAGCGGGTGTTTATGATGCGGACGATTATTTAAATGACCAAACTTGCCCATATAACTTTGGCTCTCAACCATCACCCTATTCAGTTAAAGGGCTAGAGCAGTGCACCTCATTGCGATTTAGTTTAGATTCGGTGTTGTTGTATTCTTTGTCAGCGCTGAACGTCAATGACGTTGACGCTCGCGTAAGAATATACCAAAGACCAAAACCAGGTATTAGCGTAAATCTATCCACTCCTGTTTACGCAACTGATGTCAATTTAAATGACCTGTATAACGCAGTAACGGACTTGCACATCTCTTATGATGGGAGCAAGTCACCAATGACATCATCAAATGATCTGCATAAGAACTTTACAGATGAACAGCATCAAGAGTTGTTGTTTAAAGTATTGATAGAAAATAATCCTGCGGTTATCAATGCGTTTAGCATGACTCAACCCGTACCTATTGATGCCAGAAACTATCGAGTTGAAGTTACTCCGTCACCAACAGCGTCTGTAGTGACACCGCTGAATGGCATTAATCTGCCTAGCGATATTCACCCTCAAGACGGAAACCTATATAAGAAAATTGCGCCACAATGGCCAACTAAACTTGAACTAATGCAAGATCTGTTGCGTACCTCTGATCTTGATTCAATGGACCACTTCTCTAATCTAGCGATGGTGGATTACGATCATAAAATGGGACGTACTGTTGAAATGTTCTTGTGTAACTCGGTAATGCACACCGATTATGCACAATTCCACTCAAGTACGGCAAAAGAACCTCTGTCTTACACGACAGCAATACCCACTGAACCTGTGCTAAATAACACTTGTGTTCAAGATATTATTCAACATAGTGACATTACTGACGAAGGTGCCATCGTAGCCGCTCAACCGTATGCTCCGTATATCTCATCTCCGGCGCCAGGTTTCTACTATGAGAACTACATCAAGCAATATCTGACATACAACTTATTAAGTGGTAAAGGTAACGATCCTGCCAATAAGTACATTGAACCTGTCACTAAGTCAGAGTCGAATAAGCACTTATATAGACACTTTGGTTTGTCGTACTCTAGCGCGGCAGAAGAAGGAATGACTTCAAGAACTAATTACCTGAAAGCATTACTAAATCAAGTGCTTTTAGCCACTGAAGATGGTGTGCAAGGCTCTTATGGCCACAGTGAAAACTGGCGCGAATATGTGTCAGTACATAAAGATTCAGGCCTGTTCCAAGGTAGCCCTATTTACACTTTCGATACGGTTAAGCAAGAGTACACAGTAGACCCAAGTTGGATGACATCTAACGAAGTTTACAACCCAGATACCGGTAAAAGTGTCTACATTGGTCCTAAAAATGCCTTAGCTCAAAAACTAAGAAAAAGGATCCAAAATACTGTTGTAAAACTATGGCAATTGAATAATGCGAGTCATACCCCAAGCTTGGTTCCGATTCCAGATACTCATATGAGTGAAAACCTTAAACTGCAACTAGAACGCGATAAGCAAGTGCTGTTTAACATTCTGCCAGAACTTGACTAAGGGAATAGACTAATGAAAAAGAACACTTTTATTGTATGCCTAGCAGGTCTTGGCTTACTGTCTGGCTGTGGCGGTGAAACCGCTAGCTCGGATTCAAATGATGTACAGTTGACCGCACACAATAAACAACTATTTGACGCTGTACCGCAAGATGCACAGTTTCAAGTAAAAACACTGCAACCTAACTCAAACCAGGTTGTTTACGCGGATGCAGGTCGTTTGGTTCGTTTTGAAAACAGCGGTCATACACTCTCTTTAGTGGATACTAAAGGTGTGAAAAATGGCGCTATTCGCCAAGATGATGATGCGTTGCTATACATACCGCAAACCGCGTCAGGGGAAACTAAATCTAGTGATAAATTAGTCTACAAAGAAGACGATGTTGAAAAAACGGTCACTATACAAATCAATAGCGACCCTTTGTATCCAGAGCAATGGCACCTACACAACGTAGGACAAACTAGCTATACCGACTATGATCTTGCCGCCGATGGCCAGACAGACGTTCATATGAGTAACGCAGTGGCTTCTGGTTATCTTGGTAAAGGCGTTACTGTCGCTGTCGTCGATCATGGCGCGCAGCTGAGTCACCCTGACTTAAATGTGGGTGAAGGTTCTATGAACCTAGCAAATGGCAGCAGCTATATCCCTATCAAAAGTGGTCATGGAACGTCAGTAGCCGGGATCATCGCTGAAAAAGGATGGAACAATATTGGCGGACGCGGGGTTGCCCCAGAAGCGAAAATCATCAGCTTTAACTATCTTGATGTCTCTGGTAGCGCTTTGGATTTTGCTCGAAGTCATGGTTTTTCCAAAATAGCCGCAACCGATCAAAATGGTATGCCAATCGCCGATGAGTCATCGCTAGATGGACTTGCTCGTGTATATAATGAAAGTTGGGCAAACTTAAGCTTTTGTGGAGAAGAAAGCGACCCTTGGTGTGCTATCGATGCCATTCGTTCAGAGATAAGTCGTAAAGGTGCAACGTTAGGGTTTAATGGCAAAGGCATTATTTACATCAAGTCTTCGGCCAACAATGAGCAAGGTTATACTTGGATAAACTCTAAGTACTATGAGCCTATCGATAAAAAGCCATTGGAGTTCTTTGGATTCGATCCTCAAGCCGAACCAGCAGTGGTCAACCACGGCCTTCCTTTTAGAGGAGCCATGATGAGTATTTATCAAAACTCACCATACCTAACGGTTGTGGGTTCGGTAACAGCACAAGGTAAACAAGCCAGTTATTCAGGCTCTGGAGCCAATATGTTTATCTCAGGTCTTGGAGGAGAAAAACCTTACGGTCGTATCATTACTACAGACATCGTTGGTTGTAATGAGTACACAGGTTTTTCAAACTTAAATGTATTTAATACCTTCGTCGAAGCGTTCGACCAAGGCCAAACTGCTGATAACCAACATTGTGATTACAACGCCTCAATGGACGGAACCTCAGCCGCAGCCCCTGTGGTATCTGGCGCTGTCGCGGATATTCTTTCTGCAAATGATGCACTGTCATGGCGTGATGTACGTGACATATTGGCGCGTACGGCACAAAAACTGGACCCTCAAGACAAGCCGGTAACACTGCCTTTAAAAGACGGCGACTTAATTGCGCAGTATGCGTGGGTGACCAATGGCGCAGGACTTAACTTCAACAATAAATATGGCTTCGGATTAGTCGATATCGACAAAGCTATCGCGCTGGCAAAAACCTACAATGCCGACACGCTAGGTCGATATATTCTGTTCCCTAAAGTTGAATCTAAAAAATTAGATAAAGCCATTCCTGAAGCTAGCGCAAAAGGGATAAAGGATGCAGTGACTGTTGATAATTCAGGCATCATTGAAACGGTGTCACTGCATGTAGATATTGATCATGAACGCCTTAACGATTTACAAGTCGAGTTAATTTCACCAAGTGGTACTCATGCTATTGCGCTAAACCCATACAATGGTATTCCATTGCTTGATACCAACCCAGCCAACAGAATGCACAGACTGGATTTCACATTTGATATCAACACCTTCTGGGGTGAAGATATGCAAGGTAAATGGACGCTAAGAGTCTTTGACGCCAACGATCAGGACTACTCTCAAAACGTCAGCGCCAGCGCTATTGACTATACAAATATTAAGAAAATCACAGCACCAAACAATGCAGTGCCTGGCGTTATTCATAGTTGGTCTATTCAAGTAAATGGTCATGCGAAAAAAACCGCTGAACATAAAGG
This sequence comes from Vibrio halioticoli NBRC 102217, assembly GCF_000496695.1. Taxonomy (GTDB): domain Bacteria; phylum Pseudomonadota; class Gammaproteobacteria; order Enterobacterales; family Vibrionaceae; genus Vibrio; species Vibrio halioticoli. The sequence goes on from NZ_BAUJ01000005.1 coordinate 61,645, forward strand.
AGCTTAAGATGAAGTTGAATTTAAAATGGCTGGCTGTTGCATCGCTCTTAGCAGGCCCTGCACACGCTGCCTACGAAATCCAAACAACAAAGGGCTTTGAGCAAACTTCGCATATCTATACTGGCGATACTATCCGTGAAGTAGGCAGCATCAACAGCTTCCAAACCAGCGGTGAAATCATTGTTAGCGTAGAAAGTGCTCACGCTTCTGAAGTGTTCGATACCGTCAAACAACTTGACGTTCAACTTGTCCTATCCATTGACCGCAGTTCAGACACAAAAATGGTGGTTATCAACGCCGGCGACAAAGACTTACTAGACGTGCAGCAAACCCTGCAATCCCTACCCGGCGTCACCCAAGTAAGCCTATCCGCCAAACAACAAGACCGCGCCCAATAACTTGCGGAACTTGCGGGGTCAGGTCTTGAAATTTGCACATGGAGTCATAAACGACTTTTGTAAATTACGCCTACCCCTGCATTTAGCATTTGTTTGATATGTATAGAGGCCTGACACCCGAGCTCTTTGGGGTCAGGTCTTGAATTTTGCACGGTATCAAAATACTTTGTTAAATGCTTAGTCTAATAGCAAGTGTAGTCATTAAAGTTATCATCCTAGTGAATCAACATTCTTGACCATAAAATTATAATTTTTGCTTTTAGAATGACGACTTATACCAATCACACTAAATAAGTGTTCAGAAATAGGTAAGCCTGCAAATTTCAAGACCTGACCCCGCTTTTAGCTAAGGTGCGACTAACAGTGGAGTAATGCACGCCAAAATACTCAGCAATTTGCTTTAATGTGTACGCTCCAGAATGGTAGGCTTGGCACATTGCTTCTGCTTGATTTTTCGACCGTGCATCATATTGTTTTAGGGATTTAGCTGGGGCTCGTCTTTGATGGCTAGGTATTTCCATTACATCGCCTTGCTTTGCCGAAAGTCGATACTGATGCTCTTCAACAAAAGTCTTACTGCCTAAGAAAACTTGATGCTGTAAGTGCTCCCAAATCTTTACATTATTCCCCTTAGCTACAAATTTGATATACGCTTGTATAGCGTGTTCTCTTTCCATAGAAAACTGCTGTAATAAGGTGTCAGTGAATAGCCACTTCGGTGAGGTGATATTGCCTAATATGTTATGCCAACTAGACCATCGCCACATATTCACATCTTTTACCAAGCCAGCCCGTACTGGGTTCAGAACGATATAACGGCATAACTCTGTCAAATAACTTTCTTTCTCTACCAAAATAGCTTTATAGCGCCCTTGAAATAGATGCCCTACTCGTTCGTATTTGCGATTAATAGCTTGGGTGAACACCCCATTTAGCTGACGCATACCACGACTTAGATTCCCCTCTGGGGTCTCTATCAGTAAATGGTAATGGTTAGGCATCAGACAATAGGCATGCACAACCCAATTATAAGTTTCGCAAACATCGCCTAACACATTAAGGAATAGCTGAAAATCACTGTCTTGAAAATAGATCACCTGCTTTTGATCACCCCGCGAGGTGATGTGGTACAAAGCTCCTGCAAATTCCAATCGAAGTGGTCTACTCATCCGTTTTTCCTCGCTAACACCACAGTAAAAATACTCTGGTATCAAACTGCACAAACTGACAAATAAACTGCTCTATTTTACGATCTACCTCGAAGCTTTTTCGGGGTCAGGTCTTGAATTTTGCATTTATGCAAATTTCAAGACCTGACCCCGCACATTAATTAAACGCTCTGGCTATTCGGCCTTTAGAGTTCAATAAGTAAGATCGCGTATATGCTGGGATAAATACCGATTCACCTTTGCGTAGCGTAATCATTTCACCCGACGTATGAGTGATAGAAACCTCACTATCAATGGCAAATAAAATTTCGGCACTATTAACCTTTACAGTTTCGTTTTCAGCTTTAATAAAGCAATCAAATTTAAAATCGGGAACAGGGACGGGATAACTTTGCTTATTACCTTCAAGTTTCGGAGTTAATAACAAGGTGTTTCTTGGCTTTTCTTCAAATAAGGTACAACGTGCAAGCTCTTGTATATCTATATTTTTAGGCGTTAAACCCGCACGAAGAACATTATCAGAATTAGCCATAATTTCTAATGCTGTCCCTTTTAAATAAGCATGTGGGGTTCTAGCGTCTAAATACATAGCATCCCCAGGTTGTAGAGTAAGAACATTCAATATAAACGGAGCAAATAACCCAATATCTCCTGGATAGCTCTGAGATAACTCAATCACTAAAGCAGAAAGATCATCTTCTATCTCAGAGTGCTGTTGAACAGAACAATAGCTCATCAATGCTTCAATAGATTGGCGTTTAGCTTCACTTTCTAACGATAAGATACCGGTGAAAAATCCTTCTATCCCAGCTGCGGTTTTATTGACTTTAAAATCATTTAGTAATGCTTCCACGTTTGGCATCGAAACCTTTGTCACTACATCAGAAAATAAGTCTATGATCTCATTAAATGCACGAAATCCATCCATCGCTTGATAAGGAGTTAACGCATATACCAATTCGGGCTTATGATTCGCATCTCGATAATTTCGTTTTGCACTTTTTATATCAATGCCTTGTACATTTTCTCGTTCAAAACCGGCTTCAGCTTCAGACTTACTTGGGTGCACTTGTATCGAAAGACCTTTTCCTGCTGCTAACACCTTAAAAAGATACGGAAGCTCACCAAACTTCTCTGCGGTATTGCGAGAAAGTATGGTGTGTTTGTTGGTTTCGATAAAGGAAGATAACAAAACCTCCTTGCCATTTTGAGTTATCTTTGAGCATCCATTAGGGTGGGCTCCCATCCAAATTTCCGCTTGTGGCTCGTGAAGAGGGTTCTCAAAACCAAAAAGTTCATGGATAGAAGTCTTACTTCCCCATGGGTAATTTTGAATGATATTTGTCAGTTTAAATAAATATTGTTGCATGATTCTAATCCAGACCATTTGATTGTTATGTAAGGTCCGGAGTTAGGTTTTATTATTTGTATTATTAAATTACATATCACTTATATAATGTATATCTACATTAATCGATGTTTTATAAAGCAAAAAACAAGACCTGACCCCGTTTATTTAACTTCATAAGTACCATGCTTCAAATTTAAAAAAAGACGACCATGATCAAGTTTAAATATTAAAAATATCATTGATTAATATAAATATCAGTGACTATATATATGTGAAATATTAAATTCCATATATATAGTTACTAATGTTCTATTATTTTTTTATTTGGTTATTCATATAAAACAAATCACACAATGTAATTAACATTAATTATAAATAAGTGGTCACAACAATAAATCAGATTAAATAATCATTATTAATATAATAAGACTATCCAGATATGCACCTGTATAGTTAACAAATTACAATAATCACCTCTGACAAAGTGGAACTAAGTAATAAAAAATATGACAGAAACTACACTAAACACCAAAGTTCAAGTGGCAAAGTAACCTGCAAATTTCAAGACCTGACCCCGCTAGAGCATCAGTTTAGGTTGGATAAAGTCGATAAACGCAGATATTCGTTTGGAAACAGAGGAGGATTTGTAGAATACGGCACTGATTTGCTCTCTTGCGGTATCGGTAAGTGTCTCTGATTCTAACAGTTGTACTAGTCGACCTTCTTGAAGATCCTTTTTGACCATAAACCCAGACAAACAGGCAATACCATTACCAGCCAATACCAATTGTCGAACAGTTTCGCCATTGCTAGAGGTTAAACAAGGTTCAAGTGGTTGAAATCCTTTCAGAGGCCAATCATTTAATGATTTTACTCCTGAGAATCCGATAATATCGAAGCTCGGCAGTTCGCTCACTGTTGTAGGCATGCCTCGTTTTGATAGATATTCTGGTGATGCTACGATAAATAATTGGCTTTTACCTAGCGCTCGGGCGTGAAGCGTGGAATCACTGAGTTGACCGATACGAATGGCAAGATCAGTTTTCTTTTCTAGTAAATCAACTATCCCTTCATTTGCGGTTAATTCTAGTTTTATATCCGGATAAGCTTGCTTGAAAGGCTTGATCAAAGGGATCAATTGATGGAAAACAAAGGGACTCGCTGCGTCTACGCGCAAACGTCCTTTTGGTAATTCACCTCGCAAAATAATCTCTTCTTCGGCTTGCTGAATTTGTGTTAGGCCCGCACGTATTGCATCAATAAATTGACGACCTTCATCTGTGAGCTCAACTCGTCGTGTAGTGCGATGCAAAATAGTGACATTAAGCTGCGTCTCTATTTTATTTACCGCTCTTGATACTCTTGCCACCTGAATATCTAGCGCTAGTGCCGCAGCTGAGAAGCCCCCACAATCCACAACAGCTAATAAAATGTCTAAATCATCGGAACGAGTCAGCATTCGGTATCCTCAAGCATTATTCTATTACTGTTATTTATAGCAAAAGTTATTTGTTAAAGGCACTGTTTTTCACAATTATCAATTCCGACATAATCCTCCCCATCGAAACAAGGCCGACCCAAATGAATGTCGACCCTAAACACACAATCACTAACTAATGGGAACGATTATGCCTTTAGCACTATTTGCATTGACGCTTAGCGCCTTTGCCATTGGAACCACCGAATTTGTCATAGTAGGACTTATCCCTACTATGGCCGCCGATTTGCATGTGTCATTACCATCAGCAGGACTGCTAGTCAGCCTTTATGCACTAGGTGTTGCCATTGGCGCTCCAGTACTTACCGCATTAACGGGTAAGTGGAACCGCAAGCATGTACTGCTTTTTGTTATGTCTTTATTTGTCGTTGGTAACTTACTGGCTTGGCAAGCACCAACCTACAGCACCTTAATCCTTGCGCGTATTCTTACCGGCTTGGCTCATGGCGTATTTTTCTCTATCGGCTCTACTATTGCGACTAGCTTGGTACCTAAAGAAAAAGCGGCAAGTGCCATCGCAATTATGTTTACTGGTTTAACCGTAGCTTTAGTAACTGGCGTGCCACTAGGTACTTATATTGGGCAAGCTTTTGGCTGGCAGGCAACCTTTTTAACTGTTGCTTTGTTAGGGGTGATTGCGCTAGTCAGTAGTGCGTTTTTAGTTCCAAACAATCTGAAACAACCTTCTATCGCCAAACTTTCTGCACAACTCACTGTGTTAACACAACCGCGTTTGTTACTTGTTTACGCAATTACTGCTCTTGGGTATGGCGGCACATTTACAGCGTTTACTTTTTTAGCACCAATCCTAGAGCAAGTATCAGGGTTTCACTCAAAAGCTATTAGCTTAATCATGCTGGTATACGGCGTATCGGTGGCGATTGGTAACATCTGGGGTGGCAAGATGTCAGATAAGATGGGACCCATTAAAGCTCTGACTGTTATTTTCTCAGGCTTGGCTATTGTATTGATTGCATTTAGTTTTACTGCGATTAACCCAATTACTGCGGTAATCACCATCTTAATTTGGGGCGCCTTTGCCTTTGGTAACGTCCCTGGTTTACAAGTCTATGCCGTGAAGTTAGCAGAAAAATATACTCCAGATGCGGTTGATGTCGCTTCAGGTCTTAATATTGCAGCCTTTAATGTTGGTATCGCACTAGGTGCATGGGGCGGAGGTTTGATTGTTGATCAATCTGGATTAATGAACACTCCTTGGATTGGCGCTTTAGTTGTACTTGTTGCGTTAGCGCTTACTCGATTTAGCGGTAGACTTGACCAACAAGCGGCTTAGAACCAAGCGATAAAAAATATCAGGTCTTAAATTTGCACTGTGGTTTAAGTGCAAATTTCAAGACCTGACCCCGCATCAAACGCTTAATAACTAAAAAACCAATATCAGACCATTTATTTCGACAGCCTGTTTTCTATGTATGGATTAATGGGAATAATGCTTACACTGCACTCACACACAGTAATATCGAATATGATACGTTGCATGAAATTGTTACTCTCTATTTGGATTGAATGTGAAAAAATATAATTTAGTTGCTTTATGTGGCATTGCGCTACTTTCATCTTCAGCTTTTGCAAGCTCTGATCCTTCTGGCTTTTACGTGTTAGGTGCTGTAGGTACTACGGGTATTGATGACGGGGGTTATACTGATGATTTTAATGACAACGTAAATATTAGTCAGCCATCTTTTGATTCTGAGCTAGAAACCAAAGGGTCTACTAAAACCTATAGCATGGGTTACCAAATTAACCGTATTGTGGGCGTTGAAGCGACTTACATGGACTACGGCCGTATTAATCTTAACCAAAAATCAGCGGGTGTAAGTACTGGTTCGAGCCAAGTTTTTGCTCCTGAGTCTTTCTCAGTATCGGCTAACTTAGGTTACTCATTCCACAATGGCTTACGTCCATTTGCAAAAATTGGTATTTCTTATATTGATTTTGGCGTTGAAGATGCTGGCAACTCGTCATTCAAAGACATTAATGGACATGGCGGTATCCATATTGGTGCCGGTGTTGAATATGCTTTAGATCTTGGCGAAAACCATGGCAACGTATTATTTAGAACAGGTGTTGAAGGCGATATTGCCAATGTTGAGCTAGAGGGCTCTCAAGGTGCATTTATCGAAGACAACTACAACTGGTCTATCGCAACCCTATACGCAGGTGTTGGTTACCGCTTCTAATAAATAATCTTCTATCGAAAGGTGGATGTTAATCATTCACCTTACTTCTCCCTTCTTCCCGCCCAATTCAAATATTTTCTATCAGCGATCTGTGTGAACTGTTTTCTAATAAACCCTGTGATTGATAGTGCCATGCAAATTTCAAGACCTGACCCCCTCTCTGATTCATCGTGCCGTGCAAATTTCAAGACCTGACCCCGCAATTGAGGTTAAGAAGGCTGACAATAGTGCCAGCCTTTGATTTTAAAGAGTTGGATTATTCGTGGCTTGCCCAGAAGTCGTAGACGACTACTTCACCATAGTCTTTAGGGTTGTCGGTGTAGTCCCCTTCAGATTTTGCATTGGATTGGGTGTAGTTACCGATTTTGAAATAGGCATCTTTGTAGCTACGGTTCATCACGTAGTCGTTTGCGCCGTCTTTCACTAAGTATTTATCGGCGTTGCCATTTTCGTAGGCTTGTTGCAAGTTGCCATCTTCGCTGTAGTAGACGTAGTGTTTACCATCAACCACTTTAAAGATAACTTCTTGTTCAGTACCTAGTTTGTAATTGTTTTCAATGGTGACGTCATGATGCAATTTACCGCCGTTGAAAGATAAGAATAGGTGCTGACCTTCAAGACGCATGACCATGGCATCATCGATACCAGCGGTTTTGTCACCATGAATTTGGGTTGCGACTAGCTCATTTTTCACTATCGGTAAGTGGGTAATAGCTTGTTTTGAATAGACAACATGAGTACCTTCCGTAGTCCAGAAAATATCTGAGCTACCATCTACTGTACGTTCTCTTAGTTCAGAACGGATGTTGTGTGTATTCGGTGTTGTACCGTTGTTGTGACGGATTGGCGCCTTAAACACGATACCATTACCTTGATCATTGACGTGGAAATACTCATTGGTCACATGGTATAGCTGTTTCTGTTCAGCGCCTGTTGGGAAGGTGATTTTCCATTGTTTGTAATTACCCATAAGATCAGATGGGTACTGAGCATTACCTGCCGCTACGCTATGGCTCGCGTGTTGTGCTGGTTGCGATTGATGTGTTTGCTGGACGTGATTGTGGCTTGCTTGCTTAATGGTGTTGGCTGGCGTCAGCAATGACGCGGCAATCGAATTATCCACATGCTGCTGTGGCGCTGATACCGCATGAGTCTCTACGCCATAGATTTTGGTCTCAACAATTGAGTTCCATTCTGAGCTATCAGAGTTACCTTCACCAGTAATACGTACGTAGCGGGCGTTGCTATCATCAACATCCACATTCTCATAACCTGAGTTATCACCGGATGACATGCCACCTTCAAGCACTGGAGTCCAATGGTGATTGTCTGTAGAAGTATCAATATGGAAATAAGAGCTACGTGAGTCGCCTTTAAACCATTTAATCGCCACTTTTTGTACTTGTTCTTGCTGACCTAGATCATAAGTAATGCTCTTGCCTACCCCCTCAGATGACCAGCGAGAATCTCCAGAAGTATCACCGTCAATGGTATTTTTCGGAGAGTGACCATCATTGCTACCGTCATCCATCGCCGATTGGATCAGCAATAACTGCTGTTGCTGAGAGTGAGTATTGTGATGCGCATGTTGAGAAGAAGGGGTTGTTTTTTGTTGACTAGGCTGCTGAGTAGAGTGTTGAGGCGCAGTTGAAGTGCTTACTTCTGTAATACTAAAATCATCAAAGCGGCCTTCATCATTATGATACGCACCGAAGACAGTTATATTATTTGCTGAACCAGAATTAAACGGCACAGTCACTTTTTTATAATCGTGGTGACTACTGCTAGTGCCTGCATAATGGTGTCCGTTGACAATAACACCCACTTCACCATCGCCTTGAATGTACGCAGTCAGCTCATAATTTTGATTTCGCTGCACAGTGACTTTTTGCTGAAACATACCGTGAGAGCCCGTAATTTTAGCTGATTTTTTACCACTGTGCGCATCTCCAGAAATTGCCGATGGATCCGTATCACTCCAGTGAGAGAAGCCACTTTCAAAGCTTGCGTTGTTAATATTAACTGAAGCAGCATTTGCGGTAGACATTACAGATAGGGACAGTGCGGCAGCAACCGCAACGGTAATATATCTTACTTTTGTTTTATAACTCATGATTATTATCCTTAATACATTATAAAGACACGATAACCATATGATAAACATCTTGTTTTATTGCTCTGCACGGTGCTAATCATATTTTAATACAAATGTTATCGACCCCCGCTTTATACTCCTACACAGAGTGCAAAAACTTTTAACCAAGTCATGTTCAACAATAAAAACGTAACAAAATGTAAATAAATGCAATAGAGATCACACAGAAAAAACGCTATTTAGTTCAATAAGATACAGAATGAATCAAACAATAAGCTATAAATTATTGTCTATTTTTAGCTTACTGCGGGCTAAAAGTAGGTTTATTTTCACCAAGCAGGCTATACAAAAGAACAGTGTAAATTTGAGCGGTATTATTGCCGTAACTTGAGGTCGATCTAACGAAAAAACCTCATACAGTATCGAATACTCTATGAGGTTTTTATTGGTACTTGTTGATATCAATGAACCGAAAACTAATAACCTATCTGGCAATTAGAAGGTGGTACCTATATCACTAAATACAGCTTTCGTTGTTGAGGAATAAGCGATACCAAGGTTCCAACCACTTGATGTGGTAGCGTTAATACCAGCGGCAACCCCAAACAATGAATGAGTTTCACCCTCTAGGAAATAATCACCCATCGAATAATCAGAATGATAAGAGAGATATTTTTTAGTATATGCATACTCAGGCCCTACCCATACACTAATGGGTTGAGAGGTATCTAAGGTATAAGTTGGCGCTACGGAAAAAGTAATTGCACTGTTTACATCATTCTCAGGTGTGCGTGTGTGCCAACCATAAGGCTTACTCATCACATCACTGTAGTTTTTTGTATCTTCAACACCTCCGCTAAAACCTAGCTGTCCACGCCATCCAATGCTGTTTCGGGTATTGCGCTGTGCATAAACATTTAATGCAAAGCCATCCGAATAAGATGAGTGCCCAAGACCAACACCCAACTGAATCATTTTTTCATGATCTGTCATACTGTGGCCTATGGTTCTAACACTACTTGATGTTTGTGCATAAACAGAAAATGAAGCACATAGCGCGACGGCAGTTACAACTTTTATCGTATTATTTTTATTCACATTCTTCCCTAATTCAATTCTCTTTATTCGCCCGTGCGCTTTAATTTCATCACACCAACGAACTGAATCACTATTCCAACAAACAGAATAAAAGTGTGAGTTTTCTATTTTAGGGCGTTTTGGAACATCAAAGAAGACGATAACTTATTAGGTGTTCCTTTTTAATGTCTCTATTTTATGGTATGTAAACAGTGGTACAACTAGAAAAGTATAGAAAGCACAATACTTAGCAAATTATATTCGACTCCAATGATTATCCCAAAACAATGGTGTAACCGACTGATTCCGTTGTCTTTCCCCATCATTTGCTCGCTCTAAAATGACAGAGCCTGAGCCTGAGCTTATCGCAAATGAATTGTGGTTGGCGGTCACCCCAGAGGCGTCAGGTAAACTGGACAATTCTAATAATTGACCGCTTTGTTGTGACCAAATGCCGTAACAATTACCTATGGGCGATGTTGCAATAACCCATTGCTCGGTGGTACTAATGCTGCCTATATAATTATGAAACCTTGCCCACTGCTCCGGCTCAGCCTGTAACGGTGTCAGTTTAACCGCACTTTTTTGTGCATTACCTTTGCGCAAAGAGTGCCCATAAATAAGAGCCGGATGTTCGCTAAGATCACCTTTATTTTGCAGGGCGCAATACAGTGCATTTTTACCCTTACTTAGGTGGCGAATACTTAATTGCTGATCAGCCAAATACACCTGATCCATTAGTTCGCCCTGCGATGATAAATAACACAAAGATGGCTGCATATTAGCGAGATTTATCGGCTCTCGCCCATCGGTTTGAATGCCGCCTACAGCCATAGCCAATACATCATGATCTAGTCGTATAATTTCGTGTGGCCCAATACCAAAGCCATTAAATTCGGCCACTTTCTGATATGCGTGCTCCGTATCATACACACCAATGATCCCCCGACTGCTGCCCACTTCTCCTTCAGTGGTGTATAACCAGCGAGAGTCACTAGAATAAACGCCATGCCCATAAAAATAACGATTTCTAGAGGCTAATTTTAACTGAATGCTCTTGCCAGTTAGGTAGTTGTATACCTGAAAATACTGTCCTGGGCGCCTTGCAAACACCGTCACGTGTTGGCGCACTGTGCTAACCGCACTACCATGCCCACGCTCAGCAAGGGGGAATTGATGAATCGGTTGCCCATACTGATCGGCGATCACCGCCATAAAATGATTACGATGGTTAGTCGCGCAACCAATAAAAGTAGGCTTAGATGCTGTTGCGTTACCTGCTGTTGAACTGCCTGCTGATGAGCAGCCAGAAGCAAAATAGGGCGTCACTCCTGCGCAGAGTAATCCTTTGAGCAAAGTGCGGCGTGAGTCATTAATCGCCATCGGTTGCGTTAAATCCTATAACAATGCCGAGCTCTACCGCAGCGTTTTCATCCAATAGATATTTTAAGTGTTCCAATTTATGGTATTGATTGAGAACGACCCGATAGCCCTGTTTAGTTTGCAATAAATCAAACACGCTTTGCTGTTGCGGCCAACTCGCAAGCACATTAGAAAACTGCTGACCAATACTGTCGGCAACCTGCGTACTGCCGTTGTCGCGAAGTATCTTATCTAAGCCATGTCCATCAGCCAAATACAGCTTTTGCAGTGCTTGAAAATTGTATTTAAGCTGAGTCATCGACTGTTTCGCCCGCCAAGATTCCGCAAAATAGGGCTTAGGCTGACCAATTTTAGCCAAAGGTCGGCTCAGTTTTTTCATCGAATAATCAAGTTGATTGGACAATAGTGATACATATTCAGAGCGCCATTGCTGCGCGCTTAGTTCAAGCCAAGGATTGCTTTGCCAAGCCTCATTTATCGCCAATGCATGACTTTGCAAAGTTTGCCCAATGGCGATGGCGGTTTGACACGTAGTCGAGTTTGTCGCCAAATCAGAGGCCTCATCATAGAGTAACCATTCAATGGCGCCTACCCCTTGTACTGTCACGCTTTGTTTTGCAATCCCTTTGCTATCCCACGTTTGGGAATCTCCGAGCAGTTCAGACATTTTTCGGCCAAGGGTATTTTTCTTATCCGGCCAAAACTGAATATTCCAGTTTAAATCCAACGCTTGTTGCGGACCGCGCTCTTGCCCTTGCAGTGCCATCCAAGAATGCATGACGGTTGACCAAGCCTGTTTCACTTCAGCCTTTGAATCTTGCTCCGCTATACAGTAATCAGTCAGAGCCTGCGATAACCGTTGCGTATTGCGATGAAACTTAGCGGCTGATGCTTTTTCTATCTCATACACAGCATTTTTTGAATCCCAGTTCGTATCTGCCAATTTTTCTACTGGGCTTTGTACTGAGTTGGGCATCATTTGACACCCCCACAGCAGTGGCGTCATATAAAGCAGGTGTTTGTATGAAAATAATGTCATTGAAGTGTTCCTTACTGCATTACCACTTATCCGTTACAGCGAATTTAAAAACGCCAATAACGCATCTCTTTGCGGCTTATCTAAATTCAATACATATTGCTGAGCCGACTTTGCTTCGCCGCCATGCCACAGCACCGCCTCTAGTAGATTTCGTGCTCGGCCATCATGTAAGAAATAAGTGTGTCCATTAACCTCTTGGGTATAACCAATTCCCCACAAAGGTGGCGTACGCCACTCTTGACCATTGGCTGTAAATTCGCCTCGGTTATCCGCTAATCCTTCGCCCATATCGTGCAACAATAAATCGGTGTACGGGCTAATACGCTGCTTTGATAACGCAGGAAGTTCTGGGACATCGGCGGTAATCACGCTCGGTTTATGGCAAGAGTCACAGCCTGCTTTAGCAAACAACGCCTCACCTTCTTGAACTTGCAAGCTGTCTAAATTTCGACGCGATGGCACGGCAAGATGCTGAGAATAGAACTCCACAAAATCGAGAATTTTATCGCTGACTTCAAACTCACCGCTATTACCATTGCCATTAGGCAGTTCATTACAAATAGATTGCTTTGCGGTGCAGTTTTCGCTGGGAAAAAGTCGACTAGTAATGCCCAGATCGCCATTAAAAGCGGCGGCATTTTGCTGCATTAAACTGGGCTGTCCCGCCTTCCAACCAAAGCGACCTAATACAGTTTGTTGCTGTTCTACACTCCATACCTGATTGGCTTTACCTGAAATACCATCACCATCCTCATCATTAATATCTTGCCAAGCAAGAATGGTCGATTCAGGAATCGCTTCGAGCAAACCTAACCCTATCATTGGCGGCGCAACGCGCGCTGACAACATAGTGTCCTTTGCCATAGGGCCATAATTTAGGTTGGAAATCGAGACTGTTGGCTTACGCAAATTCACTACTGTGCCATCGGCAAAGCTCACTGCTTGAGTTTGATAATGTATGTTAATTTTACCTTCAGCAGGATGACCGGTTACCGCAAAGTCTTGCAGCTGACCGCCATAAGTTGGCTCTGGAATTGAACCTTGAGTCAGCAATAGCTGTTTTTGCTTATCGGTTACCGCAGGAATACTCAGCCTGATGAGCATAGAAACCGCATGTAAATCGTTTTCTTCTGGCGGGTGTCCTCGGCCATCTTTAACATGACAATTTTGACAGCCGTTCGTATTAAAAAGCGGCCCTAAACCATCACGGGCTTCGGTTGTGGCGGGAGCCGGAATCCAAGGATTACGAAAAAAACTGTTGCCGACACTAAAATCAAGACGCTTAGAGATAGGCAAATTAGCGGCAGGTAAAGAAAAAGCATTCGCTCCTTCTTTTTTGACGGTAGTAGCGCCACCGGATCGTACATCATAGGCCGCAGCGCCAAAGGTAAAGATAAATAAGCTAGCGAAACAACTAATAACAACCAAAATACGACGAAAGCTTTTAAACATGATATTCCATTATCGATTTTTACAAACACAAACGTGAAAAACGGCAAAAGGAGGCGAGCATTCGCCTCCTTTTATTTTCCTTTTACTTAAAACTGATGATCAGCTGTATCTGGATTCAAACTCGTAATGCCAATGATAGTGGCGCTTTTTTCAATAGCTTTGGTTTGCTCAACCAGAGATTGAATCGTGTCTTGCACAAGCTGTTGACCCGCTTTGTTGTTAGATGCAATCAGTTGATCAAAGTGCTGACCTTTATTTTCGGCAGAATCCACCAGCTTACCCACTTGGGCAATGGAGGTATCAAACTGTTGCTGGATCTGCTGCGCTGCTTTGGCATCTTTTTGTTTCACCAAATCGGCAATACTTGGTCCTGCAATTTTTTTACCGTCGCTACGAGTGTAAGTGCCCGTATATACGTTATAGATCCCTTGCTCGTTGTAGTAATGAGAGTTGTGCGTGTTATCAGAAAAACAGTCGTGTTCATCTTCTGTTGAACCTGCTTCTAATGCCACTTTCATTCTTTCTCCCGCTAACTCACCTAAAGAAAGCGACCCCATGCCAAACAGCATTCGGCGTAAACCGTTTTCAGATGGCTCACTAAGCAAGGTTTGGCGATAATTGTCTTTGCTATCCGCAGACCACTGCTTTTCCATCCATTGTAAATCTTCAACCAATAGTTGCGCCGTTGCTTGCAAGTACTGCCCGCGACGGTCACAGTTATTGTTTGTACAGCCCTCACCCACCACATAATCGGTATAACTACGTTCACCCGCACCACTGTTAGTGCCGTTTAAATCTTGGCCCCACAATAAAAACTCAATGGCGTGATAGCCCGAAGCCACGTTTGCCTCCGATCCGCCAAGCTCGTTAAGACTGGCGATTAATTGTGGAGTGATGGTTGCCGTATCCACCTTTGTATTACCAATAATCAGCTCACTGTTCGCCACGATATTTGCCGTTGCGCCATCGTTGCCCATTTCAAATTGGTAGCCAGCAGCAACGTAATCAATTAAGCCTTCATCTAGCGGCCATGCATTAAGTTGCCCTTCCCAATCATCCACTACCGGATTACCAAAACGGAATACTTCTGATTGTTGGTATGGCACTCGCGCATTTAGCCAGGCTTGTTTTACTTGCTTAAAACTGGCCTCTGATGGCTTAGCAATAAATTGCTCAATGCTATTATTTAGAATTTTCGCCGTTGCCAATGAATCAAAATAAACCGAGTGCGCTACATCCGCATAATGAGTAACAACTTGTTGCTCTGTCACTTCTTTTGCTGACAATGGACTGCTCAATAAAGCCATTGCGGCCACAGCTGAAAAAATAGGTTTCTGTTGCATAATGTTGTAAATCCCTTACCTGATGTTAATGCGGTTGCGTTTGATAATCATTTCTATTCACATAATGTACGTGATTTTCACCTTTTGTTACAAACATTTTTTTACATAATTTCTACATATAGTAATAACCACAAGGTATGAATGGACTTTTATTTATGCTTGTTTGCTCTATATATGCCAACCGCAACCAATAGGAAAATAAAACAATATGCGGGGAAAAATATCGAAGTTTTAAACGCAGGAAACCCACATTTTTAGTAGCAAAAATGCGGGTAAATATGGCTTTATATCAGGGGGTTATCAGTAGTATCAATCGATTTTTGATGACTCAATTCGAGTTAGGTGCTTTTTCTCCAAATACTCGATCAAATTGAGTTAAGTTCGCCACTTTAGCGTTGGCTTTTCGATGCCATTTACTGGAATTTGCCACCAGCCATTTCTGTTCAGAACCGATGAGAATCGCTTGACTGATCTGTGCTTCTCCCAGCTCATGCTCCATTGCGTACTCATCAAATATAACCTCATCACTACTGGGTGCACATAAGGCTTGATGGTTTTTTTGTTGCTCTATTTCACAAATGGCGGCGCAACTAATAATGCCGATATCAGCACTGAATTTATCGAAAAATTGCCCTACGCCATCACCAATAATATCGCCATCGCTAGTACGTAATTTGCCACCGGTTAACCATATTTCGATGTGATCGTACTGTGACAAAATATGCGCAGCTTGAAAGTTATTAGTGACGACTCGCAGTTGATTTAGGTTGACCAATTGCTCGGCAATCAGAGCAATAGTCGTACCAATGCCCAAAAACAAAGTACTTCCGTCGGGGATTTGTTTAACGACCTCAGCGGCAATTGCTCGTTTCTCATCTTGATTAGTGGTACTTCGCGATAGAAAACTGCGATTCACTAAAGTACTGGGTAAGCTGACACCGCCATGATGACGCTGCGCTAAACGTAAACTGCACAGTTTATTGATATCACGACGTATCGTTTGAGTCGTTACGCCAAAATGTTCCGATAGTGCATCTATGCTGCAATATTCTTGAGCTGAGATCAGGTCGATCACTTGTTGTTGGCGCAGACTAATATTGGGCATGCTATTGCGTTCAAACATTTTCTAAAGCGGCGTACGCTTGCGGAATATCTGTGATCATCATATCCACGCCCCAATGCCAATAATCATCCACCAGCTCGGGTAAATTAGGCGTGTAACAATACAACTGATAATCAAACTGCTTGATCTGCTGCGCTATCGTTGAGTTTAAAAAACGGTAATCACAATGCACGCTGTAGGCTTTGATCTCGCGTAAAATATCAAACGCCTCACGCGGGATTTTTTGCCATAGCTGGCCTCGGCGCACTTGTGGTAATAGATCTTGCATCTCAATTAATGCTTGGGTGTGAAAACTAGAAAATAAGATCTGATCTGCGGCAATACCCGAGGCAATGATGACTTGCGCCACTTTAGCGCACAACAGTGCAATATCGTCTTGCGGATACACTTTAAGCTCAATGTTCAGCTTTGTTTGGGTGCGCTGCACAAAGTCTAATGTTTCCAACAAGGTCGGAATAGGCTCCCCCCTATATTTATCATTAAACCACAGACCCGCATCCAATTTTTTCAATTGTGATAACGTCATTTCTGCCACTTTGCCACAACCGTTAGTGCATCGGTTAACGGTATCATCATGGATGACCATAGGTACGCCATCACTGGATAACTGCACATCAATTTCAATCCACTGACACCCTGCATCTACCGCAAGTATAAACGCTGCTAGCGTATTCTCTGGCGCTTGGTTTGAAACACCACGATGCGCCATAGTTTTTAAAATAGCGTTGGTTTTTAAAACACCATTGGCCTGCAAAATACTAGACATTCACTCTCATTCCATATCTGCCGAAATTGCCTAAAGAATGTCAGCCAAATATGACAAATTAATGTCATTACTGATACAAGCCAGACGTTCAATTAAGTTCATTTATCTGTAATCCAAACGTCATGTTTCTCGCTTAACTTTCACTTGAACACAAAAACAAACATATGAATACAAATGAACATAGATCATCAAGTTCATTTCTTATTACCCAAACTTAAATTTAAAGGAACGAATATGTCGATTACACGCTTCACTGGCGCAGTACTAGCTACAGCGCTTCTTAGTGCTCAAGCTCACGCAAAGACAGAAGTTGAATGGTGGCACGCCATGGGTGGTGCACTTGGTGAGAAAGTTAACACGATTGCGACTGAATTTAACGCTAGCCAGTCTGAGTATGAAATCAAACCGGTATTTAAAGGTAGCTACGCAGAAACAATGACCAGCGCGATTGCAGCATTCCGCGCCAAAGAGCAGCCAGCTATCGTTCAGGTATTCGAAGTAGGCACTGCGACAATGATGGGGGCTGAGCAAGCGATTTACCCTGTTTACCAATTGATGCAAGACACTAAAGAGCAGTTCGACTCTAGTGACTACCTACCTGCAGTAACGGGGTACTACACCACTAAAGATGGCAAAATGTTATCCATGCCGTTCAACAGCTCAACACCTGTGATGTACTACAACCAAGACATGTTTGCTAAAGCGGGCATCAAAGAAGCACCGAAAACATGGAAAGAGATGGAAGAAACATCTCTGAAACTGATGAAATCTGGCGCTAAGTGTGGTTTCACAACCACATGGCAATCATGGGTTCAAATCGAAAACTTTGGTGCGCGTAACAACGTTCCTGTTGCCACTAAGCAAAATGGATTTGATGGTTTTGACACTGAGTACACCTTCAATACTGAACCATTTGTTAAGCACATCGACCAAATGGCGAAGTGGTCTAAAGAAGGCGTATTTAAGTACGGCGGTCGCCAATCTGACGGTATGCCATTGTTCTACACTGGCGAATGTGCGATGACCATGGGCTCTTCAGCAGGTCTAGCGGGCATTCAAGAAAACATGCAAGGTATTAACGTAGGTGTAGCGCAGCTTCCTTACGACGACACTCTAGTAAAAACGCCACAAAATACCATCATCGGTGGCGCATCTCTTTGGGTTCTTCGTGGTCACTCAAGCGAAGAGTACAAAGGCGTAGCGAAATTCTTTACTTACCTATCTAGCCCTGAAGTACAGTCAGAATGGCACAAAGGCACAGGCTACCTGCCAATCACTAAAGACGCTTACGAATTGACCAAGAAAGAAGGCTTCTACAAGTCTCACCCTGGTACAGACACCGCTGTTATCCAAATGACAGAAACGCCGCCAACGGCAAACTCGAAAGGCATTCGCTTTGGTAACTTCCTACAAACTCGCGACATCATCAACGAAGAACTAGAAGCGGTTTGGGCGGGTCGTAAATCAGCGACTACAGCACTAAACACTGCTGTGCAACGTGGTGACCAACAACTACGTCGCTTCGAACGTACGCAAAAGTAACCTATCTCGCCACCTGATCTTAATTAAAGATCAGGTGGCGTTCACTGGATTTTTATATGTCTTCACAAGTTGTTTTTAAACACAAATGGTTACCCGTTGCGCTTATTGCGCCGCAATTAATCATCACTCTGGTGTTTTTTATCTGGCCAGCTGGTCAGGCAGTTTTCCAATCTACCCTGTTAGAAGATGCTTTTGGCATCAGTCGTGAGTTCGTGGGATTGGAAAACTTCTTGAATTTATTTAGCGATAAGCTCTATTTAAACTCTTTTCTTACCACTATGCAGTTCAGCATCAGCGTTGCGGTACTCGCCCTTGTCAGTGCATTAGTGCTGGCCGCTTTTGCCGAACAAATCATGCGCGGCGCGACGTTTTATCGCACTTTTTTGATTTGGCCGTATGCGGTTGCCCCTGTAGTCGCAGGTTCTTTGTGGCTATTTCTGTTTGATCCCACTATTGGCGTAGTCAGCGAAATACTGAATTTATTTAATGTGAATTGGAATCCAACCCTGAACGGCACTCACGCCATGTGGATGGTGGTGATTACCTCTACTTGGAAGCAAATCAGCTACAACTTTTTGTTTTTCTTAGCGGCCTTACAATCAGTTCCTAAGTCATTGCATGAAGCTGCCGCTATTGATGGTAGTGGCCCAATTAAGCGTTTTCTCACCATCAGTTTCCCACTGATTTCGCCCACTAGCTTCTTCCTATTGGTAGTGAACTTTGTGTACGCCTTCTTTGATACTTTTGCGGTTATCCATGCCATGACCCAAGGCGGTCCAAGCAACAGTACCTCAACGCTAGTGTACAAAGTGTATAACGACGGCTTTATCGGTCTTGATCTTGGTTCATCGGCCGCCCAGTCCGTGGTGTTGATGATCTTAGTGGCGCTACTGACTGTCATTCAATTTAAATACGTAGAAAAGAAGGTGGCTTACTAATGGTAGAACGACGCCCTTTATTTAAACTCGTTTGTCATTTGGTACTGATTCTCGGTATTTTGGCCATCGCGTTACCGGTGTGGATTGCTTTAGTGGCAACCACTCACCCCAATACGGCATTTGCGACCGGCACACCACTGTGGTTTGGCGATCTTGGTTTGAGCGTGTTTGTAGATTTACTGTCGGGTACCGGCGTACACAACAACAGCGCCCTGCCTATTCCGCAGATGCTACTCAACTCATTTATCATGGCGATATGCATCACTATCGGTAAGCTGACCATTTCAATTTTGTCTGCTTATGCGGTGGTATTTTTTGAATTTCGCGGCCGTATGCTGGCATTTTGGATGATCTTTTTCACCTTAATGCTGCCAGTCGAAGTGCGCATCATGCCTACCTTTGAGGTAATCACTAACCTCAATATGTTGAACTCATTCTATGGTTTGACTATTCCTTTGATTGCCAGTGCGACCGCGACTTTCTTATTTAGGCAGTTTTTCTTAACTGTCCCTAAAGAACTGGTCGAAGCGGCGCGCATTGATGGCGCAGGCCCAATGAAGTTCTTTTTTGATATTTTATTGCCGCTATCGCGCACCAACATTGCGGCTCTTTTTGTGATCACCTTTATTTATGGGTGGAATCAATACCTTTGGCCTTTGCTCATCACCACAGACACTAGCTATTACACCATTGTAATGGGCATCAAGCAGATGCTTGGCGTTGTCGATGGCGTGATTGAATGGAACAAGATCATGGCGACCACCATTATTGCCATGCTACCCCCTGTCATCGTGGTTATCGGGATGCAAAAAGCATTCGTCAAAGGCCTTGTGGATTCGGAGAAATAATTTATGTCTACCTTAACTCTTTCAAATATCGCTAAGTGCTACCCAAATGGATACCAAGCGATTCAAAAACTTAATTTAAACATCCAAGACGGCGAAATGGTGGTCTTAGTTGGCCCAAGTGGCTGTGGTAAATCAACGCTGCTGCGTATGATTGCAGGTCTAGAAGAGATCTCCAGTGGCGAGCTAAAAATTGATGACAAAATCGTCAACGATCACGAACCAAGCGAACGTGATATTGCGATGGTGTTCCAGAACTATGCCCTATATCCGCATATGTCGGTATTTAATAACATGGCGTATGGCCTACGTAACCGCAAAACGCCAAAAGCTGAGATTGAAAAACTGGTCAATCAAGCCGCTGAAATGCTTGAGCTGTCTCATCTATTAGACCGTAAGCCTAAGCAACTCTCTGGTGGTCAACGTCAGCGCGTGGCAATGGGGCGCGCCATTGTGCGTAAGCCAAAAGTATTTTTATTTGATGAGCCGCTATCAAACCTTGACGCTAAGTTGCGCGTACAGATGCGCCTAGAGATCAAACGACTGCAACGTAACCTAAATACTACCTCTGTGTACGTTACCCACGATCAGGTTGAAGCCATGACACTGGCCGATAAGCTAGTGGTGCTAAACCAAGGTAATGTAGAGCAAGTAGGTTCACCGCTTGAGATCTATCAAAAACCTGCATCACTGTTTGTGGCCACCTTTATGGGCTCTCCGGCGATGAATATCTTAAACGCGAATATTAGTGAGCTCGGCATTCATATTGGCGAGACTATTTTACCCATCAACAGCCAAGGCCTTCCTTACGGAGTGATTAAAGTTGGTCTGCGTCCTGAGCATTTGTTGCTAGAAAAACACAACCCAAGATTTAGCGTAAAAGTGGAATTAATTGAAGCGCTTGGCGCTGATTTATTATTGTACTGCCACACTCTTGATGCGCATCCACAAAATCTGGTTGTTCGCGTTGATGGTCATGAGGCGATTCAGCCTGATGACATCATTGGCCTAGACTTTGATAATGAATCCATCCACCTATTTGATACCCAAAGCGAAGCACGTTTTGATTTTGAATGTGTCGCTTCGCAACAAAAAGAGGCTGTAAATGCTTGACCCAATCAACACCATTGACCTTAATCGCCTCCGCGATATTGAATGGTTGTTAACCGACGTAGACGATACTCTGACATGGGAAGGTAAACTTCCTGATGTCACCCTAAAGGCCCTGTACGACTTACAGCAAGTTGGGGTTAAGGTTGTTGCGGTAACTGGCGCTTGCGCTGGTTGGTGTGACCAAATTGCAAAATTATGGCCTGTAAATGGCGTGATCGGCGAAAATGGCGCATTTTGGATGCAAAAAAATGCCACTGACTTTAGTGTTCACTCTGCACTGCCCATGCAGGAAATGCAGCAGCAACAAGCTAAACTAAAGCACGAACTAGAACAGCTTTTAGCACAGTATGATGATATTGGCTTTGCCTCTGATCAGCCGTTTCGCTACTGCGATATAGCGATCAATCTTAGTCAAGACCGAGAGCCTGTCAGTGATGAGATTGCGCAACAGCTAATGATGAAATGTCGTGCGCTAAGCATTGAAGGACAAGCAGTGCACGCCACATTAAGCTCTATCCATCTCAATGTATGGTTAGGAGAGCATAGCAAACGCATCACTGGTGAAGCATATCTGAGAGCATACAGCACTTTTGAAGATTTACCGCTACAGCGCATCAGTTATGTGGGCGACTCACAAAACGATGAAGCTATGTTTCAATGGCTTCCAACGACGTTTGGCGTCAACAATATTCACAAGGTGTTAGACCAGTTGACCAGCACACCAAGTCATCTGTTGACTGAAAATGGCGGATTTGGCTTTGCTGAATTGGCCAATAAAATTGTGGATGCAAAACGCCACACCCTAAAAGTGGTGGCTGGATAATCTTAACTTTTGTCTTTGATAAGAATGCCCCACTCATAATAAAGCCCCGCTGATTTATCGCAATCAGCGGGGCTTTTGTCTGTTACTGTGGACAAATTAACGAGTTATTTCGCCTGCAATTTTAACAGTGTATGACCTAAGCCAATGTTATCGATGCGCTCATCCACTGCAAGACCGGCTTCTTCGATAATTTCTAGGAAGTCATCACTGCGGTAGAAACGGCTATTACCGTTGGCTAAACAGGTAAAGTACAGTGAAGTGGCATTTAGGCTGTATGCGGCAGCTTCGTATTTTTGTGCATCCCAGAACAGTTCCAGAATGTAGATTGAATCACCAGGTCGAAGCTGCTTCTTCACGCGCTTCAAAATACTGAGAATTTCCATAGGTGAGAAACAATCTAAGAACTGGCTCATCCACCATGTGTCGATGTTGTCTGGCAGAGTCTGCTCTTTATTGAGCATGTTGGCAGGGTAAAAATTAATGCGATCGGCAAAGCCGTTCTTTTCGGCATTGATTTTTGCCATCTCAAGTTGTTGAGGCAAATCGACAATAGTGACGTTCACGTCTTGATCGTAGTTACAGCACTGCAACGCCCACTTACCTGTGTTACCACCGATATCAGCAATTTTCTGTGGTTTATTGCCAAATACCGTTTCGAGTAATTTAGGGAATGAACGATCCGAGTAGAAGTGATCAAAGTTAAACCAACTTTGTTTGGCTTGCTCTGGTAAACGAGATAGGCCTTCGTAGATAGTTTCCCAATCGCCCAACTCTTTAAGTCCAGCCGGTTTGCCTTCTACAATCGCTTCCGTTAAATGCATCATCGCGGCGTAACAAACGTCAGCAGTAAAATCCATATTCGCTTTGGTCATGCCATCGTGTAACAGGAAGAAACCAAGGTTAGCGATAATATAATTAGGCTTATTATAGGTAACGATATTGGCACTAACTGCCATATCAAGAAGAACTTTAACACCATATTCAGAGACATCAGACTGCTGACTAATTTGTTCAGCATTGAGCCCTTGCTCACCTGCGTTATCTAACACGGCCAAAATGCCTAAATCACGCAATGTTCTCGCAGTATGAAATACGATAGGAGCAAAGGATAACTTTTGCGCTTCAGTTTTCGCTTCTAGCGCGGTATATGGGTCTTGTTCTTTATTTAACACAAATAAACCTTTATATGTAATTAGAGTGCCCGCTGAGCAGGTTCTGTTGCAGAGAGTTTTCTCTAGATATCGACGTTGAGCTTATATTCAACGATTACAATTATGAGCAATATTAGCATCTTTTGCTTTCAAGTTTATTGGGTTAATGTATAGCATTAAGTGAAAATACTTATTGCAAAAATAAACAGAAATAAACTTTCCGGATTTTTATTTCTTTTATTCGTACGCTTTTTTACGTCGTTTCAGCAATAATCATCTTGATATTAAATTTTATATTTCAAGACATTACATACAAGAGTCTGCACAAAGATATGCCTAAGAATAACTTAACACTACAATTCAATATTGATGCATGGAATGCCTACGCACCAGGTATATCAACACAAAGCCAGTGGCAAGAATGGGCAGATTCTGGCATTTGGCCAGAAGATAATTCGATCATATCTTCCTCAATACCACCAATGATGCGCCGCAGAATGAGTAGTTTAAGCAAGCTTGCCGTGCAAACCTGCATTGAATTACTCAATGAACATGATGTGCAGTATCTGGTGTTTGCCAGTCGTCATGGCGAGCTGCATCGCAGCGCTAAACTGATTAGCGATATTGTCTCTGGCGAAGAGGCCTCACCAATGGCGTTTTCACAGTCTGTGCACAACACGGCTGCAGGGCTTGCCACCATAGCCACTAAAAAACCCATTCCGCTGACCTCAATTGCAGCCTCAAGCAATACCTTTCAAAGTGCCCTTATTGAAGCTTGGTTATATTTAACTTGCCACCCAAGCCATAAGGTACTGGTGGTCGATTTTGATGAGCCTTTACCCGATGCATACTCCAAATATGAAAACCAAGTTTACAACGGTTATGGGCTTGGGCTAGTGGTATCATATGGCGATAGATTCACAATCACCAAGCAAATGAGCAATGACAGCGAAGAGCAACCAATGCCTCAAGCATTAACCTTTCTTCAGCATTTTCTTGGCAGTAACAATAACTGGACGATTACATCATCGAAGCAAATATGGAAGTGGTATCAAAAGCCATGAAGACACTTGACCGCTATTGGCGTGTTTTTGCTACCGGATTCTGCTTTGTGGTCTTTGGATTGGGCGGCTTAGTGCTTAGCTTTTTAGTGATTCCTGTTATTCATCTATTTGTAAAAAATCAAACTCGCAGAGAGTATAAGGTTCAGGGCGTTATTCAGCGCTCTTTCAATGGCTTTTGTAAACTCATGAAGTTTACTGGCGTCATTGATTACCAAATTATTGGTGCTGATATATTAGAACAGGACTCAGACTGTCTGATTATTGCAAACCACCCTAGCCTTATCGATTATGTGCTGATTGCCTCACAACTCAAACGTTGTGATTGCTTGGTTAAGTCTTCTATTTGGGCTAACCCTTTTATGAAACACATAGTAAAAGCGGCAGGTTATATTCCAAATGAAACCGCCGACGATCTTCTGGTACGATGCACACAACGATTTGATAAAGGCAACGTGTTGCTTATCTTCCCTGAAGGGACTAGAACAACACCGGGTGTCCCATCAAAATTACAAAGAGGAGCGGCGCAAATTGCCATTCGCACCCAAAGAGATTTGCGTGTAGTGCATATTTCCGTTTCTTCTAGCTTCCTTACCAAACAAGGGAAATGGTATAACGTACCGTTAAATAAGCCTTTTTTTCGTATTGAAGTAAAAGACAAAGTTAAAGTTCAACCTTTTATTGAACAAACAGAGTCGCCGACCATTGCGGCTCGCCGTTTGCAACGGCATTTAACTGAGATAATATTTCCTAAGAATCATTAGCCATAAAGTAGGTCCCTGTGGATAAATTACACAACGAAATTAAACAACTCATCATTGATGCTCTTAACCTTGAAGACTTAACCATTGATGATATTGAAACTGAAGCGCCGCTTTTTGGTGATGGATTAGGTTTAGATTCAATCGATGCCCTAGAACTGGGTCTTGCGATTAAAAAGAAATACAACATTATCATTGATGCAGATGACACCAATACTCGCGAGCACTTTGCTTCTGTTAGCAATCTCGCCACTTACATCTCTTCACAGATCAGCGAATAATCCCTAGGTATAGACACTCATGACAGACGTAAGTAAAGATCAAGTATTTAATCAAGTTAAAGAAGCCCTAGTCGAGCTATTTGAACTGGATGAAGCAGATATCGTATCTGACGCTCATTTATACACAGATCTCGATTTGGATAGCATCGACGCGGTTGATCTTGTTGTTCACCTACAAAATGTAACAGGCAAGAAAATCAAACCGGCTGAATTTAGCGCAGTACGTACGGTTGATGATGTAGTAAACGCTGTCGCTGAGCTTCTTAAGGAAGCCTAATGCGCCAATTGCTGACAATTCTGTCCGCTGTTGTGTTACTTGCCTATCCATTTGCCGTGTACTTTGGCATCGATAGGTTTGGATTTTCCATCGTGGGGATTCTTTTGATCCTCGCTTTGGCAGTGCGTTTACTCAGTGTTCAAAAAACCAAGCTCAAAGAGTTGAAATACGTGGCGCAAATAAGTGCGGTCACCGGTATCACTCTAGTGGGACTCGGGCTCATTTTTAAGCAGCATGGTTGGCTAACGTTTTATCCCGTAGTGGTCAATCTATGCATGTTAGTGGTGTTTGCTTCTAGCTTGAAACAGCCACAAACCATTATTGAACGCTTAGCCAGACTGCAAGACCCCGACTTACCTCAAAGCGGGGTTGACTACACGCGAAAAGTCACCGTAATTTGGTGTTTGTTCTTTATTGCTAATGGACTATTCGCGCTTTATACCTGCTTTCATTCACTGCAACTTTGGACGCTCTACAACGGGCTAATTAGTTATATTCTTGCCGGATCATTATTCGCCATTGAGTGGATTGTTCGCCAGTTTCTCCTAAAGGATCGTAAGATAAAATGAACCTAGAGCAAGCTAGCTTTTCTTCTCTTACACACCTGTTTTGTACAGAGCGTGCTACTAATAATCGTGCTAGTAATAATATAGTGGCTTTCGATAGACACACCCATATCACGTGGCGCGAGTTTCAACATGATGTGGCGCTCTATGCTGAGCGATTAGCGCAACACCGTGAACAAAACGTCGCTTTGTGCTTTGGCAATAGCTACCTGTTTGCTGTGGGCTTTTTTGCGGCTTGTTACAGCCAAAAATCATTGGTATTACCGGGCAACTATCAAACCCAAGCGCTTAAAGAATTGAGTCAACACTTTGACTTGTTATTGCATGATAGCGATATCACCGTCAGTAATGATTTGAACGCGCTTGAAGTGACTCGAGCTTCAGAAAGTACAGCCACTAAGCCAATCGCATTTGCGCCTCTGGATCTCGATTCAATCAAGGTAACTTTGTTTACATCTGGCTCCAGTGGCACAGCAAAAGCCATCGTAAAAAAACTGACGCAACTGGATAATGAAGTGGTTATTTTGGAGTCCCTTTGGGGCGCAGATATAGCCAACACACGCATCGAAAGCACTGTCTCTCATCTACATATTTATGGATTGCTCTTCCGCCTGTTATGGCCGCTCTGCGCTGGCCGACCTTTTGCAGCGCACAATTTAGAGTTTCCAGAACAAGTTATCCAACACGCGGATAAAGACTCGGTGCTGATCAGTAGCCCAGCCCTGCTTAAACGTCTAACGGATGACAAAAAGAGTGCGCCATATCGCCGCATAGTGTCCTCTGGCGGGCCTTTACCGCAAGCAGCCGCCAAACTGAGCCAAACGCTATTGGGCTCTCTGCCTATGGAAGTGTTTGGTAGTACCGAAACCGGTGGCATTGCATTTCGTCAGCAACACACTCCAAGTACAGCTTGGCAGTTATTTCCAACTGTAGAAGCTGAGCTCAATAGTGAAAACTGCTTACGCTTACGTGCGCCACATATTGCCGGTGACGATTGGTATCAAACCGCAGACGAATGTCAGTTCCATGATCAGCGCAGTTTTGATCTCAAAGGGCGAACCGATCGCGTCATCAAAATAGAAGAAAAACGCATCTCTTTAGTCGAACTCGAAAAGCGCTTAGATCAACTAGACTGGATTGAAGAAAGCGCCACGATTCCAATGCAAGATGACCAGCGTCTAACAATTTGCGCAGTCATCGTGCTCACCGAAGCTGGGCATAAAGAAGTGCAGCGTATTGGTAAAGGGCCGTTTTGGATTGCTCTACGTAAAGCATTGCGAGATTGGTTAGAGCCGGTGGCGATTCCGCGTAAGTACCGCATAGTCGACGACATTCCGCTAAATAGCCAAGGCAAACGACAAGTAAACGAAATTAAGAAGCTGTTTCAAGCATGAAGTAATGTCAAACTGGGCAAAAGCACACAACTAACAATTACGCAAAAAAGACGCAGATAACGAAATGAGTAAGATAAAGCAGATGCACAAAAGAAAACCAACCATCATTGATGTGAATTGCGCTGATACGCAAGCCACACTGCAGCTTAAAGTCGACGCTGACATCTTGGATTTTTGCGGCCATTTTTCTCATTTCCCTTTATTGCCTGGAGTCAGTCAAATTGATTGGGCGCTGTTTTATGCGGTTGAATACCTAAATACACCCGCTGTATTTAAAGGGATGGAAGTGATTAAGTTTCAAGAGCCTATTTTGCCTGATGCACAAGTCACTTTGGATTTGAACTGGGATAGCGATAAGCAAAAACTCTCCTTCAAGTTTAGCTCGCAACAGGGCGAATTGTTGGTGATTCATTCCTCTGGAAAAATGAAACTAGGGAAATAATGTGCAGACTTACCAGCCGTGCTTTTTAATTCCTTGCTATAACCATGGCAGTACTATTGATGCTGTAGTGGCTTCGCTAGAAGCGTTTGCTCTACCTTGTATCGTAGTTGATGACGGTAGCGATAGTGCCACTAAGCAAGCCTTGCAAGAATTAGCCAACAGCCGTGAGGTAATTTTAGAAACTTTAGCTGAAAACTCAGGTAAAGGCGGCGCGGTGATGGCCGGTATTCGCAAAGCTCATCAACTTGGTTACAGTCACGTTATCCAAATTGATGCCGATGGTCAGCATGACGTTGACGCTCTGCCTAAGCTGATTGTTAGCTCAAAAGCGCACCCTACTCATCTTATTTCGGGGCAACCTATTTACGATGCGAGCGTGCCAAAATCTCGTTTGTACGGTCGCTATGCCACCCATATTTGGGTATGGATAGAGACACTGTCATTGTCTATTAAAGACAGCATGTGCGGCTTTAGAGCCTATCCAGTCGCAAAAACTGTGGCTGTGCTGGATAAATACCGCATTGGTCAACGCATGGATTTTGATATCGAAATCTTAGTACGCATGTACTGGGAAGGCGTTGATATCGACTTTGTTGAAACCCGCGTAATTTACCCAGAAGGTGGCATTTCCCACTTTGACGCTTTGTGGGATAACGTCAAAATCAGCTGGATGCATACCCGTCTGTTTTTTGGCATGTTACCAAGAATCCCTAAGCTGTTAGCGCGTCACTGGCAAAAGCCTACCAACACAGATAAAACCCATTGGTCAAAACGTCAAGAGCAAGGCACTGTGCTTGGCATTAAACTGATGTTGGCGATTTACACCCTACTGGGACGAAAAGTGTTTAACCTGATCCTAAAAGTGGTGATCCGCTATTACCACTTAACAGGCAAAGACGCCAAATTGGCCTCAGAACAATTTTTACAACAGCTGCAAAGCTATGCCACAGCACAAGGCATTGCACTGCCTAAACCCATCGACAGTTATCATCACCTACTCTCTTTTGGGCACACTATGCTCGACAAACTGGCGGCGTGGAAAGGCGATTTTAATAGTGCCAACCTGACCATACACGGCAAAGAACACTTCCCTAAAATTGCCCAAAGCCAACGTGGCGTTATCTTGATTGGCTCACATTTGGGCAATATTGAACTGTGCCGAGCATTAGCGCGTAAGTACTCACATGTAAAAATTAATGCTTTGGTGTTTACCGAACATGCAGAGCGATTTAATACCGTAATGAAAGCGGTCAACGCAAATTCAGACCTAAACTTGATTCAAGTGAGTAGCATTGGGCCTGATACCGCGATTTTATTACAACAAAAAATTGAAGCTGGTGAATGGGTAGTGATCGTCGGCGATCGCACCTCCACCAGTAAAGAAAGTCGCTCAGTATGGGCGGACTTTTTAGGTAAACCTGCGCCATTTCCGCAAGGTCCATTTTTGCTGGCATCGGTGCTAAAAGCACCGGTATATCTGCTATTTGGATTACGAGATGACTCTAGTGATAAGCCGCTGTTTGACGTTTATTTTGAACCGTTTAGTGACAAGATCATTCTTCCTCGAAAAGAACGTCAACAAGCTCTGCAAAATGTCGTGCAAAGCTATGCCGACCGTTTGCAGCACTATACATTGCAAGCTCCTTTGCAGTGGTATAACTTTTTTAATTTTTGGACATTAAGTGATCAGAAAGATGACAGAAAAAAACACTAACACCATTACCTTCGGCGCTCAGGCGCTTTCTATCGAAGACGTTGTTGCCATTGCACAAGGTGCAGATGCCAAGCTAAATAATGCGCCAGAGTTCACTAGCAAAATTGACCGTGGTGTGGCGTTTTTAGAACGTCTTTTAAAAGAAGATGGCGTGGTTTACGGTGTGACTACCGGCTATGGTGACTCATGTACTGTGGCAATTCCACCTAACTTGATTGATGAACTGCCACTGCACCTTACTCGTTTCCACGGCTGTGGTCTGGGTGACATTTTAACGCATGAACAAGCAAGAGCGGTTCTGGCAACTCGCCTTTGCTCTCTAGCGCAAGGTGTATCGGGTGTTTCGCATGAACTACTAAACCAAATCATCACTCTGATCAACAAAGACATTACTCCGCGCATCCCTGAAGAGGGTTCTGTGGGCGCAAGTGGCGACTTAACGCCTCTTTCTTATCTTGCTGCGGCGCTGATTGGTGAACGTGATGTGATCTATAAAGGCGAAACTCGCCCTACCGAAGAAGTATTTGCAGAGCTTGGCATAGACCCTATTCGTCTTAAGCCAAAAGAAGGGCTGGCACTGATGAACGGTACTGCGGTAATGACCGCTATCGCTTGTCTAGCCTACAAACGCGCAGAATACCTAGCTCAGCTGTGTTCTAAGATCACAGCCTTAGTTTCTGTGGGCATGAACGGTAACCAGTTCCACTTTGATGAAGCATTATTTGCGGTAAAACCTCATCCAGGTCAGCAACAAATTGCAGCATGGATTCGTGACGATCTAAAAGCAGAACGTCCACCACGCAACAGTGATCGTCTACAAGACCGTTACTCGCTACGTTGTGCACCGCACGTTATCGGCGCGGTTCAAGATTCTCTACCTTGGATTCGTTCTTTAATTGAAAACGAACTAAACAGTGCCAACGACAACCCTATCATCGATGGTGATAACGAGCGCGTACTGCACGGTGGTCACTTCTACGGTGGTCACATTGCTATGGCAATGGACACGCTAAAAACCGGTATTGCTAACCTAGCGGATCTACTTGACCGCCAAATGGCTCAGCTAATGGATTACAAATTTAACAACGGCCTGCCATTTAACCTAACCGGCTCTGAAGGCGAAAGAAAACCTATTAACCACGGCTTTAAAGCAGTACAAATTGGTATTTCGGCTTGGACGGCTGAAGCATTGAAACACACCATGCCAGCGAGCGTATTCTCTCGCTCTACTGAGTGTCACAACCAAGATAAAGTGAGCATGGGGACTATTTCGGCGCGTGATTGCGTACGCGTACTTGAGCTTACCGAACAAGTGGCTTCGGCTTCATTGCTTGCCAGTGTACAAGCGCTAGAAATTCGCCGTCGTCACAATGAATTAGATGATGGGCACCTAAGCTCAAACCTAAAATCAATTCGTGATGCCGTATTAAGTGAGTTTGAATTTGTCGAAGAGGATCGCCCTCTTG
Organism: Vibrio halioticoli NBRC 102217; assembly: GCF_000496695.1. Classification (GTDB taxonomy): domain Bacteria; phylum Pseudomonadota; class Gammaproteobacteria; order Enterobacterales; family Vibrionaceae; genus Vibrio; species Vibrio halioticoli. The sequence continues at coordinate 92,914 of NZ_BAUJ01000005.1, forward strand.
AGCATGACTTACGCCACTTTATGGCTCGTATTCAACAGCGCCACTGGCCTCTATACTCGGAGAAATAATGGCAAACGACAGTCGATTTTCACTCGAATCTGAGGTGACTTTAGTCACCTCATTTCAAGATGCCGACCCTATGGGAGTCATCTACCACGGTAACTACTTCCGTTTTTTTGAAGAAGCCCGTCGAATCTTAATGGATAAGATTGGCTATGGTTATTTAGCCATGCAAAAATCTGGGTACATGTGGCCAATTATTGATACTCGAGTACGCTACGTTAAAGCGATTCCCTTTTGTCATGAGATAAAAGTAACCGCCAAATTGACGGAGTGGGAAAATCGATTGCGCGTTGACTACGTAATCTATGATGCAGCAACCAAGCAACGCATGTGTAAAGCGCATACGATGCAGGTTGCTGTCTCCATAGACAGCCAAGAAATGTGTTTTGTATCGCCCAAAGTATTTACCGATAAGGTGGAATACTGGCACAGTCATGGCAGCAATAGCCCGTCATGAAACCTTGTATCAGTGACGTTGACAGAGCGAGAAACCGCAGCATGAAAAACCATAATCTAGCTAAGTGGCTAACTAAATGGTCAGTTAAGTGGCTAACAATGGCCTTAATGGTGATGTCACCATTGTCATACGCTCAAGTGACCGATCTGGCTTCTTTGCAAACGCAATTGGCTCAGCACGACATTGTGCGTGGCGACTTTACTCAGTTGCGTAGTATTGAAATGTTTGCCCAGCCTCTGCGCTCACAAGGCACATTTACCCTAAGCAAAACCAATGGTTTATTATGGCAACAAAATACGCCATTTCCGGTCAATCTGGTATTAACCAAAGATAAGCTGCGCCAAACATTTGCCAATCAAGACCCGCAAGTGATCACTGCCAAAGAAAACCCAATGGCGTTTTATTTTAGCCATGTGTTCTTAGCGGTATTCCATGGCGATACACAAGCGTTAAAAGAGCAATTTAACATCGACTTTAGCGTCAAAGCAGGCACTTGGACGATTACCTTAACCCCAACACAAGCGCCACTGAACTCAGTATTTAGCTCAATTGTGTTAGTCGGCACGCAAGCGATTGATAGCCTAACGCTACAAGAAATCCGTGGCGATAAAACCGAAATCGTATTCTCCAATCAAACTCATCAACCAGAGAATCTAAATGATGCTGAACAAGCTCAATTCAGCTTCAAATAATTCACACCGCAAAAGTCGCAACATTGCCTATGCATGGCTGATATTGGTGTTGCTGTTTATGGCTATGCTGGCAAAACAGTGGCTATGGTCAGCGCACTCTCCTATTGAGACTAACATCCTAAAATTGTTGCCGGTCAATCAACAAAACCCAGTGGTAGAGCAAGCTTTTGAATCCCTATCAGGAAACTTAAGCAACAAAGTGGTTTTTGCCATTTCGCTAAATAATAAAGATAAAGATCAAGACACAGTTTTTACGGCTGCAAGCCAATTACAACAATCCCTCACACATACTGGGTTGTTTAATGACGTGGTCGGCAAAGTTAGCGCCGATCAGCAAAAATTATGGGCTTCGTATTATTTTAAGCACCGCTTTCAGCAGTTAACGCCCCAACAAAGAGAACGACTGCAACACGCCCCTCAAGATCAGGTGCAGTTAGTCGTGCAGTCGGTTTACAACCCTTTTTCTGGTGTCACAGGCACTGAGCTTAGTAACGACCCATTTTTACTGTTTCGCGACTATCTGTCGCAGTTAACCCAAAACAGCTCGGCATTTACTATCGACAATGGTTTTCTCTCTGCGGTGCATGATGGCAAGAAATATCTATTAGTCACCGCCACATTAAAAGACTCGCCATACAGTTTGCAAGCGCAAAAAGGTGTGCCGGAAATACTGGCCATTGAACAGTCACTTTCAGAGCAATTTGACGCGCAAACGGTGCACACCGGTGTGCTTTTTTATGCGGAGTTTGGCACCCAAAGCGCCAAATCAGAAATAAGCACCATAGGCTTATTTTCATTGCTTGGCGTGATTGTGCTAGTCATTGGCGTGTTTCGCAGCGCCACACCGCTACTGCTGGCTATTTTATCCATCAGTGTGGGGTTATTGTCTGCTTTGGCACTGACCACCATGATCTTTGGTCGTATCCATCTGTTTAGTCTGGTCTTTGGCGCCAGTTTAATTGGAGTATCCATTGACTATGCTTTTCACTACCTGACTGAGCGCCTTGCTAGCGGACAGCAATGGAACAGCCGATTAGGTTTAAAACACATATTTGTCGCCATTACTATGGGGCTTGCCACCAGCTTAATTGGCTATTTGGGCATGTTAATTGCGCCATTCCCTGGCTTGCAACAACTGGCGCTATTCTCATCGATTGGTCTGATTGCCGCCTACATTACTGTGGTAGCTTGGTATCCCATGTTAGCGGCTAAACCCAGCGTTAACCGCACTTTACCCGGCATATGGCTATGGCAACAATGGTTGACCTTATGGTCAAAGAAAAGCGTCAAATATGGACTGCCAATTGTTTGCTTGCTTGCATCGCTAGCTCCATTAATGCATCTGCAATACAACGATGACATCCGCCAACTACAAGCGATGCCAGAGCAGCTAAAACAGCAAGAGCAATTCATTTCTGAGCTCAGTGGCAGGCAGTCGTCACAACAGATGCTAGTGGTGACCGCCTCTAGCGATGAAGCGTTGCTACAACGGCTAGAATCGCTAGAGCTGACCTTAAATGATTGGCAACACAGCGGTACTATTAAGGGCTATCAAGCTCTGTCTCAATACGTAAGCTCTGCCTCGCGTCAAAAACAAAGCTATCAGTTAATTGAAAACTTGTATCACACCCAGGCTAATACCTTAACAAAAGCGCTGTCTCTTACCGATACACCCAGCATCCCAGAGCAATTTACGCCGATTTCTCTGGCTGACTATTTAACGCAGGTGGTCTCCGAGCCAACACGTTTTTTGTATGTGGGAAAAATAGACGATAAAGTGGCCAGCGTGGTCATGTTAAATGAGCTGAATAATCCCGAACAAGTTAAAGCCTTTGTTGCTTCGCAACCCGATATTAACTACTTAAATAAGGCTGAAGAGATCTCTTCGTTGTTCGCTAAATATCGCGTAAAAGTGGTTGAGTTATTACTTGCTGCCCTTAGCGTTATCGCCCTAGTGCTCATTAAGCGTTATGGGTTTAGGCACACAGTGAAGATTTTACTGCCTTCGATTATTGCGTGTTTGGCCGGGCTTGCCGCCGCTTTAGCAACAGGTGCGTCACTAAACTTGTTTAACCTGCTGGCGCTGATTCTGATCATTGGTATCGGCATTGACTACACTTTATTTTTTGCTGAAAAATCTCGTAGCCCAAGTACATTACTTGCGATTACCTTGTCAGCATTGACCACTTTGCTTTCGTTTGGTCTGCTGTCTTTGAGTCAAACCCATGCCATTCACAGCTTTGGTATTACAGTATTGTGTGGCATTTTTGTCGCTTGGTTATTATCACCATTGGCCATTACGCAAAAGGATAAATAATGAGGTTTTGTAGCTATCCCAAATCACTGCTGACATTACTATTGAGTCTGATGCTAAGCGCTTGCGTAACCACTATGCCCACCGCACACACGCCTGCGGTCAACATCACCGCAGAGCAGCAAGTGTATTTGCCCACACCAGACTCTCTTGGCTATTCGCTCAGTGCCAGTCAGCTTATTGAAGCCACTTGGCACAATGGTAAAAGCGATCGCACAGAGCAACTCCCTGTTCAGTTACAAGTGACCCAGGATAAGCTCGTTTTAGCCGGGTTTTCATCTTGGGGAACAAGAATATTATCTCTTGAGTATCAAGGGGATAAGATATCAAGCGAGGTACTTACTGGGCTAGATGGTGTGTTGCCTGCACCAGAACAAGTGCTGTTTAATTTAATGATCACTTTATGGCCGACTTCGGCTTGGGAAGCGCCATTAAATGCAGTACAGTGGCAAATATTGGATACTGACAATAACCGCAGTATTTATAACAGTGACGGTAAAGAAATCATCCATATTCAATACAGCAATAAAGATAAACTGAGTGGGAAAATTATTTTCCATAACCTAATTGATGATTACACTATAACGATTACTACACTGCAATCCAAAAAAACTGACTAGCACTGATAACCCTAATGACGACACAAAAATCTCAACCTATTTTCATCCAAGACTGTGGCTTTCACTCTGCGATGGGCGCAAGCCATACCCAGATACATCAATGTCTGTCAGGTCTGCACGCCTCAAATATGCTGCAAGACGACCATATTCTCAATACTGGCACCTCAACCGTCATTGGTCGGGTAACTGACTCTTTACCTGACATCCCTGCACATCTTGCCGATTTTGATACTCGTAATAATCAGCTTGCCCTATCGGCGATACAGCAAATTGAAACCTCAGTGAATAACGCAATTGCGCAATATGGCCAGCAACGCATTGCCGTTATTATAGGCACCAGTACCTCAGGGATTGCCGATGGTGAAATAGCTTACCAGCACAAATCACAAGCAGGTGATTTTCCTAGTGACTTTAATTATCGCAAACAAGAACTAGGAAACTGCAGTGACTTCATTGCCGCCTACTTTGGCATAACCGGACCTTGCTACTCTATCTCAACAGCTTGCTCCTCTAGTGGACGAGTATTTATCACCGCTCAGCGATTACTGCGCAGTGGCATTGTTGATGCGGTATTAGTCGGCGGAGTAGATTCAATTTGTCGCTTAACATTAAATGGTTTTAATGGCCTAGAAGCGCTATCAAACACTTTGTGTAAGCCATTTGATGCCACACGCGACGGCATCAACATTGGCGAATCAGCCGCATTAATGCTGTTGACTGGACAACCTGAAACCAATAATAAGCAACCAAACATTGCGCTCTTAGGTGCTGGCGATAGCTCAGATGCGCATCATATTTCGGCGCCACACCCAGACGGATTGGGCGCAGAGCAAGCGATGCAAAAAGCCCTAGACGATGCAGGGTTAAATGCTGAAAATATTGGTTACGTCAATGCACATGGCACTGCCACCCCACTTAACGATAGTATGGAGAGTAAAGCCATCTATCGATTGTTTGCCAATCATGTTGCGGTTAGCTCGACCAAGCCCTTAACCGGGCATACACTTGGCGCCGCCAGTGCGACAGAAGCGGCAATTGCTTGGCATATTTTAAAATACGACTTAGAACTCCCCCTACAACACTGCAAAGATAAAGCTGAAGATATCGAGGTTTCATTACTGGAAACGCCGACAAAATTGCACGGCAAAGCTATCTTAAGTAACTCTTTTGCGTTTGGTGGAAATAACATCAGCCTAATTTTTGGTTTTATAAATGACTGACTACCCATCAATTGCACAATTAGTGCCTCATGATGAGCCGATGATCTTTATCGACCGTGCCATAGATATCCAACAAGATAGCGTGCACTGTCAGGTAGACATTGGCGAAAACAATCTGTTTTTCAACCTTGAGCAAAACAGTATCCCCGCTTACGTCGGTATTGAGTTTATGGCTCAATCATTAGCGGCATGGTCGGGGTATCACTCCCTGCAAAAAGGTGAGCAACCCGCGATTGGCTTTTTACTGGGAAGCCGACGTTACATTTCCCATTGTGACGCGTTCGGCAAAGGGCAAACACTGGATGTGTATGCTGAAAAATTGATGGAAGATAATGGCATGGCGGTCTTTACTGCCCGCATTGAATTTGAACAAAAAGTCTTGGCAAGTTGCCAACTGAATGTGTACGTACCGTCAGAAGACAAATTAAAAGAAATGAAGACTAGGAGTCAACAATGACCCGACATGTGTTGGTGACAGGCGCAAGCAAAGGTATAGGTAAGGCAATTGCCATTCAATTGGCAAGCGATGGATTTACCATTGCCGTCCACTACATGGGAGATCGTCAAGGTGCCCAAGATACTCTAAATGTGATTGAAGAGAACGGTGGTCATGGGCGTCTGATCCAATTTGATATCAGCGACCGCCAGCAATGTCGCGCTGAACTTGAAGCTGATATCGAAGCGCATGGTGCATATTACGGTGTGGTCAACAATGCCGGTATTACTCGTGACACCGCTTTTCCTGCCATGACAGAAGAAGAATGGGACGGGGTTATCCATACCAACCTAGATAGCTTTTACAATGTATTGCACCCTTGCATCATGCCTATGGTGCAAAAGCGTAAAGGTGGCCGCATTGTGTGCCTAACGTCTGTTTCAGGTCTTATGGGTAACCGTGGCCAAACCAACTATAGCGCTGCTAAAGCGGGCATTATTGGGGCCACTAAATCACTGGCACTTGAGCTGGGTAAACGCAAAATCACCGCCAACTGTGTCGCTCCTGGTCTCATTGATACAGGTATGGTTGAAGAGCATGTAAAAGAGCATGCACTCCCACAAATTCCGCTACGCCGCATGGGCCAACCTGAAGAAGTGGCAGGATTAGTCAGCTATTTGATGTCTGACATTGCACAATATGTCACCCGCCAAGTCATTTCTGTCAATGGAGGCTTAATATGAAGCGCAGAGTTGTTGTAACTGGTATGTCTGGCGTTACCGCATTTGGTAACGACTGGGACACAATTGAGCCTAAACTGCGCGCGTGTGAAAACGCCACTCAATATATGCCTTCTTTTGAGCAATATGACGGTCTAAACACCAAACTTGCCGCTCCTATCGATGATTTTGAGTTGCCAAAGCACTACAAACGCAAACAAGTCCGTGGCATGGGTCGAGTATCAAAACTGGCGACAGTAGCAACCGAAAATGCGCTTCAATCAGCAGGATTACTGGGTGCTGAGATACTGACCAACGGCCAAACGGGCATTGCCTATGGCTCGTCTACGGGTAGCACTGATGCCATCGGCGCTTTTGGCGTGATGCTAAATGACAAAACCACCAAAGCCATCACAGCAACCACTTATGTTCAAATGATGCCGCATACTGCCGCAGTCAATGTGGGATTATTTTTTGGCTTAAAAGGTCGCGTAATTCCCACCAGTAGCGCTTGTACTTCAGGCAGCCAAGCGATTGGTTACGCCTATGAAGCCATCAAACACGGCTATCAAACTGTGATGGTGGCCGGCGGCGCAGAAGAGCTTTGCCCGACTGAATCTGCGGTATTTGATACCTTATTTGCCACCAGCTTAAAAAATGATGCGCCGAAAAGCAGTCCTCGTCCTTACGACTCCGACCGAGATGGTCTGGTTATTGGTGAAGGTGCGGGCACTTTAGTCCTTGAAGAGTACGAGCACGCCAAAGCTCGCGGCGCAAAAATCTACGCGGAAGTCATAGGTTTTGCTAGCAACTGCGATGCCACCCATGTAACGCAACCGCAAAAAGATACCATGCAAATTTGTATGGAAATGGCACTGCAAGACGCAGAGTTGTCAGCAGATCGCATCGATTATGTTTCTGCACATGGCACAGCAACCGATCGCGGTGATATTGCCGAAAGCAACGCCACAGAAAGTGCTATTGGTAAAGTGCCTATCAGCTCTTTGAAAAGTTATTTTGGACATACTCTAGGCGCTTGTGGCGCTATCGAAGCTTGGCTAGGTATTCAAATGATGCATACAGGGTGGTTTAACCCAACCCTAAATCTAGAAAACATCGATGAACAATGTGGTGACCTAGATTACATCACAGGTACAGGCCGAGCGTTGGATGTGGAAACTATGATGAGCAATAACTTTGCTTTTGGTGGTATTAATACTTCGCTTATTTTCAAGAAGACAGTCGAATAGTCTTATTCAAATAGCTTCTATTCATATTATGGCTTCTACAAAAAATCACCGCATAACTCTGCGGTGATTTTTTTATTGAGTACAGAGTCATTCACAACTCAAGGCATTGCTCACGGTATTGCTCAACACATTATTCAACACATTGATAAATTTGATTAATGCTATCTTCTGATTCCAGCAATTGCGCGACTAGAGCAGCCACTTCACCGCGCGCAATAGAGCCGTGTACTTCGCCACTTTGCGATAAAACACCTAGCCCATTGCTCGCGCCATCTTTTAAACCGCCAGGACGTAAAATGGTGTAATCCAAAGCACTGCTTTGCAACCAAGACTCAGCCAGTGATTTTTCACGTACTGCGCCACCAAATACCGCTTTGGCTTTATCTGACAAAAACGGCCAAGTATCACCACAGCCTAAAGAGGTCACCATCAAGAAACGTTTGACTTGTTTTGCTTGCAAGGCATCAATCAAATGACGATGTCCAATATAGTCCACCGCTACCTGCGCTTGAAAACTGCCCATACTAGAAATCACCCATGCATCGCTTGGGATCTGCTCTACTGTACTTGCCACTTGTTGCGGATCAGTAGCGTCACACACCAACGTAGCAACCTGAGCCAAAAATGGATTTTTGCTTGGATTTCGCGCAACGCCAGTAACGTCATAACCTAAAGCAACAAAATGCTCGACCATAGCCGCGCCTAACCCACTAGCGGCCCCCCAAATAACAACTTTTTGCATCTTCATACACCCTTAAATGATAATGATTGTATTTTACATTAAGGGAGTATGAAGACTATTGTTTTTACTCAGTTTTGTTATCAAACAAAGAATAATTTGATGTAATCAATCAGCCTTTTGAACAAGCTACCTTGCTCAACATCTTGTAGCGCCACCAAAGACACACGTTTTAACAGCTTGTCATTGGCATCCAAATAGCTCACGGTGCCAATTTCATCGCCTTTTAAGATAGGCGCTTTTAACTTGCTTGGCAGATCAACCACTGCATTGATCTTGTCACCACTACCACGGCGCACCGACATATACACATCTTCTGCTACGCCCACGCTAAGATGGTTTTCTTGCCCCATCCATATTCTGGCTGCAGTAACTTCAGAGTTGACTTCATGTGGTTGAATGGTTTCGAAGAAGCGGAAACCGTAATTAAGTAGGCTTTTGCTCGCCGATGTACGAGAACTTGCACTGGATGTTCCCATTACTACAGAAATCAAACGCATATCACCTTGAGTGGCGGTGCTCACCAAACTGTAACCAGCCCCTTTGGTGTAGCCTGTTTTCATGCCATCCACATCAATGCTACGGTCACGAAGTAGCGCATTACGGTTATGCTGAGTAATTCCATTGTAGGTAAACGAGGTTTCGCTATAAAGCGGGAACAGTGTCGGCACATCTCGAATCAATGCTTGCCCTAACTTCGCCATATCGTAAGGTGTGGTCACCTGATCAGGATCGTCTAAACCATGTGCATTAGAAAAGTAGGTATTATTCAGCTGTAAACGATTTGCCCAATTATTCATCAAATCGACAAATGCGCTGTGAGAGCCTGCAACGTGCTCGGCAATCGCTACCGATGCATCGTTACCCGATTGAATAATCAAGCCGCGCAGTAAATCGCTAAACTGGACATTGGTGCCCACTTCAATAAACATTTTTGATGAATCAGGGAAGTTTTTCGCCCAAGCTTCACGGCTAATTCTCACATTATCCGTTTGTGAGATATTGCCACGATTGAGCTCTTGACCTGCGGTATAGCTGGTCATGAGTTTCGTTAAGCTAGCTGGTTTTAAAGCGATATGAGCGCCGTGCTCCGCAATCACTTCACCAGAGTGATAATCCAACAGCACATAGCCTTTAGCTGGCAATGAAGGTGGGTTTGGCACCGCAACTGGAGAGGCCATCGCTGAAAATGAGAAAGCGGCAAGTAGCGTAAGAGTGGATCGATTCAGTCTTTTATTCATAAGTTCCAAAGTAACATTGAGTTCAAGGGATAGTTCGCATATTGAGATGTTTATATGTCATTATTTTTATCTCATATTCGATACGCCAACACAGACTTTAAAATAAAAATCTATTCACGATTGAATATGCACCTTGAATATTACCTTGTCATATGTACTTTTATGTACTCCTATTTAGCCATCGGAAACAATCACTTACACACAGTGACATTTCGCATAATCTCAAGCATAAACAAGGGTACAGAAATCAATCTTTCCTCTTCCGTCTCCTTACAGGCTACGCCATAGAAAATTTAATAAACAAAACCAAGATTCGCGTTTATAATGCCGTATCTATTCATTAACACGATTGTTCACTCAGATGATAAAAAAATACTTTATTGTTTTGTTGGTTGCACTATTAGCTGGCTGTACTCACAACCAAGCCAAAGCCCTAGCAATTAATACCTCTTCGGTAAATGTCTATCCACAAAACATGACCAATATTCAGCTGTGTGACACCTTATTTTACGGTCGCCACACCAACCAAACTCTGGCGGCAATCGGCAGTGAATTTAACCGCAGAAAATTATCCAAAACTTGGTGTGATCAAGCGGGTAATAAATGGTATTTAACCAGTACGGTTGAATGGATTGTGCACCCGCATAGCAAGGCGCACCACAGTAAAACTCATAACAGCTAGGCCTGTTATCGGATAGCTTGCGCTGAGCGCGTCATCTGCTCATCCAGATTTAACAGCGTAAGTGCATTGCTGACATTCGTGGCGATGACATCTATCGCACCACTGCGTAAAGCACCCAATAGAGCTAACGGTTTGCTGTTTTCTGAGGCAATGGCGATGACCTCAGAGATCAATCTGAACTCTTCCATCCCTAAACCGATTACGCGATCGCTCATTACTGTGTGCGCCACTTTGCCGTTGATATCAAAAAAATCATAACCGGCAAAGTCGCCCACAACGCCTTGCTCTAACCTTGCTTGGGCTACTTCATTGGCGGTGAACCAACCTAAGTCGACCATATAGCTATTTTCACTCATGTCCCCAATGCCCACTAACGCAACATCCGATTTTCGAGCTAAATCTAAGGTTTGCTTGATGGTGGCATTTTGCATAAAGGCGAGCTTTTGCTCGCGGTTTTCTGCATAGGCAGGTGCGTATAAGGTTTCGGATGTACCGCCATATTTCTTAGCTAATTGCCGACAGATATGATCGGCATTAAACATCCCGCCTCTTGGGTGAATGCCGCCAATGCTGCAGACAAACTTACAATCTCTCGGGCTCACCACTCCCACATAATGAGCCACCGAAGAGACATTACGTCCCTGCCCGACACTGATCACCATGCCACTTTTTAACGTTTGCGTAAGATAATTGGACACCAAGCCTGCAATCAACTGACGCTGTGCTTCTTCATCGGACTGATCAAGAGAGATCAAGGCTCTTTTTATACCAAAGCGCTGCATAAGGCGCTGCTCTATCTTGGCACTAAACACAGGGTGGTATTTCACTGTGATCTCTACAATGCCCTCATCTCGAGCTTGTTTGAGCATCCGCCCTACTTTTGCTCGTGAAATGGAAAACTTTTTAGATATTTCTTCTTGGGTGGCACCGTCTTGATAGTACGCCACCGAGATCTCGGTTAATAGATCGCTATCTTGTTTTGAAATCTCGGAATTTGGACGATTCATAAATACCCCCTAAGATGAATGGATAATAAGCGCAGGCAGGTCTCTATCTGCAACAGCCTCCTATGGTACATTTACTCATAGCCATTACAAATGATCGACTCAGCAAAATTAACAAGAAAACTCAATTTGGTTCAAATAACGTACAGAATCACGCTGCAACTCATGTTTTTACACCTAATAAAAGATAAAGGTGTCGTTAACTTGGTATATCTTTATCTGAGGCGTTGACTTTAGATCGAGAACAGATAAGTATAATTCCTATCAAATACTCAAGCATACGACATATGCTCTTAGAGTTAAGTTTCTTAGTTAGTTGAGCAAATGCTATCAATTGTAGCGATAATAGACTGAGCAACTGATGAACAATAATTCAATTTTTAAGACTGCCACTGGCGTAATAGAGCCCATTTAAAGGACATTCGATTATGAGCAATAAGTTAGAGCAACTTCGTAAACTAACCACAGTTGTTGCAGATACTGGTGATATTGAAGCGATCAGCAAATACACCCCTGAAGACGCAACAACGAACCCTTCTCTTATCCTTAAAGCGGCGCAAATTGCAGAATATGCTCCTTTGATTGACGCTTCTATCGAATACGCGAAAAATCAAAGCACTGATAAAGCACAACAAGTACAAGATACTTGCGACATGCTTGCGGTTAACATTGGTAAAGAAATCCTAAAAGTGGTTCCAGGACGCATTTCAACAGAAGTGGATGCTCGTCTTTCTTACGATACAGAAGGCAGCGTGGCAAAAGCGCGTCAACTGATCAAAATGTACAACGATGCGGGTATCAGCAATGACCGTATTTTGATCAAACTGGCTTCAACCTGGCAAGGTATCCGCGCGGCGGAAATCCTAGAAAAAGAAGGCATTAACTGTAACCTAACGCTATTGTTCTCTTTTGCTCAAGCGCGTGCATGTGCCGAAGCAAATGTTTTCCTAATCTCGCCTTTCGTTGGCCGTATTATGGATTGGTATAAAGCAAAAGAAGGCCGTGACTTTGAACCTTCTGAAGATCCTGGCGTACTGTCTGTTTCTACTATCTACAACTACTACAAAGAACATGGCTACAAAACTGTAGTCATGGGCGCAAGCTTCCGTAATATCGGCGAGATTCTTGAACTCGCTGGCTGTGATCGTCTAACGATTAGCCCTAACTTGCTACAAGATCTAGAAGATGCGCAAGGTGATGTTGTTGAGAAACTGATCGACTCTAACGGCACGAAAGAGCGTCCTGCAGCTATGACCCATTCAGAGTTCCTTTGGGAGCACAACCAAGATCCAATGGCAGTAGAAAAACTAGCGGAAGGCATTCGCAACTTTGCGGTAGACCAAGGCAAACTAGAAACAATGATTGAAGCAAAACTTTAATTCACTTTTAGTGCTCAACTAGATTCAAATCATCAGGGGAACCAATCGGTTCCCCTTTTATTTTGCTCATTTCCTCATCAGCCAAAAAGCACACTTTAAACCATCTGCAACTCACCCCAAGATGCACTATGATATCGCCAGTAGTACCAATAGGAATAAGATTGTGAATCATGAAAAAAACGGTAACGGCATAAGAAAAGCCACGCGCCAAGAGAGCGTAATGAATTCGGCTATGTGGCATCTTACCCAGCGTGACATGACCGAAAGCGAATTGCTGGCAAAACTGCGCATCAAGACTGACAATCAAGAGTGGATTGATAACACAATAGAAAGTTTGCGGGGTTTTGGTTATCTAAAATCGGATGCGGTATTTGCCGAACAGTTTGCCGAACAATCATTTAGCAATGAATACGCCTCTAAATACATTATCGAGAAACTAAAAAAGAAAGGTGTACCGGAAAATGTCATTTTAGAGGCCATCGATAAGGTTAAGCTGCAACGTAATATCGACGAGCAAACACTGGCTATCGAACGCATCAACAGCCAATATCATGACTTTACCATCAGCCGAGAAAAACTGGTGGCGACGCTACAAAAACGCGGCTTTTCCTATCAACATATTCAAGTGGCAATCAATCAACACCCACAGAGCCATCAGCTGCAAAGCAATTTAGAGATCAAAGCGGCCAAAGCCGATTTAGAAAAAGAAGTGCTTAAATATGTGCGAAAAGGCAAAGGGCTAACAGTGATTCGCCAAGAGCTTAAATTACGAAAAATAGACATTAGCGACCTAGATACATTTGTTGAGAAAGCCTGCCTTGACGGCACTATTGATTTCTATGGTTCGTGTTTAGAGCAGCTGCAAAAAAAATCGTACGACCTGAATGATTTTAAACAAAGAAGCAAAGCCTATGCCATGTTGATGCGCAAAGGCTTTTCCAGTGAAGAGATCAAGTTTGCCTTAAGTGAAGCGCAAGAATAATCTGCTTCGATAAAACAAATAGCCAGCAATGGGTGTACAACTCGACTGATATTGTTGATTCAATCATTCACTCTATAATAGAGGTGACATTTACTATCCTTGGTTGAATATATGCTTCTTAACGATCTACACGTTATCTTAAAAGTGGCTGAGCTACGTAGCATCACTGCGGCAGCAAATAGCTTAGATATGCAAATAGCCACCGCCAGTGCGGCAATCAAACGAGTAGAAAAATCTCTTGGAATAGAGTTGTTTATTCGAACCACTCGCCAACTTAGGTTATCACCTGCAGGCGAGCGTTATATGCCGCAATGTCAGCAAGCCTTAAACCTGCTAGAAAACGCCAAATTAAATGTACAAGAAGACCATGAAGTCTTAACTGGTGAGATTCGCATAGCCCTATCCTCAGACTTAGGACGCAATGTTGTTACTCCTTGGATTGATGAACTTCTTTTAGAACATCCACAAGTGAAATTACGCAGTAATATTAGTGACAGTAATATCGATTTTTATCGAGATTCAGTGGATATAGCGCTGCGTTACGGTCACCCTACAGATGCCAGCATGTATGGTTTTAAAATCTGCACTGTGCCACGTATTTTGTGCGCGGCTTCAAGCTACCTTTCTAAGCATGGTACGCCAAACACCTTAGAGGATTTGAAACAGCATAATGGGCTTTTCTACCAACTTGGCGATATGCTGCAAAATGAATGGCAATTTACCCAAAATGAGCAGAGCATTAAAATAAAACTGGCGGGTAATCGCGCCTCTAACGATGGCGATTTAGTGCGACGTTGGTGCGTATCAGGGCACGGTTTTGCTATTAAATCTTGTCTTGATATGGCTGATGATCTTATACAAGGAAACGTCATCAATGTACTGCCTGATTATAAGCCCACTCCCACTGAATTGTGGCTAGTATGCCCAAGTAGACAGTCAATTACTCCCACAGTCCGTTTACTTCGTGACTACTTTAGACAAAAAACACACACCGTATTAGAGGATCTCGTCGCTAAAAATATGCTAGATAGTGCCGCTATCCTTTAACGCCTTTGTGATCAGATACAGCAAAAATGCTGATCCTTTAGTATGGTTAATAGCATGGATATAGAGTGAGTTAAGTTCAGTCACAACGCACTGGATTACAGGATAAATCGCTAGGTTTTTTTAGTTTGATTACTCTATAAATAAGCGATTTTCATTAGTCTGCCGGGCATTTTCAATCATTTTTTAAAAACTTTGAACTTAGACGGCATTTCTTACAAATCTAGGATTGATTAAATTGGGTCAGGCGTATATCCTCTCAGTCTATATAATCATACAATAGTATATTTCGGAGTTAGACATGACTAAACCTGTAATTGGTTTCATCGGCCTTGGCCTTATGGGCGGCAACATGGTTGAAAACCTACAAACACGCGGTTACCAAGTAAACGTAATGGATCTTAACCAAGACGCAGTTGATGCTGTTCTTGCTCGTGGTAACGCAACACAATTTACTTCAGCTAAAGAACTAGCAGCAGCAAGTGACGTTGTAGAGCTTTGTCTTACAACTTCTGCAGTTGTTGAGAAAATCGTTTACGGTGAAGACGGTCTTCTAGCAGGTATCAAAGAAGGCGCTACTCTTATCGACTTCGGTACTTCTATCCCTGCTTCTACTAAGAAAATCGGTGCTGATCTAGCTGCTAAAGGCGCTGGCATGATCGATGCTCCTCTAGGTCGTACTCCTGCACACGCTAAAGATGGTCTACTAAACATCATGGCTGCTGGCGACATCGATACTTTCAACAAAGTTAAGCCTCTTCTAGACGAGCAAGGTGAAAACGTATTCCACCTAGGTACTCTAGGTTCAGGTCACGTAACTAAACTAGTTAACAACTTCATGGGCATGACTACTGTTGCGACTATGTCTCAAGCATTCGCAGTAGCTAAACTTGCTGGTGTTGATGGCCAACAACTGTTTGACATCATGTCAGCGGGTCCATCTAACTCTCCATTCATGCAGTTCTGTAAATTCTACGCTGTAGATGGCGAAGAAAAACTAGGTTTCTCTGTTGCTAACGCAAACAAAGACCTTGGTTACTTCCTAGCACTTTGTGAAGAGCTTGGTACTGAATCTCTAATCGCTCAAGGTACTTCTACTAGCCTACAAGCTGCTGTTGATGCAGGCATGGGTAACAACGACGTACCAGTAATCTTCGACTACTTCACTAACCTTAAGAAGTAATTAGAAGATAAAACCTTAACGGTTTTAAATTATTTAGCCCATCGCTTCTTTGAAGCGGTGGGCTTTTTTATTATGTACGCTTATTAATAAAGCAAAACCACTTGGTATTTAGATCTCAGCCAACTGACAGTACTCAAAATTCAGAGCCACTTCCTTGTACCTAATGCACAGCGTTTTTTATCACTCTAACTAGTAACCTCGTTGCTTCCAAAACTGAGCTTGATCACGACCCACAACGTTAAAGGTTTTCTCGGCGATGGTCTTACCTTGCATTTGCAACTCCATACGCCATTCACCTAAATTACTTTCCAAACCGTCCTCTGGATGTAGAAGTTGTACTGTGTCTCCTAAATAGAAGTCCCAATCGTTACTGCGCACATAAATCTCTCCGTCAAACGGGGCTAATACTACGCCTTTCTTATTGATGATACCTGGATGATAAATGCAGTAATTCAGTAAGCTTCCTTTGGCTTTTTTGATGTTAACAATAAAACCAAACTCCACCCCTTCTTCGGCAGTCACTGTATTGGTGAACTGAGTAATTTTAGGCAGTTCTTTGGCACTGGCATCCCAATGTGAATAGGTGCCGTATGAGGTTATTTCGACGATAGGTGTGCGTTTGGCCAAGATCTTTTCTCGAATAAAAAGATCATTATACCAAGCACTGCGTTGAAGTGGTTATAAATAGCCAAGGAAAAAGGCTTAAACTTAAAGGGGAAAAGTGGCTGAAAAGTGCTAACTGGATAGTGGATCATGAAAACTGCTCCTGAAAACAGTTCATGAAATAGGATAGCGTCAATACATCAAAATAAAAAAAGCCCCTTCGATAGTCGAAGGGGCTAAGTTAGCGTAAATTAATTTTTACTAAACAGAGTTACTTATTTTGCATTTACACGGTTGATGATGCGAACTTCATCAAAGTATGCTTTTGAGTCAGATGCTGGTGTACCTTGGTACGTTAGAGCAAACTCATCTAGACGAACTTCTAGTTCTTTGTCACTTTCTACTAGAGCTTCTAACTCTTCTTGAGTGAAGGTTTCAGTATCGATTTCCATGTAGGCAAATACGTTAACATCAGAGTTTGAACCGCTATTGAAGTCAACAGTTACTTGCTTAAAGCAATCTTTAACACTGCCTTCTGGTGCGTCATCTAAGTCTCTCACGTGTGCTCTTGCTTCAGCAATAACTAGACCATCGCTATCTTCAACACCGTAGTGCAGGATTGAAGCAGAATCGTCGCCTTTGTTATCACAGTAGTACAGGCTGAATGTCATATCTGTACCCGCTGGAATACCAGACACTTGTTGGCTTAGGCCAGGCTTAGAATCAAAGTTGTATACTGCTTCACCAGACTTAAAGCGAACACGAGCAGAACCGTTTGAACCACCTTCGTCAGTAAATGCTGAGTCGCCAGAACTACCTACATCACCCAGACCTTCGCTGCTACCTTCTTTTGAAATCCAAACTTCACTGCTACCACCGTCAGCACGCCATTGACCTAGGTCACCATCAACGATGCCAGCGTCTAATGTTACTTCGGCAGCAAGTGCTAGAGATAGATCCGCTGAAGTTTCAGAACCAGTTGTGAACTCATGGATAACCAGTTGGTAATCACTATCAGAAGCGTCACCGTCAAAGCTGTGCTCACCGACAGTAATGTTGTATTTACCTTTAACAAAAGCAGAGACTGCATGTGGTGTGTTCGGTAAAAGAGTCACTGTTTGTGATGCACTTTGGTCGCTACCTTCAACCACTAAGCTTGAGTCATAACTAAATGTTGCTGTGCTTGTTGTAGTTGCAGTACCAGACCAACCTTCTGTTCCATCAACAAATGCGTAGTTTTCAATTGCTACTTCGTTGATGATAGCTGCTGGTTTCTCGAAATCGTAAGATTTAGGACCAACATCGGCATAAGTTAATGGCTCAAGTAGTGGAGAACCGTTTGTCACATCATCCGCACCCGCTAGAGTCGCTTCGTTACGAGTAAGGCCATCCATATCGATAGTAATTGCTGCGAACTCACCTTTATCGTATTCAGTTGCGTCGATGCTTGAAAGGTCCGAAGGACGGTATAGACCATCAATACCTTTTTCTAGCTCAGCACTAACTCGAATACCGGATACATTGTCAGTATCTGCAAATGACTGACCATCTACGATGTTACCCACAACGACAGAACTGTTTGCCCAACCGCGGTCTGTTTCAACAAATACTGGACCGATAGCTTTATCAACAATGTTATTTGCGAAATAGATTTGCTCTGGTTGATCAGACTTGCCGCCACCATCAATGTTGATACTGTTTACACTGTCTACCACAGTGTTAAATGCCACATGTACATTTTCTAATTGCTGGTAACCATTGCCACCATCACCAGAACCGTCACCGCCTAGCAGAACAATACCACCGTGGTGAGTCGTTGATTTGTAACGTGCACCTTCAATGTAGTTGTTAGCTACGATATGACCATCATCTACCAGTCTTAAACCGCCTGCGTAAGGGTTACCATCACCGAAAACAAAGTTGTTTGAAACGTTGTTGTGGTTACCGTGACGGTTGGTGATTGAACCGTAGCTGTTACGGACTGTGTTTTGTGCGATGACGTTGTTTGATGCTTTGTTTGAAATAACTTCCGCTTCACCTTGAATACGCTCAAATAAGTTACCCACGATAAATGAGTTACCTGCGTAGTGGTGAGTTTCACTTAGACCAGTACGAATTGCTTCGTAGTCATTGTCACTGCTACCTGCGTACAATTTACCGTTTGTTGGTGGACGGTTAGCAAAGTAGTTCGCATAAACTGTGGTGTACTCAGCTAGGCCACCATTGCCTTCATCCATTAGTCCACTTTCACGTAGTAAGGAAACCATTGGGTTACCCGTTGTTTTACCACTGAAAATGTTGTGATCAAGCCAGTTATGTTGACCGTATAGTGCAATCCAAACACCATTGTCTGAGCTATCGCTAGTTAGGTTTTGGTCGCCATCAACATTAAGGAATACGTTTTCTGAAATACGACAATGGTTACACATCTCAGTTGAACCAAAGCGTGTTTCTAATAGCTTGCTGCTTGAGCTTTCAGGACCATCGAAAACAAGGCCGTGTAGTTGAACGTGCTCACCGCCCATAACCACTTTAGCTTCACCAGTAATAATTACTTCACCAGGAGTCACAGCACGAACTTTGATTGGCGCTTCTTCAGTACCAATACCACCAAACTTAAGGTTTGCTTCGGTATAAGTACCATCTTCGATACAAATGACAGTGCCAGCAGCTAGATCAGTCACACTCATATCAATTTCTGAAACAGTTTCTGTACACTCAGCAGGATCAGAAGTCAGTAGCGTTTTAACGCCTTCAGGCATAGCTGATACAGAAGGAACATCTGATTCTACTTCTACAGGTGGCTCTTCAGGAGTTCCTTCACCAGGATTTTCTTCACCTGGGTTTTCTTCACCTGGGTTTTCATCGCCAGGATTCTCATCACCTGGGTTTTCATCTCCAGGAGGAGTCACTGGATTAGATGGAATTGAATTATCAGGGGGATTCGCAGTGTCGTTGTCTGTAGTTGAGTCGTTACAACCGACCAATGCAAGCCCTATTAACATGGCTAAAATATTCTTGTTCATGCGTCTCTCTCATCTTGGAGTAGTTATATTTTGTGAGTACATGTTATTAGATATTTCAGAAACGCCAAGCGATCGGGATCGCATTTGTCATACATGAATATTATATGACGCTAATTTACATGATGTAACACTACAATTAAACCCTTAAAAAACAGCAACTTACAAAATAACAATTTACTTATATATTGATTTGATGAATAACTGAAAGCATGACGAACCTCACTATTTATTCTTCTGGGAAATAAGCATGTTTTATAATAGACGCAAGTAATTACAGTGTTTGCACGGTATTTGATTTTATTTCAAATATGAAGTAACGGGAATTATATTCATATTTGTGAATATTTAATTGAATATGTATCTTGATAACTTAGGAATACATCAATTTGAAGAATATCTACATAATTCGCCACCTCTAGTCTTATTTTATAGTTAATGTATTAAGGTGATTTAATGTCTGAGATTTGGCGGGCCTATCAAAAGAAGAGCAAGCGATCATTCGCTAAGTGGTGAGAGAAGCTTTAGATGTTCAAGATAGCTACAGGGATGAATACTCTGACTATGCACAAGCTGAAATCATCAAAGATGGTGGTGAAATAGTTGCAGTTGCAGTTTCTGCATTTCAAAAGAAAGTCTCTAGTATTTATGACAAGTACAGAAAAGAAAATCCTTCTTTGGTTTTAACTCTGGATGGGTTACAAGGCTACGAATTTAAAAGACTGCATGCAGTGCTAACCACTGTCATTAAAAAATAACTCCAGCCATGAATACTGCACCTTGTAGAATCCATGGCGTAAAAAATTTTTATATTTCACTTTAATACACAAAAAACCAATCTAATTTATCGTTATTTCATATCTGTTTTACGCAGTCAAAAATCAATATTAAACCTATATATAAAATGCATAAAATCACAGATATTCGCATAAAAACTTATTTAATAAGTAAGGCTTACTAATGCATAACCGGTGACTAAAGAAAAATATCGATAAATATCCAACGCACAAAAAAACATACTCAGACTGCAAACCTCACTCAAGAAGAAATCAACTAAATTACTGATAGATATGATTTTTAATATTATTTATCGACAATGATCACGATTTACCAACATGTAACCGCTTAAATATATCAATTATAAATTGCAGTAATATAATACGACTCTTGGAATAACATGCATAAAATAGAATTTATATGTCGACAGGTGCGTATCACTGTTTTCAAAAATAAGTCGCTGTAACAAAAACATAATATTGAGAAATATGGAGTTCACACTAATTAGATAAGATTTTCAATCTATGCTCTTTTTGTGAATTTTAGTCTTTAAAATACGACATTAGAAGTATCTAATATCGTTCTTTAAGTACTATAAAGATTTATCTAAACTCAATTAAAGGAAATGACATAATGAGTGAAAAAACGTCTAAGTTTAACCGTAGGGATTTCTTGAAAGGTAGCGCAGGTGTTGCTGTTGCAGGAATAGGTACTTCTCTTTTCTCAACAAATGCTTTAGCGAGACACCAGCATCACCATCCACATCACCCACACTCAACCTTCTCTCACGGCAACTCTTCAGACAAACATTTCTGGAAGAAGGTTCAACAGCAGTTCTCTTTAGCTAAAGGCAATGTCTACATGAACATTGGTACAACTGGTTCCATGCCAACCAGTGTGCAAAAAACCTTAACGGAGAATCATGAGCTTGTTGCAAGCTACCCTTGGGATATGCAAAACAAATTCGGTAGCTGGCCTTACATGAGCCAAATGGCTGCAGATATTGCACCTGGTTTTGGTGCAGATGAAAACGAAATCGTTCTAAGCCGAAATACAACAGACGGTATGGTTTCAATTCTTAGCGGTCTTGATTTCAAAGAAGACGATATCATCATCACTACCCACCATGAGCATATCGGTGGTAAATCTCCACTATTTACAGCAGCCGATCGCGTAGGCGCTAAAGTTATTGTTGTTGAAATTCCGGTTTACACCGGCGAGAAAAAACTGAAGAAAAAAGACTTCGTTGATGTATTTGCTGATGCGATCAAAGAGCATAATGCAAACGGCAATGTGCGCTTAGTAATGTTCTCTCACATTACTTACTTAACTGGTACTTTACTACCAGCAAAAGAAATTTGTGCACTAGCACGTGATAACGGTATCCCTACTTTAGTTGATGCCGCTCATACCATTGGCATGATGAATGTTAACTTGCATGACTTGGATTGTGATTTTTACGCAGGTTCTGGCCATAAGTGGCAGTGTGGCCCTGGTGCAACGGGTATCCTTTATGTTCGTCAAGAAGCTGAGCGTTTGATTCGTTTCTGGCCTGCAGACCGCCGTCCTTTCTACTTTGTTAACTCATCACTTGGTGAAGATGGTTATCAAACAATGAACTTTGTGACCAGAATGCAATACATCGGCAACGACAACTACCCTGCAAAACAAGCTCTAGCTGATACTTGTAAGCTATGGGATGAAATTGGTCGTGATAAAATCGAAGAACGTATTCTAGATCTTAGTGCTTTGTGTAAAGAAGAGCTAAGCAAAGAATTGCCACACGGTACTCTTTTCTGCCCGCCAGAGCGTGAACTATCAAGTGGTTTAACTGCATTCAACCCATTCTCTGATGACTTGTCTAACGGCACTCGTCTGACTGAATTCCGTGATCTACTTCGCGAAGAATACGGATACACTATCCGTACCACTAACTTCTCATTGCGTCTAGACGATACTACTGCTACTTATGCATTACGTATTTCTACTCACTTATTCCATGATGAAGATGATGTAACGGGTCTAGTGAAAGCGATGGCACATTTGTACAAACGAATGGCTTAATATTTGCTTAACAGTCTAGGGCTTACTTGCTAATGTAAGCCCTACTTTATATCTCAAGGACGAAGGCAATGATCAAAACAAAGACCATATTCAGCATTATAAAGAGTCTTTGCATCGCTTTATTATTTGTTATCAAGCCAAGTTATGCTTATGACTTAGCCGATGTCAAAAAAGCAGGTGTAATTCGCCACATTGGCATCCCTTACGCCAACTTTGTTAATTATATCAATACAGGTGGCCTCCATACCGCACAGGGCTTAGATGTTGAGCTTATACAAGGCTTTGCTAAATACTTAGGTGTTGAATACCAATTTGTTCCAAGCACTTGGAACAGCGCTTTTGGCGATCTCACAGGAAAAGAAGCCATTTATAAAAATAACGTCATACAGTACGGTAAAACAGTGCCGATTACAGGTGATGTAATAGCCAATGGTGCAACCATTCTTCCATGGCGAGAGCAGTTGTTGGATTTCTCTGATGACTACTTCCCTTCTGCTGTATGGTTAATTTCTCGCGTTGATTCAAAACTACAGCCCATTTCTCCGAGTAATAGTGTAGATAAAGACATTAATACCGTGAAAGCATTGCTCAAAGGTCAAAATGTGTTAGCTATGGAGCAGACATGCCTAGACCCTAACTTGTACGATCTATACAAAACTGGGGCCAATATCATTCTTCCAGAGAAGGCGCGTAAATTAAATGAGATGGTGCCAGCAATATTAAATAATGATGCAGATAACACACTGCTCGATGTTCCGGATACTCTTATTGCGTTAGAAAAATGGCCTGGCGAAATTAAAGTTATCGGTCCAATTTCTGAAGAACAGTTTATGGCTGCGGGATTTAGAAAAGACTCACCAAAATTACGCGAAGCTTTTAATGACTACTTAAGAGAGATTCGACGTAACGGTACTTACAATCAATTAGTTGAAAAATATTATCCTTCCGTCTTTTATTATTACAGTGACTACTTTGAGGCTCACAAAAGTAACGATTCATGAACATGAAGCCTAGATTAAATCGCCGAAATGCAATTCTTATGGGAGGATTTCTTCTAGGCGCTTACTTGCTTTTAATGATTATAGTCACTAACGCAGGGCAAAATCGTCTCAAAGAGTCACAGCTAAACGAATTGAATTTGAATGTTACAATTTATTCAGAATCAATTGGTTACTTCTTTGAGACAGCAAGTAAAGAAATTCGTGAAGTATCTCAACATAAAACCACGTATACGTTTTTTGCGAACCTCGCTTCCGGTATGTCCATGCAATATGGACTAGGATCAAGCTTGCTTCAGTTACGTCGTAATTTGATTCGCCATACCACACCAAACCAGCATCTACATGAAAATGCTAAATTCGATCGCATGCTATTGGTAGGTTTCAATTCAAACATTATTGCAGACTCCAATCCCAAAATTCCGTTTGATATAGACAGTATTCCCTTTCAAACAATGCAAACCATCGACCATAAAATCGATATTGTGGCAAAAGATGGTCATATCACTATTCGAGCACTGCAAAACGTTTACTTAAACGGTGAACTGGTCGGAATTGTCGTCGGTGATATAAAAACAACGGCCATTATTAATCTGCTAACCACTCAAGAATACCAACTCAGTAATAGCCGACTCTCACTATCAACAGATGCAGGCTCATTACCTATTTGGGACACTTTTGATTCCTCAGCAAGTTACCGCTCAAATACTTTGTACTTTAATAAGAAAGTGGCTAATACCCCTTTTAATATACATGCATGGTTTGCACCAATATCAGAAAGCCAGATCATAACTTCAACTTGGTTTACCATCGCACTCTCTTTCTTGGCAGTACCTGTTATTTTTGGCCTGTATTACTCTTTGCGTATTAACAATACCAACTTAGTACTCACCACTAAAATTGAAGAAACCCATAGCCAACAAGCAGTATTAACACGACAGAACCACCGCCTTAAAACAGAGATAGACAGACGTAAAATGTTTGAAAAGGAACTGGCTTATCAAGCCAGTCACGATATTTTAACTGGCTTATCTAACCGAAAATCAGGCGATGAAAAACTGAAGCATGCCTTGTTACAAGCCAAGCGAGATGATGTGAATGTTTTAGTCATGTTCATTGACCTTGATGACTTTAAGCAAATCAACGACACGTTAGGACACTTAGCGGGCGATAAACTGCTAGTACAAACAGCCAAACGTTTGCGCCAATCGGTACGAAAAACAGATGTTGTTGCGCGCATTGGAGGGGATGAATTTTTACTGGTTATCCCTAACTTAGACTCTGAAAAAGAAGCTCAAACTTTAGCTTCTAAGCTGTTAACTATCTTTGAACAACCTTTTCAGCTTAACGGAAGTCAATTTTTTATCTCCACCAGCATTGGTATGTCCATTTACCCTCAAGATGGTAAAACGACAGAAGAGCTAATGGCACATGCCGATATTGCGATGTATCGAGTAAAAAAAGAAGGTCGAAATGGCTTTAGCTTCTACGAAGCAAGCATGAATACCGATGTACAAAGAAGCTTGGATATTGATGCTAGGCTACGTCAAGCAATTAACGATAATAAATTAGAGATCTACTATCAGCCGATTATTGATCTAGAAAGTAAAAAAATCACCGGCGCTGAAGCCTTAATGCGATGGTGGGATGACAAACTTGGCTTTGTACCGCCAGATGAATTTATTCCCATTGCAGAGAGAAATGGGCTTATCCATAAGTTAGGGCATATGGCGCTACATACAGCCTGTCACCAAGCTCAACAATGGCAAGCCATTCAACCGCTTTCCATTGCTGTAAACTTTTCTGCGGCTCAATTTAGGCAACAAGACTCATTAATTGAAACTATCTTAACTGCACTGAGTAATTCAGGCTTAGATGCCAACTTACTCGATATTGAAATTACGGAAAGCTTACTCTTTAACAACAACATCGAAACTGTGCAGATATTAGAAGAAATCAAACGAATTGGCGCGCACTTTTCTATTGATGATTTTGGTACTGGATATTCAGCGTTGAGTTATCTGCAGAAATTTCCGTTCAGTAAGTTAAAGATCGATCGTTCGTTCCTGCAGGATATGGAAACCAACCCTTCTTCGCAAGAACTGGTCAACGCCATTATTGCTATGGCAAAAGCTCTTGGACTTAAAGTGGTTGCAGAGGGTGTTGAAACTCAATGGGATCAAAACTATTTAAAAACACAGCATTGTGAATTTTCCCAAGGATATTACTACAGTAAAGCACTCTCTAAAGAAGACTTTGAGGCGCTCTTATTACAACATAATCCAAACGTTACCTAAGGTGTTCGTCCTTATCTGTTAGGCATTAGGTGTTTTACCTAATGCCTGCAGTATCTTCACTTTCAAGCTCTCGATTCTCCTCCTCTTCTAATGCCACTCTCACTCTTTGCGCTCATGCATTTATATAGTTTTGTCAGTGCGATTTATACGTAGATCTATTTTGTAACTTGCGTCTCAAGCAAAGTTAAATATACTGTATATATATACAGGTATTTATTATGCAAAATATTATTGATTTATTACAACGTAAGCAATTGATTTGGAAGGGTTCAGAGCAAAGTATCCCTTTAATTAACCAAGCTTCTTACTTTAGTGAATGGGATAAACAGCTAGAAGGTTTTCCCAAAATGGGGCTCATGGAGATCCAATCTGAATTTGGTATTGGTGAGTTGCGTTTACTAACACCTATGTTGCAATCTACTGTTCAAGATCGCACTTTAGTATTGATTAACCCACCTGCACTACCATGTGCTCATTATTTTGAAGCCGAAGGCATCGCGCCTCACAATGTCTTAGTTATAAACAGCACAAAACACGACTTATGGGCCGCCGAGCAATGCTTAAAAAGCGGCAGTTGCGCCTGTGTGTGCTTATGGCACCCACAGCTTGAAGTTCATCAAGCAAGGCGTTTACAAATTGCGGCTGAAAAAGGCCGAGCATTAAACGTACATTTTAATCTCGACCGCCAAAATAGTTGCTCATTACCTATTCCTCTTAGCGTACAACTCAACGCAACAGAAAACGGCATTAAAGTGAATGTCATTAAACGCCGCGGAGGATGGCAACAACAAGCCTTTACTGTCGATTTAAGCCATCGCTGGCCACAACTTTGTACTCAAAAACCTTTACACCAAGTCATTCCTTTCCCTCGACACAAGAGGCAGCACGCATGAATCTTTGGTTGTATATCCATTTTCCAAAACTGCAATTAGATACGCTGTTTGCTGACTCGACTTTAGATTCCGCTACAAGCTCTAAAGTTGCGTTCGATCCTCAAGCAAAAAATGAGCTTAACAATCAACCTTTACACCATCAACTTATACACAGCCAGCCAAAGCACAGCCCCGCTATTTGTATAGTTGATCAACACAAGATCATACAACTCAATCAAGCCGCTTCTGATAAAGGCATAAAATTAGGAATGGGGTTAGGTAGCGCCGCTTCACTGTGCGCTGAGCTGCAAGTATTTCCTTATCAACAACAAATAGAAATGGATACATTACAGCAAATTGCACAATGGCTATATGTGTATACCTCTGACATTACGCTATTCACAGAGCAAGGCTTGCTACTGAAAGTCTCCAATATGTTAACCCTATATCGTAACCTCGATAGTTACTGGAAAACTATCTCACAACACCTTAATCAACTGCATCTGCACTATCATTATGCGACCGCATTCTCGCCACTTGCAGCCAAATTGTTAGCCGAAACTCACTGTGATCGTATCACTGATGACCCAGATGTAATTGAGCAGTCCATTTTACAGCGCCCACTTATTGCCACCGAACTTAGCGCAGCAAATATCGAGAAGCTCGCTCGTATTGGTGTACATAATTTAACGCAACTTACTGCTCTCAATATGACGGACATTGCACGCCGCTTTGATATCCAAGTCGTCAACTATGTGGGGCGACTACTCGGTCAATTTAAGCACCCGGTACAGTATTATCATCCGCCCGCTCACTTTAATCAGCACCTTAATTTATTATATGAAATCGAACATACGCATTGCTTAATCGCACCATTAACCCGCTTATTAGGACAAATGGAAAGCTTTTTAAAGCTCAGAGATAAAGTGGCTTACGAAATTCAGCTTAGCCTTTACCAAAGGGATCAATCACTGCAGGAAATCACCTTCTATTCCGCCATTGGTGATTATCTTTCTGATAAGTGGCTAGCACTGTCTACACTAACACTTGAATCGACTCAGATCAGTTCACCTATTTTGTCGATTCGCTTACAAGTGATACGTATGGGAGAAACACCGGCGACCAACACTGATCTATTTGATCAGCACACGGGGGAAACATCACCTTTAGAGCTACTTTCCTTATTACAAGCCAAGCTAGGCAAAGACGCAGTACAAGGTATTGCCTCTAATCACGATCCTAGACCTGAAATTAGTAGCACTTATATCCCTGCTTTTTCAAAGCCAGAAAAACACACCACACAAACAAAGCTCAGCCGCCCTAGCTTTATCTACTCCAAACCTAAACCTCTTCATAGCAAAGTTGAAATCATCCAAGGTCCAGAGCGTATTCATAGCGGATGGTGGGATGGCAATTCGATTAATCGAGATTACTTTGTGGCAAGAGAACACACTGGTCGCTGGTTATGGATATACAAAAACCCAGCCAAGGAATGGTTTATTCAAGGAGTGTTTAGCTAATGTCTTATCCATACATATTGAGCCATTCAACGGTAGTGTGTATCTAAAATGAACATGTCTACAGTTAAATATGCTGAGCTTTTTTGCCAGAGTAATTTTTCATTTTTAACCGGAGCCTCGCACCCCGAAGAACTCATTACACAAGCTGACTTTCTGGGCTATTCAGCGCTGGCTATAACCGATGAGTGCTCTTTAGCTGGCGTTGTTAGAGCGCATACTACAATTAAGAATAAGCAACTTAACATCAAGCTTATCGTCGGTAGTATGTTTTGGTTAGATCAAGAGTGTCAGATCGTACTGTTGT
The DNA here is from genome assembly GCF_000496695.1 of Vibrio halioticoli NBRC 102217. Taxonomy (GTDB): domain Bacteria; phylum Pseudomonadota; class Gammaproteobacteria; order Enterobacterales; family Vibrionaceae; genus Vibrio; species Vibrio halioticoli. Next base: position 121,397 of record NZ_BAUJ01000005.1, read on the forward strand.
GTCCAAACCAACAAGCCTATGCTGAGTTGGCTCGTATCATCACTAACGCGCGCAGGCGTAGTGATAAAGGTAAGTATTCACTATCACAATGGGATGTTTTATCTATTAAGCACTGCTTTATTATCTGGGTGCCACAGATGAAAGAATATGACCACCAATGGGCAAAGTGGTTAACTAAACAACACAGCGCGCGAGTGTGGTTGGGGTTACAAAGACACCTCACCAATACAGATAAGCAATACTTACAATATAATCAAAAGCTAGCCCATCAGTACGCCATTCCTATCACTGCCTGTGGCGGGGTATTGATGCATAACGCCACTCGTCTTCCACTGCAACACACTCTTGTCGCAATCAAACATAATTCCACGGTAACAAGCATAAGTGAGCACCTACTGACCAATGCAGAGCGAACCCTGCGTAATAAACCTAAATTGAGCAAACTCTTCCGTAAGGAGTGGCTAGAAGAAGCCCACAATATCGCCAGTCGCTGTTGTTTTAATTTGGCCAGTTTAGGCTATCAATATCCTGCCGAAATCGTCCCTGACTCTGTAACGCCATTTGCCCATTTATGTCACTTGGTCAATCAAGGTAAACAACTGCGGTTTCCTCATGGAGTTCCTGAAAACGTTCAGATCACCATAGATAAAGAACTCAAACTCATTGATGAGCTTAATTACGCCCATTTTTTCTTAACCATTCATGATGTGGTGATGTTTGCCAAACAAAAGAAGATTTTGTATCAAGGTAGAGGCTCTGCAGCAAACTCTGTGGTGTGTTATTGCTTAGAAATCACCTCAGTCGATCCTAGACAAATCTCAGTACTGTTTGAGCGTTTTATTAGTAAAGAGCGCAATGAGCCGCCCGATATTGATGTAGATTTTGAACATCACCGTCGTGAAGAAGTGATTCAATATATTTATCAAAAATATGGACGTGAGCGAGCAGCTCTTGCCGCTACCGTCATTAGCTATCGGCTAAAAAGTGCCATTAGAGAAGTAGGTAAAGCATTAGCCATAGATGAAACTCAGCTCGACTTTTTCATAAAGAACATTAACCGTCGTGATGTCGGTTTAAATTGGCAAGCACAAATTTATGAGCTGGGATTAAAGCCCGATTCTTTAAAAGGACAGCTCTTTATACAATTGGTCGATGAAATCATCGGCTTTCCTCGCCATTTATCGCAACACGTGGGCGGTTTTGTTATTTCAGCTGGTCCCTTATATGAATTAGTACCAGTAGAAAACGCTGCTATGCCTGAGCGTACTATTATCCAGTGGGATAAAGATGATTTAGAGAGTTTAGGGTTACTAAAAGTTGATGTACTTGCTTTAGGAATGCTAAGTGCCATCAGACGTTGTTTTCAGTTAATTGAACGTCATCATCAACGACAACTTAGTATTGCTGATATCACACGCCTACAAGACGATCCAAATGTGTATGCCATGCTACAAAAGGCCGACACTATAGGTGTTTTTCAAATAGAATCACGAGCTCAAATGAGCATGTTACCGCGCCTTAAACCACGTTGTTATTATGACTTAGTCATTCAAATTGCCATTGTCAGACCGGGCCCGATACAAGGCGATATGATTCACCCTTACTTAAAGCGCAGAAATGGCGAACAAGCCATTTCGTACCCTTCTAAAGAGGTCGAAAGTGTCCTCTCAAGAACCTTAGGCGTACCTATATTTCAAGAACAAGTCATTAAACTGGCGATGGTGGCGGCAGGATTTAGTGGTGGTGAAGCCGACCAACTGCGCCGCGCTATGGCTGCTTGGAAAAAAAATGGCGATTTATTTAAGTTTCGCGATAAGTTAATTTCAGGGATGCTCTGTCGTGGTTATGAGCAGAGCTTTGCCGAGCAAATATTTGCACAGATTTGTGGTTTTGGTGAGTATGGGTTTCCGGAAAGTCACTCCGCCTCTTTTGCTGTGCTTGCTTATTGCTCTGCTTGGCTCAAATGCTACTATCCTGCCGAGTTTTACACAGCCCTACTCAATAGTCAGCCAATGGGGTTTTATTCATCTAACCAGCTATTACAAGATGCCAAACGACATGGCGTTAATGTGCACCCCATCAGTATCAACCAATCTAATGACGAGCACAGCATAGTCAGAAACAATAATATAAGTAGTATTCAATTGGGTTTAAAACTGATCAAAGGACTCTCTCAAAACAGCCGAGAGCAACTGCTGGCAGCACGTCCAACCAAAGGGTTTACTCATATCCAGCAAATCAAAAATATTGGCATCAATCGGCAACAGTTGCATGCTCTTACCTCCGCTAATGCACTGTATGCGCTTACTGGTGATCGCTATTCCACTCGTTGGCAATTAATGGATTCCGTTGAAGATCTACCACTGTTTAACCAGCCATCATTTAACCGAAGACAAGACGAGCCAATTAAACATGGCTATACCTTTCAAACCAATGATTACGAAGCATTAATCGAGGACTATTCCGCCACTGGACTATCCCTAAACCAACACCCCATTACCCTGCTCGAAAAAGAGAATAAGTTAGGTAAGTTCATTCGACAAAATCAATTGATCCACCAACCTCATCAATCAATGGTCACGGTAGTCGGTGTGGTCACTGGCAGACAATCACCTCATACCGCTGGAGGGATTACCTTTTTCACTTTAGAAGATGATACTGGCAACATAAATGTGGTGGTGTGGCAAGCAACCGCCAGAGCACAAAAGAAAAGCTATTTAACGGCTAAGATACTAAAAGTAAAAGGAATCATAGAAAAAGAGGGAGACGTCATACACGTTATTGCAGGTCAGTTAATTGACATCAGTGATCAGTTATCACAACTAGCCAGTCGTTCTCGTGATTTTCATTAGAATAATCTTTATTTTACACAATACATTTCATCAAAAGACAGAAAGCCGCTTTATCGTCACAAAGCGGCTTAAATAAGAACTCGATACAATGGGCTATTAAGCCCGTTTATGATGAATTCGTGTACGCTGTTTTTTGCCATCCATGACTCCTTCCATATGACTATCCATTGATTTATTTTCATAAGCTTCGAGCATACCTTGGTCTTGCATACTCTTAGACTCAAGTTGTTGAACTCCTCTATCTGTACTTGTGCCACTGCGATTTTCTGCAATAGAAATCGCCTGACTGTCGTTAGAAAAATCGTTAAACACCTTATCTTGAGCAAAAACAAACGGTGAAAACGCCACTATAGAAATGGTTATAAAGCCAGTTTTAAGGTTCATATAAACGCCCTCAGTTAACTCATTAAAGCTAGGAACGCCCTTAGATTTTAGTTGCAAGTTAACAATAAATAAACGTAGAGTGATTATTGTTTCTACTTCTTTTTAGCAAATATTCATCTAAGGATGTACGCACGCTAGGAAAATCTTCACAAAAATCAAACAACTATCGCTAGCAACATCTCAACCGACAACCACCTTAAAAAGATGAGTGTGCCAGAGATAACTAAACAGACCTTGCCGATGCAAAAATTCTTTCATGTCATTGTTTATACCAAGCACATTCAAAAATGGATCACTAAAACATTCAATCACGCTTACAGCAAAAAGCCCTACAAATAATGCAGGGCTTTTAGGAAATCACAACGAGTACTTGCTAGTAATATCTGTCCTAACAAACAATATACGCGTTAGTAAATCGTTATTTAACTGTCATCTTCAGTGAAATTGGTTGGCAAACTCACCTTCATTTCATTCCAGTGCTGACCACTTTCAATACCGTATTGACGCACGATAGCGGCGATACGGTCACGATTGCCGTCTTCACATACTGACAATAAGTCTTTATAAAAATTAAGTGCAAGATTTCGTGAAACAGGGCTTGAGAAATAGAAAGCACCCACTCGATCGTACAGCTTTTTTAAACCGTTAAAGATCAGACCATAAATCTGGTTTCCAGAATGGAAAGCTAAATGTTGGAACAACATGTAATCATAGAAATTAAACGTTTTCGCCACTAAGATCGCATCACGCTTTTGTTCATCTTTTTCATTGTCTTCTTTGATGTTTTGCGCGATTTTCCCAGCATATGGGAAAGAGTCCATAAAGCTACTATACGAATCCGCTTGCATCAAAGCCTCACATGATTCGATAACACGTCGCAAGGTCGCTTCAGATTGCTCTTTGTTCACTTTAAATGCATAACGCATAAAGATAGGGCTGATGCTAGTTCGAGCGGCAAGTAGATCTTCTACAATACTAGTGGCATTGTCAGCATCTAATGTCATTAATGTATCTAAAATATGCAAACCAGAGGTTTCCATAAATTGATTCACTTTGGTCGGCTTACCATGTTGAATGGTTAACCAACCATCACGCGCCAGTCTTTGTAGAACTTCTCTGAGGGTGGTTCGTGTTACACCAATCAGTTCAGATAGCTCACGCTCAGCGGGTAAAATAGAACCTGGAGCAAATCGTCCGTTCCAAATGCTTTCAATAATGTACTTTTCTGCGAAGCCTGCTGGGCTTTTAGCCTTAATAACCATAGATTGGAAGTTCCAACTTAAAATTCACTAAATATAACTCATCATACCACCTAATCTAAAATTACAAAAACCAGTGAACCGTTCGCTATGAAATATTACTCATTCTGTGTTGAATTCACCTTGCAGACTCTGCATTGCCTGAAAAAATAATAAATGCCCTTTTTTTAATGAAACTAAGCTCAACATCCTATGAACTAAATCAACAACCCACACATATGCCACCATTTTCTTATTATGGGTTAGTGTTAGCTTTCTGATTAGCACTTTAAAAACATCAACTTATGCACCGATATTATTTCTCATACAATAATATTGGCCTTATATAACCAAAGCATCACTAAAAACACGCAACTTACATATGAACTGCACTTTATATGGTTTTTTACTGTAAACACGATGTAAATCACACTAATTGATTGACTATCCAAGTGATTAGAGTAAATATTGCGCCAACAAAGTGAGTGTTACAGAATGTAAACTGAGAACGAAACACGTTCTACACGCTAAATTTCAATCTATATCTCACCCAAAAATATACCGTAAGCTTATCCACCTGCTAAATCCGATTGTCACATGGATAGGTCGTATAGAACCGACTCGATCAGATTTAAATACTTTTAAGAGAGAAGCACCATGCCTTTGAGCCAAGGAAACGCCTTCGTCAAAAACTTTCTCGGAAAAGCCCCAGACTGGTACAAACTAGCCATAGTGGCCTTTTTAATCATTAACCCATTTGTCTTCTTTCTAGTTGACCCGTTTGTTGCTGGTTGGCTACTCGTCATTGAATTCATATTTACTCTGGCAATGGCGCTCAAGTGCTATCCATTGCAACCCGGAGGACTACTGGCGATTGAGGCTGTGGCAATTGGCATGACCACTCCTGAAATGGTGAAACATGAATTGGTGGCCAATATAGAAGTAATGTTACTGCTGATCTTTATGGTGGCGGGCATTTACTTTATGAAGCAGCTACTACTGGTTATTTTTACCAAAATCCTATTAGGCATTAGATCTAAAGCACTGTTATCCGTTGCTTTTTGTGCCGCAGCCGCTTTCTTATCTGCATTTTTAGATGCTTTAACCGTTATCGCGGTAGTGATCAGTGTGGCGGTTGGATTCTATGCAATTTACCATAAAGTTGTTTCAGGAAAAGGTCATGGTACTCAACACGACCATACTCAAGATGGGCATTTAACCGAGCTTACTCGTGATGATCTAGACGAATACCGTTCGTTCTTACGTTCACTGCTTATGCACGCTGGCGTAGGTACGGCGCTTGGTGGCGTTATGACAATGGTTGGTGAACCTCAAAACCTGATCATAGCCGATCAAGCCGGATGGTTATTTGGCGAGTTTATCATCCGCATGTTGCCGGTTACCTTACCCGTTTTGGTTACGGGATTGCTCACCACCGTTGCGGTCGAAAAACTGAAAATATTTGGCTACGGATCAGAGTTGCCAACTCAAGTACGAAAAATTCTCGAAGATTACAACGAAGAAGAGAAAAAGAGTCGCACCAAACAGGATATCGCCAAACTATGGATTCAAGGCGCAATTGCAATATGGCTTATTGTTGGTCTTGCTTTTCACGTGGCGGCAGTCGGCTTAGTCGGGCTATCGGTCATTATCTTAGCCACCTCTTTTACCGGCATCATCGAAGAGCATGCATTAGGCAAAGCGTTTGAAGAAGCCCTACCCTTTACTGCATTGTTAGCCGTCTTTTTTGCCATTGTTGCCGTTATCATTCAGCAAGACCTTTTTGAACCTATAATCGACGCAGTATTGGCCGTAGAAGATCAAGGAACACAGTTAGTTCTGTTCTATCTCGCCAACGGTGTACTGTCCATGATTTCCGATAATGTCTTTGTCGGTACGGTATACATCAATGAGGTTAAAGAGGCCTTACTGCACGGGGTAATTAACCGTGAACAATTTGACCTTCTTGCCGTGGCTATCAATACTGGTACCAATTTACCGTCAGTGGCAACACCAAACGGTCAAGCGGCATTTTTATTCCTACTTACGTCAACTCTTGCACCATTAATTCGCCTTTCTTATGGCCGAATGGTTATTATGGCGTTTCCATATACCGTTGTTTTAGCTCTAGTGGGAATGATCGGTATTATGTTCTTCTTAGAACCGATGACTGCAACTTTTATGGACTACGGCTGGATTACCGATCCACCCATGCAACTTATCGATGTATCAAGTTCTGTAGTGCATCATTAGGGAACTTATTCCCTTATTAACACTCTATTGATTTGCCACCTTTAAAGGGGTAAAAAGAACTTACTGTTATTAGCCAGCGCGAACGACAGTCCTCGCTGGCTTTTTTGCGCATATATAGATGTACACATAAGGAAATAGATTCATGCTCGAGAACTTATACCAATTTTCTCGCTCTCGCACTTCATGGCTGTTATTAATTATTGCCATGGTCGCCTTCGAGCTTTGCGCTCTTTACTTCCAACACGTGATGCTACTTTCACCTTGTGTGATGTGTATCTATGAGCGCGTAGCAATGCTGGGAATTGCAGTCTCGGGTGTGGTCGGCCTATGCCAACCTAAAAACTCCGTTCTGCGTGGCTTAGGATTAGTCGGTTGGATTGCGGCCAGTGCCAAAGGTTTATCACTGGCTCTAGAGCATGTGAGCTACCAATTTGATCCGTCTCCTTTTAATACCTGCGATATTTTTGTCAATTTCCCAAGTTGGGCACCCCTTGATCAATGGGTTCCGTGGATGTTCCTACCGACTGGTACTTGTAGCAAAATCGTTTGGACATTTTTAGACTTATCCATGCCACAATGGCTGGTGATTATTTTTGGAGCAAGTCTTGTGGTTGCTACTCTATTTACCTTACTACAAGTGGTTGGCTTAAAGAAAAATCGTATTTAGGCACTAATAGTATTAAGAAAATAAAAACGGGAACTGACATCATCAGTTCCCGTTTTTTATGCATGAATCAGACTCAGTGGGCCAGCTAAACAATAAAGCTTGCGCCCTCCTCCGCCGAAGAAACATTATTTCTCGCCAGTACAAATAAGTTACGCCCAAAAGTAAACTGTTGACTCTCTGTATCCACTTTCAGCGCCTCACGACCTGTCACATCCGATAGGTTATTCACGCTTCCTGTTTCGCAGTCTAAACTCACTATATCGCCATCACGAATAAGTGCGATAGCACCGCCTCTAGCCGCATCTGGAGACATATGAATAGCCGAAGGCACTTTACCCGACGCGCCTGACAATCGACCATCGGTAATCAAGGCGACATTAAAGCCTGCCTTTTGCACATTGGCTAGAATAGGCATCAACTTATGCAGCTCAGGCATACCATTAGACGCAGCGCCATTATGCGAGACCACGACAACACAATCTTGATTAAGCTCTCCTGCTTGATAAGCTTTTTCGACATCGTGTTGCGAAGTAAAGACTTTGGCTGGCGCTTTCACTTTTCTACACTCTTTTGCAATGGCAGAAACCTTGATCACGCAGCGACCAATATTGCCATCTAAGACTTTAATGCCCCCAGTCTCTTGAAAACACTCGCCACTTAACGCGATGACACTACCATTATTACTGCCTTGACTGTCATTCCAACATAAGCGGTCATTTTCAATATACGGCGTTTTAAACTGATCATTAAACTGACCAAAAGAGGTCAGCACATCTCGATTTAAGAAGTCACCTTCATTTAAGCGTTTCAGCAATGCAGGTACGCCTCCAGATCGATGAAATGCGTTCATGTCCTCTGAGCCATTTGGATAGACGTTCACCAATAAAGGTACTGCGCCTGAAAGCTGACTAATGTCATCCCAGTTAAGTAAAATCCCCGCTGAACGCGCAATCGCCACCATGTGAATAGTATGGTTGGTGCTCCCTCCAGAGGCGAGCAGCGCAACGATACCATTGATGATATTTTTCTCAGTCACCACATCATACAAAGGACGATAGTTTGATGAACCTAGTGTAGAGGAAGCCACTTTTACTGCGACTTCTTCGGTTAATAACTGTCGAAGTTGACTATCCGGCGGTACGAACGCAGAACCCGGTAGCATCAAACCCATAGCTTCGAAAACGAGTTGGTTTGTATTGGCGGTTCCGTAGAAGGTGCATGTTCCGTGAGAATGGTAAGCACTGCACTCCATTTTCTGCAGCGTTTCAATACCCACTTCCTTCGCCAGATACTTCTGACGAACACTGGTTTTCTCCTCGTTGCTAATACCTGTCGACATAAGTCCTACCGGGACAAATGCGGTTGGCAAGTGCGCAAACGACATTGCGCCCATTAGCATTGCAGGGGCGATTTTATCACACACACCCAATAGCAACGTTGAATCATACACATTGTGACTCAGAGATACTGCCGTCGCTTGAGCAATTAAGTCTCGGGAAAACAATGAGATATCCATGCCATCTTGCCCCTGTGTGATGCCATCACACATAGCAGGAACCCCACCAGCCACTTGCGCAGAATGACCTAACTTAGTCAGTGCACCTTTAATGATATCGGGGAAATGACGATAAGGTTCATGAGCTGAAACCATATCGTTATAGGCACTTACTATTGCCACATTTGAATTAACCAAATTGAGTATGGTTTCTTTATTGCAACTAGCCGCAACAGCGTGCGCTAAATTACCGCAAGAAAGACCGGCGCGATTTTTACCATGCGCTGCTTGAGAGCGGCTTCGGTTTAAGAATTCGCTGCGAGTCTGGCGACTTCTTTCGATAAGATTTTCCGTTACTTGTTTAACTACCTTGTTCATTCTATACCCCTAAGCGAATACAAATATCATCTAACATCTCCTCTATCGACATAGAGATATCAATAGTAATTACGTCATCCTCATCCACTGGTTGTTCCAAAATGGCAAATTGACTGGCTAGCATGTCAGATTTCATGAAATGACTATTTCGCATACGAATTCGTTTAAGGACTAACTCTTGAGAACCATCTAAAAAAATAAATCGTACTTTCTCATTTCCACAGCGAATCGCATCACGATAATTTTTCTTTAATGCAGAACAAACAAAGACACAGCTTTCATTTTTAGAGTAAATGCTAAAAATAGCGTCGTTAATTCTTTCTAACCATGGAGTACGATCATCATCGTTGAGTGGGATTCCTGAGGACATTTTGATAACGTTGGATTTTGGATGTAGATCATCGCCATCAATAAACTTGGCTGACAATCTAGCAGCAAGAAGCTCACCAATGGTTGATTTACCTGAGCCGGAAACGCCCATAATTACAATGCTTTTACCTTCCATTTAAACCTCTTCAGTAAGCTTTTGGTCATGGACTCAATAAGCAATATTAAGTGTTATCGGTAACATTATTTATGTTATGGGTAACATGGTACATGTAACTTTGTTATTTGTGAATATATTATAGGGAAGAAGTGAGGCTTTGAGGTGAAAAGAGTGATTTCGAGCACAATTTACGGGGCAAAATCACTCATAGGATATTAGGAACTCTTACCATTAGTGATGGTATATCCGAGATCGTGAACACGTTTTTCAGGCTCTTTACCTTCGATTGCATTTAGCAATAGTTCAGCGGAGAGCTCACCAATTTCATACCTTGGTGTATACACACTGGTTAATTTTGGGGTAATAGCTTGACCAATATCAAAGGCATTATAGCCAACAACACTGATTTGTTCTGGAACGGCAATTCCCATCTCATGGCAAGCTAAAATAGCACCAATTGCAATATCATCATTGGTACAAAATATGCCATCAAGATACTGACAATCATCTAAAGCTCGAGTTAATAGATCACGCGCAATCGTAAAGCTAGAACGACTTGACGTTAAGAAATGATTTTTTTCAAGACCCGCTTCAACCATGGCCTCATCATAACCTTCCATACGCAACTTAGTACGGCTATCTAGTCGAGCACCAAAGTAAGCAATGTTCTTTTTTCCCTTATTTATCATCAAGTTAACAGCATCATAAGCCGCCATCCTATGATCAAGCCCAACGGCAATGTTAATAGGTGATTCAGGGAGTTCCATCGCTTCAACCACTGGAACACCTGCGGTTTCTAGCATCTTCAATGTCTTTTTAGTATGACTTGTACCCGTCAAAATTAAGCCATCAACTTGATAAGATAACAGTGTCGCTATTTTTCTTTCTTCGATTTCACTTTCATAGCTATAGTGCCCTAATAACACCTCATAGCCACGTCTGTTTGTCACTGATTCAATACCCTGAGCGACCTTTGCAAATACTTGGTTAGATAATGAAGGAAGCAATACGCCAATCGACCGACTGGAAGACTTCGATAACAAAGCTGGGGCACGGTTGTGAATATACCCCAGCTCTTCGGCCACTTTCTTGATTCTGGCTCGGGTCTTCACTGATACTGATTCTTCATTACGCATAAAACGACTCACCGTCATTTTGGTCACGCCTACACGATCTGCAATATCTTGTAGTGTCGCTCGAGGCTTCCGCTTATTGTCACTCATTATCTAATGCCTACATAAAAAACTGTTGTTACAGTAACATAAAAAGTAGTTTAAGTTAACTCTACAATAGTAGAGGCAACGCACAATATTAATGGATACATAACTAAAAATAATCCAACTCATTGGGTTGTAAAATTCAAGAAAAGATCGAGTTAAACCCTTTCTTATTTCCCAAAAAACATAGCGTTAGTCATAGGAAATACCCATAAAGTGTAAGCTAATGTTTATTGGTACTTTACTTTAGTACTTTGATCGTGCTCACGTTTTTACAATGAATGTTTGTATTATGTCGTTGATTATTTATACTAGGCGCAAATAGTTACCGATAACATTAAGTAACTTCAAAACCAAAATAAGCAAAAAGAACCATATAAATCATAGAAATAGCTAATCACGCGAACCTATGACTAAACAAAAAGAAAAGAGCACTAGTTATACCAATCACACTAAGTAAGTGATCAGAACTAGCGAAGGAAAAATGCTCGAGAACAAGGCAGAATTTTTCGATAAGTAGTTATTCTACAATCAAAAATTCTAACGCCGTTATCGAGTATTTTAACAAGCTAGAATGACCAGTTATTTAGTACGATTGGTATTAGTCGCTCTTCTTTTAAAGCGCATATTGGGACCGGTTTACAGCAAGTTAGAGTTAGCCCTTTAACTTGCAGGTATCTAAGACCGCGAATAACTCTATTAAGGATCTAAAATGGGAAGTTTAAAAAACAAGAAAGTGTTCATTACAGGTGCTGAGCAAGGGATTGGTTATGAAACAGCCAAAGCACTGATTGAGTCTGGATGTGACGTTTTTGCTCATTACTTTAGTGGTACTGAAGGCGTTGAAGCGTTAGTTAAACTCGCTGAATCTCGTGGACAAAGAGCCAGTTTTGGATTTGCCAACCTCATCAATGAAGATGACACTATTGCTTGTGTTAATGAAGCGGCTAAATTTCTTGGTGGTATCGATATTGTTATCAACAATGTGGGTGGCATTATTGCGCGCAAATGGCTTGGTGAAATCGAATCTGACTACTGGCAAACCGTGTTTGACGTAAACATGACCACCATGAAAAACGTGACTCAATCCGCTCTTCCTTACTTAAAAGAAAACACCGAAGGCGCTAGTATCGTAAACCTAGCCTCCCTTGCAGGTCGTTCTGGTGGTCACTCAGGTTCATTGACTTACTCTATGACCAAAGGTGCTGTTCTTACTTGGACTCGTTCACTTGCGGCTGAACTTGGTGAATTTGGTATTCGTGTGAATGCCGTTGCTCCTGGCCTTATTTTAGGTACGCGCTTCCACGACCAACACACAACAAAAGAATCTGCAGAAGAGACTGTTCGTGGTATTCCTCTAGGTCGCGCTGGTACATCAGAAGATGTTGCGAAAGCAATCACCTATTTGGCTTCTGAGTATAACGGTTTTGTTTCTGGCGCTACGCTAGACATTAATGGTGGCGTATACCGCATGTAATTTAAAGCAAATGGCGCAGCTATTATCTGCGCCATTTTTTAGGAATCTCTCTATGATAAAATCGAGCATCATCCATCCTGAGTTACTGTCTATACTCGCGAAATGTGGACACAAAACTCAAATTCTAATTGCTGATAGCAATTATTCATTCGTAATAAATTCAAACCCGAGATCTGAAATTATATATCTAAATTTTGCACCAGATATGCTAAATGCTACCGATGTGCTCAACGGCGTTATTCAATTAATTAATGTTGAATCTACATCCATGATGGCATGGCCTGATGATTTTGATAACACTATCCACTCTGAATATGTCCGTATTCTTCCGCAAGGAACAGAGATGAAGTTTCAGGAAAGAGAAGATTTTTATTCGACAGCTAAATCACCAAACACTTTATTAGTTATTGCTACAGGTGAGACTCGTCGCTTTGCAAATCTAATGCTGACCGTCGGTGCTGTAAAATAAAAACCACCGTTTATCATGTCATATCTGGCTTAATTTCCGACCAATAATCATTAAGTCAGATAATCTATCTCCTCACCACATCCTATGCTAATCGCGCGAAAACAACCAATAAAATCAACACCTTACCTCCAGTCACACTGTAATAAATCCGTTCTACCCCTCTAAAAATAAATTAAAGACGTAAACAATACATTTAAGTAAATACTCTAAAAATAAAAGTTAATAATTTTAAAAGTATATATGTGGAATTAATAATTTCATATATAGCAGAAGATAACCATGTATTATCCGACTGATTTCATATTATTTTTAAACATATATCTATTTAGCTGCTTTCGTAATTAAAAAATAGACTAAGCAATACATTTCAATATCTATATAAATTTCATGACTTGTGCCTCACTTTTCACAAAATAAGCTTTTCTCGCAACAGTGTTACGCATAACATAAGCTCATTGGAAGCATTTTGTAACAAATTCTCCATTGGACAATACGCTGTAACTATATGGCGATAAATATTGAATTAACCTGTAAATTATCAAAAGGAATATGTGGGTGTCTTTATTTTCATACATCATTGATAAAATAACAAAGATACTAGGTCGGCTCCTAGTAGTTTTAATGTGGTTAATAGTAGCAACTGTTGTTTGGCAGGTGTTCACTCGTTTTTTCACAAATTCTCCATCAACCTTTACCGATGAACTATCTAGATACCTATTAATTTGGATTGGTATCCTAGGGGGAGCATATACTTATTCGTTAAAGCGCCACCTTGCTATCGAGTTATTGATTACCAAAGTAAAAAACAAAAACTTGTTAACGATTATGATCAGCCTAATGGTTATTGTATTTTCAAGCTTAGTTTTAATCTATGGCGGCTCTAGCGTCGTAATGAGAACTCTTCAATATAATCAAGTATCTCCAACATTAAGTGTATTTGGTTCAAATCTACCAATGGGATATATTTATTTAGTTGCTCCTATCGCTGGTGTACTAATAAATCTATTTGCTGTAAACGACATTATGAAACTATCACATGATATGTATAGTCAAAGAATGGGTAATTAGTTATGACACTGCTAAATTTAATTTTCACAGACCATTATCTTGCTGTAATGCCCGATGCTATTTATGATCTACTACCGATTATAGTTTTATTTGCTTCTTTATTTGTTTTTCTTGTCATAGGAATGCCAATAGCATTTGGTATTGGTTTAGCCTCTTTATTGACAATATTCATTGATTTTCCAATAGAGAAATCTGCTAGCTTAGCTTCGCAACAGTTGCTAGGAGGGCTAGATAATTTTGGACTATTAGCTCTGCCCTTTTTTATATTTGCAGGGAATCTCATGAATTCAGGAGGCATAGCTAAAAGACTTATTAATTTTGCTATGCTACTTGGTGGTCGCCTACCCGGCGCGCTATGTCATGTTAACGTAATTGCTAATATGATGTTCGGCTCTCTATCTGGCTCTGCTACAGCGTCCGCTGCCGCTGTAGGTGGCCTTATGGGTGAGTTACAAAATGAAAAAAAATACCCAAAAGATTTTTCTACCGCTGTCAACATTGCTTCTTGTCCTTCAGGCTTGCTGATCCCACCTTCAAATGTATTGATCTTATATGCATTGGTAAGTGGCACCTCTGTTCAGTACTTGTTCTTAGCGGGTTATTTCCCTGGGATACTAATGGGTCTAGCGGTAATGGCTGGGGTACTACTGTTCGGTAAAAAGTACAATGTTCCACAAGATAAAGTAACATCGACTAAAAGCGCACATAAAGTGATTTTAGAAGCAATTCCTAGCTTATTCATGGTTGTTTTAATCATGGGTGGCATTGTTGGTGGTATTTTCACTGCAACAGAAGCATCCGCAATTGCTGTTGTGTATAGTTTGGTTCTTGGTTTCATATACAAAGAACTAAAATTCAAGAAATTAACACCTATCGTGATCGACAGTGTCATTATTACTTCTATTGTTTTATTAATGATAGCAACGTCTAGCTCTATGTCTTGGGCAATGTCAAATGCTGATATTCCTCAATATATCGCTGACTTTATTCTTAATCTGTCTGACAACCCAATCATAATTTTAATTTCAATGAATATTATATTTTTAGTTGTAGGCACATTTATGGATATGTCTCCTGCTATATTGATATTCACACCAATTCTTTTACCTATTGGTATTCATTTAGGTATGGATCCTATTCACTTCGGTATCATGATGGTATTTAACTTATCTATTGGTATTTGTACTCCACCAGTTGGAACAGCTTTATTTGTTGGATGTAGTGTTTCTAATAGAAAAATAGGTGATGTTGTACCAAAACTATTACCTATATATTGTCTGATCATCTTAGCCTTAATCATAGTTACCGCGTTTCCAAATTTAACTATGTGGCTTCCTCGACTAGCTGGTTATTAAACCTTTAAATTTAATTAGGAAAGTAAAATGAAAATAATAAAATTAAGTACCTTATTATCATGCGCTGGATTAGTGTTGTTATCCATGTCGTTTAATGCATCCGCCAGAACGCAGAAACTGGCTCACGCTATGCCACTGGATCACCCAGTACATAAATCATTAAGTTGGTTTGCTAAAGAAGTGACAAAACGAACAAGTATGCGAGTTAAAGTCTACCCAAACCTAACACTAGGGAATGAAGAGTCTACTTTGCAGATGGTTCAAAATGGCACCTTAGCATTTGCTAAAGTGGGTGGTGGTTTAGCCGCATCATTTTCGCCTGAGTATAAAGTGTTGTCTTTGCCTTACTTATATAAAGATGAAGCCGACTCAAAACGCATTTTACGCGGCCCAGTTGGGCAAGAGATCCTGCAATCATCAGAAAAAGATGGATTTATTGGTTTAGCTTTTTTATCTAGTGGCTCTCGCGGTTTTTATACCAAAACAAAAATAACTAAACCAGAAGATCTTAAGGGCTTAAAAATCCGTGTGCAAAACTCTCCTATCGATATCGATACAATGAAAGCACTTGGAGTGAGTCCTGTACCTATCTCATCTGGTGAAGTTTACTCAGCATTACAACAAGGTGTAGTGGACGGCGCAGAAAATAATATTCCAACATACTTCTCAACTCGTCAGTATGAAGTTGCCAAATATTATACTTTAGATCAGCACACTATGATCCCTGACTTACTTGTGGTTTCTAGTGAAATTTGGAACGGCCTTTCTAAAGAAGACCAGGCAACAATTCGCCAAATAGCCAAAGAAACCTTAGCGGTTCAAGATAAAGCGTGGGATGAATACTCTGATTACGCAAAAGGTGAAATCACCAAAAATGGTGGTGAAATTGTGAACGTTGACGTTGCTGCGTTTCAAGGCAAAGTCTCTAGCGTTTACGATAAATTCAAGAAAGATAACCCAGATTTAGTGCAAATTCTTAACGAACTTCAAAGCTACTAACTCGGCATATAGATAATACGGATATCGGTAATGGATATGGGAAACCTCATAACCATTACCGAAACTCAATCAATGATATTACCCGAATCTCTTCCCACCATTAAGCGCCACAACATTTTTTAAACTTTTTTCCACTGCCACAAGGACAAATGTCATTGCGCCCTACGTCTTTATAAGGGTTTAGCGTTTGGCTTTTGTTACCCACCATCAACTCATCCGCCGCTTGTGCAACTTCGTTAATCATCAAATCCAGTTGCGGTTGCAAATCAACGCGTTGTGGAAGGTCGGTATAGCCTGCTTGCTTCATCTGCGCATGTGTTTGCTCTTCGTCCACCAGCAATGACAAGGTGGTCAGCAATGCCGATAACATTCTGGCTGTGCCGTCGTTCAGTTCAAGAGGTTGCCACTCTTGCTCAACAATAGGCCAAACAGACAGAAAACCTTCTGCTAAGTCGGCTAAATGCTCTGTATTGTTTTCGGTCAGCTCAAGCGCCGAATATTGATTGGCTTTTAAGTGCGCATACTGAGCATTGATGTGTTCAACAATCGTCGGTCTTGCCTCAATAAATCCCTCGCCACACAATTCCTGTGCCCATGCTTCCGGCTCTAAAGGTTTGACAGTCAGGTTTGCGGCCAGTATTGCCCCTTCCCAAAAATAGCGACTTTCTTGTATCTGTGGTGGGAGATTAATTAAATCACTCATAAAATGTACTCTACTAATTTTTCTATAGTATGAGTGAAAATGACTTCAGCTTCTACACTACTGCCGGTTAGCTATATTTGTCGGTGACATTTTACTCAAAACCCACTAAAATCCCGCCTCTTGCACACAAAGGTAGAATCAATAATGCGTCTTGTACTTGGCCCTATGGAGGGTGTTCTCGATCATCTAATGCGAGAAATCCTTACTGATATCAACGACTTTGACTTATGTGTCACCGAATTCGTTCGTGTCAGCGACCAAGTGTTACCGGATCGCTCCTTCTACAAGCTGTGCCCTGAACTGCTGCAAGGCTCAAAAACTAAATCGGGCACGCCCGTGCATCTGCAACTTTTAGGTCAGCATCCACAGTGGATGGCGGAAAATGCCTTTAAGGCCTATAACCTAGGTGCGGCGGGTATCGACCTTAATTTTGGTTGTCCGGCTCGTCTGGTCAATAAAAGTAAAGGTGGTGCGGTTTTATTAAAAGAGCCAGAGCTGATGTATCAAATCATCAATGCTTGTCGAGCCGCAGTGCCCAGTGAGATCCCTGTGACCGCAAAAATTCGTCTGGGTTGGGAAAACCCTGATGACTGCTTTGAAATTGTGGACGCTGTTGAAAACGCCGGCGCCAGTGAACTCACCATTCATGCTCGCACTAAAGTAGGCGGTTATAAAGCCGACCAAATTCGTTGGGACTATTTACAAAAAATTCGCCAACACACCAAAATGCCATTAATTGCCAATGGTGAAATATGGAACTACGCCGATGGTCAACGTTGCCAAGAAACCACGGGCATTGACTCTTTGATGGTCTGTCGTGGCTCTTTCAATGTGCCCAACCTTGGTAATGTAGTCAAACACAACCATGCGGTCATGCCATGGGTGGAAGTAGTCGCTTTACTATTGAAATACTCTGAATACGAAATGAAAGGCGATAAAGGGCTCTATTACCCGAATCGTGTTAAACAATGGTTCTCGTACCTGCGTCAGCAATACCCTGAAGCAAAAGAGTTATTTCACAATATTCGCAAGTTCAATACCGCTGAACCTATCGTGGACTATATTCAGCGCTATCAACAAGAATTACTCATCAGCGCCTAGATTTCTTCACCACTAGGTTTCTTAACTACTAGATTTCTTAGCCAGCAGTATGACCATTATCTTACGACCTTTATTCATTGCGATTAAAGGTCGTTTTTATTCTGTCATATCGTCAATTATAACTTGAGCAAATCGCAGCCTCGGCTTGTAAGAGAAAGAACCAATTCGCCCTTTTCTATTCGTGTTTTTTGATGAGAAAGTACGCTTTTGGCCACCCCCTTCTCTATGCCTAATTGCCACACAGGCACTCGAATCTCACCGGTTTTATCACCCGTATTGAACACAGCCAATAGGCGTTCTTCGCCATAACATCGTGCAAAAGCTATTTGCTCATCTCGACTTTCAAAAAACAGCAAGTCTCCACTTTGCAACGCTTTATATTGGTGTCTTAAAGCCAACATCTGCTTAAAGAACGGTACCCATTGAGAGCTTTCAACACGCTCCCATGGAAAGCAACGTCGATTATCAGGATCGTTTTCACCTTCAAGACCGACTTCCGTTCCATAGTAGAGACAAGGAACACCGATATAAGCCATCAAGAATAAGGCGGCTTGGCGCATTTTATCTTCATTCCCTTTCAACAAAGTGATAAAACGTGCCGTATCATGGCTATCTAATTGATTTAACTGCGCCAATTGATTGTGCCAAGGAAGCTTAGCTTTCGCTTCTAATAACCACTGTTGAAATTCGCCACTGGTCAAAGAGATAGGATCATAAGCGATATCTTGATTAACAAAAAACGCACGTACTGGATGGGCAAACCCATAGTAATTCATTGCACCGTCTTCTTGATCTCCTTGCAGCCATGATGTTGCTTCAAAGAAGTGTTCACCAAGAACCAATGCCTCTTGGTTCTCTTGTTTAGTTGCGCTGCGAAATGCCTGCACATAGTGTGCATTGTGGTAAGCACCCTTGCCCTCTCCTAGCATATGAATCACATCAAATCGCCAACCATCAATACTGTACGGTGGACGTAACCAATGCTTGATCACCGCGGAGTCAGAATCATAGATATAGTCGCGTACTTCAGGATGTTCAAAATTCAAAACTGGCAGGTTTTGGACGCCATTCCATGCTTCGTAATTTTGCGACTGACCATCAAAAAAATAATACTCACGATATTTCGAATCTAGGTTATGGTAAGCCCCGCACTCCCCTTTACCACTCTTATCAAACCAAGGATGTTCCGCAGACGTATGATTAAATACCGCATCTAACACGATACGCATGCCACGGCGGTGCACCTCTTGACATAACTCTGCAAGTTCTTCGTTATTACCAATATGTGGATCGACATTAAAATAATCCGTCGTGTCGTACTTATGATTGCTCAAAGAGCTAAACACAGGATTAAGATACAAAGTGGTCACGCCTAAATCTTGTAAGTAATCGAGCTTGGAATGAATCCCTACTATATCGCCATTGAAAAACTGCACTGACATTGAATCGTTATTTTCAATAGCATCACCCCAATCCGATTTAATGGTTGGAATAGTGCCATCTTTAATGCTGTACTCACCACTCTCCACCCCTATTTTAGGGTTACCATTGCAAAATCGGTCAGGAAACACTTGATAGAACACTTGGCTTTGTACCCACGGCGCCGGACGATGACGGGCATTAAATTTGAAATGGTACTCCTTTGCTGGAATTCGCTTAGAAACCCCTCTAGCATCAAGCCAATATTGCGCTGTGCGAGTTTGAACCTTAAATACGTAGTGAGTAACATCTCTGTCTTCATTGATCGGGAAGCGAGCTTGCCATACTTGAAGTCGCCCCAATAACGTTTCTTTTATTTGAAACATAGGGACATAAGCCTGCTCGTTATCAGGCTCATGCCTAACCACGATCTGTTGAACATCATTAAATGGTTCAACATACAAAGTAGCGGTTAAATGAGTGCCATCAAACTTGAGGTGACAGCCGGATTGAGGATGGAAAAGAAATGGGCTTTGCATACGAACTCCGAAACGGAACCAATTGCCCACAAATTAGAGAATTATTCGTCGATAAAAAAGCGTGACCCACTGCATATATAAGTAAGATCACGCTTTGTAGCGATGTAAAGACGAATTATTGGTTACCTAAGCAATGGGTTTACTAGGCAACTGGTTAACTAAGCAGTAAGCCATCATCTGAAAGCTCTTCACCTCGAACCTTACTAAACATTTCAAGCAAGTCAGGCACTCCCATATTTGCTCGTTGCTCTCCTGCCACATCCAAGACTATCTCTCCTTGGTGCAACATCACAGTGCGATCGCCACAGGCTAAAGCGTCCTTCATTGAGTGCGTCACCATCATTGCGGTGAGATTAAACTCTTTGACTACCGTCTTAGTCAAATCAATCACAAATGCCGCCATGCGCGGATCAAGCGCGGCAGTATGCTCATCAAGCAGCAGCAGTTTACTGTCCGATAGAGTTGCCATAACCAAGCTCACTGCCTGTCTTTGACCGCCTGAAAGTAGCCCAATGCTATCACCAAGCCTGTCCTCTAAACCTAAGCCCAAAATGGCGATGCGATCTTGAAAGAGTTTTCGGCGTTTACTCGACAGCGCTAAATTCCAACCTCGACGATGCCCACGGCGATACGCCAATGCCATATTTTCTTCGATAGTCAGATCGCCACAAGTGCCAGCTAAAGGGTCTTGAAACACGCGCGCACATAAACTGGCTCTTTGATCGACACTGCGACGAGTGACATCAAGGTTGTCGATAATAACGCTACCGCCAACCATAGGTGTCTCCCCCGTCACCGATCCCAAAAGGGTTGATTTACCGGCCCCATTAGAGCCAATTACGGTCAAAAACTCATGTTCTGGCACCACAAGATCCACGCCGCGCAGAGCTCTATTTTCTAAGATAGTGCCCGGATTAAAAGTGACCTGAATATTTTTTAACTCAATCATGCCACTTCCTTATCACTGCGTGCTTGTTGAAGTTGTTGCTTAGCTTTGTATTTGGCTTTCATCTTAGGAGCAATTAATGCCACTGCCACCAAAATAGCAGTCACTAAGTTCAGATCGGACGCTTGCAGACCAAACATTCCTGAACTTAACGCAAACGCCACCGCCAATCGATATAGCACAGAGCCAACAATTACCGCCGCCACTGCCACCCAGATTTTACGTCCAGGGATTAATGTTTGCCCTAAGATTACCGCTGCTAAACCTACGACTATGGTACCTACGCCGGATGTCACATCAGCAAAGCTATTGGTTTGCGCAAACAAAGCGCCGGCAAAGCCAACCAAACCATTGGATAATGCCAAACCAAAATAAGTATAAAACGAAGTGCTTCCACCTTGAGCTCGCACCATACGCGCATTTACGCCAGTTGCTCGTAATCCAAGCCCAAAATCACTATTGAGTAAACGCACAATAAAAAACGCCGCTAGCAATACTAAGATGCCCACTACTATAGGGCGCACTAGCATAGGGTCACCAACGCTCTCAAATGGCGTCAAAATAGTCTCTTCACCGAGCAAAGCGATGTTAGGTCTGCCCATAATGCGGATATTAATAGAGAAAGCGGCAATCATAGTAAGAATGGACGCCAGCAAGTGTAAAATACCGCAACGCACCGCTAGAAAAGCCGTCACCCACCCAGTAACACCGCCCGCAACAATGGCCATACCGGTTGCTAGCCAAGGGTTTACTCCAGCAACAATAGCGGTTGCCGCCACCGCAGCTCCCATTGGAAAAGAGCCATCAACACTCAGATCAGGGAAATCTAAAACGCGGAAAGTCAGGTAAACGCCCAGTGCGACAAGGCCATAGACTAAGCCCAACTCTAGCGCCCCAAAAAATGCAAAAGCAGACATACATACTCCTCTGCCAAATACCAAAAATAAATGTTCTTACAAATACATACCGTAAAACTAAAAGCCAGCCGATTAAGGCTGGCCCATTTATTTAGTTAACTTCGGTCGCGCGTGCCACGACAGACTGAGGGATAGTAATTCCGAGCTTTTTCGCAGCCGTTTCACTAATGGCCAGATCAGAACCTTGAGCGATTTTAACGTCCAGAGAACCCGGTTGCTTACCGTCTAAAATAGCCGCTACATAATCTGCGGTTTGCACGCCGACTTGGTAGTAGTCAAACCCTAGGCTAGCAATTGCGCCTTTTTTCACATAGGAAGTTGCGCCACCAAATACCGGTTTCTTCGCCTGATTTGCCGCAACTAACATGCCTTCTATAGCACTGGCTACGGTATTGTCGGTAGGTGCGTAAATCACATCAGCCTTAGACACGATAGCTTGAGTTGCCGAGAGTACATCCGCACTTTTTAGCGCTGTAGACTCAACCACCATTAAGCCTTTTTCTTTGGCTGCCACTTTTAATAGCTCAACAAGGCTCACCGCGTTGGCTTCACCTGGGTTGTACACCACACCAATGGTTTTTGCGTTTGGTAGGATTTCTTTAATCAGATCGACGTGCTGAGCAACCGGTGATAAGTCAGATAAACCCGTTACGTTTTTGCCCGGCTGTTCTAACTGAGAAACCAGTTTTGCGCCAACAGGGTCAGTCACTGCCGTAAACACCACTGGAATGTCACGAGTAGCAGAAACCAATGCTTGTGCGGTTGGCGTTGCGATGCCCACTAATACATCTGGATTTTCACCGACAAATTGACGTGCTATTTGCACCGCAATCGCAGGGTTACCTTGCGCGGTTTTGTAATCAAACTCTAGATTTTTACCTTCTTCGTAGCCTTTTGCTTTTAAGCCATCTAGCAGACCTTGACGCGTGGCATCCAAAGCTGGGTGCTCAACAATTTGCGATACGGCTACTTTGGCTGTTTTTGCCATGACACTGGCACTTGATAGCAAGGTTGCACCCACCAGACAGGCGGTAACAATCATCTTATTTACTTTCATATTCACTCCTTGATTCAGCAAACAAAGCTGAGTTTGACATCCATTTCTGTACTTAAGTCATATCCATCATTCAATTCCATGACAGACTAAAAAGTGAAACTGGTTTCACTTAAAACTCTAGAGATCCATTATTACCAGTATGAGATGTAAAATAAAAGTAAAGAATGTGATTTATCTCTCGTATTTATCAGGATGTTAAAGAAATGTCACAAAAGGGAATGTAACGGCAGATTAAAGATTTAGTGCGAGGGAAATCATTGAACGTAACCTCGAGGGATTACGTTCATTTAACAAAATGGTAGGAGCGAGGAGTAAAAGGAATTAAAACCAGCGTTCTAGAACGGTTTTATCTAACTGTCTAAAGGCTCTATTTAACAGTTGTGCGAGCTCTTTATAGCGAGGCTTAGCTTTAGGCGGTTCAAGCAAGGTGCCAGAATCTAAGATTTTTTGATGAATTTCACGATACCAATTGGCTAAACTCGGCGGCAAAAGTGTGTTTGAACGCGTGCCTAACCACCAAAAGCCTTGAATAGGTAAACTAATCGCAAACAGTGCCACCACAATAGCTTGCGGTAAGCCGGATCCATTATGAAAAGTAAATTGAGTTAATACGCTGATAGCCGCAACTGCAGGCATCACTCGAATACCAAATCGAGTCGCCGTAATTACGCGATGCTCTGGGAACATAGGCGAGAGTTCTTTTCTCATCGGCCACAGATCCATGTACATCTGCCCATCTCTCAATCTATGAAACATTCCAATCTTTCCAACCATGACTAAATCGCTAAAAATTATTTTAAAAATTAAAAAATAAACATAAAAAATTGATAAATGATAAAGTAATTTCAATTTTTTTTGTTATATTTGCCTATTATCGCTATCCTTGTCAGCGTCTCATCTATAGCTTCGCCTTTAACTACATATTAGGCGAGAGAGAGGCCAGTTAGCAAGGATTGAAAACGTATCCTGAAAGGTAATACGGTCAACAAAGGGAAATTGTTGCAATTGAAACTGAGTAGCATCCTACATCGAATATGTGACTACTCATAATGACTAAATTCATTCTTTCTGAAGAAATCAGATGAAATACAGGAAACAAACATGTCAAAGCTAGTTTTAGTTTTAAACTGCGGTAGTTCTTCTCTTAAATTCGCCATCGTTGACGCGGACAACGGTGAAGAGCATCTTACTGGTCTTGCAGAGTGCCTGCACCTTCCTGAAGCACGTATTAAGTGGAAATTGGACGGCAAACACGAAGCAGCACTAGGTAATGGTGCAGCACACGATGAAGCTTTAACTTTTATCGTAGACACTATCCTAGCTTCTAAACCTGAACTATCAGAGCAGCTTGGTGCTGTTGGCCACCGTGTTGTTCACGGCGGTGAAAAATTCACTGAATCAATGCTAGTAACTGAAGACGTCGTTACAGGTATCGAAGACTGTGCAGCTCTAGCGCCTCTTCACAACCCTGCCGCTATCGTTGGTATTAAAGCAGCGCAAAAAGCATTCCCTGCTCTACCAATGTCAGTTGTATTTGATACTGCTTTCCACCAAACAATGCCTCAAGAAGCGTACCTATACGCGCTTCCGTACAGCCTATATAAAGAGCACAGCATCCGTCGTTACGGCATGCACGGTACTTCTCACCTATTTATTGCTCGCGAAACAGCTAAGCAACTAGGTAAGCCGGAAAGCGAACTAAACATCATCAACTGTCACTTAGGTAACGGTGCTTCTGTTTGTGCAATTAAAAACGGTAAGTGTGTAGATACTTCTATGGGTCTTACTCCTCTAGAAGGTCTAGTAATGGGTACTCGTTGTGGTGACATCGACCCAGCTGTTATCTTCCACCTACATGACTCTCTAGGTTACACAGTGGATCAAATCAACACTATGCTAACTAAAGAGTCTGGCCTACAAGGTCTAACAGAAGTAACTTCTGATTGTCGTTTCGTTGAAGACAACTACGGCAAGAAAGAAGAAGCAACTCGTGCGATGGACGTATTCTGTCACCGCCTAGCGAAATACGTTGCCGGTTACACAGCAACGCTAGAAGGTCGTCTAGACGCTATCGTATTCACTGGTGGTATCGGTGAAAACTCTGCTCCTATTCGTGAGATGGTTCTAAACCGTCTTGGCATTTTCGGCATTCAAGTCGACAGTGAAGCAAACCTTAAAGCACGCTTCGGTGGCGAAGGTACTATCACTGCTACTGACAGCCGCATCCCAGCAATGGTTATCTCTACTAACGAAGAGCTAGTTATTGCAGAAGACACAGCACGTTTAGCTGGTCTTTAATTAATTAAACAGGTGAGGATTTCCTCACCTGTTTACTTTTGGTTCAGCTGTTCCCCCAGCTGAGACTTTTTCATACATTTCGAGGTCTTCAGACTATGTCTCGTACCATTATGCTTGTCCCAATTAGCGCCGGTGTTGGTCTTACTAGTGTTAGCATGGGCGTTATTCGCGCTATGGAGCGCAAAGGTGTAAACGTTTCGTTTTACAAACCTATCGCTCAGCCACGTACTGGTGGCAACCAACCAGATCTAACATCTACTATTCTTAAATCAAACAACGATATTAAGATTGGTACTCCAACGCCAATGGACGAAGCGCAAGCGCTTATCCGTAACGAGCAAACTGACGTTTTGCTAGAAACAATCGTTGAGCGTTTCAACCAAATTAACGATGCAGATGTGACCCTGATTGAAGGTCTTGTTCCTACTCGTAAGCACCCGTTTGCTAACCAAGTGAACGAAGAAATTGCTAAAACTCTTGGCGCTGAGATCGTGTTTGTTGCTACTCCAGGCACTTACAACCCATCTCAACTTAAAGAGCGTATCGAAGTGGCAGTATCTAACTTCGGTGGCAAGAAAAACAAAAACATCTCTGGCGTTATCATCAACAAACTTAACGCTCCTGTGGATGAAGCTGGCCGTACTCGCCCTGACCTATCTGAAATCTTTGATGATTCTGATGCGGCTCAACAAGCGAATATCCAAGCAATGGAAATCTTCAACACTAGCCCAGTACGCGTACTAGGTTGTGTGCCTTGGAGTGTAGAGCTTATCGCTACTCGTGCTATCGATATGGCTAAACACCTAAACGCTGATATCATCAACGAAGGCGAAATTTCTAGCCGTCGTATTAAGAGCATCACTTTCTGTGCACGCTCTCTACCAAACATGATTGAGCACTTCAAACCAGGTTCACTGCTTGTTACTTCAGCAGACCGTCCAGATGTAATCGTAGCAGCAGCTCTTGCAGCAATGAACGGCGTTGAAATTGGTGCAATCCTATTGACTGGCGGTTATGACATCCCTGAAGAAATTCGTGGTCTATGTCAGCCAGCATTTGAATCAGGTCTACCTATCTTCAAAGCGCAAGGTAACACTTGGCAGACTTCTCTGAACCTACAAAGCTTCAGCGTTGAAGTACCAGCCGATGATAAAGAGCGTATCGAGTTCGTTAACGAACACGTTGCAAGCCACATCGATGGTCCTTGGATTGATACTCTAACTGAAGGTGTTGTTGCATCTCGTCGTCTAAGCCCACCAGCGTTCCGTTACCAGCTAACTGAATTTGCTCGTCGTGCTAACAAGCGTATCGTTCTTCCAGAAGGTGATGAGCCACGTACAGTTAAAGCTGCGGCTATCTGTGCTGAGCGCGGTATCGCTAACTGTGTACTTCTTGGTAACCCTGACGAAATCCGTCGCGTTGCAGCACAACAAGGTGTTGAGCTAGGCGCTGGCGTTGAAATCATCGATTCTGATGCAGTACGTGAAAACTACGTTGCACGTCTTGTAGAGCTTCGCTCTAAGAAAGGCATGACTGAAGTTGTTGCTCGTGAGAAGCTACAAGATTCAGTATTCCTAGGTACTATGATGCTTGAGAATGGCGAAGTAGACGGTCTTGTTTCTGGTGCAGTTCACACTACAGCAAACACTATCGTTCCTCCGTTCCAAATCATCAAGACTGCACCTGATGCGTCTATCGTTTCTTCAATCTTCTTCATGCTTCTGCCTGATCAAGTATTGGTATACGGTGACTGTGCAATCAACCCAGATCCAACAGCAGAGCAATTGGCTGAAATCGCTATCCAATCTGCAGATTCTGCAGCGGCATTCGGTATCGACCCTCGTGTTGCTATGATTTCTTACTCTACTGGTGAGTCAGGTAAAGGCGCAGACGTAGATAAAGTACGTGAAGCAACTAAACTTGCTCAAGAGAAACGTCCTGATCTAGTGATCGACGGTCCTCTACAGTACGATGCAGCAATCATGGAGAACGTAGCAGCTTCTAAAGCACCTAACTCTCCTGTAGCAGGTAAAGCGACTGTATTTGTATTCCCAGACCTAAACACTGGTAACACAACTTACAAAGCGGTACAGCGTTCAGCAGACCTAGTATCTATCGGTCCAATGCTGCAAGGCATGCGCAAACCTGTAAATGACTTGTCTCGTGGCGCACTAGTAGACGATATCGTTTACACAGTTGCTCTAACAGCAATTCAAGCAACTCAATAATCGTTGCTCACTAACTAAAATGACAAAGGCCGGTATTTTTAAATACCGGCCTTTTTTTATCTGTTGCGCTACACAAATAATGATATAAGCAATCGTAATAATTAATACCAATCACACTAAGTAAGTGATCAGAACTAGCGCAGGAAAAATGCTCGAGAACAAGGCAGAATTTTTCGATAAGTAGTTATTCTACAATCAAAAATTCTAACGCCGTTATCGAGCATTTTAACAAGCTAGAATGATCAGTTATTTAGTACGATTGGTATAACGTCTAATTACGAGTTTCCCATTCGTTACGACACTCATAAGAACCCATTTCAAATTCTCGACAAATCCAAGGGCGATTTTCATAAATCGTGCACAACATAGTGTCCCTATCTACCGCTGAGCACCACCCATCCTCTAGACGTAACATGGTTTCCCCGCCCCATTTATCGGTAGCAATATGTTCTTCTGGGACTCCGGTATCAGTGATGATCATCACTTCTAAACGGCAACAACTGGCACAGCAAGTACTGCACGCCACTTTAGGTTCGTTCACCTGTTTTTCAGAGATTTGTTTGATTGGGATGTTAGTCATAAGGGTCTATATCAAGATAAGTGAGCATATAGTACGTCATTTACACTAAACAATATACGCTCACTAGAAGACGCGAAATACCAATCGTAATAATTGATATATGGGGATTAAAGTCTCTTAATAAAGCCAACAATGTACAGTAGCAGTATTGCGCCAACAGTCGACACAACCAAAGAACCAATAATGCCACCTGCGGCTAAGCCAATAGCGTTAAATACCGTTCCACCAACGACAGCACCTAAAACACCAACCACAATATTGCCAACCACGCCAAAGCCACCGCCTTTCATAAAGTTACCGGCTAACCAACCTGCAACCGCA
The DNA here is from genome assembly GCF_000496695.1 of Vibrio halioticoli NBRC 102217. Classification (GTDB taxonomy): domain Bacteria; phylum Pseudomonadota; class Gammaproteobacteria; order Enterobacterales; family Vibrionaceae; genus Vibrio; species Vibrio halioticoli. Next base: position 149,845 of record NZ_BAUJ01000005.1, read on the forward strand.
CCGATCAACAAAAATAGGATAATGTTCATATACTTTGTACCTCTTACTTTTTTTAAATATGTGCGAAGGAAAACATCGCTATTCCTCTGCCCACTGAGTGCAATAAAGTATACGTGCTGATAAGCATTTCTGTTTATTGAATTCTAATTATTCATATCAATCAAAGTTATCGAGCAAGCAAAAAAAAGGCCGGAACTCAGTTCCGACCTTACATTCATATTTGCTTTGCAAAAGAGATTACACTTGAATACCTACAATCAACCAAGGTGCATTTGGCTGAGTAAGATCGCGCTCAAGGTGCCAGATATCGCTGATGTCTTCTTCTACATTTTCTACTGTGTCACGGTAGCGACCCGTAAACTGTAAGCTAAGTTGCGCTTTGCTCGCGTCGTAATCGGCACGTACAATTTCAGCGTCTACATACATAACGTCAGTATGCTGTTCACCTTGCAGTGAAGCACGCTCCGATTGTAGATCATCAAACAAGCTTGTCGATACGTATTCACGAATCGTTTCTAACTCATTGTGATTCCATGCGCCTTGCAAAATACGGTAATGTTCACGTGAACCGTTAACGAAAGCGGCATGGTCGAAACCCGGTGGATAGTTATGTGGCACATCTGAATGTGCAGAGCTACCAAAGCCAGTATTTGACGCAGCTGCGCCTGATGTTGGCTCAGTAAACGATTGTGACTCTTGCTGTCTAAATTGAGTATTGCTTGCTTGAGGGCCATTTGAATACGCAGGACGCTGCTGATTCATACTGCCTGCTTTTGCTCCCAGCATACCGCGCAAGAATTTAAAGGCAAAAAACGCAATCAAACCGATAATAAGAATATCCATAAACTGGATACCTTCAAACGCCCCGCCAAAAAACGCCGCTAGCAGACCACCCGCAAGTAAGCCTCCCATAAGACCGCCCATTAATCCGCCTTTTCTAGTTGGATTTTGCGTGCCTTTATTGTTTAAAGAATTAGTGTTTGTTGGTTTTGCTTTCGGTGCCGGAGCCGTTTTAAAGCTCTTACCAAAAGATTTACCACCGCCAAATCGCTTTGCTTCAGTAACAGGTGCATACACCATAGCTACTGATACTAGCAATACAGCCATAATCGAAAAAATGCGTTTCATAATCTCTCTTTGATTTTTATGAGTCAGTGCAATACTACCTATTAGCATCGAATAAATGAACAGAGTTTGCACATAGAGTTGTTAAAGTTTATTGCAATCTAGCACTGCATCACACTCTTTTTAATCACCAGATAGCATATACAGTGTTTTCAATAGAACAATCAGTGCTAAACCCTACATTAATTATGTGTATTTAGCTTGAGATAGTTATCATAAGCGCAAATTTAAAGATTGCTAATCCTATGTCGTTATTTACTAAAAAGCACATCCCATTTTTTATTGTGCTCGTCCTTTGCTTTACACCTTTATTGCAGTCTCCATCTGCATTAATTTTAGGTTTAATTTTGTCTCAACTAGGATTAGTGCCTACTCACTTACCTATCGCAAAATGGACCAAAAAATTACTGAGCTATTCTATTATCGGTTTAGGCTTTGGCATCTCTCTAGCAGAAGCCTTTAAAGCAACGTCCAATGGCATAGGTCTGATCATGACCACGATTTTCGTTACCTTACTGCTCGGTACATGGGTAGCGATTAAACTGGGCATAGATAAGAAAACCGGTTATCTCATTTCAAGTGGCACCGCTATTTGTGGCGGAAGCGCCATCGCAGCCGTATCGCCTGCTATTAATGCTAACGCCAATCAAACGGGTTTAGCGCTTGCTACTGTCTTTATTCTTAACTCCATTGCGCTGTTTGTCTTTCCGGTGATTGGGCATGCTTTAAATTTAGATCAGCACACTTTTGGGGTTTGGGCGGCAATTGCGATTCACGATACATCATCAGTGGTAGGCGCTGCCAGTGCTTACGGTGAAGAAGCACTGCGTACTGCAACCACACTGAAACTGGCTCGTGCTTTGTGGATTATTCCTGTAACCATTGGCAGTGCTTGGTATTTTGGTAAAGGAAAAGAACACAAAATAAAAGTACCGACTTTTATCTTCTTATATATTGCGGCAGTGGTTATTAGTGATTTATTGCCACAATTTGATGCGTTTTATCACATGACCTTTTCGGTGGCAAAACAAACCTTGGTGGCTTGTTTATTTTTGATTGGTTCTGCTATTTCATTAGAGCAAGTGAAAGAGGCTGGGGTTAAACCCTTATTATTTGGTGTCGGCTTATGGTTAACAATTTCTGTCGGGACTTTATTGTGGCTTCTACATTGATAGGCAAGTAGACCGCTTATTTCCTATAACACCTTATCATAGTGACTTGGCTTTACTCTCGACAGTAGCCAGTCACTGCTTTTCTTTACCGATTTACCACTTTGGCTAAATGCTATTCCCACCACTAACGCAAAACCCAGCGCCTGCGCAATTGATCCTAGCAAGCCATGATCCGCTATCGCTACGCCTAAACATGCTGCAACCAACGCCCAAAGAAAATACATAGTCCATTCCGTTATATCAGTTGGTAAATTAATTACCCTGTTCATTGGTTAGGATTATGACGCTATCGTTGTGCTTTGAGAAAAACCGTTTTGCTCTATATCATAACTAAATGATTCTATAAAAATTGAAACTGTGAATTTTCGTTATAATAGATGCGCTAGAAACGTTCGATGTGTTGCTCTGATAACCAGTTTTTGAGTTTAGATCGAGAAACCTTAATTCCTTGATTTAATAAGGTGCTCGGTATCGGTAGGTAATCGATAGGACATTTGAATTTTTGTAGATGGGATAAGCAAAGCTCGTTGAGCTCTCGCTTTAACTCGCCGTTAAGTGCGCCTTGCGACAATGCCAATAGCGCCACTGGTCTATGACCAAATGTTGGGTCAACAACAGGTACAATAAATGCCTGCATAATCGATGAATGTTTGATTAGTACCCGCTCAATTTCTTCACAGTGGATATTCTCACCGCCAGAAATAAACAGGTTATCCGCTCGCCCCATAATGACCAGTTCATCATTTTGCCAACGACCAAGATCTTTAGTATCAAACCAGCCATCATGCATTGCTAACGGGGATAATATTCCTTTCTGCCAATAGCCAACCGCTAAGGTCTCACCCGCAACTAAGATGGTTTGATTATCAATTTTTATCGCACGCTTAGCCAGTACTTGCCCTGCACTATCCGCCTCATCCACTCTTTTAGCCGTCACTGTGGATGCCATTTCGGTCAACCCGTATCCCGCCCAAGTATCGATGCCATACTTGCGCGCCGCATTTGCCAACGAATGAGGAATAATAGCGCCACCCAACAACACCCGTTGTAATGTTAAAGGCGTTTGCAGTGTTCCTTCTTCTATTTGTTGTAATGCGTGTTGCAGTTGGGTTGGCACCATCGAAGTATGGCTTACCCCTTGCAAGTTTAATCCCTTGCCCTGTTTTAAGCGCAGGCAACAGCCACAGAGTAGCCAACGCCACACTATCGCTAAACCTGAAACATGAAACAGCGGTAATGACAAAAGCCAAGTGCTAGAAGCATCAAAACTAAATTGCTGCTGTAACCCAATGGCAGAAGCCAAATGATTTGTCACGCTGTGCGCAACTGCCTTAGGGTCGCCCGTTGAGCCTGATGTAAAAATTAGACTCGCGATATTCGACACTGAAAAATGTGAATGAGAGGATGAACAATCCTCTGAGCTATAGTCAGAAGTTGTAAATTCTAAATAGATAGTATCAATTGAACCCGTTAATTCTGGCTCCACGCTTGGGCATAAATAACAATATGAACAACCGAGTAATGCTTGGCGCTTCACAAGCTCAGATTTAGGTAATAGAGGCACTATCGAAACCACTATTCCGGCCTCTAGTGCCGCAAGATACACGATAATACTTTGCAATGAGCTGTGCGCAGTCACCAACATGAGCACATCATTATCACCTAACCCCATTGCTAACAATTGCTGTCGTACACTAGTGACATAACTCGTCAATTCTGACCATGAATAGCGCCCATCATTACATTCTAGAGCACAGCCATTTACCGCTGTTGTTAGAGTTGGTGTTGAAGTTGAAGTTGCAATAGCTTTGTTATCAGAGCATTCGCTCCAATAACAAAGTGGGGATTGATGAGAAAAAGGCGTGTTAAGCGGCAAAGTTTATTCCGAGCTCTGCTGCCAAACTAAGGTTTGAGAGCTGAGACTTCTGACGGGTAATTCACTTCCCGGCCACGGCGTATGCAGCTGCTCTTTATACAGCTGTAAGGTATCTAAACCCGGCGTGGTCATTGGGGTGAATTGATGCGCTAGACGAGCTAACTGAGACAGCCCTAAACTGGATTCGATACTCGAGCTGATTACAGCGATAAGCCCTAATGCTTGAGCCTTTTCTATCAATTGAATACAGCGCTGCAGATTACCAATTAACATGGGTTTAATCACAATCGCTTTTGCGCCAGTAAGAAACTCAAGATCAAAGTCTGGGTTCATCACACCATTTTGTAGGGTTTCATCCCAACCAATGGCAATGCCGGTTTCTATGGCGAACGTTAAGCTGTCACCCGGTGCACTGCACGGCTCTTCAATATATTGAATACGGGAGCGCAAAGAAGGATTAATTTTACTGGCAAATTTTTTGGCTTTCTCTAAGTTCCAAACTCGGTTTGCATCCAGTCTTAACTGTATGTCTGGAGTCGCTTCTAAAAATAGGTTAACTAAAATCCCATCACGGATCGGCTCATACAAGCCAACCTTGATTTTTGCCACTTTATCACCCTGCATGGCATTTAATGCAGGCAATAGATCGTCTGGATCGCCGTGGCAAAAAGGAGCTGCTTGATAGTTTCCTTCTGCGCCCAATAATCCATTTAATTCGTATTGCGCCATGGATAAACCAAAAGCAACCGAAGGGTAAGGAGAATGGCAGTCTAACTCTTCTCCCTGCGTCCATTTCTTTAGTCGAGCAACCACTTCTACAAATGCTTGGTCCATCGTTTCGTGGCTAAACCCTATCAAAGGTGCCACCTCGCCATAACCAATGCGATCGTTTTCAGATAACTCGACTATCCAGCCTTCTCGACTCGTCAGTTTTTGTTCACGTAAAATAACACCGCTATCCATCTCAAGCTGATAACGATATAAACTTGCCTTTCTCATAATTATAATTTCCTAAGCCAACATTTAAGCCAACATTTAACCCAACGTTAATGACGGCATCATGCGAGGGGCATAATATCTAGTTTGTCTGTGCAATGGATAAGAGCTGTGTCAATTTTTGTGCATATATGTGAGGTTGTTCTTTATGTGTGTTATGTCCAGCCCCTGATATCACTTCATAAGGCACTTTGTTTTGTGCGTACAAGTGAGAAAACTTTGCATCATGCTCTCCCACAACATAGTAAATCTTGTATTGGGTGCTTTGCCCTGCAGAGTGTAGCTCGGGCAATAAATATTCCTGCTTAGCCAATGACGTCACAGCCATGACTTTCGCTAACGCTTTACCATCATTGCGTGAGCGCTCCTCGACCAACCGAGATTTTTGCTCACTGGTTAAAGAAGAAAACACCGGCTGTTGATACCAATCATGCAATACATCAGGAAGCGCTTGTTGTGCAAAACGATCAATCCAACGACAATCATTTTGCCAACGCTCCTGTTTCTCTGACCCTAGTTGTAGGCCAAAGTTTCCTCCTTCCAACACAAATCCTGCAATGGCAATATTACGTTGCTGAATTTGAAGTGCTAAGTGCATGAGTAAACGAGCGCCTAGCGAATAACCGACTAAAAACACCGGCACTTGCTCATCAGGCACTGGATTTTCTAATGCTTGGCTATCGGGCAGTCGCTGCAATTGTTGGCAGATATTTTCAACAAAACCATCAAAATCACTCGGGATAGGCATATCGCTAGCACGGCCATGTCCGGGAAGGTCTAGAGCATACAGATCCCACGTGGCAGGCAAATACTCCACCAGAGACAGCCAATCTTGACTGCTGCCTAAAAAGCCGTGCACAAATAACAGACGTAATGCAGGCTTATTTTGTACGGGACGAAGCGCATTCAGTTGCGAAGAGTTTAGTGACTTGCCTGAGTGGATATTTAGGGGCATTTATAGCCCCTGAATTGTTGAACAGAGCGATTTAATATGTGCTGAGGCTTGCCCTGCAGGAGTGACCACCTCAATCAATAATGAACGAGATGAATTTGCTTCAAAGTCAGTCATGGCTTGCTTTAATTGCTGCCATGTTGTTGGGCGCTGATAGTCCATATTAAATTGCTGAGCGGCATGGGCAAATTGATAAGCATGTGGCATTTGGTATAGGCGCTGCTTATGGTTTTCATCCACGGGTAACATATCAAAAATGGCTCCGCCATCATTGTTTAATAGCAGCACAATACCGCCACTATTTGCTAGTAGTGACAATGAATTTAAATCGTGTAGTAATGAGGTATCACCAATAAATGTCAACGTAGGTTTATTCAAACCGGCGCCAACACCGGCGCTAGTTGCCACGATGCCATCAATGCCTGATGCACCGCGGTTGGAAAACACCTCACAGTGTAAGTTGGCGCAGGCCATATCAACTAAACGCACTCCTAAGCTGTTACCTAAAAATAGCGGATAGCCTTGGGTGATCTCATGTAATTTAGTGGCAACTTCAAGCTCGGTAAGCGTTTCTAAAATTAAACTGTGAGTCTCTTCAACCACCATCACACGTGCCGCTTTAAGTCCGTCAGCCCATCCACCATTGTCTGATGATTCAACAAAACTTAAAGGCAGTGACCACTTTCCGGAAAAACGTTGCATTGGCAAATGATCGGGGTTTAATTCCCCTGGTTCATCACACACTAATGCGTATTGTTTAAAATCAACGTCAACTGCTTTTTGCTTTATAAAGCTGAGTAAGCGTTTTGACACCAGTCTAGCGCCAAACTGCAGCACGGCTTCGCACTGCGCAAGTTGTTGTAGGTTAGTTTGGTTTTGCAACCAAACATCATAACAGCTCCAATCTGAGCTTATGCCTGACTGAGGGTCACACAAAATCGGCCAGCCTAATTGCTCTGCAAGGGCTTTAACTTGCTGAGCTTTCTCAAATGCTAACCTGCCTACAATAATCAACCCTTTAACATGGCGATGTTTCTGCACAAAGTGAAGTAATGTGTCGCTATCATCGTTCGCATTTACGGTTTGTGTTAAGTATGTTTTTTTTGAATAAAGCCAATATTCAGCAAGCTCTTTCACTTCAGCTAATCGCGGGCTCTCGGCAACATACAAAGGCTCTGGAAAGGGGCAATTAATATGAATAGGCCCTTTTAATTGAGCTTGCATGGCTAATGCTTCATCAAACTTAGATAATAACCAACCAACATCAATCTCAGCACTAGGGCTTGGCAGCGCTAGGGCTTTACTGACATGAGTAGAAAATATCCCTTGTTGAACAATCGCTTGATTGGCACCCACACCGACTAACTCAACCGGTCTGTCGGCGGTGAGTAATATCAGTTTTTCGCCCGTGAGATTGGCTTCAACTACTGCAGGAAGTAAATTAGCGACCGCAGTGCCGGAGGTGACGATAACAATCACAGGTTGCTGCGTCGATTTCGCAATACCTAACGCAAAAAAACCAAGCCCGCGTTCATCAAAATGAGTGTGTAGCACAAGCTCATTATGCTCTATGGCTTCTAATGCCAATGGCGTAGAACGAGATCCCGGTGCAATACACACGTGTTTAGCACCAAATCGGCTCGCTTCTTCTAACAATACCGATGACCAAACTCGATTAATCTGTGCTTGAGAAAGTTGTTTTAAAGAGATTTGCTGTGATGGTCGCTTGCTCATGAAGCTTGTTCCAACACGCTTTGCTCGGTAATTAGGCTTAATAAAGTCGACATTTTTTTATCCAGCTCTTGCCACTCATGTTCAGCTTCAGAGCCTGGCACAATGCCTGCACCGGCAAATAGGTGTAGATCGTCGCCTTGCACCATGGCACTGCGAATTGCAACGCAAAACTCAGCACTTTGATCGCTAATGTAACCCACTGAACCGCTGTACCATGATCGAGAAAAAGGTTCGTTTTGTTCAATAAATTCAAGAGCTAGATGACGCGGTAACCCAGCGATAGCAGCGGTAGGTTGCAGCGCTTGTAACAGCTTGCTTTTATCCGCGTGTTTAGATAGCTCGGCTTGAATATGTCTTTTTAAATGCTGTACACGACGTAACTTAACTAAACGAGCTTCATCTTCAACTTCAACATTGGAGCAAAATGGGGCTAAGCTATCGACAATATCATCTACAACATATTGATTTTCTTGTAGATTCTTTTTGTCATGAATCAACCAGTTGGCTAACTCTAGATCCTGAGACGGTTTGCTGTGTCGGCCGATAGTACCTGCCAACGCTTCTGTTTCAATAAGTTGTCCGCGACGGCTGTACAATCTTTCTGGTGTAGAACCAATAAAAGAATGGCCTTCTTCTAGCTGCAATAAAAAGTGAAAACTGTGACGATTTTGCTCACGACTTAGGGCTAATAATTCAACCCCTTTTAAAGTCGAATCAAGTTTGACGGTAGTTTTGCGAGCCAATACCACTTTTTTCAATTCGCTGCTGCTTATCGATTCTAACGCTAAATCAACATTGCGTGTCCACAACGCTTGATCTGGGGTATGCGTCACTTTTGTAACGGCAGGCAGTGGGGTTGAAAAAGATAAGGTATCGTTATTAAGCAGATGTACCGCACGACGCACCGCGTCTCTATCTTGCATTAAATTAACCGCCAAGAACCAATCTTGATTACGGCGAACCAATTCTATATGCGGTAAAAAGAAGAACGATTTTAAGCAACGTCCTTTCTTATTCTTATAGGGGAAAGCATACCCACCCCAAATGCGTTGATTTTCGTTAAGCATTGAATAAGCAGGATTAATTTCATTAAACGTTCGGGCTTGACCTAAAGCGACCACCTCCTCTGTGGTATCTCTAGACTGCCAATAAAACTTTGGAAAAATAGGCTGATTTTCCATCCAAGGAAGAACGGAATCAACGCACACTTCCTCTACTGGCACCTCGATACGACAAGCGTCAATCGGCGCAGTTTCAACATGCTGGGCGAGCTGTTTTATAGCATTTGCAAAATAAGACAATGTGACCTCTAACCCTCTATTTCTCTTATGATTACCGAATAATTGGCTTACTCTAGAGCGAGTGATTAGCCAAATCAAGCGAGACAACTACAATTGTAGAGTAAACATAAATTTAAGCTCGTAATTCTTGATAACTCAATTGTTTAAGCATAGATTTTTCTACTCAAAAACATCAATTTAGTGTAATTTGATACTATTCTCACCGATTGAATCTAGGGGTTGACAATGAAAAATATCGAGATGTCTTCAAAACTCGATAATGTATGCTATGACATTCGTGGTCCGATACTGAAACATGCTAAGCGTATGGAAGAAGAAGGGCAGAAAATAATTAAGCTCAACATTGGTAACCCCGCCCCATTTGGCTTTGATACGCCAGAAGAAATCTTAGTTGATGTACTTAGACACCTACCCACCTCTCAAGGCTACTGCGATTCAAAAGGGATTTACTCTGCCCGTAAAGCCGTTGTTCAGCATTATCAAAAGAAAGGCTTACTGTCGTTAGATGTTGAAGATGTCTATATGGGTAACGGTGTGTCTGAGTTGATTGTTATGGCGATGCAAGCATTGCTCGACAACGGTGACCAAATGTTGGTTCCTGCTCCAGATTATCCTTTATGGAGTGCGGCGGTATCCCTATCCGGCGGAACCCCTGTTCACTATATTTGTGATGAAGAATCCGATTGGTTTCCAGACCTTGAAGATATTAAAGCTAAGATCACCCCTAAAACTCGCGGCATTGTACTGATCAACCCAAACAACCCTACTGGGGCGGTGTACAGCCGAGATTTTCTATTACAAATCGTTGAGATTGCGCGCCAACATAAGTTGATTATCTTTGCCGACGAAATCTACGACAAGATCCTTTACGATGGTGCAACGCACACCTCTATTGCGACATTAGCCGATGACGTAGTTATGGTGACATTTAACGGTCTATCTAAAGCGTATCGTATTTGTGGCTTCCGCAGCGGATGGATGTTTATTAGTGGACCAAAACATATCGCTAAAGGCTATGTGGATGGTTTAGATATGCTCGCCTCAATGCGTTTGTGCGCTAACGTGCCAATGCAACATGCGGTGCAAACCGCACTCGGTGGCTACCAAAGCATTAATGAACTGATATTACCGGGCGGACGCTTGCTTGAGCAGCGCGATAAAGCCTATGACATGATCACCTCAATACCAGGGGTTTCGTGTGTTAAACCTAAAGGTGCGTTATACCTTTTCCCTAAACTAGATCCTAAAATCTACAAGATCCATGACGACCAAAAAATGGTGCTAGACTTTTTACAACAAGAAAAAGTGTTGCTGGTGCAGGGTTCAGGGTTTAATTGGCCAAAACCGGATCACTTTAGAATAGTGACACTGCCTTATGCAGAGGACCTCGAAATTGCCATCAGTCGCTTTGAGCGTTTCATTACTCAATACACACAATAATTTATATTAAAGAGGCCTAGCGCCTCTTTTTTTACACCTTTAAGGATGATTAGCATGCACAAAGAAAGCCATTTTTTCGCACACTTAGCCCGAATGAAGCTTATCCAACGCTGGCCATTAATGCGTTCGGTTTCGAATGAGAATATTTCTGAACACAGCCTGCAAGTGGCGTTTGTGGCGCATGCTTTAGCCATCATTAAGAATAAAAAATTCAACGGTACATTAAACCCTGAGCGTATCGCTGTATTGGGGATGTATCACGATAGCAGCGAAGTGCTTACGGGCGATCTGCCAACCCCAGTCAAATATTACAATCCTTATATTGCGAAAGAATACAAAAAAATCGAAGCCGCCGCGGAAGAAAAACTACTGTCTATGGTGCCAGAAGAGCTAGTAGAAGATTTTAAACCTTTTCTGATTAGCGGTGAGGCTACAGAAGAAGAGCACTGCTTGGTCAAGCAAGCAGATTGCATCTGTGCCTACCTTAAATGTTTAGAAGAACTGTCAGCAGGCAACCACGAATTTGCCGCCGCTAAACGACGTTTAGAGCAGACACTACAAGACAGAGATTCCCCTGAAATGTGCTATTTCCTCAAAACTTTTTCTGCCAGTTTTGAGTTAACATTGGACGAGATCAGTTAATCGTTTTAATTAAAACAACGAGGACGAATAGTTAAATCACATGGAAGTCGATAATCTCTGGCAACAACGCATTAATAACGAACAAAAAGTACGTCTAAATGATCACCGTGACCCTTACCAAAGGGATCGGGCACGTGTTCTACACTCGGCGGCATTTCGGCGTTTGCAAGCTAAAACCCAAGTGCATGGCACCGGAGGTAACGACTTTCATCGAACTCGATTAACTCACTCCTTAGAAGCGGCGCAAATTGGCTCAGGAATACTGGCGCAGCTGCAATCAAAACACGCTGACCTGCATTCAATACTGCCCACCACCAGCTTAATAGAAACGCTCTGCCTTGCCCATGATATTGGACACCCTCCCTATGGGCATGGTGGCGAAGTTGCGCTTAATTATATGATGCGTGAACATGGCGGATTTGAAGGCAACGCACAAACCTTTCGCATCGTCAGCCAGTTAGAACCATACACACAACACCACGGTATGAATTTGTGCCGCCGCACCTTACTTGGGCTATTAAAATACCCCTCTTTACTCAGCCGAGTTGAGCGAGATTCGATTCCCGATGGCGTTGACAACCCTAGACAGCTTAAAGCCAGTCGCTGGATGCCAGCTAAAGGCGTATTTGATGTTGACCAAAGCTATTTTGATTGGGTGCTACAGCCACTATCAGAGCAAGATAAACAAGCATTTTGCCAATTACAGCCCCATTCAGGTCAGCGCTCTATGACTAAGAAAACACAGTTTAAATCCTTAGACTGCTCCATCATGGAACTGGCTGACGATATTGCCTATGGGGTGCACGATCTGGAAGATGCCATCGTACTCGGCTTGGTGTCAAAGCCGCAGTGGCTAGAGTCTGCAGCACATCAACTTGCCCATAGTGGACATGCATGGATGGAGAGCGAAATACAACAACTCACCGAAAAACTGTTCTCCGGTGAGCACTACCTACGTAAAGATGCCATTGGCAGCATAGTCAATGCATTGCTCACCAGCGCTGAGATCAAAGAAATCACCACGCCGAACTTTGCCCAGCCACTCCTTAGATATAACGCCACCTTACACGAGCCTATGTTAGAGATACTGAAAGTGTTTAAAGACTTTGTCAGTAACTATGTGATTCAAGCCACTGAGGTACAGTTAATCGAATATAAAGGCCAGCAAGTGATCATTGATTTGTTTGAAGCCTTTAGCGGCGACCCTGAGCGTCTGCTTCCTGATGCCACTAAGAAGAAATGGCAACTGGCTAGAGATCAACAAGATCAGGGCTTTAGAGTGCTGTGCGATTATATCTCTGCTATGACTGATGGCTATGCGCAAAAACTGCATTCCAAGATGTTTGCCAGTTAACGATTACGACCGCCGAGATACTTGTCATAACTACCACTGGGTAATTGCGCTATTTGGAATTCAATCATTTTATCAAAAGCGGTAATTAAAGGCGTTGCATCGCAGGCTTTTAATAACGTTAGCGCATGATAGGCCGCCTCTAAGGTCGATAAGGCGTTTTCTTTAGGCGCTTTGCGAATGGTGTATCGGCCTTGTAAGTGAGTGGGTAAATGTACCTGATTAAGCGCATGCAGATTTTGTGAAAGCTGAAAGATTTTAAACGCTTTTTTCCAAGTGCCATCAATAAGAAACAAGCGAGTTTTACACTGCGTCTTCACATCCAAACTTTGGCTACCTTGATTTGGCATATGCAAAGCGAGATTCGCAGATAAATAGTCAGCATTGATCTCTACAGAGTCGGGAGAAGGGTACATAAGGAGATTCAATGTGTTAGGCTCAGAAACCCATTGATTAACCTTGGGGTGATCCGAAAAATCTTCACCGACGAGTAACTGACTGGGTGAAACAGATAACTCAATAATTTTAGCGGTACCTTTCGCTTGATTCACCTCACTTGGGTGCTGCAAAATGACAACTTCAACAGAGCTTTCAACCGTTTCTATCCATTGGCATAGACAGGCTTTCTTAGCGCGACCACATCGCTCACAGTATCGGGACATAAAACGTGTATAAATTCCTCATTGCTTTTAGCTTAATCTTAGCTGTGTTTATGATTCCTTCGCTTGCCGAAGCATTGCGTTGGCAGCATGACTTAATGGCCTCTCATCAGTGGTGGCGTTTGCTTACTGGAAACTTCACCCACACTAATACTTATCATCTAGGAATGAATCTAGCTGGATTATGGGTTATTTGTCACCTGTTTCAAGCTAAAGTGAAACCACTGGCTAGCGCTATCGTAATTCTATCAATAGCCATTGGGGTTGGGCTACTCTTTACCGATACCAATATCTATTACGGACTTTCCGGCGTGCTACATGGACTGTTTGCTATGTATGCTTATCAAGAAATCGCCGCCGGTAAGCGTAGCAGCTGGTTTTTGTTGGCCGGTTTAGCCATAAAACTCACCGCGGAAAATAGCGGACTGGTATCGATTTCTACCGCGGAGTTGATAAATGCAAGGGTGTCTACCGAATCACACCTGATTGGTTCAATAACAGGGCTAGCCATCGCATTGCTAGCCCCTAAGATACTGAAACTCAGAAAACTATAATCTGATACGCGAACGATTTTTATCAACGGTCGCCTGCCCTATCCCTTTTACTTGCTGTAAATCATCAGCATGTTTAAACTCACCGTGCACTTCTCGGTACGCTACTATCTGTTGTGCTTTCTTTTCTCCCACGCCCAGTAACAAAGTCGCAAGCTCATGGCTAGAAGCGGTATTGATGTTTACCTCTATCTCAATCCCTTCATAGTGGTCAGCTTTTTTTGTTTCTTCCGCAGAATACACAGCAAAAGGCAGTAACGCTAAAAGTACGATGCTGACATATCGTTTTAAGTTTGCAAAAGTCATCCCTATCTCCTTTGTTTCAATCAAATTTGCTACGAGCCAAACTCATAGCCTCATCGACTAACCTAGAAGAAAACGGTTTTAATGAAAATGTGACAGGACTAAAACTAGAACGGGCCGCTAAATGCGGCCCGTGAAACTATGTATCAACGAATGATCAACTACTGTGCACCTTCAGAGATGTAGTACTCGATATCAGTCTTGTTACGCAGTGTTTGCAATACGCCCATCAGATCTTGTTGAACGTTAGCGCTCTTCAGTTGCTGACCAATTTGGTTATTGTACTGAGGATCAATAGCAGTGTTCACTTTCGCTAATTCGATAACCACAATGTTACCTGAGGCATCAACAGATTTAGCGTAGTGCAGCGCTTCTTTGCTAGGATGAGGGATAGCATACACAGTGTGTGATAGTTCAGAACTACGGTTCACTGTTTCAATATCGCTAAAGCTCAACTTGTTAGCCGCAAGGATTGAATCATCACCAGCTTCAAGAGTAGTGACTACTTTATCCGCTAATTCAGTCGCCAGTTTACGACCTTCAACTTGTTGGTATTGGTCTTTAACTTGCGCTGCAACTTCTTCGTAAGGAAGTACAGTTTGTGGGCGAGAATCATCGATACGAACAACAACAATATGTTCAGGATCAACTTCAACTACTGCAGAGTTCAAACCATCTTCGCTTACTTCTGGGGTTTGTAGCTCTTGCATTACCGCTGGCGACTTAAGAATCGCTGGAGCATCTGCATTTGAGATGAAATCAGTTGTCACCACTTTTTGGCCTACGGCTTCTGCAGCATCATCTAGAGAATCAGGATATTCGAATGCCACTGTTTCAAGTTTGTTTTGCAGTTCGTAGAAACGGTTAACCGCATCTTGCTCAGCCACTTCTGTTTTAATTTCAGCCGCAACTTCAGCAAATGGTTTAGCTTGCGCACTCTTCAGTCCGTCTAGCTTGATGATGTGGTAACCAAAATCTGATTTAACAACATCACTGTAATCGCCTACGTTTTGTAGAGCAAATGCTGCTGCTTCAAATTTAGGGTCCATAACACCCTTCTCAACCAGACCTAAAGAACCACCGTTTTCTGCAGAACCAATATCTTCAGAGTTTTCTTTAGCTAGCGTTGCAAAGTCTGCACCCGCTTTTAGTTGGCTAAGAATATCTTTTGCTTTCGCTTCATCTTGAATCAGGATGTGGCTAAGGCTACGTTGCTCATGAGTAGAATAACGATCGATGTTCTTCTCATAGAAGTCTTGCGCGTCTTTATCCGATACAGAATCGCTTTTCTTCATCTGTTCTGCAGAAAGTTCAATATAAGAAATCTTGAACTGTTCAGGACGAGTAAAGTTAGCTGGGTTGTTCTTATAGAATTCTTGTAGCTGTTCAGTGGTTGGAGCCACTGTTTTCGCCATTTCACTCGGTTGAATAGTGATAGTGCGAATGTCACGAGTCTGAGTTAAAAGACCAGAAGCGTGAGCCACTTCTTGTGGAAGTACAAATTCACTTTGTTCAACAGCGCCCAAAATCTTTTGGCGAACAAGGTCACTACGTAGGTATTCCGCAAAGCTATCTGCGTCATAACCACCACGACGAAGTGCCGCTTGGTAAACTTGTTGGTCAAACTTACCGTCAGTTTGGAACTGAGGCATGCTCAATAGCACTTCACGTACCTTTTGGTCACTAACACGTAGGCCCAAAGATTCAGCGTATTGCTCTAGCAAAATTTGGTTGACCATTTGATCCAATACGCGCTGACGGAACGATTGCACGAATGCAGGGTCGCCCAGTTGGCTTGTAAAGTAATCACCCATTTGTTGTTGAGCTCGGTTGCGTTCATTTTGATACGCTTGTTCAAACTCAGGACGAGAAATCTCAGTATTTCCCACTTTTGCAGCAGAACTGTGTCCGCCACCTAAATAGCCACTTACGCCAGTGAAAACGAAAGAGAGAATGATCAGACCTAGAATGATCTTAACGGCTATGCTATTTACGCCTTCGCGTAATCTTTCCATCATAATAGTGCGAAACTCCGAAATGTGGCCTGTATACTATTCAGGCTCTAAAAATCTTTGCCTCGATAATATCAGAAAAAGAAATGCGCACCAGTAGGATGCGCATAAATACAGGGTTTGATAGCGATAATTTGCTATCTGATACGATTTGAAGACAGATTATTCGTTAACTGCGTCTTTCAAAGCTTTACCTGGTTTAAATGCAGGTACTTTTGCCTCTGCAATTTGAATCTCATCACCAGTCTTTGGATTACGACCAGTACGAGCTGCACGAGTACGGACACTAAAGGTACCAAAGCCCACTAGAGCAACTTGGTCGCCACTTTGCAAAGTTTCACTAATTGTTTCAACCACTGCATCTAACGCACGGCCAGCAGAAGCTTTAGATAGGTCTGCGTTGTCTGCGATTTTTTCGATAAGCTGAGTTTTGTTCACTATGTATTCCCCTATTACTACTCATGTGAAGTTTAGAGTAAGTCAATTCCATTATTGTATGAATCTAGCCATGCCCTTGGTATGAAAGGGATATAGCCTCAACTGTTAAAGTAGCGTCCAATAAAAAAGCTGACAAGTAATTTATACCTATCAGCTTAATTTACATGCTATTTTTTGCTATTTATCACTGTTCCGCTTGGAAAGTGACCCCACTTGGGTCATTTTGCAATGCAATTGCTAGCACTTCATCGATCCATTGTACCGGTTTCACCGTGATATCTTTCTTCACGTTTTCAGGAATTTCTTCCAAATCACGTTCGTTATCTTTAGGGATAAGAACCGTTTTGATACCGCCACGGTGCGCCGCTAGTAGCTTCTCTTTAAGACCGCCAATTGGCAGTACTTCACCACGCAGGGTTATTTCACCTGTCATAGCAACTTCTGCTTTAACTGGGTTACCCGTCAAGCTAGAGACAAGCGCAGTACACATTGCGATACCCGCACTTGGGCCATCTTTAGGTGTGGCACCTTCTGGTACGTGAACGTGAATATCACGTTTCTCGTAGAAGTTTGGTGCAATGCCTAGCTTGTCAGCACGGCTTCTTACTACCGTCATTGCTGCTTGGATAGACTCTTGCATAACATCGCCTAGCGAACCGGTTTGAGTCAACTTACCTTTACCTAGCATAGACTCAGTTTCGATGGTTAATAGATCGCCACCCACTTCAGTCCACGCCAGACCTGTCACTTGACCAACGCGATTATGATCGTCAGCTTTGCCGTAATCACAACGTTGCACGCCCAAGTACTCTTTAAGGTTATCTTGGTTAACCACCACTTGTTTCAGTGAACTATCCAGTAAGATATTTTTCACCGCTTTACGACAAATCTTCGAAATTTCACGCTCTAAGCTACGCACGCCCGCTTCACGAGTGTAGTAACGGATAATACCGATAATCGCGGAGTCGTCGATTTCAATCTCATGCGCTTTTAGACCGTTGCGCTTGATTTGTTTTTCAAGCAAGTGATTCTTGGCGATGTTCAGTTTTTCATCTTCGGTATAACCCGATAGGCGAATCACTTCCATACGATCCAGTAATGGACCCGGAATATTCATTGAGTTCGATGTTGCCACGAACATAACATCAGACAGATCGTAATCGACTTCCAGATAATGATCGTTAAAGGCATTATTTTGCTCAGGATCGAGCACTTCTAGCAGTGCTGATGACGGATCGCCACGCATGTCTGAAGACATTTTGTCGATTTCATCGAGCAAGAACAGTGGGTTTTTAACCCCAACTTTAGACATCTTCTGAATAAGTTTACCCGGCATAGAACCAATGTAGGTACGACGGTGACCACGAATCTCAGCCTCATCACGTACACCACCTAGCGCCATACGAGTGTACTGACGACCTGTTGCCGCAGCAATAGACTGACCCAGCGAGGTTTTACCTACACCAGGAGGACCGACCAAACATAAGATAGGGCCTTTCAGTTTATTAATGCGAGTTTGCACCGCCAAATACTCTAAAATACGTTCTTTAACGCGCTCAAGACCGTAGTGATCGGCATTTAGAACTTCTTCGGCTTTAGCTAAGTTCTTTTTCACTTTTGAACGCTTAGTCCAAGGCACGCCTACCATCCAATCGATGTAGCTACGAACCACGGTCGCTTCTGCTGACATCGGAGACATCATTTTTAGCTTTTGCAGTTCTTGCTCGGTTTTTTCACGAGCATCTTTTGGCATTTTAGATTCTTCAATCTTGATCTTCAGTGCTTCAAACTCATCCGGAGCATCGTCCATATCACCCAGTTCTTTCTGAATCGCTTTCATTTGCTCATTCAGATAGTACTCGCGCTGGGATTTCTCCATCTGTTTTTTAACACGGCCACGAATGCGCTTTTCAACCTGCAGGATATCAATCTCTGACTCCATGCTGCCCATCAAGAACTCAAGACGCTCGTTGACGTCAATGATTTCAAGTACTCGCTGCTTCTCAGCAAGTTTAAGAGGCATATGAGCTGCGATTGAATCCGCTAGGCGCGGTGCATCATCTATACCGTTTAATGAGGTTAATACCTCTGGTGGGATCTTTTTGTTGAGCTTAATAAAGCCTTCAAATTGGTTAATAGCACTGCGTACTACCACCTCTTCTTCTTTATCATCAATTTGTGGGGTAGTCAGAAATTCAGCATCTGCCACAAAGAAGTCATCTTCGCGAATCGAGTGAACTTTTGCGCGCTGTTGACCTTCAACCAGCACTTTTACAGTGCCGTCGGGTAGCTTCAACAATTGAAGAATGGTCGCAACAGTACCTACTTGGAATAAATCTTCTTTGGTCGGCTCTTCTGTATCCGCTTCTTTTTGGGCAATCAAGAGAACTTGCTTATCATTGTCCATTGCAGATTGAAGGCAGTTGATCGACTTCTCACGACCAACGAACAGAGGAATGACCATATGTGGGTAAACGACCACATCTCGTAATGGCAGCACGGGTATTTCAATACGCTCGGAACGCTCCAAGTTCATAATTATCTCTCTTCCGTTTTCGGCTTATGGTCTTTATATAAGGTCACTTTAAATAGAATCAATACCTGTAACAATAAGAATCACTTAACTTAGTCAAATAGTGTTCGTTTTACTGTATTTAATTAAAATTAAACACAAAAAACCATTAAGTGATGGCTATCGTTACTACGCTTGATTAGTTAGCTTAGATCATCAGAAACAAAAAAAGCGAGCAAAGCTCGCTTTTTGTTATATCGAGTTAACGATTATGATTCAGCAATCGCAGCCTGATTGTCACCACCATCATAAATCATCAGTGGTTCAGACTCGCCATTGATAACAGACTCATCAATAACCACTTTGCTGACGTCTGTCTTTGAAGGCAGTTCATACATAGTTTCAAGGAGCACGTTCTCAAGAATAGAACGTAAACCACGAGCACCTGTTTTACGCTCCATGGCACGTTTAGCGATTGCTTTAAGTGCATCTTCGCGGAACTCTAGCTCTACATCTTCCAGGTCAAACAAAGCAGCGTACTGCTTAGTCAGCGCATTCTTAGGCTGGCTAAGAATCTGAATTAATGCCGCTTCATCAAGCTCTGTCAGTGTTGTAGTTACAGGAAGACGACCGATAAACTCAGGAATTAAGCCATATTTGACTAGATCCTCAGGCTCAACCTGTTTGAACATTTCACTGACGCTCTTCTGTTCGTGTTTAGCGTGAATTTCAGCGCCAAAACCAATACCAGAGCCAGTTTCTACTCGTTGTTCGATCACTTTATCTAGGCCGGCAAATGCACCGCCACAGATAAATAGGATCTTCGAAGTATCAACCTGCAAGAACTCTTGTTGAGGGTGCTTACGACCACCTTGAGGTGGTACAGAAGCAATGGTACCTTCAACCAGTTTAAGTAGTGCTTGCTGCACACCTTCACCAGAAACATCACGAGTAATTGATGGGTTTTCTGCTTTACGAGAGATCTTGTCAATCTCATCGATGTAAACAATACCGCGCTCAGCTTTCGCTACGTCGTAATCACATTTTTGCAGAAGTTTTTGAATGATGTTTTCAACATCTTCACCCACATAACCGGCTTCAGTTAATGTGGTAGCATCTGCCATGGTAAACGGTACGTCTAGAAGACGAGCCAGCGTTTCAGCTAATAATGTTTTACCACTGCCCGTAGGGCCAATAAGTAAAATATTACTCTTACCAAGTTCAACGCCATCAGCGGTTTTATCGCCGTTACGCAGACGTTTGTAGTGGTTATATACTGCTACGGAAAGCACTTTTTTCGCAAATTCTTGACCAATTACATATTCGTCAAGGTGTTCACGAATATCTCGCGGAGTCGGCAAATCCTCAGACTCTTTCTTCGGAAGCGCCTCTTTGATCTCTTCACGAATAATATCGTTACAAAGATCAACACACTCGTCACAGATGTATACGGACGGGCCCGCGATCAATTTGCGAACTTCATGCTGACTTTTACCGCAGAAAGAGCAGTACAAAAGCTTGCCACTCTCTTTGCTTTTATCTGTCATTCGCTAACCTCTTAGCTTTAAACTTTAATTTATCTATTAAAGTTTACATCAAAAAAACTTGAACCGACGACTTAATTGTCGCGAGACAATACTGAATCTACCAAGCCATATGCAACAGACTGTTCAGCAGACATAAAGTTGTCACGATCGGTATCGCGCTCAATCACTTCCATTGGCTGACCAGTATGTTCAGCAAGAAGCGTGTTGAGTTTTTTCTTAATAGTCAAAATCTCTTGAGCATGAATTTGAATATCAGACGCTTGTCCTTGGAATCCACCTAATGGTTGGTGAATCATTACGCGAGAGCTTGGTAGCGCAAAACGCTTACCTTTAGCGCCGCCCGCTAGTAAAAACGCGCCCATAGAACATGCTTGTCCCATACATACTGTACTTACGTTTGGCTTTATGTACTGCATAGTGTCATAAATTGACATGCCCGCAGTAACACTACCGCCCGGTGAGTTGATGTATAGGAAAATATCTTTTTCTGGATTCTCTGATTCTAGGAACAACAATTGGGCCACTACAAGGTTGGCCATGTGATCTTCAACTTGTCCAGTCAAGAAGATGATTCGCTCCTTCAGCAAGCGAGAATAGATATCGTAAGAACGCTCACCTCGTGATGATTGCTCTACCACCATAGGTACTAGTGCATCCATAATTGGCGACATTACATTTTTTTCTTGGTAGCTCATAGTGTTATATCCCTATCCCTAAAAACAAATGGCCCGAATGATTATCTCATACGGACCATTATTAGTAGAAGAGTGACTAAAAAGTCAACCCTCTACGCAGACCAAACGCCATTAAGCTGGTTGTTGGTTCATAATTGCATCAAATGACTCTTCTTTCTCAGTCACTTGAGCTTTAGCGATGATAGCGTCGATAGCTTGCTCTTCTAGAGCAACGTTGCGCATGTTGTTCATCATTTCTTCATTGCTTTCGTAGTAAGCGATAACTTCTGAAGGATCTTCGTATGCTGTAGCCATTTCAGTGATAAGTGCTTTCACTTTCTCATCGTCTGCTTTTAGCTCTTCTGCTTTGATAACTTCACCAAGTAGAAGACCAACAACTACGCGTTTGCGAGCTTGCTCTTCGAACAACTCACGAGGTAGTTGGTCAGCAGCGTCAGTGTTGCCACCGAAACGTTGAGCAGCTTGTTGACGAAGAACGCCAATTTCTTGCTCGATAAGTGCTGCAGGAACAGTGATGTCGTTCTCTTTAGCTAGACCGTCAATCGCTTGCTCTTTGATACGGCTCTTAAGCGCTTGCTTAAGTTCACGTTCCATGTTCTTACGAACTTCAGCTTTAAGTGCGTCGATGCCGCCCTCAACTACGCCGAATTTAGCAACGAACTCGTCAGTTAGCTCAGGAAGTTCACGCGCTTCAACTTTGTTCACTTTGATTGCGAACTTAGCTTCTTTACCTTTTAGGTTTTCAGCGTGGTAGTCTTCTGGGAAAGCTACGTCGATTTCAAATTCCATACCAGCTGTTTTACCAGCGATACCGTCTTCGAAACCAGGGATCATGCGACCTTGGCCCATTTCTAGAGGGAAGTTTTCAGCTTTACCGCCTTCAAATTCTTCACCGTCGATAGAACCAACGAAGTCGATAGTTGCGCGAGAACCTTCTTCAACTGCTGAATCAACTTCAGTCCAAGTCGCTTGTTGCTTACGTAGAGTTTCAATCATGTTGTCTACGTCTGCATCTTTAACTTCAACTACTGCTTTCTCAACAGCGATGTTTTCTAGACCTTTAAGTTCGATCTCAGGGAAAACTTCTAGAGTTGCAGTAAATACAAGATCTTGACCCGCAGTAGTGTCTACTGGTGCGAAAGTTGGTGCACCTGCTGGGTTGATCTTTTCTTTAACGATAGTTTCGATGTAGTGACGCTGCATCACTTCACCCATAACGTCGTTACGTACCGCGTTACCGTACATTTTCGCTACCATTTTCAAAGGCACTTTGCCTTTACGGAAACCGTCGAAACGACGATTTTTAGCGATGTTACGTAGTTCAGCTGTCACTGCATCTTCAATGTTAGCAGCAGGAACAGTGATAGTTAGACGGCGCTCAAGACCTTCTAGAGTTTCAACAGTAGCTTGCATTATTTTATAAACCTCAACAAAAGCTCAGTTTCCTGAGCATAGCGTCACCGTTTTAATACAGGTGACAACATCCTAGTGTGTGCCCCAAAGAGGCACCTAAATACAAAAAGAGTGCCGCTGTTACATAATACGTAAGGTAATCAGGTAACAACGAATCAATTAGCGATACCTTATTTAAGACATCTCCAATTGACCTCAGAGTAATAAATTGACGCGACATTCTACCGACATAGGCTTGCCCTGTCGAGAGATGAGCCTAAACCCTCTTCAATTATTGTAGATAGAGTCCTGTAATAGGAATATCTCGTAGCAATACAATGGGGGCATGTTCGGCAAAATCAACGGTAATAATCAAAATTGATTTTCAAGTTTGAAAAACGAGATCTTGTTCAAATAAAAAAACCGCTAACGGCAAGGTTAACGGTTTATAAATCATTTAAATTGCAAAGTGATGAACTGAGCGTTAAGCGTTTGCTTCACGAGCTGTAATAAACTCTAGAGCCAGCTTAATGCGAGCGATAACGCGCTCTTTGCCAATCAATGCCATTACTGCATCAACAGATGGAGATTGACCGCCACCAGTTACCGCAACGCGAAGTGGCATACCGATTTTACCCATGCCAATTTCAAGCTCTTCACAAACAGCTGCAATAACGCCCTCTTTAATTGACTCAGTAGACCAATCAGACAGTGCTTCTACTTTTGCTAATGCTAGCTCAAGTGGACCTCTTGCTACGCCGCGAAGGTGTTTCTTAGCTGCGCCTGCTTCAAACTCACTAAAGTCTTCGTAGAAGTAGCGGATTTGCTGAGCCAGTTCAACCAATGTATGACAACGCTCACCCACCAGCTGAATAACATCAGTGATTGCAGGACCATTGTCAGTGTTTAGGTTTTGTTGGTCTAAGTGCCATTGTAGGTATTTCGCTACATATTCAGGCTCAGAAGTCTTGATGTAGTGGTTGTTTAGCCACAACAATTTGTCTGTGTTAAAAGCTGATGCAGACTTAGAAACGGCGTCTAGGCTAAATAGTTTAATCATTTCTTCTTCAGAGAAGATTTCTTGGTCGCCATGAGACCAACCTAGACGTACTAGGTAGTTATTTAGAGCATTTGGCAAGTAACCTTCATCGCGATATTGCATCACGGATACAGCACCATGACGCTTAGACAGTTTTGCGCCATCATCACCCAAAATCATCGCACAGTGAGCAAAAGTAGGTACTGGTGCGCCTAGTGCTTTGTAAATGTTGATTTGACGAGGGGTGTTATTGATATGGTCTTCACCACGAACCACTTGAGTAATGCCCATATCCCAATCATCAACCACAACCACAAAGTTGTAAGTTGGTGCACCGTCAGTACGACAAATGATAAGGTCATCAAGTTGGCTGTTGCTAATTTCAATATGACCGCGGATTTGGTCATCAAAAATTACGCTACCCTCTTTAGGGTTGCGGAAACGTACCACGTAATCATCGCCTTCTTTTGCAGCCGCGTTTGCAGCAACAATTTTCGGGTGATTAGCATCGTAACGAGGCATTTCTTTGTTAGCTTCTTGCTCTTCACGAATTTCTTCAAGCAATTCTTTAGAAGCGTAACATTTGTATGCTTTGTCTTCTGCGAGCAGTACATCAATACATTCGTTATAACGGTCAAAACGTTTAGATTGGTAATATGGACCTTCATCCCAATCCAACCCCATCCACTTCATCCCTTCAAGAATTGCGTCTACCGCTTCTTGTGAGTTGCGCTCTAGGTCAGTATCTTCGATACGCAGTACAAATTGACCACCTTGGTTTTTAGCAAAAAGCCAAGAATACAGTGCTGTACGCGCACCACCTACGTGTAGATAGCCAGTCGGGCTTGGGGCAAAACGAGTTTTTACCGTCATTGAATTTACCTTTAACAGTCCAGTCGCTTGAATAAGCGTGTAATTTGCCGCTATTTTAGCACCGCAGTGCAAATGTACAACGGAAAGGGACTGGATCTAGGTAAAGAGCTTTAGATTAATGACATTTTCGCAGAAGCAAACAACATTAAATGCATTCAATAGTAATGAAGTGAGCATTTAAAGTGAGTTGAGCCATGAGAATCTGGTTCTCATTAAATCGTCATTACATAACGAAGCCAACAATACCCACTAGAGAAGCCAGAGAAAATAGAGCGATACGACCGATTAGGCCAAACTCAGAGTGTTCGATCATTGCAGTGTTATGGTGCATAGGCTTTCCTTTTGTAATAAGTATTTAACAACCACTCTTAATATCGTTCACATTACGCTCCGATACAATGTAAATATTTCAATATTATGACACTAGACGCTATTCAATGTATTTACGTGACATAAATCACACTATAGCGATAGTGACTTACATCTATTTCGATTAATACTCAATCAATTCAATAACTCACAGCTCCCTACTTTTTAGAGAAATTTTCTCACTACAGTAAAATTTAACTCGGTATACTAGAGGGAAATGTGCAATAAACTGGATAGAAAAGGAACTCACAAAGAATGACTCAATTCTTAGGTCATATTCGAAAAATGACATCTTCCCTAGAAAATGGGCAAGTTAGCTATCGCTTACCATTAGATGATCAACAGTTAGATCTTATGCCTCTTATTGGGCAAAAACTGATCCTCAAACATACTGGTCATATTCATTGCCAAGAATGTGGTAAAAAGACCAAGAAAAGTTATTCACAAGGTTTCTGTTATCCATGCATGACGAAGCTTGCCAAGTGCGATATGTGCATAATGAAGCCAGAAACCTGTCATTTTGATCAGGGGACTTGCCGTGAGCCTCAATGGGGAGAAGATAACTGCTTTGTGCCGCATTATGTCTATCTAGCGAATACCACGGCAATAAAAGTAGGTATCACCCGTCATACACAAATCCCGACCCGCTGGATTGACCAAGGTGCCAACCAAGCCCTGCCTCTTTTTAAAGTCAGTTCACGTCTACAATCAGGGTTAGTTGAAATTGCGTTAGCAGAGTTTATTTCGGATAAAACCAACTGGCGCAACATGCTAAAAGGTAAAGCGCAACCTATCGATTTACAGCAAAAGGCTAACGAGCTGATCCCATTAATTGAAGAGAAACTCTCCGAGCTTCAATTACGTTTTGGTGAAGATGCGATTGAAAAGCTCAATGCAGAGGTGGTGGAGATTGATTACCCTGTCACCCAATATCCGACCAAAATTACCTCTTTAAATTTTGATAAGACACCTGAGCTGGGTGGCGTACTGCTAGGTATCAAGGGACAATATTTGTACTTTGATACCGGAGTGATCAATATGCGTAAATTCACCTCTTACGAGATTTGCGCAGAATTTTAAGATAAAAATGCCGGACTTAATATTTCTATTGTAAGTCCGGCACTATGTTAGTACTTACTCTCGCTTCGAGCTATTCGAGCTAGTTACAATGAATACACCATTAGAAACCGTAAGATGCACCAAAGACGAAGGCGTTATTCACTAAGCTGCTGCCCGCTGCATTTTCAAGCCCATTTGCTTGGCTACGGAACTCGAAATAAGGTTGAACGCCTTTACGTGTCCACGTCGCACGGATCTCGTGATCCATCGTTTCCGCTTCAATCATATAAACGTTGTTATAGCTTAAAGCCAGATCCATATCTGCAAAGTCATAAGCGATGCGGTTATCCATTCGGTAATCGGTATCAGCGTCTAAATCGGTGGCATCAATGTGCGCACGTGTACGGTTGCTAATAGAAAGTCCGTTATCAAAGTTATAGCCAATTTTAATTAAAGGACGGTATTGAATAGACTCTCCTGCAGACATCAAGTGTTGATAACCTGCCGCAACCCAAAAGTGATCAGTAATATTAAATGATTGCTCACCACCTAGAGTGATTCCTGGTGTTGTGTTACCAGCTCCACCATTTTCTGTAACAATATCCCCTAACTGTATGCCGTCAAACTCAGTATAAAGCGTTAAACCACCCAAGCTATTGTCGAAAGTATGACCAGCTTCTAGCGTTGAAGTCGATTTTGAGCCATGAATGCGGCCGTCATCATGAAATTGAATGTTGCCAGTCACATATGAAGAGGCAAATACTGGGGATGAAATTACTAATGCCAACGCACTTAATCCGATAATCTTTTTCATAGTTATACCTATTTTTTTCGTTATTTGTTGGTTATCCCAAGTTAACTATTCAAGTTCACTACTCAAATACTTAGCTTAGGTTTTACAGTCTGTTGCTCAACTTTCCTTCTGAGATCAAAGCAAAACTATGTCGGTTTATTACGGTGACTGTTTCCAGCATTAACACCCTCAAACAGACCCTTGTTCTCCATAACTTAGGGGAAATTGTGCGGGTGTTTTCCAACAAATCAAAATGGCAGAAATTGCACTGAGATCAGTATCACATCAGAATAATCATAAAAAACTAATAAGTTATTTAATTCAAACTAAACAACAACTTAAGGTGGAAATAAATAAAAGAGATAATTTGAAAATTAATTTAAAAGTGAAGTATTTCACAGAATATGACGTGCTAAGCACAAAGGAGTGAGATCTATATCAAATCGATTTTATATGCATTGTGTTTCTATTAGATAAAATAAAACCAAACGGTGATTAACGTCACATTAATCCGTTATTCCTATCCTACAAAACTCCCCCCGAACTCACTGGTACTGAAAATTTACACAATAGAGTCACTTACTGATACGCACTCTTTGATTGGCAAAAAGTCCCCATAGACATTCCCACAAGTAAAAAACCTTGCTCAGCTATTGAATCCATTCACACAGCCGTTCTCGCTACAAATAAGAAACATAATCAAACCTTCAATTTTTCACTTTAGTTTATTTTTCAATGAGAATTAAGTCACATTTCTTAACCTGAAAAGCAACTTTAACGAGACTAATATCGATAACTTCACTGGTTTAAGCTAATAGAGATTTTTTAATAAAAGCTAATTAAACATAAAAGCCAAAAACCATAACCCCACAAAATCAATCACTTACATACAAAAAAGACAAATAATTAAAAACAAATAAAAGTTCAATTTTAAAAAGTGATCTAAAACCCACTTTTGGTCAAAGAGTGCACTCCATCCCATTTTTCGAGATGTAAATTAAGTTTATATTGAACTTTTAGACAACAGAAACGAATATAACTCCATCAGAACAAACTGATAAACAACAAACAACAAAAGAAATACGTGAGTTTACAAACTGTTCAAAATTAGATGTTTCCATAACCTCTACCCCCAAATAAAAAGTGGTTAGGAAACAATTAAAAACTGTATCCATACAAGGAGTTTCAAATGAAAGTATGCAATAAAACAGCTATCGCTATTGCATTAACAGGTCTTCTGGCATCAGGTTCAGCTTTAGCAGCAGAAACTAGCCAAGTTGGTATAATTTCTGATTTCAATGTTCAAGCATACGGTGTTGCTGCAATTTCTGTAGTTAACTACAACGTGGGTGACAACAGAGATGCTAGCACTGGCTTTGCGGTAGAAAACGAATCTCGCATTGGCTTCCGAGCTTCTAAAGACATGTTCGATAATTTCCTAATTACAATGCAAATCGAATCTGGTTATGTTGATAACACTGACTGGGGACACGGCGGCGTTTCTGGCGGTGTTCTAGGTTTCCGTGATACTTTCCTTGGTGCTTCAGGCGACTGGGGTAACCTTCGTGTGGGTCGAGTTCTTACTCCTTTATATGAAATCGTTGACTGGCCTTTCTCTAACCCAGGTCTAGGTGCAACATTTGATTGGGGCGGCATCAGCGGTCACTACGATCGTCAATCAAACCAAGTTCGTTTTGATTCTGCAAACTACGGCGGTTTCACTTTTGCAGCGTCTGTTGGTCGTGACGACAACGACAATGGCGGCGGTAGCGCAACTCGCGATTCATACTTCTACAGTGGTAATGTTAAATATAGCTTCAGCACTGTAACTCTAATGGGTGCAGCAGAAGCGGCAACTCGTGCTAACCTAGATGAAACTTCAGCGTACATCGTTGGTTTTGAAGCAGGTCTTCCAGCAGGATTTGGTATCGCAGCAGCATTTAAACACGAAGAAGTTGATAACAAAGCTGACGTAACTTTAGGCAAGCAAACTCAAGACTCTATCTCTGTGATTGGTCAATGGTGGAATGGTCCTCTAGGTATCAAAGCAGGCTACGCGGCTAACTTTGACTCAGAAACAGATGGCACTAAACAAGATGACGCAAACAGCATCGCATCTGTTCAGGTTATGGGCGTAATTAACGGCTTCGTACCATATGTACGTGTTGCAGCTCGCTCTGACTTCACTGCAGAAAAAGACACAGATATTGTTACTCGCTTCGGTCTTGAATACGGCTTCTAAGTCTCATTTCTGAAGGCTAGCCCTATATTAAGGCTCAGTAACTGACATAAAATCAAAACGCTGGCTTAAAGTCAGCGTTTTTTATTTATGCCAAGGAAGAGGCTAAACACTTTATAAAAAATCTTTTATCCCCCTTTATATAAGGGTGTCAGAAATAAATTGAGCATACATGTAGCCCTCTGATTAATGGTCACTTAAACAGTCATAGAGAGCTCACAAAAAACCAGTAGTTAGTTACTTTCATTCAGTTAAACAAGAGAATTTATGATGCTGTATAAAAATAAAACTTGGATTGTTGCGTTAATCCCCTTAGCTCTAGGTGCGTGTACAGCACTAGATTCATCCAGCGACTTTAGCAACTCGATTGCCAGTATTGATACACAATTGAACCATGTAAAAGTCATAGGTAAAGAATATAAGCCTGAAGCAAAGGCAATCAATGGCCCTACTATTCTTAAATCCTCTTTGCAGGTTGTGGATGTTTATCCTCTAAATGAAAAGTCGAACCTATCCTCTTTTATACAAATGGATGTGAGTTACTTTCAAAGCTACGATGAATACAAATCTGTTAGCTACAACGGACAACAGTTATCACTACAACGAACTCAACAATCAGCATCCAGTTGTAACGAGCACTGCACCGCAACTCAATTCTTTACCTTCCCTATTAGTGATCAAGACATTAGCAAGGCATCCACTGAAGGTTTAGATTTTGTGTTGGCATCAAGCAATAACACCATGAAAACCCAATTTTCGATTCCTGCTGCGTACATTAATGCAATCCACCAGACAGCAAAACTTACTGCAGGAAAAGCGCCGCAACAAATGCAAGCTCCAGCAGTTAAAGCCGAACCTGTAGCAACAACATCAAAAGCACAGGAAATGGTGCAGTATTGGTACGCCGAAGCAACTGCAGAACAACAAAAAGCCTTTACTAGCTGGGCATTTGAAAACAGAGAGCAAGTGACAACAGCTTTTGCTAGCGATTCAAAACCAGCTGAAATGATGGCTTACTGGTACGAAAAATCGACTAAATCTGAAAAGATTGACATCTTGAAGTGGCTATTGGAGCGTTAATCGTCTCTTGATAATAAAACTAGCGCTTATATAAGGCGATACAGTAATAAATACATGCACGCCCCCAAACTACGTGCATGACGACAGTGCCATTTCCATATGTGATTTGGCACTGTCTTCCTCTCTATAGTCCTTAGCATAGCCACTCTTTATACCGTTACTACAGACACCACTAAACAACACTCCTTCAAGGGACTCTACTTTGAAGATGCTAATACTGAAGGGGCACATTAAGCTCCTTCAGTATTAGCGTCTTAGGCTTAAAAATTTGTACTTTTCCTTTGCAATCAGGGAGTGTTGGTAAACTCATTTATGCCCCATTCCTTGCTAGCGACGCTCAACCTTTCAGACCACGGAGAGGTAATTTTGCCCTATTTTTCTCATACCTTAGGAGTATCTAAGGATATAGAGTTTTACCAAATTGCCTAATTCGTGCCAACCACACTCAACATTTCAAACCTCTGTGAGGTGGCTTGACCTACGTTTTCTCATACTTTGTGGGAGTCTGCGGATTAAGGGGCTTACCACTCTTAACCAATTGTAAAAGTTATATTTACTGAGGCAGTATATTTGATTCATAATATTCACATTGTTGATATATTGTGAAGTTTGAATATTCTGAAATGGAAAGTGATAAAAAACTAAGAGTAGTATTTGGTCTAAAGAGGGCTTCAGTATTACCTGGAGAAGCTTTGATCTATCCGTCATTTGATAACTGGAATGACTTTGGATTTAAGATCAAATGTACCTGTTCTGTATTCAACACGCTAACTGATAGTACATTTACCTTTGGTACTTATATTGGCTTTCTGTCTTTGGATTCAAACCAAGTAAACAGTAAAACCCACAAGGAAATGAATGAGGAGTCGAGAAACTTATCTAAGAGGTTTTCAATAGATCCTGAGGGGTTTAACTCCTATATCGATAGTAGGCAGTTTTTTACAATGCTACCCAGTATGGCTGACTATCGCATGGTTGTTGAAGCTCTGGGTTCAGAGCAATTAAAAGTTGTTTTACAAGCGATTAACGACATGGTGCTCCATAAGGATTCATCTGATAAATGGGTTGATGCTGCAACAAAGTCTGAAGTGTTCCAACTAGGATTCATACGACATTCCGAAGGGTTCTTTGCATTCAATAATGCAGACAGCTTGTTAGCAGGTGTTCAAGATGAAATCTTTGGTGGGATATCACAAGAGTTGGATCTAAATTTTTCTTTAGACGGGTTTAAGAATCAACATACAATCCCTTTAAAATACGACCATCAAAGCATCATACCCAAAAGAATAAACGTTTTAATAGGAAAGAATGGGCTAGGTAAGAGCCAAGCATTAAAGTCATTTTGTAGGGCCGCACTCCAGTATAAAGACCCTTCTATTTCCCTAGTCGATCGTTATAGCAAAGGGCGCCCTATGATTAATAGGCTCCTTGCTATTGCGACACCAGGAGAAACTCAAAATACCTTTCCTGGTGAAAGGGTAGCTACGCAAAAGTTATACTACCGTCGTTTATCTTTAACTAGAAATGGTCGAGCGAAGAGATCTCGGTCGATAAATGAATTGATCATCCAATTGGTTCGCTCTGATGAAGTAATAGGAAGCAAGTCTAGATGGCAACTTTTTATCGAAGCTTTATCAAATACGATACCTATAGACAAGGTTGTGGTTCAGAAAACTAGTGGAAGTTATTTACAATTAATTAAATTGAACAAGCTGGGTGGGGAACAAGAGTCTCTCGAACATTGGGGGAGCATTGATACGGGGGCTGAACCTAAGCTCAAAATTGGAGACGATTCACACTCTCTTAGTAGTGGACAGCTTACATTTCTAAAGTTTGCTCTTCTTTGTTGTCTTTATATTGAAAATGGCTCTTTTGTTCTTTTAGATGAGCCAGAGACGCATATGCATCCCAATATGATTGCAGATTTTGTAGGATTATTGGATCAATTGCTCGAAGATACTGGCTCTCAAGCGCTTATTGCAACTCACTCTGCATATTTCGTAAGGGAAATAAGTCGCGAACAAGTTCATGTTCTTCTCAAAAATGCGTCAGATGAAATATCTATTGTGTCTCCTAGACTACGGACTTTCGGAGCGGATATAGAATCGATTTCTCAGTTTATTTTTGATGAAGATGTTGATAACAGATTGGCAGAGAAACTTTTCAGCAAGGTTAAAAGCCTGTCATTTGAAGAAGTAAAAAGTAAGCTTGAGGGGGAGCTGTCTATGTCAGCCATGTTACAGTTACAAGATAAGATGTTGAGCGAATGAAAAAACTTAACTTACCTCAAATTCAAGATGTTAGTATTTTGCATACGCTGGCACAAAATCAGAACCTCCATAAGACTAGTTACCCTATCCTGAGACAGCAGATTCATTTGGTTGAAGCTGCTTACGTAGATTACACAAATAGTAATGGTAACCCTTGGAATATCGCTAATGTAGGCATTACAGCGGATCTACAAACAGCATTGCGAAAACACTATAAAAGCCCTCCTACGTCATTAAATTTTATAGAAAGTCTGCGAGATTCTTCACCAGAAGTATGCCCGATGTGTGGTGGTTTTAAGCCTACGGAGTTAGACCATCTGTTGCCGAAAGAAGATTATCCTGCATGGTCAGTTTTTTCACCAAATTTAGTTCCAGCATGCAGTTGTAATCGTGAGCGAGGTAGGCTTCTTAAAGGGCGCGCTGATAAACAAGCTCGAATATTACATCCGTATTTTGATACGTGCCTTCAAGAAAGAATATTGACAACTACCTTTACTCATTCGAACGACTTCAGTTTGATACGACCAAAAGTCTGCTATGTGGATGATAACCACCCTGAAATCGAATCGATTAAATATCATACCAAGAACGTAGTTATCAAAAATGATATAGAAGGGTGGATACGCGGACAACTGAATACGCTTGTAGAGTTTCCTGCCAATGTTGTTAAAGGCATTTCAAGACGAAGGACAATAGACAAGGATGAGTTGGTCGAAAAACTAGAAGATTTACTCGAAAGCTATGATGAGCAAACAGGTTCAAAAAACAATTGGAACTCAATACTAGTGCACGGACTTCTTAACGCACCTCAACTACATGACTGGCTAGTTGAACGCCACAATGATGTGGTAACCCGCTAAGTAATCTTCTCCATAAATAGTGGACACCAACTTAAGCGACTTTCCATATTTGTAGTTATCCGTTATTTGCTAATTTAGAAAAGTCGCTGACTCATTTCTGTCCAGAGACATTTTACAAAACCAAGCTTTGAGACAATAGCGCCTTAGAGCCACTGCTCTAAAACACTTGTGTCCCCTTTCAAGCTAGAACAAATTTTACAGCTCTCTTACTACAGGAACATTGACCTGTTCTTTTAAGTTTGTTTGCTTAAACCATCATTTGAAGCTTCAATTACTGTGCTAAATTATAGTGTTAGGTTAAAAGTAAGGCATAGTAAACATTATGACCAAACTCGATGTGTCGTTAGTAGTAGAAGAACAGTGGCAATCAATTAGAGAGGCTCTAATTGAAGCAAACGTAGATATTCATCAAGAACTAGATGAAACGCTGCTATCCAACTATTCCCCTCACTCTGAAATACCCATCAATTTGATGTCTGTATTTTCTTTCATGGATTTAATTGTCCCTAAATTAACGTCAGAACAGTTTCAGTATGTGGCATTAACGTCAGCTCGTAAAAATGCGGTCAATGCAATTAAAATGATGGAGTTTGATGAGTGTACTACGGTAAAACAGGCGCTTATTTCGTACTGTCGTCAGTGTACTCATATCATGACCGATACAACGTTAACCATTGGTTCATTTGCGGGTAGCAGTTGGTTTATGTGCGCTAGGCCCTATTCAGAACAGCCGCGATATCCTTTAACTGAAAGCTATGGGTTATTTCTATATCGAGAGTTAATCGCTCAGTTCAGTGGTACGGAATGGAAGCCAAGTCAATTGGCGCTGAGAAATTTCAATGCTCAACACATTGATGACGCCACTTGCTTACCCTGTCCTGTCGTGTATCTAGGGCAAGAGTTTTATGGTTTTAAAGTAGAAGATGAAGTACTTCAATTACCATTAAAACTACGTCCGTATACTTCTACAGAGTCTGTATTTAAAAATACTGATGTGAATTTTAGTCTCGCGTTAACATATGTTGTATTAGCTCATCTTGGAGAAGATGTTGTGACATTAAAAAAACTGAGCAAAATTACTCAGTTGAGCACTCGGACAATCCAACGACGACTTGAAGAGGCGGGAACAAACTTTACATCACTCTATGACAAAATCATTCTTGATGAAGCTAAGCGGTTGTTGGTGAGTTCTAAGCAAAAGGTGTCGGATATTAGCTACCATCTCGGTTATTCGAATCCATCTGCGTTTACCCGTTTCTTTAAATTAAAAAAAGGTTTAACACCAAAGCAATACCGAACGCACCATATTAAGAAGCACTAGTTGATTGATTTTACAGCAATTAGTGGCGTGATTAGATAATTTTTATTTCTGCATATTGATATATTTTGCGCCATCTTCAGGCAAGCAACCTAAAAAGTATATCCATTATGAAAAAGACAATTATTGCAGCTGCACTACTGGTTTCATTTGATTCAATGGCTCACGACATTCCTTTCGAGCACACTCACGATCAAGACGGAGCCGGTTATACCGTCACTGAAACCGGCATGTACATATCCGATACTGATGTTAAAGCTGAGTACTGGAACGCTCGAGGTAAGAGTCAAACGCAAGTAGATGCGCGAGCTGCGTACATGGCGACATTTTTTAACCATCAGCGTTCTCCTGAAGATACAGCTAAAGATGAAGCATTCCGTGAAGAGTTAGGGAAAGACACTGTCTACGTTAACACTGTACTGCCAGCTGCAATAGGAGCTAAATCATTTACCAAAGCGCACGCAAAGGATGCTTGGTCTCGTAACGAGAAAGCAGGGGTAACCTTAGGCAGCATGTCTAACTACAACAACCCTAAATCACAAATCACAACTGAACGAGATACCTTTATTCAAACAGCTGAATACGGTGAGAAGATGGGTTATCGTCACATTCGTACCGTTGCGGAGGTACGCAAGAATTGGGCTGAGGGTGTAATGTCTTTGACCACTCACGCTCAAGGTGCAGATTTCGTTATCGCTGATATGGGGAAAGTAAAAGAGTACCGTGACCTTGGTGTTATGCAAATGAACTTTGTATACAACGATGACAACGCTTTAGCAGGCGGTGGTACTAATAACGACAAAGGTGTAACTGAGCTAGGCAAAGAGTTCATTAAAGCAGCTAACGAAAACGGCGTTCTAATTGATGTATCTCACTCTTCAAGCCAAACAGCTATTGATGCAGCCAAGTACTCAACTAAACCCATAATAGCGTCTCACTCAAACTCACAGGCATTGCACCCAATTGGTCGTAATATTTCTGATGAAGCTATGATTGCAATAGCGAACACTGGCGGTGTGGTTTGTTCTACAGGTGTGGGGATGTTTCTAAATGCAGAAGGCGACGCTTCTCCAGAAGCAATGGCAAAGCACGTAGTGCACACTGCTAATCTTATCGGTAAAGATAAGACTTGTTTTTCTACAGACTTCTTACACAACTACCAAGACTTTGTATCAGCACTATTACCTGACACTGAAACTTACGCGCCAGAAGCAGGTATGAGTGGTCTTACCGAAAACATTACTATCGAGCAAGGTTGGGGGGTAGCACGTGTTCTTCACGAGCAATACGGTTGGACTATTCCTGAAGTACGAGGCTTCCTAGGTGAAAACGTTCTAGCTCTTTATGAGCAAATTTGGGACGAATACGCAGAAGCGCAAGTTGCACACCTTGATGCTGAGCACAGTCACGACGCTCTTGCTCATCATCACTAAAAGAAGCTACAGTCAAAGCTGAATTTAGGCAAAAACTCTGTCAGAAAACACCCAGCTTTAAAGCTATTTTCTCTATATCTTTCCAAACGGCAAACACAAAAAAGGCCAGCAACTTGTGCTGGCCAAAAAAGGAAGTAAACACCCTACATTTCTATTACTTCACTAGTGTAACTCGGCTTTCTTTATCTCCACTTGCTGAAATACTCTTAATCCAAACGTCTCCAGAAACAGCAGGACGTTGATCATCTTGGTACGTTACCCAGTTCTCACCATCAGTTGAGTACTGTAGTGCAACGCCAGGGAATTGAATGTTCATAGCCAGTTTGCCATCAACAATCGCAGCACCCGGTACAGGTAAACGGTAATCGATGCCTGCTTTCTCAAGCTTAGCTAATTCACGTTGTCCCATAACGTTGGCAAAACGCGTCCAATCAGATAGCAATGCATCTTTATTTACAAGGCTAGTTTCTTGTGAATATTCAACGCCTGCTTTGTACTCATTTTCCCAGCTAGCGGCATGCCATGCACGCTCTGCAGCTGCCAGTACGCGAGGGAATACCATGTATTCATATTGCTCATCGGTACGAACGGTTTCAGACCAAAGTTGCGCAGATAAACCTAGGAAAGGTTTCGCTTCAACTTCGCCCTTCGCCGCAAAGCCATTACCATCACGGTCTACTGAAGTTTCAGCATTTTGTGGCATGTTTTCAGGTGCAAATGTGAACATCTTACGAGTGTCAGTTGCACGTGTCGCCCAGTAGTAACCACGCTCTTTTGCATCAACTTCGTATGGGAAGTCCATGTATACGTAATCAGGGTTAGAAGCGATTACTTGATAGCCTTTGTCTGCCCACTGATAAACGTTAGTTGCGCCGCCCCAGTACAGTGTTTCCCAGAAGTTTACGCGAGTGTTTTCAGTCGCGAATGACTCTGGACCTTCACTGTATTTCAAGCCATCTTCCCAAGCTTGGAAGTTTGGAATACCGTGCTTAGCAACCAGTTTTGATACTTCTTCCGCAAAGTGACTTGGGATATGTTCGAAGTCGTTAACTGCGCCGCTGTTAATTAACGCCTGACACTGAGGAGACTTAGCAAATGGTTTGTCTTGTACTGTTAGGTCAATATTACCTTTCCAGCCCACTTTTTCTTCTGCAGTAATGTCTTGGAATCCAGCACCTAGCTTGATGTTTTTAGCTTCATCACCACCGAAGTGCCAAGTTGTTAGTGGTATGCCAGCTTCTTTGTGCATAGCAGCAACTTCAGTAATCACTTTGTCTACAAAGCGAGATGAAGAATCTAAACATGGGTTAATGAAACTTCTCTTATCGTAGAACTGAACCGTAGTAACGTTAGACGTATCTTGCGGGTCCATTAGACGATATTCGTTAGCGGCTTCTTCTTTTCCTTCTGCCATTAGACGGTCGTAACGTGCTTCCATAGAAACAACAGCTGCTCGTGCGTGTGCTGGCATGTCGATTTCTGGGATAACTTCGATGTTACGCGCTTTCGCATACTTCAAGATATCTAGGTAGTCTGCACGGCTAAAGTGTCCTGAGCCAAAGTTGTCTGTCGTAGAACCAGATGCTAGCTGTGGCAACAAACACGTTTTCTCTTCTAGGTCGAAACAACGCTTAGAACCGATATCCGTTAGTTCTGGTAGACCCGGAATTTCTAAACGCCAGCCTTCATCATCAGATAAGTGAAGGTGAAGTTTATTCATTTTGTACGCCGCAAGTTGATCAAGCGTTGCCAAGATAGCGTCTTTAGAGTGGAAGTTACGTGCAACATCAACCATCACACCACGGTAATCAAAGCGTGGAGCATCTTTGATATCAAGTAGAGGAAGCTGCGTTGGTGCATCAAGGTTCACTAAAGCAAAGATAGATTGCATTGCGTAGAAAGCACCGGCTTCATCGAATGCTTTAATTTCAACATGATCTTTATCGATATCTAAAGTGTATGCACCTGTTTTAGCGAATTCGCCTTTAAATTCAGCTGGCGCGATAGCCACTTTAAGTGGCGTTTTACCTTGTAAGTTCACACCTAATAGGTCAGCGCGAGTTTGTAATGCTTGTACCTGATCAGCAGAGAATGCCGCTGTATCTAGCTTCAAACCACCAGCGATATCTAAAGTGCCTTCTTTTACTTTAGTGTATGCAGGTGCAGGAATGATAGCTGCTGAAACATCTTCTTTTTTCACGTCGCTGTTTTTATCAAAACGTGTTGCTGCAGTAGCAAAGACATTGTTATCGCCAGGAGTACGTTTTAGGTTGTCGCCTTCAAGACCGCTAACAAAGTCCGTCATGTCTACGTTGCTTAGAGACACTAACTGTTTTGGCGTTGCATCGTCGGCTGCAACAAATGCGCCAGGGAAGAAGTCAGTTTCAAATAACTGCCAGTATTCGCCAGTAAAGACAACATCCACACTTTCGCCCGCTTTAAAGCCAGCAAATTTATCGGTTGGTTCTAGTTTATGTAGGTCACCGGTAATACGAGTGATCTTAAATTGATCGCTATCAACATCTAGAATCAAACGAATGCTATGGAAATAAATAGCCCAGTCTTTTGAATCTACTGCTTCACCATCATTGGTCAGCGTCATCTTAACTTGATTACATGATGCCCATTCAGCACCTAGGTCTTGACACTTCAGACCATCGTTTGCTCCATGGTTAGTCAATACTTCGTATTTGATATCAAGATTATTCGCTAGTTTATCAACGGTATCCTGAGGAGAATCCTTCATAGATACACACCCAGCGAGCACGGTTATTACAGAGGTAGCAATAAGACTCTTTTTCAGCATTGTAAATCCCTTGTTATATTTTAATTTTTAAGTTGATTTAAATTGGACTCTTTACAATCTAAAGGGAGTTAATTTTCATTGCAAATTTAGTGGCTAGAGCCAAAAAACCTGATTTTTATTAACGAAATCATTTTAACTCATTGTTTTTAAAAGTAAAAATAAAGCAGGACTGTTATTGAATGTTACTTTTCATGACTTATATGCAACTTTTTTATATCAAAAATGTGATTAACAACACGGCTACGTTAAAAACGTTAAAAGTGCTTTTTATCGATATCAACAACAAATAGCGATGAGATCACAATTACGGTTCAGAGAAATCTTTGAGCGAAAGAGTAAACCTTAATAAATGTAACTCTCTATAAAATATAGAATAAATCTTCAGCTCATCCTCAGGTAGATATTGGAAAGCAAGACAACCATTAACTCTCTAACTTTAATAACCTTTTTAAAGTAGTGGTCATTGAACGCACCATTTCACAACAAGACTAAATTCACATCAAAAAATAACCATGCTATTTGGTCGCTAGAAAACACGTAAAAATAAAACAAACTGAGCATTTCGCTTTGATAAGAGGCTTTAAGCAGCAAAAAACAGACAAAATAAAGCACGCATTGATCGTAAATAACCAATGCGTGCTAATAGAAACTTTATAGATTTATGTTGATAGTCAAGCTTCGATAAAGAAGCTAGAACCAATGATAAGTAGCCGAGACACCATAGTAATTAATATCAGGACCGCCAATATCGTTGTACCAAGTGTACTCAATTGCTCCAGACCAATTTTTATGGAATTGGTACTCAACTCCTGCGCCTAAGTGAGGCGTCCAACCTTGATCATCTTCATAAACATTCTCACCATTGGCATTCCATTCATAAGCTTGAAAACCAACTTTACCGAAAACGGAGAATTTCTCAGCAAATTCATAAGAAGCTTTGGCGGTTAGATCCAAAGTTTTCGCATCATAACTACCAGAAACATCTTTTAAATCTGCCTCTCCTAAATCATGATACCCAAGTTCAAACGCCAACCAAGGTAACGCTTGGATACCAAAATAAGCTCCCCAAGAAAAAGGTGAGTCATCGACTCCTGTAACGTCAGTGACCGCTGGACCTAAATCTCCATAATTTGCTGTACCTAGCTTAATACCGCCATAAAAATGAGAAAAAGTGATCTTGTCTGACTCGGCGGCAAATGCTGTCGAGGAAAACGCCAAGATCAATGGGACGGTGAGAAAACGTTTATTCATTAGCTTCATATCCTTATTTAAGCTTCATCCAGATCTGATTTAATATTAGACCTTGCTATCTATCAAACCGTAAAACATTGATTTAATTGTAGTCGCAAAACGATCTTTGAGTAAAAAATGTGATCAAGATTACTGTCAAGCGTACGCATCCCCTCAAACTACGCAAAGGAACTTTCAAAGGTGCCCTCTCTTATAGCTTTAATTATTTAGGATTTGGTCAACGAATAGTCATTCATTCGAGCGTATCTCACCGCATCATGTCTTGAATGCACATTCAGTTTTTTATACAGCTTATAGATATGGCTTTTTACCGTGCTTTCTGACAAAAATAAGCGAGAGGCAATCTGTTGATTTGAAATTCCGTACGCCAGCAACTCTAGTATTTGTTTTTCCCTAGAAGTCAGCCCTGAATCTTGTTGCTCTATGGAAAGGTCGGTGGTGCGGTAGCTACGCACTAAGCGTTCCATATAAATACGGGGCAACCACAAACCACCACTAAAGATATAATCGATACTTTCATGAATATGTTTTACTAATGCATTTTTTAAAAGTACCCCTTTTAAGAACTTCCAACGCAAAATATCTTCGTCGACCTCGTCGGGCGGTACATCATGAACCATTAAAGGCCAATTCAACATGTCAAAATCAGGCAATACACGTTCGTCCTTAATTTTGCGTAAATAGTCATATTCAATCAAAACAAGATCAGCCACTAAATTGTGGCTTTTTGATATTGCCTCGTCAGGAAGATAAGTAAAAACATTGAGATTAAGGCTAGCTGTGAGTTGTTTTTCTAATAGGCTTGTTTGGAGACTCTTCTCCGCAAGGATCATTACATTTCGAGAGCTCATCTGTAGTGCTATTTGTAGTGGCTTCAATAAATAACTAGCGATGCCACCATCCCTTGTTGATGATTATTCATACAGAAATATAGTCTACAGGTGGTAATTTAGAAAGATGAAATGCCTACCTAAGGCTGAGTTACCTACTCATATTCTCCTGCAAATGTAGTACCTAGCACCTTAAATTATTATGCAAACTTTCATCATTTAAATTTTAAGAATCTGTTTTTATTAGAGTAAATTTCAAACTAATGTCAGACCTTATTTTTAAACACAGCGACTACTTTTAATAGCACTCATCTTTATTCAGCCTTTTTTAACACTTTTATTCATACTCAAAGCAACCTCTACGTAATTAACACCTAAACAATTGATATTTAAGTGTTTTTAAAATCAAAAATGAAGTTTCACACTCAAAGCCAGCTAGACGCTCCCTCACGCTTTTTTTCTTTACCTATAATCTCAGAACTCTCGAGGAGCAGTGGGAGTACGTCAGTATTTGCAATAACCCTCAACGGATAAAAAAGGAAACGGGGAACTTATTATGAATCTATACAAAACAAACATCGCGATAGTGCTTGCAGCAGTTTTACTTAGTGGTAATGCCTTGGCTGGTGGCGGTGGCGGTGGCGGCAACGGTGGTGGCGGCAACGGTGGTGGCGATCAAGCCGATGACGTAACTATCCCTTCAACATCAGCCTCACACGACGTTGAAAACTATGTTGAAGACGGTAATAACAACCGACAATGGTCTGACAGTGCTAATGACAGCAGCAGTACTACAACCACTACTACGACCACTACTAAAACCGACGATAACAGCACCAACGCGAGTGTAACTGATAGCTTTAAAGTTGACTCAGATTCAAGTTCGCAAGATGACTATACCGATAGTTACAATCGAGACTCGAGTCAAAGCCTAGAGTTAGCTGACAGTTTCAATATTGATTCAGATTCAAGTAAAACCCTTACAATTGATGACAGCTTCAATACTGATACTCGATATGAGCTAAACGTCGAAGCTAACTTTGTTGTAGCAAACTCTGAGCTTAATGGTGAAGTAGATGATAACGATGTTGAGCTTGGTATGAGTGGTGGTAGTGATCAACGTGGCTATTCGAAAAAACGCTCTAATGGCACAGCAGGTGCGCTAAACATACGCACAGCGAACAGTATCGACGGTATGTCTGATATTGCGGGTATCACAACGGTTGCGCAAAATGCGGGTGCAAACTCACTAGTGCAACAATCTGTAAATACCAACGCCAGTATTCACGGCAACTAAGCCTTACTAGCTAGGAGGTAAAGATGCGCTCGGCACTGTGTACAATAAGTTTGATATTAACCTTCTCTATACAGGCTGAAGAAATCGCGCTACCTAGCTCCGCAGTCGCCATTGATATCATGGAGCAATCTAGGGGACAAAAGCATGTTGAGCTTGATGTCACTAGTTTAACTTCAGATATCGATGGTGCTATAGATGGTAACGTAGCCGACAATACAGTAAGTGGGAGTAACATAATGGCTTCAGGTGCATTTGCAGACAGTTCTGGTATTTCAAGTGTTATACAAAACACCGGCAATAACGTGCTCATACAGAACTCAACTGTTATAAACCTAAGTATTAAGTAGCAAATGTCATGTTAAAGATAATACGACAATGTCTAGTTGGGTTGGTGCTGATTTATTCAGCAT
The DNA here is from genome assembly GCF_000496695.1 of Vibrio halioticoli NBRC 102217. Taxonomy (GTDB): domain Bacteria; phylum Pseudomonadota; class Gammaproteobacteria; order Enterobacterales; family Vibrionaceae; genus Vibrio; species Vibrio halioticoli. Next base: position 192,470 of record NZ_BAUJ01000005.1, read on the forward strand.
CAACTTTTGCTATTGACTTTTTACCCCACAGAGCCAATTACTCTGTCCCTGTAAAAAGTTATAAAGAGACTCTGTTTGGCGATGTCTATCTTCAACAGTATGACTTCAGTTGTGGCTCTGCCGCACTGGCATCACTTTTACACTTCCACTATCAACGCCCGATAAAAGAACAACAGATTTTCAAAGTCATGTATGACAAGGGCAATAAAGAGGTGATCAACAAAAAAGGGTTTTCCCTCCTTGATATGAAGTTCTATCTACAATCTATTGGCTTAAAGTCTGATGGTTTTAAATTAAGCTTAAATAAAATACGAGATATAGGTGTACCTGGAATTACCTTGGTCAACTTCGAGGGGTACATGCATTTTGTTGTAATCAAGGGAATAACCAAAGACAAGGTTATTTTAGGTGATCCTTCACGAGGCACACTCATTATGTCTATTGAAGAGTTTCAACCTTACTACTCAGGGTTAATCTTATTAGTTCGTAGTGAAGCCAATATAGGAAGAGAAAGCTTTATTCAAAATGATAATTTTTCCATCTATCAGTCCTCCCCTTTAGATACGGGGATATCAAGAGACTCTCTAGGGATATTTAGTATTACCTTACCGGTTTCTGGAGACTACTAGGAGCACCTATGACAAGCCAGAAATTAGCTTTAGCTTGCGCCTTATGCTTGATGCACAGCGCCCCAACACTCGCCGATGAAATAGACCTGCCTAATGCATATATTTTAGATAATGCGGCACTGTCAGAGCTACGCGGTGGTTTTCAACTTGCAAACGACTACATTGTTGATATTGGCATTAGCATTAGTGCTGCTGTTAATGGAGAGAAATTCTACCGTACCACCATTGCTAATTTAGTGTTTAGAAATGGCACACTCACCGCTGAAACAAAACCGAACACTGCTATTCCCCAAGGTAACTCTGGGTTAATTAATATCGTAAAAGCAGGTGATGGAAACATTGTTGAAGATGTAAATAGCCAGCCAGATCAACCTTACGTAAGCCAAACAATTTCTACACCTAGCCTGATTAACATTATTCAGAATACACTCGATAATAGTGTGCTGGGGTTAGATACAGTCGTGGATATTGATGCTCGAGTAGAAGGGGTAAACAAACAAATAAGAGACGATATTCGCCTTAAAGGGGCATTACTCAACCATCACTACTAACGGTTAACCGTGCATAAAAATAATGTTGTGAAAGCTACTTTCAAAAGCAGCCTTTATAGTCATGTTTTAAAAATCCGGTAACCACAGCAGATCAATATAAAGCCTTTTTCCTTCCAATGAATCAGTTACTCGACTGATGCCTCACTGTAGTTCTATCATGTGTGTTCGCACTAATCCCTATGCTCACAGCACAATTTATGCGGGAACCAACTCGTTACTTCAACGCGTTTTAGGGCAGAAGATACAAAGATTTTGTTTGCCTGTATTTGTGGTTTAACTCAGTGGATTAGAACCAAGCTATCAAGCTATCAACCTATCAGCCTAGAAGTAATAAGGCACTCTTAAAGAAAGTTGGAAGTCTGGCGTATCTTCCGTTAATCCAGCTTGAGCACTGATATTCACTGACGAGCGATCATTCATTTTAAGGTTAACGCCCATAGTCAAAGAATCTAGATGAAGAAGTTTGGCATCGTCAGATTGTTGTCCGTTGACCTTACTTTTTAAAATGGTTTTGTGGCTAACACCTAAAGAGAATGACAAGTCTGGATTTACTGCAAAACCCATTCCTCCGCCGATAGAAATCGTATCCCCTAGCTCAATCTTCTGCTCTTCAGAGCCGATTTGTACTGTGTCTTCTATATTAAAGATATACCCAACATTGGCGTACAATACTGCAGGATCGGAAGGATAAAGCATTGTTAGACTTGGCTCGATACTCCAAAACCCAGAGCCTGTAGAAACCTCTTTTAGGGTATTGGTGCTTTCATCTATCTCAATATCATAGGGAGAACGCCCCGTTCGAGTTTTAACGCGTAATCCGCCTATCCAATATGGCGTAGTGTTAAAATTAAATTGATGACGCAACCCCACCTCAAGATCCCCAATCGCACCGCCACTTGTTGAGCGATTGATCACGTCGGGCGATCCGTCTTGTATCGGCCTTACAACCACCTGATCATTTCGGTATACATACGGTAAACGAATTTCAAACTCAGTGGCATTGGTCAAACCAAGCCTAGCGGTTAAACCAAAGGTAGTGGTAACAAAATCCGCATCACTGACTTCTATGCGGCCTACGATTAACGTGGGCAATACGGTGTAACCCACTACCGAAACTCTGTTGGATGAGTTTTGCGTAAAACTTAAAGAACCTTCTAATGACCACGTTCCTTTAGGAGACAAGACCCCTGGCTTATCAATGACATCACCTACAGTTAACGTCACATCACTCTTCTCTTCTGCGCTCTCTTGAGCATAGATATTGGGTCCTACACACAGTAAAGCAGCACCACACCAAAGATTTAGTTTGCCTAACATTACAAGATCCTTACTTACGTACGGTGTATAATTTTTAGACAAGTTTTCTCTGTATAGCAACTATTGCACAAAAAATAAGCAGATAAGGCACCCTAGCATATTGAGCAAATCATGCTAGTAAAGTCGGTTAAAACAGGCCAATCTTAGAAAGAGAAAGTCAATGAATCACAAAGAGATCATATTTAGGTAGGGTTTTAAGTAGCCAGAAACGACGAAACCCCGCAACAAAGTTGCGGGGTTTCTAAAGATGGTCGGTGAAGAGGGATTCGAACCCCCGACCCTCTGGTCCCAAACCAGATGCGCTACCAAGCTGCGCTATTCACCGAGATTTCATCAATAAAGTTTTCACTTCATGACTACTCCACAAGAACTGTTTCCTGCTGAGAAGCCGTATAATACGGATATTTTTTCCCTGTGCAACACCTAATTTTATAATTTGTCATTTGTTGGTTTCAAGTGGCGATTATTCGTCCTATCACACATCAATACACATGCACACATTAAAAAAATATATATTTTCATTACATACGAGCAACAATTGATTTAGATCATTACAGCATTTTTGTAGCAATCTAACATAGGGAAATCGTTCAGCAATGAATGATGTATCTCCTCACTAGATCATTGCAGCTAATTTGTTGCGCCGAGTCAATTTGAATTGCCTCGGTTTTTTCTTTTTTAAGTGACGTTCCGTTTTTTCCAATTATAATCTCCCTATCTCAAACAATTTCTTGATGTCTATGTCTGAAGAATTTGAAAACGATTTTTCCTTCCAGGAGATGATGGGCGATGTAAAACCTCTCCCTCAAGATACTGCGGTACATAAAAAATCTCACACTGTTGATGAAAATCATCTGTTGAGACAAAAAGCGGCAGTGAGTATTGAAGAAGAATTACCAGAATACCTAACACTTGATAATGCGCCAATGCTAAAGCCTGACGATATTATTGAGTTTAAACGTAGCGGCGTACAAGACGGTGTCTACCGTAAGTTAAGGCTGGGTAAGTACCCAATCCAAGCTAAGTTAGATTTGCACCGCAGAACCCTGACTCAAGCCAGAGACGAGGTTGTACACTTTCTCAAGCAGTGCTTAAAGCTCGATGCCAGAACTATAATCATTGTGCATGGCAAAGGTCATAAATCTACGCCACCGGCATTAATGAAAAGCTACGTGGCTTTTTGGCTACAACAAATTAATGAAGTGCTCTGTGTGCATTCAGCTCAAACCTTTCATGGCGGAAGTGGCGCCGTGTATGTAATGCTGAAAAAAAACACAGAAAAAAAACTAGAGAATCGAGAACGACATCAAAAGCGTCTTGGTTAACTCAAACAGAGAGAACTATGTCCGACAACGCAAAGCGATTAAATAAATTCATCAGTGAAACGGGTTTTTGCTCTCGCAGAGAAGCAGACCGACTGATTGAACAAGGCCGAGTGACTATTAATGGTCAAATCCCAGAAATGGGCACCAAAGTCACCTCTGGGGACGAAGTTCTAGTGGATGGTAAATCACTTCGAACCAAACAAAAGCCGATCTATATAGCACTCAACAAACCAACCGGTATCACGTGTACAACTGAGCGAGACATACAAGGTAACATTGTTGACTTTATTGGACACAAAGAGCGCATCTTCCCAATTGGCCGCTTAGATAAGCCCTCTGATGGACTGATTTTCTTGACCAACGATGGTGACATCGTGAATAAGATCTTACGCGCAGGCAACAACCACGAAAAAGAATATGTAGTGCGCGTCGACAGAGCCATCACTCCTGAATTTTTGCAAAAGATGGCCAATGGCGTATCCATTTTAGATACCGTCACTCTGCCGTGTAAAATTACTAAAGAATCAGAATACAGCTTTCGTATTGTATTGACTCAAGGCTTAAACCGCCAGATAAGACGTATGTGTGAAGCTTTGGATTACCGCGTATTCAAACTGCGCCGCGTGCGCATCATGAACATCACCATTGACGGCATCCCTAACGGCAAATGGCGCTACTTAACCGATGATGAAGTAAAAGTACTGCTTGAGCTAAGTGGCGACTCTGTGGGCACCGAAGAAGCGTCCACCAAAGACGTAAAAGGCCGACGCATCAGAAAAGCCACCGACGCTAAACTCTACGACAGTCGAGAAGAAAACCAAGCCTCTAGAGCGCGCCGTAACCGTGATGAGCAAAAACAAGTGTTTGATGGCAAGTTCACCCCAAGCAGGCACCGTCCAAATGGCAAGCCGGCAAGCCAAAAATCCTCAGGCGGCAAACCATCAGGCAACAAACACTACGTCATGCCCAAAACAAAGCCTGCTTCTGCTGAGCAACCGAGCAAGACTCGCATCAAAGGTAAGTTGAGTTTAAAGAAGTAATTAAACCTAGCATGCAATAAAAACAACAATGCCCGAACTCAACATTCGGGCATTGTTGTTATAGAAAGTCACTATTTTTGCAGATACATCCGTTAAGCAAAATTGACCTTTATTGGGTGAGTTCTACCTACTCCCCAAGATTCACAAAACGCCCCTGCACCTGCTCTGCCAGATGCTTAGGACAAATCTCAATTTCCAGCCCACGTTTACCGCCACTAATACACATAGAGGCAAGGTTTTCGGCGCTTTGGTCAATAAAAGTCGGTAAGCGTTTTTTCTGCGCTAGAGGGCTGATCCCCCCCACCAAATAGCCTGTGACTTTTTGCGCAAGATCGGGATTTGCCATAGCGGCTTTTTTCAGTTTGTTGGCTTTAGCAGCCCATTTTAGATTGAGCTTAGTATTTACAGGGATGACAGCAACCCCAAGACCATTGGCTGTGCCATCCACTGAGAAAAGAAGGGTTTTAAACACCTGTTCTGCAGGCTTTCCTGTAGCTTCAACGGCTTCTTGTCCGAAGCTGTGTTGGTTAGGGTCATGCTTGTATTGATGAAGTTCAAAGGGAACCTTGTTCTTTTTCAATAAACGTACCGCAGGTGTCATAATCTTCTTAGTCCTATTCGTAAGTCATTTCCCCACGAGATTCATAACTTCTAATATCAATGGGGCTATTCGTCTCAAGATACTCCTTCAATACCTCGGCATCAACAAAGCCAGTGTTGACAAAACCGCTGTGATCTTTGATGACAGGATAACCGTCTCCACCAGCGGCATTAAAGCTTGGTACACTGAAGCGATACATTTTATCTTCTTCTAGCACTTTCCCGCCAATTTTGACGTTTTTCACCCCATCTTTTGCCACTGTCATCGAAATACCAGAGAACTGCGCATACGCACCTGAGTCGGTTGGCTTAGTCGCGACTACATTTAGGTAATCTAAAATCTCAGATCCTTTCATATCGACATAAGTAATGATGTTGCCAAAGGGCTGTACTGTCAGTACGTCTTTGTAAGTTATATCCCCTTCGGCGATAGAGTCACGCACGCCACCTGAGTTCATGACGCCAAAATCCGCTTTAGCACGTTGCATGTGCGCGGTAGCAATTAAGCGACCTAAGTTAGTTTGTTCAAACCTAACCTTATTACGATCTCCTTCCAGCTTGCCGTTGGACTGCGCAATTTTCACATTCAGTTTGGCTTGCCCTTGCTCTTGGTATGGCGTTAAAAAGTCTTCTACATCTGAATCAGCTTCGATTTTTTCACCAACAATTACGCGCTGTTTTTTGCCATCCACTTCCACTTTTTTCGTCAGGTTAATCGGTACTAACGCATAATGAACAAGCTCTAGCTCACCATCAGAATATTCATAATCAGCACGCCCAACGTATTTACCCCATTCGAAGGCTTGCATGATCCAAGTGCCATTTTGTTGGTCTGGTTGACAAGCATCTCCCGGCTTAAAGTTCTTTTTCACCAAGTTTGGGCCTTCCATACACACAGGCTCTTGTGAGTGACCGCCAATCACCATATCAAGTGCGCCCTCAGGCAAGTAACGAGCAAGGGCTACATCGCCCGGCGCATTGCCACCATGTTGGCCATTTTGGTAGTGCCCCATGTGCGTGACAGCAATGGTAATATCCGGTTGTTCGCGAGTTTCTATCTCTTTTAGCAGTTGTCTTGCTTCAGATTTAGGGTCTCTAAATTCTAAGCCTTGGATATATTCAGGATTGCCTATTTTGGCGGTGTCTTCGGTGGTTAAGCCTATAACAGCAATTTTTAAACCGTCTTTATCAAACATTTGATAAGGCTGAAATTTTCGCTGTTGGCTCTGTTTTTCGTAAATATTGGCCGACAGCATCGGGAACTTAGCCCATTGTTGCTGTTTTTCTAATACCGATAATGGGTTATCGAATTCATGGTTGCCAATCGCCATCGCATCGTAGCCCAGTAAGGTCATGCCTTTGAAATCAGGTTCCGCATCCAGAAGATCCGACTCTGGTACACCCGTATTGATGTCACCACCAGAGAGTAGCAACACCGCGCCACCTTCAGATTCAACTTCTTGACGAATTTGATCAATCAGCGTTTTTCTGGCCGCCATACCCAATTCACCGTATTTGTTTGGCCAAAAACGACCGTGGTGATCATTGGTATGTAGGATGGTCAGTTTTTGCACGTCATCATTATTACTGACCACGATATCGTCTGAGGCGCAACCTACGACTAGTGTCCCTACTGCTATTGCTAATACGAGTGATTTCATTTGCAACCATTACTATTCAATTAGATGTGTATGCAAAAAATAGCAACAAAAAAACGGGCTTGCGAATGCAAAGCCCGTTTTTATTAAAAGTATCACAGAGTTGTGAGTAGAAACTCTATTTAATATCTATCTGTGCAAAACTTTTGATTAAATCATCCAAAGATTTCATCTGCGCCAAGAACGGCTCAAGTTTATCCAGTGGCAACGCTGAAGGGCCGTCACAACGCGCTTTATCCGGATCTGGATGCGCTTCGATAAACAAACCTGCAATGCCAGTAGCTAGACCTGCTTTAGCAAGCTCTACTGTTTGCTCACGACGACCACCAGAGGCTGCGCCACTTGGGTCTCGCATTTGCAGTGAGTGAGTCACATCAAAGATGATAGGGCTACCGTTAGACACTTTTTTCATCACGCCAAAACCTAGCATATCAACCACTAAGTTGTCGTAACCCATGCAAGCGCCACGCTCACATAAGATGATCTTGTCGTTGCCACACTCAGCAAATTTATCAACGATATTACCCACTTGATTTGGGCTCATAAACTGAGGTTTTTTAACGTTAATCACGGCGCCTGTTTTTGCCATCGCTTCAACAAGATCAGTTTGGCGTGCTAAGAAAGCAGGTAATTGAATCACATCAACCACTTCCGATACAGGTTGAGCTTGCGCTTCTGTGTGTACATCAGTGATGATCTTAACGCCAAAAGTAGACTTCAATTCTTCAAAGATGCGCATCCCTTCTTCAAGGCCAGGACCACGATAAGAGTGTACAGAGCTGCGGTTTGCTTTATCAAATGACGCTTTAAATACGTAAGGGATCCCTAAGCGATCGGTCACTTCTACGTACTGTTCACAAGCACGCATTGCCAGATCGCGAGATTCAAGAACGTTGATCCCACCAAATAGCGTAAAAGGCTTGTCATTAGCAACTGAAATATCACCAACCTGAACGACTTTTTGTTCCATATCCATCTCTCTTTTTATTGAGCGCTAGTGTAAAACCACTGGCTCGTCATTAATTGCTTTTAGCTGTAGCTTAAGTATCTCAGCCGCAGGATCTTCAGGGCAGTTCTCAATAAAGAACTCATAGTCTTTACGCGCAATTTGAAAACAATCTAATTGCTGATAAATAAAGCCTCGGTCGCGGATCTCGTACGGATCTTCTGGCACTAAACTCAATGCTAAATCACTGCATGCTAGAGCTTGAGTATAGCGTTCCTCTCGCATCAATGCGCCTTTGAGTACGCCTAACCAGCGTCCAATAATGGTCGAGGTATCCGCCACTTTTAAGTGCTCTGGCTTTAGCATCGCTGAGTTGCCTTCCGCGCCTTTAAGCCAAGATAGCAAAGTATGTTTCGCTACATACTCACCATTAAAAGGGTTTACATAGTCGTGTTGTGCGTTTGTCCATTCAACTACCAACAAGAATTGAGTGGGAAAACTCACTCCTTTGATCGGAAAACCTAACTTACGCCCTAAGAATAATAATAGAGCGCCAAGGCTAACCGGAATGCCTTTTTTACGTTCTAGGACTTTTTCTATAAAGGCGTTTTCAGACGAGAAGTAATTCTCGTAGTCACCCTTAAAGCCCCATTGCTGGTAAAAAAGACGCAATAAGGCATCAAAGCGCGCTTTTTCGTTTGTTTCTCTTGATAAAGCTTGTTCCGCTTCATCAAGCATTTTTTCTAACTGTAACTCTACCCATGTCGCATTAACACTAGGGTCGACTTGAGCACAAAGACGCAAAGCACCTTCGACTAATTCCAAATCATCGAGACCTTTAAACCACAGATCTGACATCTTTTACCCCATAAGTATTGGCATTTTTGTCATGCCGATCTTAGCTGCCATTAACAACCAACCTAAAGCACCTAAGAAAGCAAAACCGCGTAGAAGCTGGTTTTTACCCATTTTTAGAGCAAATACACCCAATGCGATATACGCTAAAACACAGGTGAATTTTTCTGTTAACCACTCAGAGCCCGGTCTAAATGGAACCCAACCGGTCACAAGTAACAGTAGAATACCGGATAAAATGAGCAAACCATTCACGGCATGCGGTGTCACTTTTATAAATTTCTTGTTCTGTAACGGTGATTTACTCACCATCAAAATGTATTGAGTGATAAATAATCCTGCACTCAATGCAATTAAGATCAGGTGGATATTTTTTAATGCTACGTACATTCATTTCTTCCTTTAAATTGACCTAAGGTCACTCTGTCTTGACCTGCGTAGTCTTGCTCGGTAGATACTAGCTGATAGCCCATATCCAATAATATTTGTCGAGTTTGTTCGCCTTGCTCAAAGCCATGCTCCATCAATAACCAGCCACCATCGGCAAGGTGATCTCTTGCATGTTTAGCAATGTGCCGTAAGTCTGCTAATCCATTCTCCGCCGCCACCAGCGCCGAATCAGGTTCAAAGCGAACATCGCCAATCACCAAATGAGGATCCTGCTCATCGATATAAGGCGGGTTTGAGACAATGATCTGAAAATGCCCTGCATTGACCACAGGTTCAAACCAGCTGCCTTGTAAGAATTGTGCATTTTTAATGCCCAACTTGTTGGCGTTGCCAGTCGCTAAAATGCGCGCATCATCTTGGATATCAACGCCAATAAACTCAAAATGCGGACATTCAGAAGCTAAAGCCAAAGCAATTGCACCTGTACCTGTCCCCAAGTCAAGCCCTTTACCGGGAGCTGTACCGATTTTATCCAAAGCCAATTCGACTAAACGCTCAGTGTCAGGGCGTGGGATTAAGGTGGTTGGCGATACATTAAGAGGTAATGACCAAAACTCACGCTCGCCAGTAATATAAGCGATGGGTTCACCATTAATGCGGCGCTGCATAAGGGCATTAAAATCTTGGTGCTGCTGATCTGTCAGTAGTTTCTCAGGCCAAGTTAGCAAATAACTGCGTGGCTTTTGTAGTACGTGACACAGCAATACCGACGCATCAAGCTTTGCGGAATCAATGCCTAATTCAAGTAAACGCAGAGTCGCTGAATTCAGCGACTCTTGTACACTAGGTAAAGACACGACTTAGTTATTTTCAGATAGAGCGGCAAGCTGATCAGCTTGATGTTCTGCCATCACAGGGTCGATCAGTGACTGCATATCACCTTCTAAAATTTCATTTAGACGGTATAAGGTCAGGTTGATGCGGTGATCCGATACACGCCCTTGTGGGTAGTTGTAAGTACGGATACGGTCACTACGATCACCAGAACCTAGCAGGTTACGACGAGTATCTGACACTTCAGCCGCACGCTTAGCTTCTTCAGCTTGGGTAATACGAGCTGCCAGCACAGACATCGCTTTGGCTTTGTTTTTATGCTGTGAACGCTCATCCTGACACTCAACAACTGTGCCGGTTGGTAAGTGAGTAATACGAATAGCAGAGTCCGTGGTGTTAACGTGCTGACCACCTGCGCCCGATGAACGGAAGGTATCAATTTTTAGATCGCTGGCTTTAATTTGTGGAAGCTCAGCTTCTGGGATCTCTGGCATAATCGCCACGGTACACGCCGAAGTATGTACGCGACCTTGAGATTCAGTCTCAGGAACACGCTGTACGCGGTGACCGCCAGACTCAAATTTCATGGTGCCGTATACGCCATCACCCGACACTTTAGCGATCACTTCTTTGTAACCACCTTGCTCTGATTCATTGGCGCTCATGACTTCTACGCGCCAACCTTTCTTCTCAGCAAATTTTGAGTACATGCGGAAAAGGTTGCCCGCAAAGATACCGGCTTCATCACCACCAGCACCGGCGCGGATCTCTAAGAAACAGTTACGTTCGTCGTTAGGATCTTTTGGTAGCAATAGAATTTGTAGCTCATCGGTCAAAGACTCAATGTTCGCTTTTGCATCTTTAATTTCTTCCTGAGCCATTTCTTTCATCTCAGGATCGTCTTCGTTAGCCATATCTTGCGCAGCTTCAAGATCTTCTTGAGCTTGCTGATAAGCTTGGAAGCACTTGGTGACTTCCTCTAGTTGAGAGTACTCTTTTGATAGTGCACGGAACTTGTTTTGATCGCCGATAACGCCCGGATCACCAAGTAGGTGTTGCACTTCTTCATAACGCTCAACTAACGTCTCCAATTTCACTAATATCGATGCTTTCATATTCTTCTTAAAAATAGTTATAGGTCTTCAAGACCAAGGCTTTTTCTTATTACAGCTAAATCATCCAATGCGCCCTGCTCAGCCGCTTCTTGAAGCGATTTGGTGGGGATATGGATGAGTTTATTGGTCAATTTATTGCTTAACTCTAGTAATACTTTTTCTGGATCACCACCAACGCTTAACGCTTGTAAGCTTTTTTCTAACAGCTCGCGACGAACGCAATCTGAGGCGCGGCGATAATCCCTAATGCTTTCCACAGCCTTTCGAGAACGTAACCAGCTTTTAAACTCTTTGTTCTCAATGGCAATGATTTTTTCAGCTTGAACCGCTTCGGCTCGGCGCTGCTCAATATTTTTATCAATAATGGTTTGCAGATCATCCACAGTATAAAGATAAGCGTCACTGAGTTCAGAGACTTCTGACTCTATATCTCTAGGCACGGCAATATCAATAAACAAGATAGGTTTATGTTTACGTGTTTTTAGCGCACTTTCTACCATGCCTTTACCTATAATGGGTAACGGACTAGCGGTAGAGCTTATTACAATGTCGGTATCGACTAAAGTTTGTGGAATCTCACTTAAACTGATTACTTGCCCATTAAACTGCGCCGCCAAACCTGCCGCACGTTCGCGGGTACGGTTGGCCACCGTCATATTATGACAGCCGGTATCGGATAAATGTTTCGCAACCAGCTCAATGGTTTCGCCCGCACCAACCAATAATACTTTAGAGCGCTCTAGTGATTCAAAAATATGTTTAGCTAAAGTACAAGCCGCATAAGCAACGGAAACCGCATTCCCGCCAATATCCGTTTCTGTACGTACTCGCTTAGCAACAGAGAAGGCTTTTTGAAATAACTTATCTAAATTACCTTTTACCACGCCTCTTTCTTTAGCGTCGGCATAGGCTTGTTTTACTTGGCCTAATATTTGAGGCTCACCCAACACCAAAGAGTCTAAACCACATGAGACTCTCATTAAATGCTGAATCGTTTCTTCGTCACTGTAATGATAGAGGCTAGGTTTTAAGTCATCATCTTTAACTTGATGGAAATCGATAAGCCAATCGACAATATTATTTGCCGACGGAGCATCAATATAAAGTTCAGTACGATTGCAGGTAGATAGAATAACGCTACCTTTGACCTCAGACATAGAATGTAACTGCTGCAAGGCATCGCTCATCTTATCTGGAGAAAACGCGACTTTCTCTCTCAGTTCCACCGAAGCGGTATTGTGATTGATTCCTATGGTCAATAAAGGCATTTACTACTTAGACATACAAAATAAAAACGCAATTTTACTTGAAGCACTACAGCAATAAAAGAGGCTTTATTGTATCATTAGCTCAAACCTTGAATCAGAGCTCTAATTCTTGACATGCAAATCACTCAAACATCTTCTATTTTGAAATGCTTGCTTAGGTTTACACCCTTCTTTCTTATTTTATTGTTGTTTGGTTGTGAGACTACGCAACATGTTCCGACTCACAGTGTCGAATATCAAACCCATCAAGCAAAACTTGCCACACTGACCAATTTTAGTCTTTCAGGAAAACTCGGTTATATCGACCCTACCCAACGCCAAAGTTTAAACTTCCATTGGAAGCAATCGCCACAACAAAGCCAGTTACGACTGTCGACTTTTTTAGGCAAGACTGTGCTCAATTTAAGTATTGATGAGCAAGGCGCTACAGTAACCGATATCCATGGAAAACGTTATTTTGATAAAGATGCCGATCTTTTGTTTTACCAATTAACCGGCATGCGCTTACCGATTGTTTATATGCAAGACTGGATCAAAGGACAGCCAACCGCAGCCGATCACTTTGAAGTTGCAGAGAATGGCACTTTAGCCTCTTTACAACAAACTCGCGGTGGGCAGACTTGGTTGATGGATTATAAAAGCTATCAAGAAACCAATGACCTCATTTTACCAAACAAAATGACCCTTTCGAGAGACCCAATCAAACTGAACATTGTTATCAGTAAGTGGAATATACAATGATAACCAGCACCACAACCTGGCCATCGCCAGCCAAGCTAAATCTGTTTTTGTACATCACTGGACGCCGAGACAATGGCTACCACGATCTACAAACACTTTTTCAGTTTATTAACTTTGGTGATGAGCTCACCATTACCGCTAACAATAGTGGAAAAATCACCGTTACCCCTGAACTTGAAGGTGTTCCTGTCCAACAAAACCTTATCTGGAAAGCGGCAGTTGCATTAAAAGAAGCGGTACTTAAAAACTCCGAAGCTGCTGCCAACCATTCATTAGGCGCTGATATTCATATCAATAAAGTCTTGCCTATGGGCGGCGGCATTGGTGGCGGTTCATCTAACGCCGCTACTACCTTGGTCGCGCTCAATTATTTATGGCAACTTGATATATCTTTGCCAGACTTAGCCAAGATAGGACTAAGTTTAGGGGCAGATGTTCCTGTATTTGTGCAAGGCTTTGCAGCATTTGCCGAAGGTGTTGGGGAGTCTTTGACTAAAGTTGAACCAGAAGAAAAGTGGTATTTAGTCGTCAGACCAAACCAAAGTATTTCCACAGCTGAGATATTTTGTCACCCAAATCTAACAAGAGATACACAAAAACGCAGTTGGGAAGAGCTAAAAAGTAGCCCCTACGAAAACGATTGCGAAAAAATAGTGCGTTTACTGTACCCAGAGGTTGATAAGCAACTTTCTTGGCTGTTACAATATGCGCCGTCAAGATTGACGGGAACAGGGTCTTGCGTTTTTGCTGAGTTTGATACTCAATTAGAAGCACAAAACATATTAAGACAACTTCCCGAAAATACAACAGCATTTGTTGCACAAGGAAACAACATTTCTCCTTTGCACCTGACATTGGCGCAGTTATCTGCCCAAACACTACCCAATTAACTGGACGCAACCTCGAGGTTTCCACCGTGCCTGATATGAAGCTATTTGCTGGTAACGCTACACCTGAACTAGCCCAACGCATTGCTGACCGCCTATATATTTCTCTAGGTGATGCTGTCGTTGACCGTTTTTCTGATGGCGAAGTCGCTGTACAAATTAATGAAAACGTTCGCGGTAGCGATGTATTTATCATTCAATCTACCTGTGCCCCTACCAATGACAACCTGATGGAGTTGGTAGTAATGATTGACGCAATGCGTCGTGCTTCTGCCGGCCGTATTACAGCTGTAATCCCTTACTTCGGCTATGCTCGCCAAGATCGCCGCGTGCGTTCTGCTCGTGTGCCAATTACAGCAAAAGTAGTCGCTGACTTCTTATCTAACGTTGGTGTTGACCGCGTTCTAACTATCGACCTACACGCAGAGCAAATTCAAGGATTCTTCGACGTACCAGTAGATAACATCTTCGGTACTCCAGTTCTTCTTGAAGATATGAAAAACCGTGGCCTAGAAGATCCTGTTGTTGTATCTCCTGACCTAGGCGGCGTTGTACGTGCTCGCGCTACAGCAAAAGCTCTTGGTGATGTTGATATCGCTATCGTAGACAAACGTCGTCCACGCGCGAACGTTTCTGAAGTAATGAACCTTATTGGTGACGTTGAAGGTCGTGACTGTGTGATCGTTGATGACATGATCGATACTGGTGGCACACTATGTAAAGCAGCTGAAGCTCTAAAAGAGCGTGGCGCTAAACGTGTATTTGCTTACGCAACACACGCTGTATTCTCTGGCACTGCTGCGAAAAACATTAAGAGCTCAGTACTTGACCAAGTGATCATCACTGACTCAATTACACTAAGCAAAGAAATGGCAGCAACAGGTAAAGTATCTCAGTTAACTCTATCTAGCATGCTAGCTGAAGCGATTCGTCGCATCAGCAACGAAGAGTCTATCTCTGCGATGTTTAGTAACTAATTTTTAGTTTCTAAGCTAAGCAATAGCCGCTAAAAGTTAAGTCATTCAATATTCAACATCTGATTGTTTGAGTATGAATGGGGTTCTTAAGAACCAGAATAATTCCAAGAATCCCGGTACTTATTATTAAGCACCGGGATTTTTTACTGTTACTTACTTTTTACTCTTACCAATATTGCGTGCTATCATATCGCGCTTTTTGTTGTCACCTACATTTACGAGAGTTAAATCTTGAGCCAAGAAATTAAATTACTTGTTGGCCTGGCTAACCCAGGTCCTGAATATGCTAGAACACGTCATAACGCAGGCGCTTGGGTAATCGAAGAATTAGCTCGAGTACATAATGTGACACTAAAAAATGAGCCTAAGTTTTTTGGTTTAACTGGCAGAATTTTGGTCCACGGCCAAGATCTTCGCTTGCTTATCCCAACCACTTTCATGAACCTTTCAGGCAAATCAGTCTCTGCTCTGGCTAAGTTTTATCAAATAAAACCCGAGGAGATAATGATTGCGCACGATGAACTAGACTTACCTCCAGGTGTCGGCAAGTTCAAAAAAGGTGGTGGTCATGGTGGGCATAACGGACTAAAAGACAGCATAAGCAAATTAGGCAACAATAAAGATTTTTACCGACTACGCATCGGCATCGGACACCCTGGTCATAAAGACCGTGTGGCGGGCTATGTATTAGGCAAAGCCCCGGCCAAAGAGCAAGAATGCCTAGATGCCGTAGTCGACGAATCCGTCCGCAGTTTAGACATATTGCTAAAAGACGGTTTAACTAAAGCACAAAATCGCTTACACACGTTCAAAGCAGAATAAGGTTTTAATCATGGGTTTTAAATGTGGCATCGTTGGTCTTCCAAACGTTGGTAAATCAACTCTTTTCAATGCGCTTACCAAAGCAGGTATCGAGGCGGCAAACTTCCCGTTTTGTACTATCGAACCAAACACAGGCGTTGTTCCTGTGCCAGATCTACGTTTAGACGCTCTTGCTGAAATCGTAAATCCACAAAAAATTCTGCCAACTACAATGGAATTTGTAGACATTGCAGGTCTGGTTGCGGGCGCATCTCGTGGTGAAGGTCTAGGTAACAAATTCCTAGCTAACATCCGCGAAACTGACGCTATCGGACACGTTGTTCGCTGTTTCGAGAACGAAAACATCGTTCACGTATCAGGTAAAGTATCGCCTATCGAAGACATCGAGGTGATTAACCTTGAGCTAGCAATGGCCGATCTTGATAGCTGTGAACGCGCAATGCACCGTAATGCTAAAAAAGCAAAAGGTGGCGATAAAGACGCTAAGTTTGAACTGGCTGTTTTAGAAAAACTGCTACCAATTCTTACTGAAGGCGGCATGGCTCGTACTGTTGAGCTAAGCAAAGAAGAGCTACTTGCGGTAGGTTACTTAAACTTCCTAACGCTTAAGCCAACCATGTACATTGCTAACGTGGCTGAAGACGGCTTCGAAAACAACCCATTTTTAGACGCTGTTCGTGAATACGCAGCCAAAGAAAACAACGTTGTTGTACCTGTATGTGCGGCTATCGAATCAGAAATGGCAGAACTAGACGATGAAGATCGCGCTGAGTTCTTAGCCGATATGGGCATTGAAGAACCCGGTCTAAACCGCGTGATTCGTTCAGGTTACGATCTACTTACCCTACAAACTTACTTCACCGCTGGTGTGAAAGAAGTACGTGCATGGACGATCCCTGTAGGCGCTACTGCGCCACAATCAGCAGGTAAGATCCATACTGACTTCGAAAAAGGCTTCATTCGCGCTGAAGTTGTAGGCTACGATGATTTCATCCAGTTCAAAGGTGAAAGTGGCGCTAAAGATGCAGGTAAATGGCGTCTAGAAGGTAAAGATTACGTCGTTAAAGATGGTGACGTTATCCACTTCCGCTTCAACGTATAATTCTACGCTTCGATAGCAGGTAAGATTGTGCAAAAAAAGATCGCTTCGGCGATCTTTTTTATTGGCGTTACAATTACCTTATTCATACACATTTCAATCCCCGCTCTTTATCAGCTCAATATTATTAAAACAATTTTTTTAATCTCGCCCGGCACAAAACCCTCTATGATTAAATGCTAATCAAACCTATTTCCATACTGTCTAATTTTGTGAATTATTAGATGTTTTCTGCATAAAAACAGGGCGCTTTGTTTAAAAAAAGTTCGAACAGGCTATAACTGGCGAAATCTTTAAAAAAACTATTGACGCTTTCCTGTGATATACGCATAATGCGCTCCGTTCTCGACACTGTCTAACAGGGTTGAGAAATGACAATATGGTAATGGCTACTTAGCTCAGCTGGTTAGAGCACATCACTCATAATGATGGGGTCGCAGGTTCAAATCCCGCAGTAGCCACCATTTCCTAAATGCTTTCTTTAGAGAGTTATTAGGAAATAT